>JBCLQX010000152.1:0-513 GCA_041223805.1 Oscillospiraceae bacterium 44-34 | reverse complement strand
AGTTTTGTTACCCCCCCCGCCGAAAAACTACAAAATTTCTTCGGCGTTTTCTTACAATTTCAAATTGGCATTGACACGCAGATAGAGCGCACGAAAGCCGCGCACTTTCCGGCGCGGCTGACGGGGGACAGCGTCCCCTCGAACGGTATAACGTTTTTTTACCTGGGGAATGGGGCGTACCAGCGGTATGGGCGGCGCAGACGGCGGCAGGGGCAGTTCGTAGGGTTCGCCCCGCCGCGCCGCCGCCAGCCGTTCCCGGATGTGGGCTTCGGTGTAACCGTCGCCCAGGCTGTCCAGCCGGAATACATAGTCCCCGCCTGGGGGCTGGACGGCGGTATGCTTCACATTCGAGCCATATTTAATGGTATAGCCCTGCCGCCGCAGGGCGGCAAGGAAGGAGTCAAAGGTAAAGCTCTCCCCGATGGCGGCGTCAATATCCTGCATGACCCCGGCCATCACGATTTTTCGCCCTTGTTTTTCCGCTGTCCACTCGGTATAATGTTTTCCGTGGCC
>JBCLQX010000151.1:0-515 GCA_041223805.1 Oscillospiraceae bacterium 44-34 | reverse complement strand
TGGGTCGGGGTTTTGCTGATTTCATTTGCCATTTATAGTCCTCCTGATTAAAAATATTTGCTAAAAAATACGTCTCATGGTGAGACGCATTTCTCAACACAAGGTTGGGTTTTCCCCACCTGCCTGGATGTGCCAGTCATCCGCTGGGGGGAGCGTGGCGCAGTAGGCGATCAAGGCATCCATGCTGGCCTCTTGTTTGCCAGTCGGATAGATTGACCAGCCGCGCTCATAGGCGGCGAGTTCCTGTTCGCCGTCCTCCGTGTACAGAAACAATTTGAGGACGCGCCCATTGTCGATGCCGTCCGGGGAATTGATGTCGCAGATTTTCGCGGCAAAGGGCAGGCTGTCCACAGTCCCGCCCAGCCAATTTCTCCAGACACAATCTGTCGTTATCGTGTGTTCAGGCATCTTTTTTTCCTCCAAAAAATGCGTCTCACGGTGAGACGCATTAACCAAAATCGTGCCGGACGGCGGCGGAATAGTAAGGGCCTATCGTGATAGGCGCGTTGTAAAGC
>JBCLQX010000150.1:0-515 GCA_041223805.1 Oscillospiraceae bacterium 44-34 | reverse complement strand
TGGGTCGGGGTTTTGCTGATTTCATTTGCCATTTATAGTCCTCCTGATTAAAAATATTTGCTAAAAAATACGTCTCACGGTGAGACGCATTTTCTAACTCAAGGTTGGGTTTTCCCCGTCTGTCCGGATGTGCCAGTCATCCGCCGGGGGGAGCGTGGCGCAGTAGGCGATCAGGGCATCCATGCTGGCCTCTTGCTTGCCAGTCGGATAGATTGACCAGCCGCGCTCGTAGGCGGCGATCTCCTGTTCACCGTCCTCCGCGTACAGAAACAGCTTGAGGACACGCCCATTGTCAATACCGTCCGGGGAATTGACATCACAGATTTTTGCGGCAAAGGGCAGGCCGCCTACCGTTCCGCCTAGCCAATTTCTCCAGACGCAATCTGTCGTTATCGTGTGTTCGGGCATCTTTTTTCCCTCCCCAAAATGCGTCTCACCGTGAGACGCATTAACCAAAATCGTGCCGGACGGCGGCGGAATAGTAAGGGCCTATCGTGATAGGCGCGTTGTAAAGC
>JBCLQX010000149.1:0-518 GCA_041223805.1 Oscillospiraceae bacterium 44-34 | reverse complement strand
GCCCATCCGGATTGCGCACTTTCTTTAAGCGTATCCATCAACTGAGAAAAGGTCTTTACATCCTGAGCGGCGGCAAAAGCCTTCTTGCCAATGTCGGTCGTTTCATCGGCGTAGTCCTTCAACGTCTCCGTGAGAACTTCGGTGGTCATCCACTGGTAGGCCAGACTGTCGTTGAACATGTGGGTAGCGTCAATGGTCTCTTTCATTACGCCGCCCTGCCCGTTCTTGGTGAGGACCTTGTACATGCCGTCCGCGGACTTCTCGACAGTTCCTGCCGCAACAGCGGCTTCGAGGAGCTGTGTCTTAAACTCCACCGTCGCCATATTGGCATTCTCAATGGATTTCCAGTCAATCAGCTTAACATAGCCCGCCGACAGCGCCTGGGCAAAGTTATACATGGCCCGGGAAGCCTCGTTGGCGTTAGCGCCGGAAACAGCAGCTACATTGCTGACGCCCTGGATGGCGGCCACGGCGTCGTCCAGCTTGACGCCGGCGTTTGTGAATTTACCGATGTTGGA
>JBCLQX010000148.1:0-526 GCA_041223805.1 Oscillospiraceae bacterium 44-34 | reverse complement strand
CTGTCGAGGGCTACGACTGCCACATCTTTGCCGACGTACTCCGCGGGCACGGAGTACTGATTGCCGGCGTATGAGATGAGGCAGTCTTTTTGCACCCGCCTTAGATTGATCTTGTCGATGATGTACTCACGGGAGAGGGGGCTCAACCCCTCCTTTTTCAGCCGCTCAAAAGGAACCTCGCTGGTGGTGGCGTGAACCTTGCCATTGACCTTGTTGCACCAGGCCAGGGCCTGTCCGTTCAAGTCCGCCAGACTGTTGTACTTGATCCCCACCATGAAATTATCTCTGACAAACTGCACCGTCCGCTCTACTTTCCCCTTTGTCTGACCCCGATATGGCCGGCACAGAATTGGCTTGAACCCATAGAATCCCGCAAAGTCCTCAAACTGCCGGTTTAGTGTGGAGTCCTCCTGCTTCAAAAGCCGCTTGATGACCACCTGCTTTTGGATGGCTCTTAGCGGCTTTGCCGCTTAGAGCCATCGCATCCCCCTTGCGGGGACATATTGTCATACAGAATCTCCTCCGG
>JBCLQX010000147.1:0-532 GCA_041223805.1 Oscillospiraceae bacterium 44-34 | reverse complement strand
TGTGGTGATTGTGAACTGACCTTTGAGGAACAGGAGTGATGAACGGATGTGGAAACCCTGCAAGCTGACCAAGAAAACGGCCTTGACGCTGATTCAGCGGGTGATCCCCATGTCCCCCAAACTGATCAGCGGCCCCACCGGTAACAATGGGGCGGTGATTTTTTCCGCCCCGGTTGGCCCAGAAGGGCTGGAAATCAAGGTGGAAAACGATTGGTTCACCCGCAACGGCTGTATCAAGCTGACCATTTCCGACAACAGCGGTGGAAACTGTCTGACCATGTACTTCAGCCCCAACACCTTTGAGCGGGATTTTTCGGCGGAAGAATTTGACAAGAAGGAAGCCGCCGCTGATGCCCGGAAAAAGTGGGTTCAGGAAATCGGGCCGGAACAGGCCCACAAGCTGGTTGATCTGTATTGGGGGAACTGGTAATGGCAAAATCTGAAACCAACCCCCGGCCTGAATATTGGGTTCTGTCCCTTTCAGGCGGCAAAGATTCCACGGCCCTTGGGTTGGAATGGCTGACCCGGCACC
>JBCLQX010000146.1:0-544 GCA_041223805.1 Oscillospiraceae bacterium 44-34 | reverse complement strand
GACTTCGGCGCCACCGTGGAGGCCTACACCTATCCCCCCGAGTTCGAGGAGTGCGACGGCTCCGCCGAGGTCGCCCCGGGCGTGACCATCGGCCAGCAGAACCGCAAGATGTTCGGCCTGTCCTACCGCACCCTGATCGGCAACGATGTGGTCGGCCAGAACTACGGCTATAAGCTCCATCTGGTTTACGGGGCCCAGGCGTCTCCCTCCGAGAAGAACCGCCAGACTGTCAACGACAGCCCTGAGGCTACCGCTATGAGCTGGTCGATGACCACTACCCCTGTGAACGTTCCCGGCTACAAGGCCACTGCTCACATGACCATCGACTCCACCAAGACCGACAAGGCCAAGCTGGCCGCCTTCGAGGACATCATCTACGGCAAGGATGCCGACGGCGATAACGCCGCCATCGAGTCCCGGCTGCCGATGCCCGAGGAGGTCATCGAGTTCTTCAAGGAAGTTCCGCCCGCCGGCTGATTTACTGCGCAACATCCCTGCACCCTGCAAAGCGGGGCTCTCTTCACCGAGGGCTCCGCTTTCTTTA
>JBCLQX010000145.1:0-567 GCA_041223805.1 Oscillospiraceae bacterium 44-34 | reverse complement strand
GGGATGCCGCGCCAGTAGGGACAGCCACAGCACCGGGAGCCCTCCCGGGGCTGTTCCGGGCGGGGAGCCCGGGGCCGTGGGCGGCGTTTCATTTCCCGTTCCAAAGGGTTCGATGTGAAATTCATTCTCCGTCCTCCTCTTCTTCTTCCTCATCCCACGGGGGGAGGTCGTCATACTCACCGCCGCCATAGTCCTCGCCGTATTCCCCGGCCTCGTCAAAATCCTCGCCGGGAGCGGCGGCCTGCTGTTTCGGGCGGTAAATCTTGAAGTACCACCCGGCCCCGCCGCCGAGGGCCAGCACCGCCAGCACCAGCAGGAGCGTCCCCGCCCCGCCGGATTTTTTCGGCTCGGGCTCGGGCTCCGGCTCGGGAGCAGGTTCGGGTTCCGGCTCCGGGAGCGGTTCGGGGACGGCCTCCGGGGAGGGTTCCGCAAGGGCCATCAAATCGGCCACAGTGACGGCGTTTAAGAAGTACACGTTTTCCGTCTCCCGCTGGCGGTCAATCACCAGATAGAACACGGACTCGTCCGCCGCCATGATAGTGAAAAATTCCTTGCCGTCCTGGTCGG
>JBCLQX010000144.1:0-581 GCA_041223805.1 Oscillospiraceae bacterium 44-34 | reverse complement strand
CGGTCAAGATGGCCCCAAAGGTTTTTGATTGCCGCCTGTGTACTGTACCCCTTGCCGCAACCGTCAATCGTTTCTTGCATTTGGTAAGCCTTGATTGTCTTATAGGGCAAGTTCACAAGCCCTGAACAATGCTTGAACGATGAACAGAGGGAAGCCCGGTTGGATTGGCCCAGCTTGGGGGCCTTTTTCTCTTTCCAGAGATCAAAAAGCTGTTGCAGGGTGATTTTAGCCCGGTCAACATCCCATGGATCACGGTTGTATTCGGATAAGAGTGTCAACCCTTCTTCCCGTGTGGCCGCATAGCCGATAATCTCAAAGATTGGTTGCCCATTGTCTTTCCAACCCCTGGTTTTCTTGATGATGTACGGGCGGCGGCGTTTGCCGGACAACCGCGCAACCGTTCCATAGCCGTTCGGTAATCTGATCTTAATCACCTGTCCTTTCAAAAATGGTTGCAGAAACCCAAGGGCAGGTGTTATAATAGCGTTGTGTGGGCGCTACGTTGGATCACCTGTCCAATGTGGTTCCTTGCCGCTTCTGGTGCTGGTAACACCGGGGGCGGCTTTTTTTGTTTATCGGTA
>JBCLQX010000143.1:0-611 GCA_041223805.1 Oscillospiraceae bacterium 44-34 | reverse complement strand
TTTTTCCCTCATCAACTCGCTATTTTTCAATCTTTTTGGAGGTAACTTTTCATTTTGTATCTCTTTTCATTATCCTTATTATGGAAAGCTTTCCATAACAAGGACTCGACGGCCATGCTCCTGCTTATGCTGGAGGCCGGGATGCCCATTGACTGCGTTCTCACGGCGGACACAGGCATGGAATTTCCCGAAATGTACCGCCATTGGGACAAAATCGACCAGGTATTGTATCAGGAGCGCGGCATCCACCTGACGATCCTGCGCCACCCCAAGGGTTTTGAATGGCTTATGTTCGACCAGCCGAAAGAAAAACCGAAAACACTTGAAAACCGGGCGAAGCTGGGTGTACCGCCCTATGGGAACGGCTGGCCGGGTATTCGTGTGCGCTGGTGTACCGGCCAGCTCAAGACCCATCTGATCGCCAAAGAGGTCAACCGGCTGAAAAAGGAAAAGAACTCCCTGCACTATGTTGGCATAGCGGCAGATGAACCGGCCCGCATAAAGGATGAGATTTACCCCCTTGTTGAATGGGGTATCACCGAGGCCCAGGCATTGAAAATCTGCTATGACCGGGGCTTTGACTGGAACGGCCTCTATGAGATTTATCACCG
>JBCLQX010000142.1:0-620 GCA_041223805.1 Oscillospiraceae bacterium 44-34 | reverse complement strand
GCGGTTCAGCATGATTTTGGCCCCTAATATCGGTTGAAAATGCGTCTCAAGTTGAGACGCATTTTTCGACATAATCTAAAATGAGGAGGAACACATTATGGCAACCAAAAAAGACAACCCGCTGATTGGTTCGTTCCGCGCTTCTGTCCCCGATACACCGCCCCCTGCTGGGGCCATTGGGGAGCAGAAGCCCACCGAACCATCCAAGGACGCGCCCGACCCCAAGGCTGTCGGCACTATCCCCGCCAAGGGCGGCGAGGACCAGAAGCCCGCCGAGCTGCCTAAGGGTGCGCCTGACCCCAAAGCCACCGGCACCACTCCTGCCAAGGATGGCAAGGACCAGAAGCCTGCCGAACCATCCAAGGACGCGCCCGACCCCAAGGCTGTCGGCACTATCCCCGCCAAGGACGGCAAGGGCCAGGAGCCCGCCGAGCCGCCCAAGGCTGTGCCCGCCCCCAAGGCCACCGGCACCACCCCCGCCAAGGACGGCGAGGGCAAGAAGCCTGCCGAGCCGCCCAAGGTTGTGCCCGCCCCCAAGGCCACCGGCGATACCCCCGCCAAGGACAGTAAGGACAAGAAGCCCGACGCGCCCCCCAAGGGCACCCCAGACCCCAAGGCCA
>JBCLQX010000141.1:0-656 GCA_041223805.1 Oscillospiraceae bacterium 44-34 | reverse complement strand
GTGCCAGCGGAACATCTATTGCGGCAGGTGGATGCAGCGGTAGATTTCGAGAAATTGTACAAGATCGTGGAGCCGTTGTACAGCGAAGAAGAGGGCCGGCGGAGCATCGACCCAGTGGTGCTGTTCAAAATCGTATTGCTGCAGCATTTGGATGGGAATACCTCTTTGCGGGGAACGCTGCGCAGAGCCCAGACAGATATAGCATACCGGTGGTTTCTGCGATACACACTGAGTGAGGAGCTGCCCCATTTTTCCACGGTGAGCTACAACTTCCGGCGCCGGTACACTCCGGAAACGATAGAGTTGGTGTTTCAGTGGATATTGAAAGAGGCGGGAACAGCGGGAGCACTGACCCCGGCGGCGGTATTTATAGATGGGACACACATCAAAGCCAGCGCAAATCTGAAGAAGAAAATGAAGCAGGAAGTACCGGCAGCAGCAAAACGATACCAGGAAGAACTGCTGGCGGAAGTAAACGCGGACCGGGAGGCTCATGGAAAAAAGCCACTGGATGATGAAGACGAACCACCCAAAGAGGGAGGGAAGAAGCGGGACAACACCTCAAAAAAGAAGCAGATTCGGAGGAAGAAAGCGGCAAGAAAGCAGAAAACAGTAACGGTATCCACCACAGACCCGGAGTGTGGAATGTTCCACAA
>JBCLQX010000140.1:0-667 GCA_041223805.1 Oscillospiraceae bacterium 44-34 | reverse complement strand
AGTAAAGTTTCAAGTTTTTTCTGATCCAGGGCGGTTATATCCCACCCAAGCCCAAGGCCCTTTTGGATTTCATAGGCCGTTTGGGTATAGCCGTTGGAAACAATTTCTTTCAACAGGGAATCAATGCTATCAACCTGATTTCCATACAAAAGTTCAATTTGCTGTTGAATTTGCATCTGAACCGCTTCAAGGCGGCTAATATGAAACCGGGCGGAAGCGTTTTCCAGCTTTTTCAGCCATTCCGGGGAAAGATTGGCCTGTTGCCCAATTTTGATATACTGATCCACATTCCACTTAAATTCTTCCAGTTGGCCGGTGGTCAGCATTTTCCGGGCTTCAAACAGGCTTACATTGTTATTGGCGGCAAATCGGCCATACCAGCGTTCAAGATCAGCCTGAACCGATCTTTCAGCATCCCGATAAATGGCTTCCAGGCCATCCACACATTGATCCGCCCGGACGTGGGCGGCATCTTCCAGCAGGGAGAACCGGCCCCGCCAATAGTCAGCACTTTTCACGGGGCCAGCCCTCCCTTCAAAATCATTGTGGCAAAGGAACCTTCTTCCACCTTTGCCCTGGTTGCCCCACCTTCAAACACAATGGCAACCTTCCGCCAATGGTAGCGTGTACGGGATTTGAACCCGTGATCCCGGCTTGAAGGGCCGGT
>JBCLQX010000139.1:0-686 GCA_041223805.1 Oscillospiraceae bacterium 44-34 | reverse complement strand
CCTTTGACCGGGACTACACCATCACCGTCAGCGCCTACATCAACGGCGACGACGAGGTCGTGGGCCTGTTCGTCACTGCCGTTGCCGCTCCCGCGCCGGCCCACGTCCACGGCTCCTTTACACTGGACGACAGTGTGACAGAGACCAACTCTACCTGTACAACAAAGGGCCAAAAGCCTGTTTATAAGTGTGGAGTCGCTGGTTGTAATGAGGCTGATAAGCGCTGGCTCGATAGTGCGGGTACGACTGTCGTTGCAAATGGGAACGACAAGAAGGATCTGGCCGCTCACCAGTATGCTGCTGGTACCGATGAAAGCGGCAGCGGTGGAACTGACAACACCGGCAAATGCGTTTGCAGCGTGTGCGGTGACAGCCACGAAACTTATAACTCTGGCAACAGCAAGCCTGGCCAGGCTGGTTGCTCGATCTGCACAGCCGCTGGAATGCCTTCCACCTGAACCTTTTTTACAAACAGCTTAACCCCCGGACGATTCCTCGTCCGGGGGTTTCCCCTTTGCTCACTCCTCTAAGAGAGCGAAATAGGAGTACGACATCCCCAACTGATTCAGTTGGGATGAGGCAGAGACGGTAGAGGAAAAAACCACCCGCTTTCTGCCGTCCCAGGTTGCGCTGTACAGGGTCGACATGCCCTTGCAGAGACAGAACGCGCCGTCGCACCCCGGGGC
>JBCLQX010000138.1:0-689 GCA_041223805.1 Oscillospiraceae bacterium 44-34 | reverse complement strand
TACCATGAATTTTTCAGTGTCGCAAGGCTCAACAGCGCCCAAATATCAAAGTTTTCAACCCGCTTGAACCCGGTAAAATCGGGGTCAATAGTAACAAACTGATAACACTGAATTTACAGCCGTTTGGCATAGTCCAGGCTGATCCACCCGGCCCCGCTTTTCAGCTTGCCCCATTTGGTGGCCCCCTTGCCGGTGGCTTCCTCAACGATGGTGTAAACCCCCGGTTTGATATACCCCTTGGAAGGGTGGTTGGTTCCGGCCCCGGCGCGGATGTTCAGATCAGTGGCCGTGATCCTCACCTTGTAAGGGGTCAGTTTCCCCGTTTCCGGGGCCGTGGTGGGCTTTGCCGGGGTTCCGGGGGTAGTTGCACCCCCCGCCCCCATAGCGGCCTTTACAGCGGCCCTAAAGCCGTTCATGGTGTATCCCGTCCCAAGCTGGTTCCACAGGTGTTCAGGATCACCATGATTGGACGCAACGCCACGGGCGCAACCTTCCTTGTGGGATACGATCACCCCATCTTTCAGAGGGTCAAGGTTGAACTGCTTACACAGCATAGCAAACAGTTCCACAGCGGCCTTGTAGGTACGATCCACAGCGGCCTTTGCGGTGGCCGGATCGGAACAGGTGAAGGTTGCGCCGCCCGTGTACTTGATACAGGCCGGTTCACACATTTCAACCCCAATATGGGT
>JBCLQX010000137.1:0-698 GCA_041223805.1 Oscillospiraceae bacterium 44-34 | reverse complement strand
GCGGTTCAGCATGATTTTGGCCCCTAATATCGGTTGAAAATGCGTCTCAAGTTGAGACGCATTTTTCGACATAATCTGAAATGAGGAGGAATACATTATGGCAAACAAAAAGGAAAACCCACTGATTGGTTCGTTCCGCGCTCCTGTCCCCGGCGAACCGCCCCCTGCTGGGCCCACCGAGGATAAGAAGCCCACCGAGCTGCCCAAGGCCGCACCCGACCCCAAGGCCACCGGCACCACCCCCGCCAAGGCTGACGAGGGCAAGAAGCCCGCCGAGCCGCCCAAGGCCGCGCCCGATTCCAAGGCCACCGGCACCACCCCCACCAAGGCCGACAAGGGCAAGAAGCCCGCCGAGCCGCCCAAGGCCGCACCCGACTCCGAGGCCACCGGCACCGCTCCCGTCAAGGCTGACGAGGGCAAGAAGCCCGCCGAGCCGCCCAAGGACGTGCCCGCCCCCAAGGCCACTGGCACCACCCCTACCAAGGATGGTGAGGGCAAGAAGCCTGCCGAGCCGCCCAAGGACACGCCGGGCCCCAAGGCCACCGGCGATACCCCCGTCAAGGGCAGCGAGGGCCAGAAGCCTGCCGAGCCGCCCAAGGCTGTGCCCGCCCCCAAGGCCAGCGGCGATACCCCCGCCAAGGACAGTAAGGACAAGAAGCCCGACGCGCCCCCCAAGGGCACCCCAGACCCCAAGGCCA
>JBCLQX010000136.1:0-706 GCA_041223805.1 Oscillospiraceae bacterium 44-34 | reverse complement strand
GTGAGACGCATTAACCAAAATCGTGCCGGACGGCGGCGGAATAGTAAGGGCCTATCGTGATAGGCGCGTTGTAAAGCGCCGTCAGCAGATAGGCCCGGATGTTATTGATTTTTGTGGTGGTCTGGCTCATGGAGTCGATGATGTACTTGATATGTTCGCTGTCAAGCTGGCGAAAGCGCCGCCTGACAGCATCCACAGGTAAGACTTCACCGCCAATCCGTATGGTGGAGGCCGTGCTGCTCAACACGTCCACAATCAGCTCCAAAAGGCTCTCCACATCGTCGTAAGGAAGCTCCTGCCGTAAATGCTCATATTCGATATTTTCTTTGACTTCCTCTCTCACCTCGCATCGATCAATCCCCATTTGCCGCCCGCTGGGGGCTGGGGGATAGATGGATGGATCAGGCTGGATAAAATCAAGTTGATTTCTTTTAGTTTGATTAGGGTCGGTTTCCTCGACTTCTTGAGGTGGATTTTTGCGGCGTCTTGAGGTCGGAAAATCCGACTTCTGCACGTCGGCAAACTCGACGCCAGGAGGTGGCGCGGGAGGCTCCGGCTTCTTCTCAGGCTGGGGAGGTATCTCCTGTGTGGTGAAACGCTTGACATATATCCGGGTGGGCTTGCCTTGGCCCTGCTTCTTCCGCTCGATCAGACCGACGCCCTTGCCGGTGTCCAGCTCGGCCAGCAGCCTCATGGCCTTGTCCCG
>JBCLQX010000135.1:0-721 GCA_041223805.1 Oscillospiraceae bacterium 44-34 | reverse complement strand
TATGACGGCTCTATCGGTCTGTGCGTCGAGGAGAAGGATCGTTCCTGGTGTTCTGGAGGCACCGACAAAAAGGGCAATCCCATCCGGGTAAACGGCATTTCTGGCTCGTCCAACGACTATCAGGCCGTGACCATCGAGGTGGCCAGCGACACCAAGCACCCCTATACCATCACTGATAAGGCTATGGCGGCCTTGATTGAGCTGTGCACCGACATCTGCCGGCGAAACGGCATCAAACAGCTTCTGTGGAAAGGCGATAAGACGCTGGTTGGCAGGGTGGCTCAGCAGAATCTTACGGTCCACCGCTGGTTCGCTAATAAAGCCTGCCCCGGCGACTACATCTACGAGCGTCTGGGTGACATCGCCGCCAAGGTGAATGCTAAATTGGGCGTCAGCTTCGCTCCTACAACCCCGGCTATCCCCGAGAGCAAGGTTCCGTATAAGGTTCGTATCACCGCTACGGATCTGCGCATTCGGAAAGGGCCGGGCACCAACACGGCTATCGTCCAGAAGGCCATTGCTCCTGGTGTCTACACCATCGTGTCTGAGGCTACGGGTGAGGGCGCTACGAAGTGGGGCAAGTTGAAATCCGGCGTGGGCTGGGTTTCTTTGGACTACTGCAAAAAGCTGTAACAGGAGGGCATATGATTACGTTCAGACAAAAGGGCGACTTCTCCAAGCTGACCAGATTCTTGGAGAGAGCCAAAGAAGCGGTCCATCT
>JBCLQX010000134.1:0-748 GCA_041223805.1 Oscillospiraceae bacterium 44-34 | reverse complement strand
CGCCGGCTGATTTACTGCGCAACATCCCTGCACCCTGCAAAGCGGGGCTCTCTTCACCGAGGGCTCCGCTTTCTTTAATTTTTGAAAGGAGAATCTCCCAATGCTGAAAAAGACCTTTAAGTTTGTCGACTACAACGGCAATCCCCGCACCGAGGATCACTACTTCAATCTGACCCAGGCCGAGGTGACCGAGCTGGAGCTCTCTGTGGACGGCGGCCTCACCGCGATGATTAACCGTGTCGTCCAGGCGCAGAACGGCCGGCAGATCATCGACACGATGAAGGACATCATCCTCAAGTCCTACGGCGTGAAGTCCCCCGATGGCCGCCGGTTCATCAAGAACCAGGAGGTCCGCGACGCCTTTGTTCAGACGGAGGCGTACAGCCAGTTGTTTATGGAGCTGGCCACCAACGCCCAGGCCGCCAGCGATTTCGTCGCCGGCATCATCCCGGCCAAGACGGATGAGGAGCCCAGTGCTGAGACTCCTGCCCTCCCCGACAGTTCTGACACGCTGTCTCCGGCCTGACCCCTATTAAAGGAGACCGGAAATGCTGGAAATCACGATTCCTGAAACCGAGCTGTTTGACGGCGTCGAAAATTTCATCCATGTAAAAGAGCAGACGCTTCGATTGGAGCATTCGCTGGTCTCACTTTCAAAATGGGAGTCGAAATGGCACAAGCCGTTTTTGTCAAAGAAGAGAAGAACGATGGAGGAGTCCATTGACTACGTCCGGTGCATGACCTTGAC
>JBCLQX010000133.1:0-814 GCA_041223805.1 Oscillospiraceae bacterium 44-34 | reverse complement strand
TAATTTACATTATGAGAAGTTCGCCAACGGCAGCGTGAAATGTATCGAGAATGAGATACCATTTGAGTTGCCGGAGGGATGGGCATGGAGTAAGATTGGCCCTCTTTGCGAATATATCACAAGTGGTTCTCGTGGTTGGGCGCAATTCTATTCTGACACTGGAAGCATATTTCTTCGTATGGGTAATCTCTCAAGGGACTCTTTCGAGCTACGAATGGATAATCTCCAGAGAGTAAATCTTCCCAATAATGCCGAAGGTGTACGAACTCGTGTAACGGAAAATGATCTGCTGTTTTCAATCACAGCGGAGATTGGTATGTTGGGGCTAATTCCAGCTAATTTTGAAGAAGCATACATTAACCAGCATGTAGGCTTGATTCGTTTTCATAAAGAGGCACAGACCAAATACTTTCCATATATTCTTATGTCTGATTTTTGCCGAAATCAGTACTATACAACCCAAAGCGGTATGAAGAACAGTTTCAGACTGGATAATATTCAGAACGTCTTGACCCCTGTTCCTCCGCTGGCAGAGCAAATTAGAATTGTGGAAAAACTCAGTTGCATATGGACCCAGATTCAGCAGATAGATTCTGAAAGTACAACGGCACGTGATATTATTTTACTGGCGAAAACGAAGATCCTTGACCTCTCCATTAGAGGCCAACTCGTCCCCCAAGACCCCGCTGACGAACCTGCCTCCGTCTTGCTGGAACGCATTCGGGCGGAGAAAGAAGAGCTCATCAAGCAAGGCAAACTCAAGCGTGACAAGAAGGAATCTGTCATCTTCCGTGGTGAGGATAACTCTTATTAT
>JBCLQX010000132.1:0-826 GCA_041223805.1 Oscillospiraceae bacterium 44-34 | reverse complement strand
AGAACCTGTATTCATAATCGTTTGAGCAAGGTGAGGAAATGGGAGATTTTGACCATAGTCTCAGCGGAAGAGACGGAAATTTCAAAATCTTTGCTGAGACGTCTGGAGTGGTTGAGCCAAGAGAGGGTGCGTTCAACGACCCAACGCCAAGGGAGTTTCTCCCATTGATGGGGCTTGATTTTCTCTGAAATATCAACATCCAGGTTAAGCTGCTCTTTCAAATCAGAAACAAATGTGCCCCGGTATCCAGCGTCCGCACAGAACTTCAGGATAGACGGATACCGCTCATATGCTCGTTTTGCGGTAGATATTCCACTTTTTGTGTCATGAATATTGGCAGCATGTACCACAACAGACAGCAAACAGCCCAGCACATCCACTACGATGTGCCGCTTTCTGCCTTTCGTTTTTTTCCTCCGTCAATTCCGCGTTCTTCACTGGCTGCTACCGTTTTCACACTCTGGGAATCAATGATCGCGTAGCTTGGACTCTCCTTGCGTCCGGCATTTTTTCGCGTCTTTTTTACAAGATGCTCCAGTATCTTATCCCACAGTCCACTGATCCGGGCGCGGCGATAAAAGCTGTGTACTGTTGAATACGGCGGAAAATCATGGGGTAACTGCCTCCATTTACACCCTGAATCCACCAAATATAGTACAGCATCCGTTAATTCCCGTTTGCTCCACGTGTAGTTGCGCATCCCCGTATACAATGGTGCGATTTCTTCCCACTGCTCATCGGTCAAGTCGCTGGGGTACGACTCTCTTACCTTTTCTTCCATGTCTCTATTCTATCACAGCCCTTTCCTCTTGTGAATACAGATTCT
>JBCLQX010000131.1:0-913 GCA_041223805.1 Oscillospiraceae bacterium 44-34 | reverse complement strand
ATCACCGAGGCCCAGGCATTGAAAATCTGCTATGACCGGGGCTTTGACTGGAACGGCCTCTATGAGATTTATCACCGCTGTTCCTGCTGGTGCTGTCCGTTTCAGCGGATAGGCGAGTTGAAAAATCTGCGCTGTCATCACCCGGAGTTGTGGGCCAGACTGCGTGAACTGGACAAGCGGGCTTTAGACCAATTCGGACACAGCGCATTAGGCCGTTTCAAGAATAACTGGAATGTGGAGCAGTTGGAACATCGTTTTGCCGCTGAGGATGCTGCAAGAAAGGAGGCCGAGATGGAACAGGACAAGTCCAAGGAAATCCGCGATATGCTTAAGGGCGTACCGCCCAAAAATGTGATTATCGCCGTTGACGATCTGCCGCCCAAAACGCTGGAGCAGCACTTGAAAGACCGTCAGAAAGGGCAGAAAAAGCCTCAAAAGCGGAAGAAAGGCCGCTGATTATAAGACAGAGCGGAAATGCGTCTCACCGTGAGACGCATTTCCATCTTTCATGCCGGACTATCAGAGAGGATGATTTTTTGAACGAATACGAGCAGAAAAAACAAGAACGCATTGACCGCCTTCGCGAAAGGGCGGACAAGGCCCGCGCCCAAAGCGATGCGCTGTCCAGGCAATCCTGGGATATGATTAGCGCAATTCCATCGGGCCAGCCGGTTATGGGCGCGGCAGACGCACGCTACCGCGAAAGGGCAGGCAATAAAATGCGCCAGTCCGTCGCGGCATCCGATAAAGCCGACTATTATGAGCGCAGGGCGCAGGCGGCAGAGAATAACACCGCCATTTCCTCCGATGATCCGGAGGCCATCGCCAAGCTGACGGAAAAGCTGGAGGAACTGAAACAGACCCAGGAATTTATGAAAGCGGTCAATGCCTATTACAAGAAGAACGGCACCTG
>JBCLQX010000130.1:0-942 GCA_041223805.1 Oscillospiraceae bacterium 44-34 | reverse complement strand
GATACCGGATACACCTTTGAAACCATTGTGGAGGAAAACCAAACCCTGTTTGATATGGTGCAAAATGCCCTTGATGAAACCTTGCGCCAAACCAAACAACTGTTCATTCTTTATGATGATTGTGGAAGCCTGACCCTGAAAAATATCAATTCCCTGAAAACGGATTTGCTTATTGACGCTGAAACGGCTGAAAATTTTGATTATAGTTCAAGCATTGATGAACAGACCTATAACAAAATCAAGCTGGCCTTCAACAACGAAGCCACCGGAAAGCGGGAATTGTATATTGCCCAGGACGGCGGAAACATGAATCAATGGGGTGTTCTCCAATACTTTGAACAAATCCAGAGTGCCACCGGAGCCGCCGCCAAAGCGGATGCCCTGTTGGGCCTATACAATCAGAAAACCCGGAAGCTGACTGTAAAGAACGCTTTTGGCCGTCCTGATATTCGGGCCGGAAGCGCCGTTATGGTATCCCTGAACTTGGGTGACATTATCGCCAATCAATTTTTGGTTGTGGAGAAAGTAACCCATACTTTCAGGGGGGAAGAACACATGATGGATTTATCCTTGATTGGGGGTGAATTTATTGCCTAACCCTGTTGAAGTGGTGAAGCGGGCCGCTGTGGAAGCCGTGGAAGCCCAAAAGCCGGTTCACCTGTTGTTTGGGCAAGTGATTTCAGTTTCCCCGCTGAAAATCCAGGTGGATCAAAAATCTATCTACACGGAAAAAATGCTGGTGCTGACCCGGAATGTAACGGATTTTGAAGTTGATATGACGGTGAGCCATATCACCCTAAACCGGGCGGGTGGTTCCGGTGATCCGGCCTTCGCGTCCCACAACCACGATTACAAAGGCAAGAAAAAATTCAAGGTACACAACGCCTTGATTAAAGGGGATTGGGTACTTTTGGGGCGGATACAGGGCGGAAAACGGTTTGT
>JBCLQX010000129.1:0-968 GCA_041223805.1 Oscillospiraceae bacterium 44-34 | reverse complement strand
CTGAAAAGCCGGTTTTCCGCTACTCCATGTAACCGTGTATATTTGCAAAATCCGGGCCGCACACCCGCCGAATAGTAGGCGTTATTGTTGTTGTTGTTGCCGTCAGTCCACACGCATTGGAAGTTATTGGTATTGTTGTAATTAGGGGAACGGCACCACCACCAAACCGCCGAACGACACATTTTCAGTTGCACACCCAATTTTTGAACTTAACTTTTCAACCGCTGTCCAACACTCTTTATGGCTCCTTTCAAGAGTTCGTTTTCCTTGTCGATCAGTTCCCCAAGGCTTTGGGCCATCTTGTCCAGCTTTTCTTCAGCGTCTTTGGGTTTCACGGGTTTCCCCCGCCGCCGTGGTAAAGCATCCTTCCGGGTTCTGATTGCAAATCAAATAACAATGCGTCAACCGAACGTCTAACGCCATCAGGGAAGCCCGTGCTTCAAGCAAGTGGGCCTTCCTCATTTCCACCCGCTGAATATCAGAAGGGAAAATGCTGTTGGCCTTTTCCGCATGATCAATGATTTCCCCGGCCAGCTTTGCAACCGGTTCAGCTAACAAGCGGGAATATCGGGCAGAAAGGCGGGTCAGGAAGTTTAGGGTTTCGACATAGATTTGATTGGCGGTGTTGATGAATTCCGCCTTGCTTGTAGTTCGCTTTTGCTTCAGTACGGACATAGTTTCATCCCTTATTCTGCTTCTTCAACCCTGATCGGGCCGTGTTCCCGTTCAACATCTTCAAGATGTTTCAAAAGCACAAATTCAATGTAATTTGTCAAGGATCGGTGTTCATTGGTCGCTAAAACACCAATCTTGTCAAACACTTCATTTGAAAGGCGCAAGGTGAACACCCGTTTATCTGTTGCCATAGTTCAACCCTCCAATATTGCATACAGGCATTATAAAGCTATTTTTTGCTTTTGTATGCCCTCAAACACCTGTCAAGTGATAGCATTTTGACGGAACCGGCG
>JBCLQX010000128.1:0-968 GCA_041223805.1 Oscillospiraceae bacterium 44-34 | reverse complement strand
TAGTCTCCGGCCTCAGTGCCGAACCGGTCGCCGCCCAAAGTGAGCTGACCCACGATGTAGCCGTCCCAGGTGGGCGATTTGGGCGTGCCGTCGGCCGCCAGAACGTTGCTCTGGGTGGGCAGCGCCGGAATGACTGCCCGGCTGATGATCCAGTCCACCGTGGCTTCGCTGGTGCCGTTGGGGAACAAATATCCGTAGACCAGCGTAAACTTGGCGGTGTAGGTGCCGGCGTTGATGCCATCGGTAGTCCCGGCTACGGCCATTTTGACGGAGTCATACCCGTTCCAGGCGGGGGACTTGGAGCCGCCGTCATAGGCGGGGGCGTCCTTCTGCGTGGGAACGGGTACCTCAATGGCCTTCACCGTCACATTCAGGCTGGTGGTCTTGGTCACGCCCTCGTAGGTGTAGTCCAAGCTGACGGCCTGCTGACCCAGAGTGGAGAATGCGGCGCTGGAGTGGGTGTATCCGGTGGCGGGAGCCGTGGAGCCGTCCGAAAAATGGGCGGTAACGACCATGCCGGCCGGGTCGAAGCCCTCCAGGTACTGATAGACGGTTTTAGTGGGCTGGGTAGTGACCTCGATGGAGACCAGGACCTTTTCCACGGTGACGGGAGTGCTGGCCGTCTTGGTGGCCCGGCCCTCCGTATAGGTGATGGTGACCTCGGTGACGCCGTCTGTCAGGACCGAGGGGGTCACGGTATATCCGGTCACTTCCGAGGTCAGGCCGAAGCCGTAGCTCGCCTCCACCACCATTCCGGTGGGGTCGAAGCTCTCCCCGGACTTATAGATCGTTTTCTTGGGCGGCTTGGTAACAGCCAGGCTCTCCAGCTTGATGGAACCGCTGCCTCCGCCGCTGCCGGTCAGGTTGAACACCTTTCCGACTTCATTGGGGTTACTCATTTCTCGACGACCTCCAGTCGAAGAATATTCACGGTCAGGTCGTTCTCCGGCGTGATCTCGCAGTGGAAC
>JBCLQX010000127.1:0-970 GCA_041223805.1 Oscillospiraceae bacterium 44-34 | reverse complement strand
CTGAAAAGCCGGTTTTCCGCTACTCCATGTAACCGTGTATATTTGCAAAATCCGGGCCGCACACCCGCCGAATAGTAAGCGTTATTGTTGTTGTTGTTGCCGTCCGTCCAGACGCATTGGAAGTTATTGTTGTTGTTGTAATTAGGGGAACGGCACCACCACCACACCGCCGAACGACACATTAACAGTTACACACCCAAAAAAGTGAAATTAACTTTTCAACCGCTGTCCCACACTTTTAATAGCTCCTTTCAAAAGTTCGTTTTCTTTGTCAATCAGTTCCCCAAGGCTCTGTGACATTTTTTCCAGCTTTTCTTCAGCGTCTTTGGGCTTTACAGGTTTTCCCGCCGCCGTAGTAAAGCATCCTTCCGGGTTCTGATTACAGATCAAATAACAATGGGTCAACCGAACATCCAGCGCCATCAGCGAAGCCCTTGCTTCAAGTAAATGGGCCTTTCTCATTTCCACCCGTTGGGGATCGGAAGGGAAAATGCTGTTGGCTTTTTCTGCGTGGTCGATAATCTCACCGGCCAGCTTCGCGGTAGGCTCCGCAATCAGCCGGGAATACCGGGCGGAAAGGCGGGTTAAGAAGTTCAGCGTTTCAACATAAATCTGATATGCGGTGTTGATGAACTCCGCCTTGCTGGTGGTTCTCTTTTGTTTGAGTACGGACATAACTTCAACCCTCTGATCCGGTCTTGTCGGTTTGAATTGGCCCTTGTTCCCGTTCAACATCTTCAAGATGTTTCAAAAGAACAAATTCAATATAGTTGGTCAAGGATCGGTGTTCAACTGTGGCAAGAACACCGATTTTGTCAAATACTTCATTTGAAAGGCGCAAGGTGAACACCCGTTTATCTGTTGCCATAGTTCAACCCTCCAATATTGCATAAAGGCATTATAAAGCTATTTTTTGCTTTTGTATGCCCTCAAACACCTGTCAAGTGATAGCATTTTGACGGAACCGGCG
>JBCLQX010000126.1:0-973 GCA_041223805.1 Oscillospiraceae bacterium 44-34 | reverse complement strand
GGCTACGAAGTGCCGGGGGAATATCTGGACGATGAAACATTCGCGGCGATGCTCTCCGAGGCCGAGAAATACCTCGGTTATCCCTATGTATGGGGCGGGAGCTCCCCGGCCACGTCCTTTGACTGCTCCGGCTTTGTTTCGTGGGTAGTCAATCATTCCGGCTGGAACGTGGGGCGGCTGGGGGCCCAGGGGCTTTACAACATCTGCACCCGCACCAGCTCCCCCCGCCCCGGAGATTTGGTTTTTTTCAAGGGAACCTATGACACCCCGGGAGTCTCCCACTGTGGCATCTATGTGGGGGACGGGATGATGATACACTGTGGCGACCCTATCAGCTACGCCAACTTAAACAGCAGTTACTGGCAGGCCCACTTCTACGCCTACGGGCGTTTACCATGAAAAGGAGGTTTTCAATGGCGATAAGCAAGAGCGCAAAAATCATGGCCGAGATGGAAAAGGTCAAGGCCAAAATCAGCGACCAGCAGGCCCGGCTGAAAGAGCTGGAACAGAAACACAAGGAGGCCGAGAACGAGGAAATCGTGGACATCGTGCGGGGCATGAGCATTTCCCTTGAGGAGCTCCCGCTGGTGCTCCAGCGCATCAAGGCCGGGGACGCTTTGGGACAAAATGTCCCGAAGTCCGCCGGGCCGGAAAAGGAGGACGCGGAATGAAACTGAAAAAATATCGTGTAGTGGCGGCGGCTCTGTGCGCCGCTTTTTTGCTGTGCGGCATCACCACCACGGCCTACGCCGGGGGCGGCGAGGAATGGGAGGACGGTACGGGCGGCCCGGAGTGGGAGGGGCTTGACCCCGTGGAGCCCACGCCTGCGCCGGAGCCGGAACCCGAGCCCAACCCCTTTACCCCGGACGGGCAGGGGACGATGGTGGATAACGCCACCGACCAGGACGGCAAGGAATTTTTCACTATCATGGCGGCGGACGAGTCCGTGTTCTATCTGGTGATTGACCGCCAG
>JBCLQX010000125.1:433-987 GCA_041223805.1 Oscillospiraceae bacterium 44-34 | reverse complement strand
TTGAAGTTCTCGCTTTCAACATCCACGGAAAAATTGTTGTAGCTGGATTTCTCCAGATAGGCCGGGTGGAGGGTGATGAAATAGGACTCGCCCTCTTTCGGGGTGGGCAGAGTTTTCCGCGCCGCCTCGTCAGGGGCCGTGAGGCGCTTCTCAAAAATCTGCGTGATAGCAGTCCCGGCAGGTCCCTCCTTGGCGGCGGTCAGGGCTTCGCCCTTATCCTGACCGGGAGGGTCTGTCTCTACCGTACCGCCTTTTTGGGCCTCTCGCTCCGCTTTGTCAGCATTGGCGAGGTCAGTCAGGGAAATGGGTTGGCCGGACTTCGCTTGGGCTTCCAGCTCGGCAACGGTAGGTGTATCCTTTTCACCGGGGGCGGCAGGGGTCTTGTCCTCCTTGGGCTTCTCGCCGGGAGCGGCGGGGGCCTTGTCCTCCTTGGGCGTATCGCCGGGGGCGGCAGGGGCCTTGTCCTCCTTGGGCTTCTCGCCGGGGGCGGCAGGGGCCTTGTCCTCCTTGGGCTTCTCGCCGGGGGCGGCAGGGGCCTTGTCCTCCTTGGGCTT
>JBCLQX010000125.1:0-333 GCA_041223805.1 Oscillospiraceae bacterium 44-34 | reverse complement strand
CTCGCCGGGGGCGGCGGGGGTCTTGTCCTCCTTGGGCTTCTCGCCGGGAGCGGCGGGGGCCTTGTCCTCCTTGGGTTTCTCGCCGGGGGCGGCAGGGGCCTTGTCCTCCTTGGGCGTATCGCCGGGGGCGGCAGGGGTCTTGTCGTTCTTGGTCTTATCGCCAGGGACGGCGGGGGTCTTGTCGTCCTTGGTCGTATCGCCGGGAGCGGCAGGGGCCTTGTCCTCCTTGGGCTTCTCACCGGGGGCGGCAGGGCTTTTGTCCTCCTTGGTCTTATCGCCAGGGGCGGCGGGGGCCTCTGCACTCTTGGTCATATCCTTATCGGGGACAGGCTC
>JBCLQX010000124.1:0-1023 GCA_041223805.1 Oscillospiraceae bacterium 44-34 | reverse complement strand
GCCTGAATATTGGGTTCTGTCCCTTTCAGGCGGCAAAGATTCCACGGCCCTTGGGTTGGAATGGCTGACCCGGCACCTGGCCGATCCCGCTACATATCCCCTGGATGAAGTGATCTATTGCGATACCGGAATGGAGTTTCCGGCCATGGTGGAGCATATCGACCGCCTTGAAATTATATTCACGGATGCCGGGATCAAGTTTACCCGGTTGAAGTCTGAACGCACCTTTGAAGAAATCATGTTTGAACGTCCCCGAAAAGACGGTGTGTTAGGCGCTGGTTGGCCCGGCCCTTTGTGTCGGTGGTGTACTGGCCTATTGAAAACGGCTTTGCTTGATGCCCACAAAAATAAACTGGCCCAACAATACACCCTAATTTCAATAATTGGTTTTGCCAAAGGTGAAGAACATCGTTTGTATCGGGACAATAACCGGAATGAATGGTTCAAATACCCTCTAATGGAATGGGGTTGGGCTGAAACCGATTGTTTGAAATATTGCTATGATCACGGTTTTGATTGGGGCGGTTTATATGAGATTTTCCACCGGGTTTCCTGCTGGTGTTGTCCCCTTCAAGGACTTCAAGAACTACGCCAATTAAGAAAATATTTCCCTGATTTGTGGGAGCGTTTACGGAACATGGATCGCCGTTCATGGAGACAGTTTAGAAAAGATTATTCCGTGGATCAGCTTGAAATCCGGTTCCAGTTTGAGGAAGAACGGCTGGCCGCTGGCCTACCGATTAACACCCGTGAATTTCACCTGGCGCTGAAAGAAAAATTAAAGGAGTGTGACCAATGAAAACTTTCCCCGAACGGCTGAAATATGCCATGACCCAAGCGAACCTGACCCAGCGGCAACTTGCCCAGGCCACGGGCGCTTCCCCCGCCGCTGTCAGTCAGTACCTTTCCGGCAAGAACACCCCGAACGCTGACCGAATGAAGGTTTTGGCCGATGCCACCGGCGTTTCCTTTGATTTCCTGATGGGGTATGACGTTCCCCCGACCACGGCGAACCCGGCCCCC
>JBCLQX010000123.1:0-1035 GCA_041223805.1 Oscillospiraceae bacterium 44-34 | reverse complement strand
GGGCATCTACGACGGCGACGCCTACGTCACCGGCGTGGAGGCCGCGGCCATGATGCTGCGCGCCCTGGGCTACACCGCCATGCCCGCTAGCGAGAACTGGGAGACCCCCGTGGTCGCCAAGGCCGCTGAGGTCAAGCTGTTCAAGGACGTGGGCGCTGTCAACGGCAGCACCTTCCTGAACCGCAACGCCGTGGCTCAGGTCGCCCTGAACGCCCTGAAGGCCGACGTGGTCAACACCGACAAAGAGGGCGACATCATTGTCGAGGGTATTGTCACCATCCCCGGCAAGATCACCTACACCAAGGTGGAGGTCAACGAGCGTGGCTACACCGGCAACGCCGACAATGCCAGCCACGACTACAAGTATCAGCAGCTGTGCGAGAAGCTGTATGACGACGATCTGGAGCTGGTCACTGTTGCCGCCGGCGACGACTTCGGCCGTCCCGCTCACAAGTGGACCTACGAGAACAAGGACGTCGTCACTGTCTCCGACAAGGCCGATCGGACCTATGTTGGTGAGGTCACCGCTGAGGACCTGTACGACGATCTGGGCCTGCGTGCCAACGTTCCTGCGGCAAAGGTCGATACTTGGACTGACGGCGTGAAGGCTAATAACAAGAAAATTGACCAGGACGATGACACCGTCAAGTTTGGCACCGACGGCCAGACCGTTGAGGCCTACTACATCAAGGGCGCGACCGCCGCTGATGACAAGGTGATTCTCTCCATCGTCAGCAGCTATCTGGGCGTGGTCACCGACGACAGCGCCAAGAGCGGCGACAAGACCGGTATCCGCATTGACGTGTCCGGCGTGGGCAGCAAGTTCTTCGAGACCGCCGGCGGCTACGCTGAGGACGACGTGGTCCTGCTGACCATGGCCAACGGCGACATCAAGGAGATCACCGGCGAGCCCAAGACCGTCTCCGGCGAGGTCACCCGTCTGGGCAGCGACAAGGCTATGACCATCGACGGCACCAAGTATCCCCAGGCCGCTCAGTTCGGCGCCGCTGACGGCAGCGTCATCAAGGGCGTGGC
>JBCLQX010000122.1:0-1049 GCA_041223805.1 Oscillospiraceae bacterium 44-34 | reverse complement strand
CTTGTAGGGCCGGATGTAGGTCGTGGCCGTGGTAGCACCTCCTCTCGTTGGGACTTTGGGACAAAATGTCCCGAAGTACAAAAAGCCGGGGAGCGGCACAGCACCGCTCCCCAGCAAATCACAGCTCCACCAGCGCGGAAAGCTGTTTCAGCAAATCAGACAGAGGGCCCCACAAGGCGGAGTAGTCCCGCTGGAGGGCCGATATTTCCTCGGGGTAGATGCCCCCGTAGGTGTTGGCGTGGATAGCCACTTGATTAAGATTGTTTGAGCACCGCCGCTGGAGGGACACCAGCTCCCGGACGGGGGCAAGGTCAACCTGGAGCACATAGCCGCAGAGGGCCATCCTCCGCATATACGCGCCCATGTTGCGGATGCCCGCCTGGGCCATGCGTTCCTGGATAAGTGCCTGCTCTTCCTCAGATACCATCACATGGAGATGGATGGGGCGGCGGCGCTTTTTGCCAGCCACGCTATCTGTCGCCCCGGTCGGGCGCGTTCCGTTTAGGCGCAGAGGGGGCCTGCCGTTCCCCGGCCAGCCTTGCCGCCTCTTTCATCTGTTCGGCAATCGGGCGGGGCCTGCCGCCGTCCCGCAGCAGGCCGGACACCTCCGGGGCGGGCCGGAGCTCATAGTCCGCCACCTGCTTTTCCGTCAAAGGCTTTGTGTAGGTCAGATGCCCCCACGCAAGGAACGTGCCGCCCTCCACGGATACGCGCTTGTCGTAGTTTACGATTTCGTCCGGGGCGTTGCCTGCAGGCTTGGGGAACGTGCCGATGTCAACGGGCCGCTGGGTGGAATAATACTTGTAAAGGCCGGGGGCCTCAATCTGCGCCACCTTGACGGAGAACTGCTGCTGGTAGTTTTCCACATGCTCCAGCAAGTCCTGCTCCAGCGCGGCCCGGTCACTGCCATAATGCCCCCATTCATACTGCCTTGCGCCGTGTTCGTCATCATAGCAGGCCCACGTCACAAAGGGGGAGGGGGCCCGGGGATGCTCCCCCAGCGCAAAGCCCCGGCCATTCTCCAGCATGACGGCCTTTAAGATTGTATA
>JBCLQX010000121.1:0-1196 GCA_041223805.1 Oscillospiraceae bacterium 44-34 | reverse complement strand
GTTTTGAGTTGGCTCCATAATAGCCACTGCTATTCGTGCGGGAGAAAGTTTTCGACCCGAACCTTGAAGACGACGCGCCGTTTGCGCATGATGGTCCGGACGTCCGTATCCAACTCCAGAAACAGATAGGGCTCGCTGGTCGGGTCAGAGCGGTCAACACGGAGATTGCCCAAAGGCCGGCGATGGGACAGCACCACGCCGATGAGAAGCCCGATAAGAATACCGACGGCGATTTCCATAGATGCACCTCCAAAATGATTTTCAGAATTTTCAACCCGGGGAATTTTTCAGATACTAATTTAGCATGTTTTCCGGTCACCTGCGTGCTGGAAAATATAAAGAGAAAGAGCCGCGGTTACACGGCTCTCACTCTTTTTCTCAGAATGTAATTGATACAACTCCTTTTATTTCAGACCTCAGCCAGTCAATGAGACTATTCAATTTATCGGCGTCTATCACGTCATCAATGTAGACTTTGGTAACTTCGTGACCGCAGATTTCTGTCTTATAGTAGTGAATATCTGGGCACAAACAACCAAATTCGTTCAATTTTTTCGTGATAACATCTCGATTATCCGGATGTGCTCCTATCTGAAATCGTCTGTTTATAATAAGCATGTCGATCTCTCCTTTCCATAAAGGAGTTTGCTATTTTTGCGGTTAGTCTCTTGCTTTGTCCAGCAGCCAGAAGAACCGTCTGTACCGGTCGTAGTAGACGTCACGACAGCAGGGGATACCATGCTGCATCTTCAAGGTGTCGTAGGACAGTCCCTCGGTCACGGCCCGCAAAATATAAGTATAGATCTCCGGGTCGGCTCCGATGGCCGCCTGCTCCACCATCTTCATGCGGTCGGCAAAGAACAGCCGTGACTCTGCACATCTGGCGGTCGGGTCGCCGTGTATCTGCCCGCTGCGAACAAAGATTGCCAAGTCAGCCGGACGGCGGCTCAGACTGTCAAGCGCAGCATGGGCCTGCTTCCAAATGGGGTACTGAAGACAGAAGTGCTTGAGTTCATAGTACCGGTGACGTTCGATCCAGTATTTGTTTTTGCCTGAGATCTCCGGGCGTATCGCAGTTCCCATTACCGTCTCTCTCCTTTCCATAAATATCCTGTCTCTTCGTAGAGCTTCTTGGGGGAGATGTAGAAGTTGATACGCCCTAACCTCGAATCCATCTCCTCAATGCTGGTGACCAG
>JBCLQX010000120.1:0-1200 GCA_041223805.1 Oscillospiraceae bacterium 44-34 | reverse complement strand
CCGACCAGGACGGCAAGGAATTTTTCACTATCATGGCGGCGGACGAGTCCGTGTTCTATCTGGTGATTGACCGCCAGAGGGAGACGGAAAATGTGTACTTCTTGAACGCCGTCACCGTGGCCGATTTGATGGCCCTTGCGGAGCCCTCCCCGGAGCCCGTCCCCGAACCGCTCCCGGAGCCGGAACCCGAACCTGCTACCGAGCCGGAGCCCGAGCCCGAGCCGGAAAAATCCGGCGGGGCGGGGACGCTCCTGCTGGTGCTGGCGGTGCTGGCCCTCGGCGGTGGAGCCGGATGGTACTTCAAAATCTACCGCCCCAAACAGCAGGCCGCCGCTCCCGGCGAGGATTTTGAAGAGGCCGGGGAATACGGCGAGGACTATGGCGGCGGTGAGTATGACGACCTCCCCCCGTGGGATGAGGAAGAAGAAAAGGAGGACGGAGAATGAATTTCACATCGAACCCTTTGGAACGGGAAATGAAACGCCGCCCCCGGCCCCGGGCTCCCCGCCCGGAACAGCCCCGGGAGGGCTCCCGGTGCTGTGGCTGTCCCTACTGGCGCGGCATCCCCTGCGGCTCCTGCTTTCAGAGCCTTTTGAAAAAGCCGGGCGGGAGGTGATATTTTGCGCGAGCTGACCCGTGAGGAAAAGGCCGCTATCCGCTCCCTTGTAGTGAAATGGTGCGCCAACTATGACCAGGAAATGGGATGCTTGCCTTTGGACTGTGAGTGCTATATGCTGGGGAAGTGCTGGACGGGGGCCTATTGCAGATACTTCCGGGAGGCCGTCCTGCCGCTGAACCCGGTGCTGGAGGCCGCCCTCAATACCGAGGGGCCCGCCCCGGAAACGCGGCCCTGTCCTGTCTGCGGGCGGCCCTTTCTCCCGGACGGGCGGCGGCGCTACTGCTCCGTGGCCTGCTCCAAGGCCGCAAGGCAGAAAAAACAGCGGGGATATATGCGGAAATACCGGGGGGTGAGGCGTGAGCATTTGGGGGTATAAAAGCCCGCTGTTTTCAAGGCTTTCCGGGGCCGCTTTTGGGGCGGGGCGTACTTTTACACGTCCTGCCCCGATTTCCCCGGATGATGCTAACATTTCGAGAGGAGGTTCCTATGGACAAAAATCAAGGTTATACAATCTTAAAGGCCGTCATGCTGGAGAATGGCCGGGGCTTTGCGCTGGGGGAGCATCCCCGGGCCCCCTCCCC
>JBCLQX010000119.1:0-1231 GCA_041223805.1 Oscillospiraceae bacterium 44-34 | reverse complement strand
ATCACCCTCCACCCGGCCTATCTGGAGAAATCCAGCTACAACAATTTTTCCGTGGATGTTGAAAGCGAGAACTTCAAGGAGCTTTTGAAATCCATTGAATTGGTGGGCATCAAAGACCCGGTGCTGGCCCGGTTCAACGAAAAGGGCGGGCTGGAAATCCTGTCCGGCCAGCGCCGCCATATTGCTGCCACCATGCTCAATCAGGCCGTTCCCACCATTATCCAGAAAATTGGCGACGCGGACGCCAAGATCATCGTGGCGGACGGCAACCTGCACCGGGACAAAATTTCCAGCTATGACCTGTCCCGCGCCCTGCGGATGAAGATGGAGGGCATGAAGCAGAAGGCGGGCCGCAGAAAGAAAGGCTTTTCCGCAAATGAGCTGCAAAGCGACGCAAAGCTGGCGCAGGAAATGGGCATGACCGTCTCCAAGCTCAACCGCCTGATCCGTATGTCAGAGGCAATCAAGGGCGTGTGCGACCTGGTTGACGAGGGCAAGCTCTCCATTTCCACCGCAGCCGAAATGTCCGCGCTGAAGCCCAAGACGCAGGAATCCGTTCTGCACCTGCTTGACCTGGGCTATAAGACCACCACTGACCGCATTATCCGCATGAAGAAAGCCGAGGGCGAGGGCAAGAAGCTGGACGAAATGGAATTGCGGAAGATTTTGGACGATAAGGACATCGCACCCAAGCAGCCGGAGCCGGTACAGCAGCCGGAGGCCCCCACCACCGGCGCGGCCCCGGAACCCGCTGGCGAACCGGCCCCCCAGCCGCCCATTCCCGCCTCTCCCGATGTTCCCCAGACCCCGGACACGCCCCCCGCCGCAGACATTCCCCCGTGGGAGGAGCCGGAAAAAGCTCCCGCCCCGGAGCAGGGCGCTGAACCGCCCGCCCATGATGCTCCCACCCTGGAGAGGGATGACGACCCGTTCAAGGGGACGCAGGAGCGGCCCGAAGTGACCAAGGTGATTTTGACCGGGGACCGCCTCCGCAAGTATTTCCCCGATGTGTCCATGACCCCCCGTGAGATTGAGGAAAGCGTGTACTCGGCGCTGGAGGAGCGCCGCCAGCGGCAGATGAAAGAGCAGCAGAAAGCAGCGATTTTCAAGAAAAGCGGTCCGACCCGGTGATTATCAGCCCGGCCAGCAGCCGGATCGTCCCCGCAACGTGCGCCCAAAGGGGCGCTTTTTTTCTGCCCGAAAGCAGGTGACGGCCCGTAGCTGACAAATA
>JBCLQX010000118.1:0-1234 GCA_041223805.1 Oscillospiraceae bacterium 44-34 | reverse complement strand
GATGTGTGCTGTGCTTTCCTTGATAAACGCCTCCCGTTCTGGGACGCATAGTGTCCCGCAGGGACGGCTCAACCACAGAAATGTACGCTTTTCCCGGCTGATTTCCAGCATGGCGGCGGTTAGCCGCGCTTCATCGTGGGCAAAGTCCGATTGATAGTGCTGGGTGTTTTCCTCCACGATTCCCTGCAAAAACGGGATAATATCAATCTTCTTTTCCATATCGTTCGTCCAGATTAGGGCCATTCACCGGGGAGAGGTACTTCTCCCCAAATTCCTCCGGGGTCAGCAGATCCCCCACGGTGTCCAGCATAAGGTCGCTGTCGTAAACGTCCCGTTCGCCGCCCTCCGGGATTTCCACGGGGATCAAGGTCAGCACCGTCCCCAAAAGGGCCGCGCTGCCATCGGCGCTCACCAGCTCATAGTAGAACATATCAGGGCTTTGCTCGTCGGGTGGGATGTCCTGATCCGTGAACAGGGCGGGAATACCGAAAATCTCAATTTCCCGCAGGGGCGTCTGCCCGGTCAATTTTTCCATAGGGTCAACTCCTATCTTCGTGTTTTTTGTGCGCGGCGGTTTCCTTTCTGGCGGGGGCGCTGTTCCTGCGTCCGCTCCAGCTTCGGCGGGGGCGGTGAGATAGCGTCAATGATTTCCCCGGCTGTGGAGTGGATCACGTTGAGCGAGGCTTTCAGCTCGGCAAGCTCCGTGCCTTTGCTCCAACTGGCAACATAGGCGAGGGAGTAGTCTGTGGTGTCAATGCCAAAATGCTGGCACACAACATAGGCGATGCTTTCGGCCTCCACTTCCTTGCGCCGTTTTTCCGCTGGCGATGGTACTGCCAACAGATCCTGCGGCTGGTGCAGCTTCGCGTGGGCAATCTCATGCACCAGGGTTTTGATTGTCTGCACCTGGCTCATTCCGGGCTTGATAACGATTCTGTTCTCCATAAAGCTGGTGTAGCCCTTTGCGCTCCGCTCAAAAGCCTCCTGCATAACCGGCAGAGGGGATAGGGCGGTCAGCCGGTCATAGATGCCGGTATAGCCCGCCACATCGCCGCTCAATTCGGAAACGCCGATTTGTGGCAGCTCCCGCCCCTCGGTCTGGCTCAGATCGAAAACATGGGCGATCTTAAAGCGGTTTGGGGAAATTTTCACTTTTTCCGTGAGGGGTTTTCCGTCCGGTCCACAAATCGTCTGCCCGGATAATGGGTCGATCTTCTCCCGTTCCAGCGTGGCC
>JBCLQX010000117.1:0-1294 GCA_041223805.1 Oscillospiraceae bacterium 44-34 | reverse complement strand
TGGCCGATGCCACCGGCGTTTCCTTTGATTTCCTGATGGGGTATGACGTTCCCCCGACCACGGCGAACCCGGCCCCCACCATGGGGCGGATCACCACGAAGGTTGCGGCCCGGTGCTTGGGCAAATCGGATCAGTTTGTCAGAATTGGTCTTCAGCGGGGGCTTCTCCCCTTCGGAACCGCCGTTCCCGGCACCGGGAGCAAGTGGAACTATTACATTGACCCGGCCAAATTCAGGGTCTATGTGGGGGCGGAACGGTTCAATGAGTTCTTCCGCCTGACAGCATGAAGCCATGATTCAGTTATTTCCCCACCAGCAAAAGGCCCTTGACCTGACCGCCACCCACAACCGTTGCGCTTATTACCTGGATATGGGGCTTGGGAAAACCTTTGTGGGTTCGGAAAAGCTGATGGGGCTGGAAACCCGGATCAATTTGGTGGTTTGCCAGTGTTCCAAGGTTCAGGATTGGGTTGAACACTTTCAAGAGCATTACACCCGGAATTGCGTGGTTGACCTGACCAAACCCAAGAATTTCAAGTGGTTCATGGAACAGGTTCAATGTGAGGTTCCAACCCTGCTGATTGGCGTGATCAATTATGAACTGACCTTCAGGCGGAAGATTCTGAAATCCTTAACCGGCTTCACGCTGATGTTGGATGAAAGTTCCTTGATCCAGAATGAAACCGCCAAACGATCCAAGTTCATTCTTGGGCTGAACCCGGCCAACGTGGTTCTTCTGTCCGGCACCCCCACGGGCGGCAAGTATGAAAAGCTATGGAGCCAATGCCGCCTGTTAGGGTGGAATATCTCAAAAGACCTGTTTTGGAAACAGTATGTGGAAACGGAATGGGTGGAACATGATGGCTTTTGGCGGCAACGGATCATTGGTTACAAAAATGTTGACCGCCTAAAGAAAAAGTTGGCTGACCATGGGGCGGTGTTTATGACCACGGACGATGCCGGAATTGAACTTCCCCCAAAAACCATGATCCAGGTGAAAACAAAGCCTTCCCCGCTTTACTGGAAATTCTGGAATGAACGGGTGGTGAGCGTGGACACCGGAAACCTTGGGGAATTTGAATTGGATTCCAATTTTTGGGGTTCCAATGAACACGCTGAACGGGAATTGATTGGTGATACCAGCTTGACCCGCCGCCTGTATGCCCGTCAACTATGCGGCCTGTATAACAAGGCCCGTTATGAAGCGTTCAGGGATTTGGTGAACAGTACGGATGATCGCTTGATTGTGTTCTATAACTTCACGGAAGAAATGGAGCGGATGCGGGGGATTGTCC
>JBCLQX010000116.1:0-1296 GCA_041223805.1 Oscillospiraceae bacterium 44-34 | reverse complement strand
CCGTGAGGGGTTTTCCGTCCGGTCCACAAATCGTCTGCCCGGATAATGGGTCGATCTTCTCCCGTTCCAGCGTGGCCTGGAAGTTACAAGGCGCTAAAATCTGGATGCCCTTTTCCCCTTTCTTCACCTGACGGCCCAACTGTGTCCAGGTGTTATACCCGGCAACATTGGTGGCGTGGGGGCACTGAAAGAGGATCAGCAGGGCATTTCCAAAACTGTAATGATGAAATTTTGCCATAGCGGTGATGTATTGAGCATAGCTGTCGCTGGCGTACAGTTCCCTGACGCCGTTTTCCAGCCGCTCCGTCAACTCGGCCACGCGCTCGTCAGTCTCATAGGGCATGGCGCGTTACCTCTTTTTCGGCTTCGGTGGGCGTTTGGGCCTGCCGGAATAGCGTTTCTGCTTCGCGTTTTCCGCCAGTACAACCGGCGTATCGCCCAGCATAGTCACAAGAATTTCTGCTTTTTTGAAACGCTCCCTATATGTGGTTACTTGCTCCGGGGTAAGAGAGGCAAAGGTTTCTTCACCGAGGCCACATACAAAGAATGTGCCAAACACGCCACCGTAGCTCCGCTCTAAAATACTGCGGTTAAACTCCAGCTTATTGTTTGCACCATTCGCGTTGGTAACAACAGCGACATTTTCTTGAAATGGATAGATGGCCTCAATAGGCCCGCCCACGATCTTTTCCATATCAGAGAGGCCGTTGATCTCCTGTTCATAGGGCAAAAAACCGGGTTCCACAACTAAAACATTCATCTTCGTGCCCCCTATCTTGTGGGGCCGCCCTGCTTTTTCCGCTTCGGCTGGATTTTCACAGGGTCGGTGCCGTCTGTGGGCTGGATGGCCTTAATCCGGCTGGCGGCGTAGATGGCGTTGTCCGTCAACTGCCGCTGCCATGCGCCCTCGCTCCGCGCCCATTTGAAGCCCCAGCCTTTCAGCTCTGTTCGGACTTCCTCGCTGGGGATTTCATCAAAAAAGATTTGCAGCCGGTTTTTGTCCCCGTTAGCCTCAACTCTGCCACCCTCAAAGGCCCAGCCGGTATATCCCAGCTCTTTTGCCTGGGAGAGTTTCTGGATGCGCTTTTCCGTGGTGCGAATATTCCGATTGTTGTTACTCAATGTACAAGAGGCAAACGGCTTTTTATCCCACGGGTGGTACTCCATACCGCTCTCCAGCTTGGCCGCTTCTTCATCGGACAGGCCGGGAAAGCCCTGGCAGGTGCCGTTCTTCTTGTAATAGGCATTGACCGCTTTCATAAATTCCTGGGTCTGTTTCAGTTCCTCCAGCTTTTC
>JBCLQX010000115.1:0-1296 GCA_041223805.1 Oscillospiraceae bacterium 44-34 | reverse complement strand
CCGTGAGGGGTTTTCCGTCCGGTCCACAAATCGTCTGCCCGGATAATGGGTCGATCTTCTCCCGTTCCAGCGTGGCCCGGAAGTTACAGGGCGCTAAAATCTGGATGCCCTTTTCCCCTTTCTTCACCTGACGGCCCAACTGTGCCCAGGTGTTATACCCGGCAACATTGGTGGCATGGGGGCACTGAAAGAGGATCAGCAGGGCATTTCCAAAACTGTAATGGTGGAATTTCGCCATAGCGGTGATGTATTGGGCGTAGCTGTCGCTGGCGTATAGCTCCCTGACGCCGTTTTCCAGCCGCTCCGTCAACTCGGCCACGCGCTCGTCAGTCTCATAGGGCATGGCACGTTACCTTATGGGAGGCTTGTGCGGCTGCTTAGGTCGTTCCGGCAGATATTTGGGGTCTGCGTCCACCTTGATCGTGAACGGCTTATCCCCGTTCATAGCAATCACTACCTCCGCTTTTTTGAAACGCTCCTTATAGGTCTTTACCTGCTCCGGGGTAAGGGAGATAAAATTTTCTTCGCCCAGGCCGCACACAAAAAAAGTGCCAAACACGCCGCCGTAACTGCGTTCCGGGATGGAGCGGTTAAACTCTAAGACCTCAAATATGCCGTTCTCATTACATACAAGGGCAACTTCCTCCTGGAATGGGTAAATTGCCTGAATAAGTCCACCGACAGTTTTTTGCATTTCGGCAAGGCCATTGATTTCTTTCTCATAGGGAAGAAAACCAGGTTCCACAACTAAAACATTCATTGATGCGCCTCCTATCGTGTCGGGCCGGACTGGTTCTTCCGCTTCGGCTGGATTTTTATAGGATTGGTTCCGTCTGTGGGCTGGATGGCCTTGATCCGGCTGGCGGCGTAAATGGCGTTATCGCTCAACTGCCGCTGCCACGCGCCCTCGCTCCGCGCCCAGCGAAAGCCCCGGCTTTTCAGTTCCTGCCGTACATCCTCGCTGGGAATTTCATCGAAAAAGATTTGCAGCCGGTTTTTGTCTTGGTCGGCCTCCACTCTGCCGCCCTCAAACGTCCAGCCGGTGTAGCCCAGCTCCTTTGCCTGAGTAAGTTTCTGGATGCGCTTTTCCGTGGTGCGGATATTCTGATTATTGTTGCTTAACGCAAAAGAGGCGAACGGCTTTTTATCCCAGGGGTGGTACTCCATACCGCCCTCCAGCTTGGCCGCTTCTTCATCGGACAGGCCGGGAAAGCCCTGACAGGTGCCGTTCTTCTTGTAATAGGCATTGACCGCTTTCATAAATTCCTGGGTCTGTTTCAGTTCCTCCAGCTTTTC
>JBCLQX010000114.1:0-1305 GCA_041223805.1 Oscillospiraceae bacterium 44-34 | reverse complement strand
GCCTGAATATTGGGTTCTGTCCCTTTCAGGCGGCAAAGATTCCACGGCCCTTGGGTTGGAATGGCTGACCCGGCACCGGGCCGATCCCGCTACATACCCGCTGGATGAAGTGATTTTCTGTGATGCGGGAATGGATTTCCCCGCCATGATGGATCACATTTCCAAGTTGGAACGCATTTTTACAGATGCCGGGATCAAGTTCACAAGGCTGAAAGCTGAACATTCTTTTGAATGGTTTATGTTTGAATGGGAACCAAAGCGGGGACACCGTAACCCCAAACTGAATGGATTGCGCGGACGTTCCTGGCCTACACCAAAAGTTCGGTGGTGTACCTGTTGGCTGAAATCAGAAGTGATTGATGGGTATTTGAAAAAACTGAAAGCCAAATATCATGTGATTCAGTTGATTGGCCTTGCCGCTGATGAACTGCCCCGATTGGAAAAGAAGAACAATCAAAACCCTGATCACCGGCACCCACTTATTGAATGGGGATGGGCAGAAGCTGACTGTCTGAAATACTGCTATACCCACGGTTTTGATTGGGGCGGGCTGTATGAGATTTTTCACCGTGTTTCTTGTTGGTGTTGCCCCCTTCAGACCCTTCAAGAATTGCGAAATTTAAGAAAGCATTTTCCTGATTTGTGGAACCGGCTATTGGACATGGAACACCGCACATGGGGACCTTTCAAAGATCGCTATACAGTAGATCAGCTTGAAACCCGGTTTCAGTTTGAAGAAGAACGGTTGGCCCAGGGCTTACCGATTAACACCCGTGAATTTCACCGGGCGTTGAAAGAAAAAATCAAGGAGTGTGATTCCAAATGAGGAAGAACGAGCAGAGCAAGACCAAGACGGGGAAGGCCCCGGCCCCCTTCGCCCCGGTCAAGCGGGACACCAAGACCCACCACCGGACGGGCTACCACAAGCCGATCAAGAACCCCACCACCAATGCCGCCCCGGACACCCACAAGGCGTTCTGCAAGCGGTGCATGAAGTCCAACAAGGGCGTTTGCCCCATGACCGGGGCGGCGTTCAAGGCCCCCGGCTGTGCGGTGTAGAAAGGAGGAACAGACACCATGAAAACCTTTTCCGAGCGTTTGAAGTTCGCTATGGCGGAAGCGGGGCTGAACCAATCCGGCCTGTCGGAGAAAACCGGCGCGTCCAAGGCGGCTATCAGCCAGTATCTTTCCGGCAAGAACACCCCCGGCCCTGACCGGGTGAAATCCCTGGCCGATGCCACCGGCGTTTCCTTTGATTTCCTGATGGGGTATGACGTTCCCCCGACCACGGCGAACCCGGCCCCC
>JBCLQX010000113.1:0-1558 GCA_041223805.1 Oscillospiraceae bacterium 44-34 | reverse complement strand
CACCCCTTACTCCCTATTTTATCATCTTTACATGAAAAAGTCTGCCTCTTGGCAGACTTTTTCGACAGGCTGAGCGGGACGGCTCCAGATGAGCCGTCCCGCCGTTCAGATTTGAGTGATGTCGTAGGGCGTTGTCTGATAGACGTAGTAATTCAGCCAGTTGGTGTAGAAGAGCTGCCCGGCGGAGCGCCACTGCACAATGGGGGGCTGGGCCGGGTCGTCGCCGGGGAAATAGTGCTTGGGCAGGTTGATGGGCAGGCCCTTGTCCACATCCCGGAAATACTCCCGGGCCAGAGTGTCCGGGTCGTACTCCGGATGACCAGTGATGAAAAAGCGGCGGTTGTCCGCACTCTTCACGGCGAAGACCCCGGCCTCCGGGGAGACGGCCAACAGCTCCAGCCCAGGAATGCCGCGGACGTCCTCCTCGCGATTCTCGGTGTGTCGGGAGTGAGGCACGTAGAATACGTCGTCAAAGCCCCGGAAGAGGGGGGACTGCTTTTTCAGGGCGGTGTGGGGAAATACGCCAAAGAGCTTTTGCGGCAGGGAATATTTGGGAATGCCGTAGTGGTAAAACAGCCCCGCCTGGGCCCCCCAGCAGACATGCAGAGTGGAGTGGACGTGGGCGGTGGTCCAGTCCATGATCCGGCACAGCTCCGGCCAGTAATCCACATCGGCGAAGTCGTAGTTTTCCACCGGGGCCCCAGTGATAATCATGCCGTCGTACTTCCGCTCCTTGATCTGGTCAAAGGTGGTATAAAAGGAGGAGAGATGGTCCGCGTCAGTGTTTTGAGAGGTATGGCTGGCCATCTGGAGCAGTTCCACCTGGACCTGGAGCGGGGAGTTGGACAGCTTGCGCAGCAGCTGAGTTTCGGTGACGATCTTGGTGGGCATCAGATTGAGAATCAGCAGGTTCAGCGGGCGCATGTCCTGATGAATGGCCCGGTATTCAGTCATCACAAAGATGTTTTCCCCCTCCAGAGTGGCTCTGGCGGGCAGGGAATCAGGGATTTTTATGGGCATGGAAGCACCCTCCTGTGGATTTATTTTCTATATATAAGGGTATCACATGCACTGTCGTTCCGCAAGAGGAAATCCTGCGGCCAACTGTCCGCACAAAGAGGACATCTGCGGCGAAAACAGAGGAGTTTTCGTCATAAAAAGGGGAGCTGTGGAATAAAATAAAAAAACTTGAAAAAAACTATTGACAAAGGAGGATACGGGTGGTATTATATCGAAGCTGTCTGCGAGGACAGGACGGTGGAAACATCGCCAACAGAGGCTGGAACAAAAAACTTTGAAAAAAGTCGAAAAAGTTCTTGACAAAGGTTGGGCGATGTGGTAAACTGAAAATCCGCTGCAAGAGCAACGGAGCCACAGCGGGACTGAGAGCGGGCACGAAAAAAGCTTGAAAAAACTTGAAAAAAGTGCTTGACAAGCGAGGAACGATGTGGTAAGATAACTCCCGCCGCTGAGCGAGCGGCGTGCACCTTGTAAATTAAACAACGTGACAAACACGAAGCACCAGAAGGATTGGTTGTTTCAAAAAGTTTCGAAAGAA
>JBCLQX010000112.1:0-1605 GCA_041223805.1 Oscillospiraceae bacterium 44-34 | reverse complement strand
CTGCTGGGAGGGGCGGAAAAAGCCCCTGCGGGATCAGGACGCCCGCCGGGAGGCCGACCCTGGCTGGTACCGCCGCCGGGAGCTGCTGGGCATGATGCTCTATGTGGACGCCTTCGCCGGAAATCTGGAGGGCGTAAAGAAAAATCTGAAATATGTCAAGGAGTGCGGGGTAAATTACCTGCATCTGATGCCCCTGCTGGACACCCCCAGGGGCCGAAGCGACGGGGGCTATGCCGTCAGCGATTTTCGGACGGTCCGTCCTGATCTGGGTACCATGGACGACCTGGAGTCCCTGGCCGACGCCTGCCGGAAGCAGGGGATCAGCCTGTGCCTGGACTTTGTGATGAACCACACCAGCGAGGATCATGACTGGGCCAGACGGGCCCGGGCCGGGGAGCCGGGCTACCGGGAACGGTATTTCTTTTATGACACCTGGGATATTCCCCGGGAATTTGAGAGGAGCGTCCCCCAGGTCTTCCCCATCACCGCCCCGGGCAGCTTCACCCAGCTGGACAATGGACAGATTGTCATGACCAGCTTCTACCCCTACCAGTGGGACCTGAACTACGCCAATCCGATGGTGTTCAACGACATGACGGAGAACCTTCTCTTTCTGGCCAACCGGGGCATCGACGTGATCCGTCTGGACGCTATCCCCTACATCTGGAAGGAGCTGGGTACCGACTGCCGCAATCTGCCCCAGGTCCACACTCTGGCCCGGATACTGCGCATTGTCTGCGAGATCGTCTGCCCCAGCGTTCTGCTGCTGGGAGAGGTGGTGATGGAGCCGGCCAAGGTGGCCCCCTACTTCGGTACCCCTGACAAGCCGGAATGCCACATGCTCTACAACGTCACCACTATGGCCACCACCTGGCACACCCTGGCCACCGGAGACACCTCCCTGCTGCGGCGGCAGATGGAGGCCGTCTGCTCCCTGCCCAAGGACTTCCTGTTTTTGAACTACCTGCGCTGTCATGATGACATTGGCTGGGGGCTGGACTACCCCTGGCTCAACCGAAACTTCGGCACCGACGAGGTGGCCCACAAGCGCTACCTCAACGACTGGTTTACCGGCAGGTGGCCGGGCAGCGTCAGCCGAGGAGAGCTGTACAACGACGATCCCCGGCTGGGGGACGCCCGGCTGTGCGGCACCACCGCCTCTCTGTGCGGCCTGGAAGCCGCCGACTTCGAGGGGGACCCATTCAAGCTGGAGCGGGCAGTGGCCTGCGACCTGACCCTTCACGCCTGGATGTTGTCCCAGAGCGGCATCCCGGTGATCTACAGTGGGGACGAGGTTGGTCAGCTCAACGACTACACCTACCATCAAGACCCAGACAGGCAGGAGGACAGCCGGTATCTCCACCGGGGAAAATTCCAGTGGGGGCTGGCGGAGCTGCGCTCCGACCCTGAAACCTACCAGAGCAAGCTGTTCCAAAGCCTGCGGCGGCTGGAGACCCTCCGGGCCAAGGAGCCCTGCTTCGACGGGGACGCCGATGTACAGGTGGAGGACAGCGGCGACAGTCGGGTACTGGCCCTGTGCCGCCGGAAGGATGGGCGGGAGCTGATCTGCCTGTTCAACTTCAGCAACCAGTTTGTCCGGGCCGG
>JBCLQX010000111.1:0-1654 GCA_041223805.1 Oscillospiraceae bacterium 44-34 | reverse complement strand
GTTTTGTTACCCCCCCCCGCCGAAAAACTACAAAATTTCTTCGGCGTTTTCTTACAATTTCAAATTGGCATTGACAGACATAGGGGATTTGGAACTGAGTGCCGGTCGCCGTCCATTCACCGGCGTGCTTCCCGTCCTTATACTTGGCGATGTAGACGGCGTTGTTCACCAGGCACATACGGTCATAGGTGGCCTCGTGCTCGAAAATATAACCGTACATTTTGCCGTACTCCATGACGAACTGGATAATCTCCGGCGTGGCATCCGGGATCTTGATAGAGTCCGTCTTGATGTGGGCAACAGTAAAGCCCCGTTTCTGGACCTCATGCTTGAGGTTGACCATAAACAGGGCTCCGCGCTTGGCGACGATGTTGTCTTTGTTTCGATTGTCACGGAACGGGTTCTCAAAGCCGGCCGAAGTCAGGCCGTAGACAGAGTTGATGGCGATTTTCAGGGCCTGGGCCAAAGCATCCGCGGCGCTCTCGTCCGTCAGGTACTTAGTCAACGCGCCGTTCAGCATTTTCCGAGCCCTATCGAACTCTTTGTGCTTGATGGCGACACGAGCGTCCCGGATTTCCTGGAACCGCTTGGTGTACTCCGGCCCGAACAGTTCCTCCGCGATGATGCTGGAGGGGTGCATGGAGGCGATGTCCAGCAGGGCGATGTTGCCATACATGCCGGGCTCCGCATAGACATAACCGCCCTCACCGACTTCCTCTCCGCGATAGATGGACTTACCATTCTCGAACTTATAGCCTGGGAAGATGGGGCGTCCCTTTTTATCAAAGGCGGTGTACTGGTCGTACTCAGGGTCGCCCATCGTAAACGGAAGCTCGTCGATTTGATTCGCATCGCCCATATCACGATAGCGGAACGCATCCTGCGGACGTTTGTTGTTGCCGAAGATGATACGGGCAGTCAGCGTATTGGTAGTATCGTTGACCGACATGCCCGCCACGTCTGCCAGAATTTCACGGGCGATGAAGTCAGCCTTTCGGGCGTTGAACACGGCCTCAGTGGCAATGACATCGTTGTCGCAGTATTCGGCGACTTTCTGCCACATGCTCTCAGGCACCGGCTGATCCCAGGGAAGACCGAGTTCCTGGTGATGGATACCAAGCTCGATTTCCCACTTCTTCAGGCTCTGCTTCTTGGAGCAGAAGTCATAAACATCTGTATAAGAGACGTTATAGGCCTCGCCAAAGAAGCAGTTGTTGCTCTTGGTCTTCTTTTCGCTGCTGATGATTTTCTGCGAAAGATTGTAAAGCTGCTCGTTGGTGTAGCCCATCAGACGGGCGTAGAGAATGTGATTGTCGTACCGCCGGCAGTTGAAACCGACAAGCCTGAACTTCATCAGCCCCTCAATCTCCTGCGGCGTGGGGTTAATCATCCGAACCACGGTCTTGCTTCCGGCAAACTTCCAGTTCACCAGGAACAGGTTCGGGAAGACTTCCACATCATAGAAGACAAGGTCGGCCTCGTCATTGCTGGCGGTGGGGGCATTATCGGCAGACTTGAACGGCATCTTGTTCACGAGCTTGATGCAGTAGTCAGCCTGGTTGGTGCTGTTGGCCGCGAAGGCCAGGACGGCGTTGCGCATATCAGTCACGTCATAGGTCATGCCGCTCTCATACGCATCCGTCAAAATCTTGTG
>JBCLQX010000110.1:0-1792 GCA_041223805.1 Oscillospiraceae bacterium 44-34 | reverse complement strand
GAAACCGGCTGTAAGGTAGCACCCACAGCGGACAGCGCCGCCGAAAGGCGGTGCTGTCCGAGCAAGTATGTCATTTGTTAAACACAAATGACCTCTTGCCAGAGGGCACAGCCCCCTTGGAACCCCCGCCTACGGAAATACGTCTCACCGTGAGACGTATTTTGGGCAGCCTTGCTGATTTCATCTACAAATACTGTAGAAACATCATAAAAAGCATCTAAAACCTACTTCCATAAATAATTAAATCTCTACGCCCCACGGAATTATATCTTTACCTTTACCATTGGGCTTATCTCTCCATGTTGTAAACAAAAATTTATCAAAATCATAAAAGTCCGTTTCTCTGTATGGGTACTGGCGCTCAAAACTTCCTATATTTGTAATATATCCGGTATAAGTTGATCTTAATTCATATTCCTTATATTTCAAGCTAGTATTCAGTTGCTTATACAAGGAATAATTGAAAGCATCATCAATTTTTATATGCTTAATCATTTCTGAATATTCACCATCATAATCAACAAACAACACTAAATTGATAGCACATAAAGCAAACATTTCATTGTCTACTCTGCGCGAATAATAAGCTATTCCGTCGTACTTCATCTTTTTACATGCCATCATTAACGATTGCGAAATGATATATTCTGACTTAAATGTTCTCTTTTCTTCTTTGATTATGTAACAAGTTGCGATTGTAAGAAGATACAATTTCAACCAACAGTGTACCCTATCTTCTTCAAATTCATTTAAGCATCTAAAATCTCTTATAGATATGGCCAAATTGAAAATCCTCTGATTCCCCTCTAATACTATTGGCGAAACATTAAAATCTATTTCTGCTGGACATCCCATTTCTATCCAACAGCCGTATGAAGAATTAGCCAAATACATACTAGGATTCCCAGGAATACTAAATCTATAATTTCCTGATTTAGACCTCATTGAACTAGGTAAATGAAGCATATCTTTAGCTGTAAATGCTTTGTTAGGAGTTCCTAATCTGCTTCGGAAGAATTGCAATTCATTGGTTTTAATTCCAGGAAAAGCATCACTGTTAATAAGTGAATTTACTGCAAATGGGTTATTCCCTATATCTTTTACCAATCCCAAAATAATGTTGTTACTTTCTGCTATATCAGCCTTATAATATAAATCTAAGGATTCTAATATTTTCGCACTAAAAACCTTTATAATCCTCAGACTTTCAGCATCAGCATTAGCGTTTTTTGCCTGTTCCATTACTATATTATATTTCTCTTTTAAATCGTCTCGATAATCTCTGTCCCTATCTATTTTAAATGGGGCATATAATTCTTTGCATATAAATCCCTTATTCAACCATGCTAATTTCATTTTGCGATTCCACCTTTTCTTACTTATGTTAAAAAAGCACATTTTGTATTCTCCTGAGTTAATATATTTTTCTATAAATTCCAGTTCATCGTTCTCATAGTATCACAGAAACTAGGGCTATTCAACAGCTCTATCAATCAAATATCTAAAAATGCGTCTCACGGTGAGACGCATTTTTTATTGCCCGAAGAAAGGAGAACGCTATGCGGAAACGTGAAAAATTCATTGGCCTGTGGCTGAGCAATGCCGAGTACCGGCACCTGTTGAAACAATGCGCTCTGTCTGGCCTCAACACCAGCGCCCTGCTCCGGCACAGCATCATGGGCGTGAATGTCCAGCCCCGCCCGCCCGACACCTACGCCGCCCTGCTCCGGGAGCTGTCGGCCATCGGCAATAATGTGAACCAAATCGCGTATTGGGCCAACGCCACCAAGGG
>JBCLQX010000109.1:0-1926 GCA_041223805.1 Oscillospiraceae bacterium 44-34 | reverse complement strand
GCCCCTAACAAGTGGAATTTTGCTGTCAAAATTCCGTACTTGCTGGGACAGCGGAGCCAACGGCTCCGCTGTCTACCGTATCGGGGCCATGTCCCGGTGTTTATGGGGTCTGGCCTTTTTCGGGGCCTTGGGCCGGGGGCGGTACGGAGTTTCCAGGCCGTCCCGGATGAACTTCTCGCCCATGGGAATGGTCAACGGGCGGCTGAAATCCGCTGTGATGGTGTTTTCTTTGACATTGGTGGGGCGGTATTGGCCGTCCAGCTCGCACTCGGTAGAGGTCACGACACGTCCATCGGTTTCCTCCAGAATGGCGCGGATTTTTTTGAACACCCGGAGACGTTCATCAATAGAAGCGTCAGCGCGGAAAGAAAGTTGCGGACAGTACACAAAACGTCCTGATACTTCCTTTGAAAGAAAACCGTAGGTTATCATTTTCCTGCGCTGGCGTTCCCGCGCCCGTTCGGTGTGCTTGACATAGCCGATTGCCGCATCGGGGCCTTTTGTTAAAGAGAGGATACCAACCTCCCGCCGTTCGTCCAGGGTCAGCGGGATAGCCTTGCGGGAGTCTTTTGTGAGCCCTTTGCTGGCTCCAAAATTTTCCGGGGCCCAGCGGTAGCCTCTGATAAAATAGTGAAACTGTTTCTTTTTCGTAGCAACACACCTCCTATCGGACCGGGCTGGCCCTTTGGGGCCGGGTCTTTTTGGGGGCCGGTCTCCGGGGCGGGGGTGCCGGGGGCGGGGCCGGTTCCTCCGGCTGGGGCAAAGCGTCCATGTCCCCGTCCTCCAGCAGAGATAACAGTTCGTCCACATCGGGAGGGGGTGGGATGGGTACGTCTACGGTATAGCCAGGCAGCAGCACCCCATTGACGCAGAACCGCTGTCGGGCATCCGCAGGAATGGGCGGGGAAATTTCTCTAAACAGGTGAGAGTAGGCGGTGATGCGGCCCTGGAGATATTTTTCCATCGCCGCTCTGTCTTTGAAAACCTTCCGATCCTGTCCAGCGAGCTGCCATCCAGAGCCAGAGTAGTCCGGGTTTGGGATGGTGTTGAAATGCAGGCTCCAGGACAGCTCCCAGGCAACGGGGATAGATTTTTGTTCTTCGCGGCTCCATTCCGTCCGCTCATATTCCCGCCACGAAAAGCGGTAGACCATGTTACTCATTTCATGCCGTCCATATTGATCCACTGTCCACTGGTTCGAGGTATGGGGGGCTGGTTGGACTTTCAGATATTGCTGGGCTTTTCGCAGGGATAGGGTCAGCATCGCCTGTTTCGCCCACTCCTTCTCAATCTTATTGAACTTTTCGTAGATGACTTTCTCTTGTTCAACACTGTCCGCCTCCTGTGCCTTTAACTGCTCCGGGGACAGCTTTACCAATTCGGAAATATCCATCTGCGAGGGTGAAAAGTAGATACGGGCTGAAATTTCAAGCTCCTGACCTGGGTCCAGGTGGGTGTGTGCCATAGCTGCACCTCCTATCGAACCGGCCCGGATTTTTTAGGGCCGGATTTTTTCTTTGCCGCTGTCCGGGAGGGTTTTGAGGGGGATGGCGCGGGCTTGGGTTTCGGGGCTGGAGGTTCTTCCAATAATGGAGCGGACGGCGCAACGTCCCCGTCCTCTAAACAATCCAGCAGGTCCTTGACGGCTTCCTCCTTCGTCCGCTCCGGGGGCGCAAGGGTGTAGCCGGGGAGAAGGTGGCCGTTGACCATGAACATCCGCTTGCAGTCGTTGGGTACAGGCGGGGACAACTCCGTGAACAGGTGGGCGTACAGGTTGAACCGGCCCTGGATATACCGCTGGGCGGCCTCCACACTGTCATACGGCTTTTTCTCCTGCCGGACGATATAGCGGCTGTCTCCCCATGAGTTGGCGTACCGGGGATTTCCCGGCTGCTGGGGTGTGTTATACACAATTCCCCAGGTGAC
>JBCLQX010000108.1:0-1944 GCA_041223805.1 Oscillospiraceae bacterium 44-34 | reverse complement strand
GGATCGGAACAGGTGAAGGTTGCGCCGCCCGTGTACTTGATACAGGCCGGTTCACACATTTCAACCCCAATATGGGTATTGTTCCCGCTCCCTTTCTTCCCGCTGGCACAATGCCAACCACGGCGGTTCCAAGGAAGGGTCTGGTGAACGTCCCCGGTGTTGGCATCAATGAAGGCATGGACACACGCCTGGTCATAGCTGGCCTTGTTCCAGTTGCGGACGAACACGGCGGCGGAAGGCTGGGAGCATCCCACGGAATGGAGCATCAGCCCCTTGGGGGTAATCGTCCGCCCACAGGTGTAACACGGGTTTTTGGTCAGAAAAGATTGAATCAGGTTCATTTTTCCGTTTCCTCCTTGTACTCCAAAATATTTTTGAATTTGGTGAACGCTTCCAAAATGTACTTGCACGACACAACCAGAACGGCCCCCAAAATGATCAGGTCAGCGAACAGGTCAGAATATTCCTGGGGAATGGCCCACCCAATCTGATTGGCGTACAGGGGCAAGGTGGTGATTGCCACGCACAGCAGGGACAGCCCCACCAAAAAGGCCGCAACCTTCAGGGCGGAATTGATAGCCTTGTCCCGGTTGAACGGCTGAAGAAGAATTTTGATGTTGTAATACAGGGAAAAGGCCACGTTGGACAGGTAGGCGCAAAGGAAAATCAGCATGGCCCACCCAATGTTGATCAGGTTGTGAATGATAGCTTCCAGCATTGTTCATGGCTCCTTTGCATCGTTATAAATTTCGGCCCCGTATATTTTCCGCAACTTGATCCGGTTTTCGGCCTTTGCTTTGGAGTAATAAAAGCCGGTGGCGGCGGCAAGTTCAGCGAATACGGCGGGGATCAGATAGCCCAAAGGGGAAAGATCGTTTGTCCGCCAAACCATGATTAACGTGAAGGCCGTCACCAAAACAGTGACGGCCCCAATTACAATCAAGATCAGTTTGGAGAACTCCACAGGCGGGTTCTTTTCGGCGCGTTTTCCTCTCATTCTTCCGGGGGTTCCGTGGGCAACTCCAAGAATTTTTCGTGGAGATCGTCCATTACCCCGTTCACCCCCAAGGCGTGATATTGCTTCCAGCAGTTTTCAAAGTTATCACGGGCATAAATCGGGGCATATCCCCGATCCGTCCACTTGTTGTAATCCGCGATCATCTGGCTTCTTAAAAGGGCCTGGATACCGATTTTGACCGCTTCAGTGTCGGCGGTGTTTTTCTTCAGCGAAGAATAAAGATACTTGAAGCCCCCGGCGATCAGGGCGGGAACCCCAAGCAAACACAACCACTGATAAACCGTCATTGTGAACTATCCTTTCTGTCTGCGTATTTGGGCCACAAACGGGCCGTGTAGCCCGTTTGTGGTTCTTCCCATGGAACTACACCCCCGCAAGCAAGCGGGGCTTGTAGGGCCGTTTACGGCCATTTCCGGGGCTATGCCCCAACCAGGGCGGCAATGCGCCGCAAATCCAGAACCGGGGCGCTGAAGAAATCCGGGTTCCAAATCCAGTAATCTTCATGTTCCGCTCGTCTGTATCTCTGACACAGGGGATCAGCCCAAACCTTGTTCCACCGCTTTTGGTGGTTGCTGTCCCGCTTTTCCAGCCGGGAAAGGATAGCCCCCACCAGCTTCCCGCGCTGAAGGCCGTTCCCATCATCATTTTGGCTGAAAAAATCAAGGGAAGTTTGGCTTTCAGGGTAGCAAAGGGGCTTCCCATCCAGGCATAAAAAATCCCCCTCCACTTGAAGGGGTGTCCCATAGGGGATATTGACCGGCCCACAGACGGCATCAAACCGCGCACGTTTCCGGGCGATATAGGTTTTATGTTCCATCGGCGGTTTCCTCCGTCCACCCATACACACCAGGTTCCCACACATTCCCGTCCGTGGTGCTGATCCAATGCTTTCCGTTATGGGAAACTTTGGCCCCGGCGTTGTATGC
>JBCLQX010000107.1:0-1954 GCA_041223805.1 Oscillospiraceae bacterium 44-34 | reverse complement strand
CGGCCCACGGTGAACTTGGTGCTTTTGGTGGTCATGTTCAGCGTCAGCGACGCGGGGCTCACCGTGATGGCGTTGTCCCCCTTGGCGATGCCCCAGGAGACCACCTTGGCGTCGATGGTGCCGTCCGGCCACTGATAGTTGGCGGTGGGCGTAAAGGTGGCGGTGTACCCCGTCCCAGCGTTGATCTGAGACTCCACGCTCAGCGTCATCTTGGCGCTGTCATAGTTGGTGTCCCAGGTCGGGGTCTTGGGGTTGCCGTCATACTTGGGCATCCCGCTCTGGGCGGGGACCTTGGCGATGGTGGCCCGGTTGATCTTCCATTTCACCGTCTTGTTGGCGGTGGTGCCGTCCGACCACATGCCCTGCACCAGACTGAATACCGCAGAGTGCTCCCCGGCGTCCGTAGCCGGCGTCACCTGGACGGTGCAGTTGTCGGTGTCGAAGTTGTCCCACTGCGGCGTCTGGGCCGCCCCGGTGTAAGTGGGGATATTCTTCTGCGTCGGGATGGGCACGATGACGCTGGTGATGGTCCAGGTGGCCGTCTTCATTCCGGTGGTGCCGTCCCACCACTGATAGTTGTCCGTGGGGGTGAACTCGGCGGTGTAGTCTCCGGCCTCAGTGCCGAACCGGTCGCCGCCCAAAGTGAGCTGACCCACGATGTAGCCGTCCCAGGTGGGCGACTTGGGCGTGCCGTCGGCCGCCAGAACATTGCTCTGGGTGGGCAGCGCCGGAATGACCGCCCGGCTGATAATCCAGTCCACCGTGGCTTCGCTGGTGCCGTTGGGGAACAAATATCCATAGACCAGCGTAAACTTGGCGGTGTAGGTGCCGGCGTTGACCCCGTCAATGGTCCCGGACACGGCCATTTTGACGGGGTCATATCCGTTCCAGGCGGGGGACTTGGAGCCACCGTCATAAGCGGGGATGTCCTTCTGTGTGGGAACAGCCACCTCGATGGCATTCACTGTCACATTCAGGCTGGTGCTCTTGGTCACGCCCTCGTAGGTGTAATCCAGGCTGACGGCCTGCTGGCCCAGAGTGGAGAATGCGGCGCTGGAGTGGGTGTATCCAGCGGCAGGAGCCGTGGAGCTATCCGAAAAATGGGCGGTCACGACCATGCCCGCCGGGTCGAAGCTCTCCAGGTACTGATAGACGGTCTTGGTGGGCGGGGTGGTGACCTCGATGGAGACCAGAACCTTTTCCACGGTGACAGGAGTGCTGGCCGTCTTTGTGGCCCGGCCCTCCGTATAGGTGATGGTGACCTCGGTGACGCCGTCCGTCAAGACAGTGGGGGTCACAGTATATCCGGTCACTTCCGAGGTCAGGCCGAAGCCATAGCTCGCCTCCACCACCATTCCGGTGGGGTCGAAGCTCTCCCCGGACTTATAGGTTGTCTTATTGGGCGGCTTCTTGACAGCCAGGCTCTCCAGCTTGAGAGAACCACTGCCCCCGCCGCTGCCGGTCAGATTGAACACCTTTCCGACTTCGTTGGGATTACTCATTTCTCGACGACCTCCAGTCGAAGAATATTCACGGTCAGGTCGTTCTCCGGCGTGATCTCGCAGTGGAACGTGGCCTCACCGTTGGTTATAATGTTGTCCGCTCGGATGCCGGTGTCACCGCACTCAATGAAGCAGTCGGCGTCGCCGCAGACAAGATACCAGTAGCTGCTGTCTGCCAGGAAGGACTCGTGCTGAACTGTCTGTGCTCTGCCGCTCCAGTTAGCGGCCGGCAGAGTGACAGTGAAGCCGATTTGCGCATCTTCCAGACCGGCGGCAATCATTTCCGCCAGCTCGGAGATACGGGCAGCGGAATCAGCCTTGGTCCTGAGCGCCAGCTTTTTAAGCTGGTCAATCGTGGTCAGTTTCTCTGCCATGCGTTTCCGTCCTTTCAAAAGACGAACGGGGGACAGGCGTATCCCATCCCCCGCTCAGAGTATGCTTAGGGTCCAACG
>JBCLQX010000106.1:0-2126 GCA_041223805.1 Oscillospiraceae bacterium 44-34 | reverse complement strand
AAAGCCAGTCGTGGTGATGTTCCTGGCCTGCACATTGCACTCCAGATACTCCTCACGGCTGGCTTCGTCCGCGTCGATAAGATACTTGTGGGTCGCCAGGGCCAGAAGACGGCTGTCGGCGACGGTCAGCTCCCCATTGACCCACCCGGAAGACGGGAGGACCAGGTCAAAGGCGATACCAAGAACGTCGCCCGTACCCGTACCATTCCGGCCATTGTAGACGGAAATGGAAGTGGTCGTCCCATCCGTCATGGTCACGGTGTAAATATCCGTGGTTCCGGGGGTATGGTCACCCTTTGTGAGCTTGATGTCCTTGACGCCGTTGCCAGTGGGTCCCACCAAGTCGCAGGCAATACCACTGTCCAGATACTTCTGCTGGTCGGCATCCCAGATCCACCAAGTCCCGTCCTGGGGCTTCGGAGGCTTGCCGCTGTACTGCTGGGCGGAGAGAGCGCTTGCGGCAGCAGCATCCTCAGAGACCTTTGCTTTATCCTTGGCGTTCTGTGCATCGTCCTTAGCCGCCTCTGCGGCAGTCTTGGCGTTCTGTGCAGCCAGTTTTGCCGCTTCCGCGTCATCCTTGGCGAGTTCTGCGGCAGTCTGAGCCACAAGAGCGGCATTCTCCGATAGCTTAGCGTTCGTCTCAGCGATGGTAGCGTCATCTGCGGCAGCCTCGGCGGCAACCTTGGCGGCCTCCGCAGCATTTTTGTCCGCTGTTGCCTGGGCACCCAGTGTTTCCACATCTGTTCGGATGGTCTTGACCCGGTCCTCCGCGGCCTTGGCCTCAGCCTCGCTGAGAGCGGCAGCACTCTGAGAATCGGCGGCCTCCTGAGCCTTTTGCGTGGCAATAGCCTCCGAGTTGCCGGCAGCAGTCTCTGATGTCTTGGCATTTGCAGCAGATTTAGCCGCATCAGAAGCCTGAATTACGGCATTATTTTCGGAAATCTTTGCGTTTGTCTCTGAGACTTTGGCGGCCCCGGCAGAAGCAAGAGCCTCCCCGGCTTTTTGGGTGGCCGTGGATGCCGAAGTTCTGGCGGAGTCGGCTGAGACTTTGGCGGAGTCCTTTGCCGTGGCGGCGAACTCCATAGCGTTTGACGATTCCACATTCATGGCCGCCAAAGCATCATGGATGGAACCGCGCACTTCTTCGCCATACACAGCGTCCAGAATTTTTTGCAGGAATGTGGCGATATTAGCCACCTGAATCACCTCTAATCTTCAAACATCCAGTCGAGTCCCAAAAGCTCTTCTCCAGAAAGACAGCCGATAGCTTCCTCATACTTGGCGGTCATCAACTCAACCTCATGTGACATCTCGTTGAATGGGGCCAGTTCGTCGCAGAACTTCTGGAAATCGGGGGAGTCTACTTTAACGCCGATAATGGACCGCCCGTTGCCGTCCTTGGTCTCCTCACCGTACTTTTCAATGAGACCGTTGCGAAACACCTGGTATTCGGTGAGGCATTCGGCAAGTATGCGATAATTTCTGGCCGCGATATAGCCAATCTTGTCCCGGTGAGACAAAACCGGCTTGAGATGGTTTATCATCACATCCATCTCAGCATTTTTGAATTTTTTCTTCACAGTTATCCTCCTATTCCGAATCAATACCATCGACTCTGGCACTGGAAAAATCAACGCTTCCGGTAAACTCAACTCGGCCATTAAAGCAGATTGTTCCGCCACACGGGCTGGAAATATAAACATATGGCCCCCATACGCCGGCGTCGTAGTATTCAATGCAGAACATATGATAACGGCTACTTCCATAGGGCCCATACAAGTTAAAACTTCCAGCATTACCTCCGGCAATAACATTAAATTCCCCGCCATAGAACTCTCCGCCCTCGATGACTGGCGCTCTAATGGTTGTGGAGTCGATGTAGGTTGATCGAATGTAGCTGGGGAGTTCAATAGAATCGGCCATCTTATATGCCTGATTAGCCCTGTAATAAGCGGCATCAGCCAGGTCGTAAGCATCAGCAGCATCAGATAATGCTCTGTTCGCCCTGGTATTCGCAGTGTCAGCCAGGGAATAAGCCGGATTATAGTTCAGATTTTGATTACTAACCGCCGCCCAGTTGATGGTGCTCCCTGCTCCCATAGTGATGTTGCCATTGATGGTGATGA
>JBCLQX010000105.1:0-2127 GCA_041223805.1 Oscillospiraceae bacterium 44-34 | reverse complement strand
AAAGCCAGTCGTGGTGATGTTCCTGGCCTGCACATTGCACTCCAGATACTCCTCACGGCTGGCTTCGTCCGCGTCGACAAGATACTTGTGGGTCGCCAGAGCCAAAAGACGGCTGTCAGCGACGGTCAGCTCCCCGTTGACCCATCCGGAAGCCGGGAGGACCAGGTCAAAGGCGATGCCCAAAACGTCGCCCGTACCCGTACCGTTCCGGCCATTGTAGACAGAAATGGTAGTGGTCGTCCCGTCTGTCATAGTCACGGTGTAAATATCCGTGGTGCCGGGAGTATGGTCGCCCTTGGTGAGTTTGATGTCCTTGATGCCGTTGCCGGTGGGGCCCACCAGGTCGCAGGCAATACCACTGTCCAGATACTTTTGCTGGTCGGCATCCCAGATCCACCAAGTCCCAGCCTGGGGCTTCGGAGGCTTGCCGCTGTACTGCTGGGCGGAGAGCGCGCTTGCGGCGGCAGCATCTTCAGATGCTTTTGCTTTACCCTTGGCGTCCTCCGCATCGTCCTTGGCCGTCTCTGCGGCAGTCTTGGCGTTCTGTGCAGCCAGTTTTGCCGCTTCCGCATCGTCCTTGGCGACCTCGGCGGCGGCCTGAGCCACAAGAGCGGTATTTTCTGAGAGCTTGGCATTCGTCTCAGCAATAGTGGCATCATCGGCGGCGGCCTCGGCGGCTTCTTTAGCGGCCTCCGCGGCATTTTTGTCCGCCGTCGCCTGGGCGCCCAGCGTCTCCACATCCGTTCGGATGGCCTTGATCCGGTCCTCAGCGGCCTTGGCCTCGGCCTCGCTCTGAGCGGCGGCGCTCTGAGAATCGGCGGCCTCCTGAGCCTTTTGCGTGGCGATGGCCTCCGAGTTGCCGGCAGCAGTCTCCGACGCCTTGGCTCCGGCGGCGGCTGTGGCGGCTTCGGCAGCCTTAGTAGCGGCGTTCGTCTCGGAGGTTTTCGCATTGTTCTCCGAGGTCTTGGCCGCCTGAGCCGAAGCAACGATTTCAGTCGCCTTTTGTTCCGCTGTTGCGGCAGAGGCCTTGGCATCCAAAGCGGATGCGGCCGCAGAGTCTTTGGCCGTCGCGGCAAATCGCATTGCCTCGGATGACTCCACGTTCATGGCCGCCAGCGCATCGTGAATAGAACCGCGCACTTCCTCGCCGTACACAGCCTCCATGATTTTTTGCAGAAATGTACTGATGTTGGCCAACGAAATCACCCCTAATCTTCCAGCATCCAATCGAGCCCCAAGATCTCCTCTCCGCTGAGACAGCCGATGGCGTCAGTGTACTTGGCGATCATCAGCTCGACCTCGTGCTCCATCTCGTTGAACGGAGCCAGTTCGTCGCAGAACTTTTGGAAATTGGGGGAATCGACCTTGACGCCGATAATGGGCCGGCCTTTATCGTCCTTAGTCTCCTCGCCATACTTCTCAATGAGGCTGTTGCGAAACGCATCATACTCGGTGAGACATTCGGAGAGGACGCGGAAATTTCGGGCGGCGAAATACCCAATCTTATCCCGATGTACGAGAACAGGCCGGAGTTGGTTCAACATCGCAGCCATCTCAGCGTTTTTCAGTTTTTTCTTCATACGTTATCCTCCTAATCCGAGCTAAGGCCGTGAACATGAGCGCTGGCGAACTCAACGTTTCCGGTAAACTCAACATTACCATCAAAGCAGATAGTCCCACCGCAAGGGCTGGAAACATAGATATACGGCCCCCATACGCCCGCGTCATAATAGCTGATGCTAAACATATGGAAGCGACTGCTTCCATAAGGGCCATACAGATTGAAACTTCCAGAATTTCCTCCGGCAATAACATTGAACTCTCCGCCATAAAACTCTCCACCCTCGATGACTGGAGAACGAATTGTCGTTGAGTCAATGTAGGTAGAGCGGATATAACTTGGCATTTCGATAGAATCCGCCATACGATACGCTTGGTTTGCTCTGGCGAATGCTGCATCAGCCATATCATAGGCATCGGAGGCGTCAGAAAGTGCCCTGTTCGCTCGGGTATTCGCCGTATCTGCCAGGGAATATGCCGGGTTATAAGCCAGATTTTGATTACTAACCGCCGCCCAGTTGATGGTGCTCCCTGCTCCCATAGTGATGTTGCCATTGATGGTGATGA
>JBCLQX010000104.1:0-2147 GCA_041223805.1 Oscillospiraceae bacterium 44-34 | reverse complement strand
GCCAGCGCATCCACGATGCCGGAGAAGAACGCCATAAGGAGATGTACGGCGGCCTGGATCAAGTCGGGCAGATTTCGTGCGATGCCCTCAATAACCTCTACCAGAAACTGAGCAATGGAATCGACAATTTGCGGGGTGTAGGTGACCAGAGCAGACAGTACGCCGGCGATCAGCTCCAGCGCTCCATTTGCCAGAGCAGGAACACACTCGACTAACACGTCAACCAGGGTCAGGACAAGAGCCTTGACGGCCTCTCCAATCGCAGGAGCGCCGTCGGAAATCACCTTACAGAACGCCACGACAGCCTCGCCCAACTTTTCGGCGATAGCGGGAATCAAAGCGGCAATTCCGGTGATAATGGTTGTCAGTCCGGCCACAATGATGGCCACGCCGGCTCCCATCGAGGTCGCGAGGGCGGTAATGCCGATTGCAATAGCGGACAGCCCGGCACCAATCGCCAGAAGACCAGCGCCAATACCGAGTGTTCCAACGCCAATCAGAGCGAACGCGCCAGCAAGTCCAAGAATAGTCGGAACAAGCGGAGTGAGTACAGCACCGGCGACACCAATGACGGTAAACGCGCCGGCCAACGTGACCAGCCCCTTGGCAATAGACTCCCAACTCATGGAGCCAAGAACGACCAGCACCGGCGTAAGTACAGCCAATGCGCCTGCCGCCACCAACATAGCGGCGGACCCGGCCAGCGTACCATTCATCAGGTTAAGCCCAATAGCGAGTTCCGCAAGAGCTCCGCCGAGAGTGACAAGCCCTTTCGCGATCTCCTCCCAACTCATGCCGCCCATCTTCCTGAGAGAGTCGGCCACGATTTCCAAAGCCGCACCCACAGCGATTAGACCAACGCCAATACCGACCATGTTCTTCGGCATCAGATTCATCGCAAGGGTGACCTCGGCCAGGGCGCCGCCCATAGCCGTAAGCCCTCTGCCAATCTCCTCCCAGCTCATAGAGCTGAAAGATTTCATAGCAGATGCGAAGATCTTCATAGCTGCGGCGATCTCAATTAACGCGAGCCCCGTGGAGATAACGTGCTTGGCATTGCCTGTGAGCTTGGTAAAGGCGGATACTTCAAGGAGCAGAGCGCCAATGGAAGTGAGACCCTTTGCGATTTCACCCCAGTTCATCTGCCCAAAGTCCTTGCAGGCAGAGGCCAGCACCTTGATTGCTCCGGACAAAATAACAATTCCGGTCGCTGTGGTAATGGATTTCCCACTGAATTTTGCAGTGTTCAGGAACAGAGACACCTCGGCCAGCAGGACACCGACACCGGTCAGGCCCTTCGCCAACTGCCCCCATTCCAGGTCAGCCAAGTCAGTGCAGACAGACGCCAAAATCTTGATTGCCCCGGCGAATATAATCATCTGCGTAGCGCCTTTGACTACTGAGCCGGAACCGCTTCCCAGCACCTTCATAGATGCCACGAGAGCCGCCATCATCCCGGCAATACCAGTCAGGCCAACGGCGAGCTGTCCGGCATCCAGGTCTGCGATCTTCTTCAATGCGGATGCGAGGATAAGAACGGAGGTAGAGACAGCGAGCATGGCGGCGCATGTCTTTGTCACACCTTTCATGTCGCCGCTGATTTTGCTGAAAATCGCCATGGAACCCATCAGGTCGGCAAACAGAACGGTGACCGCACCGAGAGAGGCCGACAACTTATCGCTGTCAATCAGAGAAATAGCCACGATGGCCGCGGCAAGGATACCGATGGCGCCAGCAATCTTAAGCAGGGCGCCGGCTTTCAGTTGCGTTTGGTATGCCTCGAAACAGCCTCTGACTTCGTCCAGGATACCCTTTACATTGTCAAGGAACCCGCCGACCTCATCAAAAGGCTGCTGGATGCTGTGCAGGAACTTGGTGATACCGACGGCAATAGCGCCAAACGAAATACCATTCAGCAAGTCGATAGCTCCACTGAAATCGGCGTTTCCCAGTTTTTCCACAACGCCGCTGGCCAGACCGCCGATAGCCTTTACGATAGCGGCACCAATCGTCTTCGCTCCGTTATACAGCTTTTGGAGTGCCTGGAGGAACTTGCTGTTGGCCAGAGCAGAGCCCATAACACCAACCGCCGAACTGACACCGGAGCCCATATCTCCAGCAGAGTCAAGGACCTGCCCCATACGTTC
>JBCLQX010000103.1:0-2258 GCA_041223805.1 Oscillospiraceae bacterium 44-34 | reverse complement strand
ATGGCCCTTTATTGGTCGTTTTTATTACCTTCGTCTGTTTGCCTGGCTTTTACCTGCTTTAATCAGTGCTTCCTTAAAAATTTAGGAGGAAATTCAACATGGCATACCGGAAAGTATATTTTCGCATCCACACCGAGGGTTACGTCTCCGGTTGGTCAAGTGATTCTGACAAGGCCGCCTTCAAAGAAGAAAGCCGCCGTCTGTTCAAATCATTGGGTTGGACGCTCACCCTGGGCCACAACGGGTGCTGCGACACAGTGACTAAGGGCCAGCAGGACCTCTACCTGCACCCCAGCAGTTTCAGCGGTGTGCTGGATGAGGACAACATCCAGTCTTTGCAGGAACAGCTATCGAAAGCGCAGACCTTTCGTTGTTACCATACTGACCGCTATGAGGAATACCGAGATCTGAGCGACGAGGGATACCGGGCGGAGCTGGAGGCAAAGCGGGATGAGATTACAGAGTATATCCTGAAAAAATGTAGAACAACGCGCAGGAATCTCTATATCGTAGCTCCTGTTGCGGTCCATGTCGCGGAGCACTTTGAAATCCGCCGCCTTTGTGACAAGGACAGGAGCAACAAGATCGGGAATCAATTTGTGGCTGAGCTTATGGATGGACTGCTCCAAAAGGGCTGGCTGGTCTCGGCTGAAACATCCCAAGGAGAGGGTATCCGAACCGCTGCCGATAAAGAACGTGGAGCCCGTCAGGCTGTGATGCAGGTAGCTGGGCAGATCACCCCCAGCCCACCAGAGAAAGCTACCAAAAGGAGAAAGCCGCCCGCCCCCAGCCTGTAGGAGACATTCCGGCAGGCTGGGGGCTTTTTTCGTCCTCCGTTCTGTGCACATTGGTGCTTATGCTTGGTTTGTTTCTGAATCGTTGGTGGTTGTGGTGATAGCTTTCGTTTGGCTTTCCCGATATACTTGCTTCACCATCAAGAAGGGAGACAGCAGCATGGAACAACGAAAAAACTTGTGTGCTCAGGTGCCCATCAGCCTCCACAATCGAGTAACGGAGGCCAAGGAGGCGCTGGGCCAGACCACCGCAGAGTACATCACCAACCTGCTCACCGAATATTACGAAATGAAGGAAAACGGAGGTAACACAGCTATGACAAACGGAAAGAATCGGACCATGGCCTTCCAGATCGACGAAGAACTGTTCCAGCGGATCAAGGCTCACCTGGATCGTGAGAGCGCCCGCCTGGGCAGAAAGGTCACCCAGCGGGAGTTCGTCCTGGGGGCGATCATCGGTGTCCTGAACATGGCCGAGCCCATGGACGTGGACGAGACCGGTGTCGACCCCTGTGAGACCCCGGCTGGCCAGGACGACCCCCAGCCCCCGGAGAAGGGGTAACGGCCCACGTCGGCCAGCGTGTGGGCCGTGTAAGGCATAACTGAAAACCACAGGCAGAGAGCCCCCCGGAGCACCCCAAGACAGGGATGCTCCGGGGGGCTTTTTGCGTTCTCGGAGGAGGTGATTATTACGAGAACATCGAATCAAAGTCCAGCCTATCGCTTCACCCCGGAGGAGATGTCCATCGCCAAGGAGACAGATCTGCCGAACCTGTTGTCCCACCTGGGCTACCAGGTGCGGCGGCTGGGCAGCTACCATACCACTAAGGAGATGGACAGCATCCGCATCAAGGAGCGGCGGCGGTGGCGGCGCTATTCCACTGGTCAAGGCGGAGACGCCATCACCTTCCTCCAGGAGTTCTGCGGCAAGAGCTTCCCGGAGGCGGTGAATTACCTGCTGGACTTTAACGGCCACCGGGCGCGGGACTCCCCCAACTACCCACCGCCCAGGCCGGAGCCCCGGAAAAAAACGCCCTTCACCCTGCCCCCTGCGCACACAGACCAGCACCGGGTGTTCGCCTATCTCCAGAAACGTGGCATTGACCCCCAGGTAATCCGAGACTTCATCCGGGGCGGGCTGCTGTACGAGGACGCCGGACACCACAACTGCGTATTCGTTGGTAAAGATGGAGGTGGCAAGCCCAGATTTGCCAGCAAACGCGGTACCTACGACCTCAACGGCCCCGGCTTCAAGGGGGATGTCACCGGCAGCGATAAAAGCGTGGCCTTTCCCCTGCCCTGCGACCCGGCCCTGGATTGGGTGGCGGCGTTCGAATCTCCCATCGACCTGATGAGCTTCTGCACCCTCCACCCCTGTCAATGCCACTTTGAAATTGTAAGAAAACGCCGAAGAAATTTTGTAGTTTTTCGGCGGGGGTGGGTAACAAAATCAGCAGCTGCCTT
>JBCLQX010000102.1:0-2370 GCA_041223805.1 Oscillospiraceae bacterium 44-34 | reverse complement strand
GAAATACCGCCGGTCGTTCCCGTGGCCTCATTGGCCAGCTTGTCCAGCGTCTTGGCCAAAATATCAGTTGTCAGCCACCCCTGTGAAAGAGTGGCGTCAAAGGAGCCCGCCTCCTCGATCATCTTGTCAAGGCCGGCAACAGACTCGGACGCCGTCTCCCGAAGTGCGTCACGGAACGCATCCACAGAAAAGCCGGCGTCACTGACTTCATTTTTCAACTGCCCCCAGCTTGATGTCAGCGCCCCGCCCAGCAGGGCGTTTCTGGCTTTGGAGGAACCATCGATGATGTTGCTGAAAAATTCGGAGAACTCCCGTAGCGTGACTTTTGCTTCCTCATAGTCGCCGACGATCAACTGCCAGGTCTCAGCCCATCCGGATTGCGCACTTTCTTTAAGCGTATCCATCAACTGAGAAAAGGTCTTTACATCCTGAGCGGCGGCAAAGGCCTTCTTACCAATTTCAGTCGTTTCATCGGCGTAGTCCTTCAGCGTCTCCGTGAGAACTTCGGTGGTCATCCACTGGTAGGCCAGACTGTCGTTAAACATGTGGGTGGCGTCGATGGTTTCTTTCATCACGCCGCCCTGCCCGTTCTTGGTGAGGACCTTGTACATGCCGTCTGCGGACTTCTCGACAGTTCCCGCCGCAACAGCGGCTTCGAGGAGCTGTGTCTTAAACTCCACCGTCGCCATATTGGCGTTCTCAATGGATTTCCAGTCAATCAGCTTAACATAGCCCGCCGACAACGCCTGGGCAAAGTTGTACATAGCCCGAGAAGCCTCATTGGCGTTGGCACCGGAAACAGCGGCAACATTGCTGACGCCCTGGATGGCGGCCACGGCGTCGTCCAGCTTGACGCCGGCGTTTGTGAATTTACCGATGTTGGAGGTCATATCCGCAAACGAATAAATCGTTCTGTCGGAATAAGTATTGAGCTCGTCCAATTTCTGGTTGACCTTATCCAGGCTTTCACCAGTGCTGGCCATGATGGTCTGGATGGAGCCCATCTTCAGCTCATACTCGTTAAAGCCAGTGGAAATCGGCTCAACTGTGAACGAAGAGAGCATCCGCTTTCCCGCATTGACTGCGGAATTGGTGATGTTGGAAAGAGCGGTCATAGCCATGACTTCAAGCGCCGAGAATTTCGCTCGAACGGTCTCGACGGAATTGCTAAGAGTCGACAGGTCACACTTCTTAGCGGCGGTGCCCAGGCCCTCCAGGCCCTTAGCAGCGCCGTCCAGATCCAAACCCTGTTTGAGTTTGTCGAGTGTTGACAAGCTGGTCTGAACATTTCGCTCAAACTGCTGATTGTCAAATCGCATCTCTACGACTCTCTCGTCGATTGTTGTGCTCATAGCTTCGTGACCTCCTTCCATGCGTTATTTGCGATTTGGTCAAAAATAGGCTGGATAGCAGGGTTGATGTAGTCTCTTCCCTGTACCCAGCCCCCAGTCCCGGTGCCATGCCCATACTGAAGAATGATGGCGATTGGGACTCCATTTTGAACATTGGAATTGCGAAATGAGATGACGGCCGAACCGTTCTTGTTAGTGATCTCGTAGTACCACGAACTGGCTGTTTCTCCGGAGTCAACAGGCGTCGCAGACGCAAGGGCGGCCACTCCAGCTCGGCCGTACTTATCGAGATCGCCGAGATGGACCGCTTCTTTGGCTCTCTCCAAGAATCTGGTCAGCTTGGAGAAGTCGCCCTTTTGTCTGAACGTAATCATGTGCCCTCCTGTTACAGCTTTTTGCAGTAGTCCAGAGAAACCCAGCCCGCTCCGGATTTCAACTTGCCCCAGAGGGTAGCGCCCTTGCCTGTGGCCTCGCTGACGATGGTGTAGACGCCGGGCTTGATGGCCTTCTGGACGATGGCGGCATCGGTGCTGGGGTTCTGCCGGATACGCAGATCGGTGGCAGTGATACGAACCTTATACGGAACCTTGCTATCGGGAACCGCAGGAGCTGTGGGAGTGGAGCTAACGCCCAATTTGGCGTTCACCTTGGCGGCGATGTCACCCAAACGCTCGTAGATGTAGTCGCCGGGACAGGCTTTATTAGCGAACCAGCGGTGGACCGTAAGATTCTGCCGAGCTACCTTGCCGACCAGCGTCTTATCGCCTTCCCACAGAAGCTGTTTGATGCCGTTTCGCCGGCAGATGTCGGCGCACAGCTCGATCAGGGCCGCCATAGCCTTTTCGGTGATGGCGTAGGGGTGCGTGGCGTCGCTGGCCACCTCGATGGTCACGGCCTGATAGTCGTTGGACGAGCCAGAAATGCCGTTTACCCGGATGGGGTTGCCCTTTTTGTCGGTGCCTCCAGAACACCAGGAACGATCCTTCTCCTCGACGCACAGACCGATAGAGCCGTCATA
>JBCLQX010000101.1:0-2376 GCA_041223805.1 Oscillospiraceae bacterium 44-34 | reverse complement strand
GTCCACCACAGCGGTATTTCCGGGCCGTGCGCCGTCCACAAAATGAACGCCGCTGATGTCCTCGGACGCGCTGATGTCGTAGGAACCGCCGCCAAACACAAGGGGATTGTTGCCGCTTGTTTCCAGATAGATATTGAACATTTCCAACTGCTCCGGGGTCAGCAGCTCCGGGGCGATGGACACGATAGAGCGGGCGGTCAGCTTCACATTCAGGATGTAATAGTTATAGGGGACTTGGACGGTGTAGCTGTTGCCCTCGCTGTCCGTTCGGGTTTCTGTGCGGTAGCGGACTTCAACCGTCGTGGTGGTGATAAGGGTGTACTGCTTGTTGAATACCCGCTGTAACTCTGCCTGAACCTCGGCCAGCGTGTAACGTGGGAGGATGGAGGTCAGGAAAGCAGCCAATTCATGGGGGTTGTGGATGATCTCGTCCAGATCGTAGCGGTATTCGTCATAGCCGGGGTAGGTGCTGGGGATGTTGTCGATCTGCCGCTGTAAGTCGTTCTCCATGCCCACATAGGCGTTTTCCACGGCAATCAGGTCGGCGTCGTCGGAGAGGTAGGAGGTAGCCGTGAAGCCGGAACCAAACCCGCCCACGATGGAGGAACAGGACTGTAAGCCGCCCATCAGGAACGCCGTCATAACCAGCAGGGCCAGGGCCACAAGACAGCCTTTCCAGTGCCGGACGGCAAACGAGGCCAGCCGTTCGCTTTCCTTGACCGCTTCCTTTGCGGCTTTACTGCCGGACTTGGCCGCTTTCGCCGCCCCCTGCGCGGCCCCGGCCCCATGCGCCGCCGACTGGCCCGCCGCCCTCGCCGCCTTGACATACTGCTGCTTGATCTGCCGCTTCTGCCAGAACCGGGAAATGGGGTTGCTGGCCGCTTGTGCAAGTTGGGGGTCATCATGGAGGGCCTTTTGATAGAAATATTCGATATTTGCCTTTTCCGCCAGACGTTCAGCCTTGGACAACTCCCGATAGGGTTTCATACGGTGGCGGCGGATTGCGCCCCGGACGGCCCGGCCCGCCTGCCGCTCGGCCAATTCCTCCTCCTTGTGTCCGCCCTCCACGCCCACATTCTCATGCTCCACCTCATGGATTTTGCCGTGAGTGAACAGTAAAACTTCCTGAACGGGGCGGCTGGCCGGGTTGGGTTTCATAACGGGCGGCGGCTTGTCCCTCGTTTCCCGGCGCACACGGGTCTTGGCCCTGCCGCTGGCCCCGTCAAAGACTTTTTCCTTGATCTTGACGGTTTCTTTCGGGATAGCGGCCCGCGCCGCGTCCAGACGGTCGGCCCGCCGGTCGGACTTGCGGATGTACTTCTTCAGCTCCAGCGTAGAGCGTTCTTCCTCGGAGAATTGCAGGCGGGCGGACGAGCGGGGGTCGGTGTCGGCCTCCACCTGCCCGGCCTGTTTCGCCGCCTTTTTCATACTGCGGCGCTCCCGTACTTGGTCGGCACGTTCCAGCACCTTTTCGGCCCTGCCGGTGGCCCCGGCGGGGGTGAAGTCCTGTTCCGCCTCCCGGTCGGAGATATTGATTTCCTCGCCGGTGGTCTGATTTTCCAGCACCACGCCGTCACGGGTCATGCGCTGCGTCACCTTGTCACGGGGTTTCAGGCGTTTTCTGCTCATGCGCCGCCCTCCACCACCTCGGAAAGCCGGGTCGTCATGATCTTATACAGCTCGGTATTGCTGGGGATGGGATTGGTAAAGGGCAGAATGACATTTTCAAAAATCAGAAGCCCGGCCCCCGGCTCGGAGTTGTCGATGTACTTCTGATGGTCGGGGGACAGGTTCAGCCGTTCGGCCAAAATCTTGCGGTCGCCGCTGGCCTGATTGAGCAGGGTAATGAAGTCGCTGTTTTCCAGGATATTTTCGATCTCCGGGGAGGAAAGCAGGTCTTTCACGTTCTGCGTGGCCCCGGTGGGAATACCGCCCCATTTGCGAAAACGCTTCCAAATCTCGGCGCTGTACGCCGCCGTCTGTTCCTCTTTCAGAAGCAAATGGAACTCGTCGGATGATGAAGACGAACCACCCAAAGAGGGAGGGAAGAAGCGGGACAACACCTCAAAAAAGAAGCGGACCCGGAGGAAGAAAGCGGCAAGAAAGCAGAAAACAGTAACGGTATCCACCACAGACCCGGAGTGTGGAATGTTCCACAAAGGGGAGCACAAGCGGTGCTTCGCTTATGAGGCCCATACCGCCTGTGACAAGAACGGTTACGTATTGGAAGCAGTGGTCACCCCCGGAAATGTCCATGACAGCGTGGCGTTTGACGATGTTTACGACAAATTGATTCAATCGTTTCCAGAGGTTGAGACAGTGGTGGCGGACGCTGCCTATAAGACCCCGCATATCTGCAAAAAGGTATTTCGAGAT
>JBCLQX010000100.1:0-2408 GCA_041223805.1 Oscillospiraceae bacterium 44-34 | reverse complement strand
TGCTTGCATGGGTCACGAAATTGCGGAAAACAGCAGAAAACCGCCCGAAATGGGCGGTTTGGACGTAAAAAAGTGTTTTCTGGTAGACATTTGGTAGACCTACTAGAAACTTCCAGTTCCTCCAACCCGCTGTCCTCCAGGGCCTTGACGCCACAATTTGGTAGACATTTGGTAGACTGGGAGGAAATCCCAGATAAAAAGGGCATAAAAACGGGCCGCCCATTCGGGCGGCCCGCAGGGGGGATTTCATATGGTTATTTCAAGTCCAGAGCCTCTTTCACCTTGCCGATGATGTGAGCGCCGATGTCCCGGGAGGCGTCCACTGTCTGAGCGCCCAGGTGGGGAGAGACAATAAAATTATCGCACTCAAACAGGGGGGAGTCGAAGCCGGCGCCCTCGGTCAGGCCGCCGGCGGCCAGCTCATTCTCCATCACGTCGGTGGCATAGCCGCCGATCTTGCCGGCTTTCAGGGCCTCATACATATCCTTCTCGTTGACGATGCCGCCCCGGGCCATGTTCAGGACTACAGCGTCGTCCTTCATGCCCTCGATGGACTTGGCGTTGAAGAGGTTGCGGGTCTCGTCGTTGAGGGGCATATGGATGGTGACGAAGTCGGAGACCTTCAGGACCTCCTCAATGGACATGCTCTTGGCGTGCTGCTGCTCGAAGACCTCAGCGGGGAGGTAGGGGTCGTAGGCCACCACGTCCATGAGGAAGGCCCGGGCCAGCTCGCCCACCCGCTGTCCAATGCGGCCGAAGCCCAGAACGCCCAGGGTCTTGCCCCGGAGCTCGCGGCCCACAAACTTATACTTGTCCCAGTTCTTTCCGATCTTCACGTCGTTGCAGGCGGGGATGGTGTGGCGGGACATATCCAGCATTTTGGCGATGGTCAGCTCGGCCACCGCATTGCCGTTGAGGCCGGGGGCGTTGAAGACCTGGATCCCCTTGGCCTTGGCGGCGTCCATGTCGATGTGGTTCAGGCCCACAGAGCACACGCCGATCACCTTCAGCTTCTGCGCGGCGTCCAGAATTTCCTTGTTAATGGCGGGGTCCACCCGCATGATCAGGACCTCATAGTCGCCGATCATGCCGGCCAGCTCGGACTGAGAAGGGAGAATCTTGGTGTCCACCTGCATATACTTGCCCAGTTCCTCAGCAATTGCGGGGGAGACGACGTCGATAATAAGACATTTCATAAGCCAGCATTCCTTCCTGTTTTATCAGATTTTGGGCGGCTGCCCGGTTTATATTTGTTTCCTGTTGACTATTATGACATATTTTACCCACTTTGGGAAGTATCTTTTTGTTGAGGGTTGCCACAACTGTTTGGCTGTGGTATAATGACCCATACACCAAAAAAAGCGGGGTGTTTTTGTGAACTTTCAACATTTGAAATACTTTCTCATGGTGGCGGAGGAGCTGAACATCACCCGTGCAGCGGAACGGCTGTACATCTCCCAGCAGTCCCTGTCCAATCACATCGGCAACCTGGAGCGTGAGCTGGACGTGAAGCTGTTCACCCGGTCCCCCAAGCTGTCCCTGACCTATGCGGGAGGGCTGCTGGTGGACACGGCCACACAAATCCTGGACCTGCACAGTCAATACCTATCCAAGGTGGGCGACATCAACCACCAGTACATGGGAGCCCTGCGGGTGGGCATCTCCCATACCTGCGGTCTGGCCCTGCTGCCCGATATTCTGCCCAAATTCCGTTCAGAATTTCCTCAGGTGGAGTTTTCCCTCTATGAAGGCAACTCTATTCAGCTGGAGGACGAGCTGTCCCACGGGCGAACCGACCTGATTATCTGCTTTCAGCCCATCATCCTGGAGGGGGTGACCGCCGTTCCGCTCACGGAGCAGCGGCTGGTGATGGTGGTGCCCAGGACCTTTACCGACCGGCTCTTCGGGGACCGGGCGGAGGAAATTCGCCGGCAGTACGCCCAGGGGGCGGATATCCAGTCCTTTGAGCAGCTGCCCTTCGTCCTCATTAAGCGGGGCAACCGGACCCGGAGCATTGTGGACCAGTATTTCAGCCGGTACTTTTTCAAGCCCCAGCTGATTCTGGAGACGGAGAACACCGTCACCACCCTGGCCATGGCCCAGGCGGGGGTGGGAATCACCATCTGCCCGGAGCTCTTCCTGCGGGCCATCCCCGCCCCCACCGCCGAATCGGTGGGCGTGGACTTCTTTCCCCTCACCGATCCCTCCACCTTCAGTAAACTGGTGGCCGGCTACCGGGAGGGCCGTTACCTCTCTCATTTCGGACAGCGGTTCGTGGAGCTGGCCCAGGAAATCCTCCGGCAATAGCGAAAGCCCGCCTTTCTCAGGCGGGCTCAGCTTGTCGAAAAATGGCCTGTCTGGCTTCATAACCAGACAGGCCGCAAAGTTAATGAGGGATAAAATGTACG
>JBCLQX010000099.1:0-2448 GCA_041223805.1 Oscillospiraceae bacterium 44-34 | reverse complement strand
ATACCCAGCGCCCCCTTTCCCTTATTTTATCACATCTTTTATCATTTGGGGGGATTAAATCAGCGTTTCCTTAGAAAGCAAGGAGGATCAAAAGGTAATGTCAAGAATAATGCGCAAAGATAGTTTGCAGGCTCTGGCAGAATAGAATCAGCCAGCAGAAGAGGCATCCTCAGGGTAGCCTCTAAGTGCTTCATATTCATGTACTTCTTGTTCCCCCACCGGGTGCCAGCTACATGGCGGAGTCTGGCACAGACCAGCATCAAAGCAGAATTGCTATCCGGGAAGCAGCCCACTACTCTGGTGCGGCGGCGGATCTCCCGGTTGAGCCGTTCCATGACATTGTTGGTGCGGATACGAGTCCAGTGTTCGCTGGGAAAGTCGCAATAGGTCAGCGTCTCTTCAATGCCGTCCTCCACTTTCTTGGCCGCCTCTTTCAGCTTCATTTCCCGCAGCTGGGCCACCACGGCCTTAGCCTTCTCCCGAGCAGCCTTTTTGCTCTCTTGGGCATGGATCGCCTTGAGCATCTTGGACACCAACTTCACCTTAGAGCACGGTGTCACAGAAAAGATATTGCGGTAGAAATGGACAGTACACCGCTGGTATTTGGCCTCCGGGAACACTTCTCCCACAGCCTCCAGCATACCAAGACACTTGTCCCCAACCACCAGCTTTACACCGTCCAGGCCACGGCCTCGCAGCCACTGGAAGAAGCTTACCCAACTGGCCTTGTCCTCTTTCATATCCTCAGCGGCGCCAAGAACTTCACAGTATCCGTCCTCATTCACCGCAATCGCCACCAGAACGGCTACATTCTCATACTCTCCGCCCCAGTTCCGCAGCAGATAGATCCCGTCCACATAGACGTCCGCCTTGTAAAGGCCGGTTGCGCCAATCCTCAATGTGGACATACGCTTTTTTGTTCAGCTCGCTGATGGTCGCTGGGGATACTTTGCTTCCCCACAGCGACACCGATGCCCTCCAGTCCGCCGCCCGGAAGCACCTGTGCCAGCTCTCCACCCTCAACTGGCAACAGGCGGACGGGCTGGTGACCGCCCTGCCTCTGGGCCTGCGGCGGATCGACGCCCTGCGCACCCTGACCACCGAGGCGCTGGCCGTCCTCATGCCCTTCAAGGCCCAGGAGGTGCGGGATCAGGGCGGGGGTGTACTACGGGCAGAACGTCATCAGCAAGGACCTCATCATTGCCAATCGGAAGGAACTGCTCAACGGCAACGGCTTTGTCCTTGGGGTGTCCGGCTCCGGCAAGTCTTTCACCGCCAAGCGGGAGATGGTAAATCTGGCCCTCTCCACCAAGGATGACATCATTGTCATAGATCCAGAGTCGGAATACCGGCCCCTCATTGAAGGTTTGGGCGGCTATCAGGGGAAAGCTCCCACTCTCCAGGACTTCCATGCAGAACTGCTTCGCCAGTCCGAACAGGAGGCCCGTGACGTGGCCCTGGCAATCGAGCTGTTCACCGAGGGCAGCCTGAACACCTTTGCCAAGCCCACTAACGTGGACACGGACGCCAGAATCCTCTGCTACGACATCCGGGATCTGGGCAAGCAGCTTTTGCCGGTGGGGATGCTGGTGGTGCTGGACAGCGTGTTTAACCGGGTGATCCGCAACCGGGCGCTGGACAGGAACACATGGGTATATATTGACGAGATTTATATCCTGTTTCAGCATGAATACAGCGCAAATTTTCTCTTTGCTGTAGAAACGGGTGAGAAAGTACGGGGCATTGTGTACAGGCGCCACCCAGAATGTGGAAGATTTGCTCCAGGCCCACACCGCCCGGACCATGCTGGTCCTGGCGCCTTCCCGGGCCATGCCGGGGACATGGCCCTATCCGACAGGCAGTCAGAGCGTCTGCCTGTCAAAACAAGAGAGGCCTGCGTCCGGAGGCAGTCCATACCGCTTTCGGAGCAGCCTTCCCAGGTCACAGAACGGGGGCGGCGGAAGTTTCAGCGGGAGCAGGGCGAGAAAGCGGCAACCAAACGTTTTGGAGAACATCGGTCCGCACCGGAGTCCCCACCTATGTCACTGGCAGGAGGAGACAAGTCGCCTGTTCAGTATTCTTTCCCCTGGCGGCAAGTTTTCCAGGGCGAGGACGCTCCGGCGTTGCAGAAGGCAGGTCAGTCAGCCCACCTGCCTCCAGCAAAAAGGCAACGGCCAAAGCAGTCAAGACGGACGCAAAATCGGTTGGCCGGATGGCTGCTCATGGGGTCAAAACTGCGGAACGTAGAACCAAACGAGTGCTGAAAAACGCGGATGGGGTCAGGTCTGCAGGGCAGGCTGCTCAGGCCGCACCGTTGGCCCGCAGGAGGGCCGTCCAGGCCCTCCGTGTCCTCAAAAAGCCCAAGACGATCACTGTCATCGCCAGTGATAAAATGTAAAAAAACGCCGAGGAAAAAATGTAGTTTTGTGGCGGAGGTGAAGGGAAAAA
>JBCLQX010000098.1:0-2489 GCA_041223805.1 Oscillospiraceae bacterium 44-34 | reverse complement strand
GAGACTGCGGACAAAATTGGCAGGACATTCAAGGGTCTATTCGCCGTTCTTGACATCATTCGGCAGGGGTTCTCCGCAGTATTCAAGACTTTGAGCCCTCTGCTTGACGGCCTTGGTACTCTGAGCGGGGGCATTCTTGATGTGACGGCCTCTTTCGGGGATTGGCTCGTCGGAATTGACGAGGCGGCGAAGAAAGGCGACGTCTTTAATCGGGTATGCCAGCGTATTTCGGATTTTGTCGCCGCGGCTGCTTCCAAGGTAAAAGAGTTCATCCAGACAGTCAAGGAAAACTTCAAAATCCCCGGATTTGAGGGGTTCCAAAATCTTCTTGGCCGGGCTCGGGAACGTATGGGGCAGGTCCTTGACTCTGCTGGAGATATGGGCTCCGGTGTCAGTTCGGCGGTTGGTGTTATGGGCTCCGCTTTGGCCAACAGCAAGTTCCTCCAGGCGCTTCAAACTTTGTATAACGGTGCGAAGACGATTGGCGGAGCTATCGTAAAGGCTATTGGCGGTCTTGCCAGCGGTGTTGTGGAAAAATTGGGGAATGCCGATTTCAGTGGAGCTATCGACTTGCTGAATGGCATTTCCTTTGGCGCTATTGCTGTCGGTATCACCAAGTTCCTGCACAGCATCCAGCAGCCTTTTGATGAGGTCGGCGGGTTCCTTGACAACGTAAAGGGTATCCTGGACGAAGTCAGAGGCTGTTTCGAGGCATACCAAACGCAACTGAAAGCCGGCGCCTTGCTTAAGATTGCCGGCGCCATCGGTATCCTTGCTGCGGCCATCGTGGCCATTTCCTTAATTGACAGCGATAAGTTGTCGGCCTCTCTCGGTGCGGTCACCATTCTATTCGCTGACCTGATGGGCTCCATGGCGATTTTCAGTAAAATCAGCGGTGACATGAAAGGTGTGACAAAGACCTGCGCCGCCATGCTCGCTGTTTCTACCTCTGTACTTATCCTTGCATCCGCATTGAAGAAGATCGCAGACCTGGATGCTGGACAGCTCGCTGTTGGCCTGACTGGTATTGCCGGAATGATGGCGGCTCTCGTAGCATCTATGAAGGTGCTGGGAAGCGGTTCCGGTTCAGTAGTCAAAGGCGCTACGCAGATGATTATATTCGCCGGAGCAATCAAGATTCTGGCGTCTGTCTGCACTGATTTGGCGGGCCTGGAATGGGGGCAGTTGGCAAAGGGTCTGACTGGTGTCGGCGTTCTGCTGGCCGAGGTATCTCTGTTCCTTAACACTGCGAAATTCAGCGGAAAATCCATTAGCACCGCAACCGGTATCGTCATCTTGTCTGCCGCAATCAAGGTGCTGGCCTCTGCCTGTAAGGACTTTGGACAGATGAATTGGGGAGAAATCGCAAAGGGCCTCACTTCCATTGGCGCCCTGCTCCTTGAAGTCGCCGCTTTTACCAAGCTCACAGGTAATGCCAAGCATGTTATCTCCACAGGGCTCGCGCTCATTGAGATTGCCGCAGCTATGAAGATCTTCGCGTCTGCCATGAAGGCTTTCGGCTCCATGAGCTGGGAGGAGATTGGCAGAGGCCTTACGGCCATGGGCGTCGCTCTGGCTGAGGTCACTCTTGCGATGAACCTGATGCCGAAGAACATGGTCGGTCTTAGCGTGGGTCTGATCGCTGTCGGGGCCGCCTTGGAAATCGTGGCGGATTCTATCAGGAAGATGGGTGGCATGAGTTGGGAGGAGATCGCAAAAGGTCTCGTCACGCTCGGCGTGGCTCTTGGAGAGCTCGCCATTGGCCTGAATCTGATGAACGGCACGTTGTCCGGGTCCGCCGCTATGCTGGTGGCGGCAGGCGCATTGGCGGTTCTCACTCCGGTGCTGGTCGTCCTTGGCTCTATGAGCTGGGAGTCCATTGCCAAAGGATTGGTCACGTTGGCGGGAGCATTCGCGGTCATTGGCGTCGCCGGTGCTGTGCTCACCCCTCTCGTTCCGACTATTCTTGGGCTTGCCGGCGCGTTCGCTCTGATTGGCGTTGGAACCCTCGGCATTGGCGCTGGTCTTCTTGCGATTGGAGCCGGGTTGTCCGCTATTGCAATCGGCATTACCGCCCTCGCAACCTCGATGGGAGCCGGTGTGGCCATCATCGTGGCCGGGCTGACAACCATTATCACCGGAATTGCCGCTTTGATTCCCGCTATCGCCGAAAAGCTGGGCGAGGCTGTCGTGGCATTCTGTAAGGTGATTTCCGACGGCGCTCCTGCGATTGGAGAGGCCGTCAAGGCTCTTGTTCTGACCTTGGTCGATGTGCTGGTCGAGTGTGTTCCTGCTCTGGCAAACGGAGCGCTGGAGCTGATTGCCGGCGTACTGTCTGCTCTGGTTACCTATACCCCGCAAATTGTTGACTCCATTGCTCAGTTCCTGGTAGAAGTCATCGAGGGCATTGCGCGAAATCTGCCCGACTTGATCCAGGCCGCCGTACATCTCCTTATGGCGTTCTTCTCCGGCATCGTGGATGCGCTGGC
>JBCLQX010000097.1:0-2592 GCA_041223805.1 Oscillospiraceae bacterium 44-34 | reverse complement strand
TGAATACTTTTCAGCGGCCCGGTCATTCCATCGTAAAGGGCCAATGCGCCTTTAACAGTAGCCATACAGGTTCACCACCTTAAAAGGCCAAAGGCCGGGGGATCAGCGTTTCTTCCCCCGGCCCCGGCGTGATTTTCGTTCAGCTTCTTTGGCTCGTTTTTTCTCATTCTCCACTCGTTCATCAATCGCGGCAATTATAAACGCCCGTTCCCGGCGTTCCAGGTTGAAAAATTCATGGGGTAAAATGTGCAATTCGTGAAGGCAATAGTAACAAATATTTGCTTCGCTATCGCCTTCACGGATTAGTTTTTTGCTTCGTCAACCTCATCCTGAATGGGGGTGGAGAAGCCGCAAACCTCCTGAACCTTTTCCATGTAGTCTGCAAATTCGCCGGGGGTCAACATGGCTTTCAGCAGGGCTTCAGCGCCCATAACCTTGTAACTGTCCTGAAGTTCTTTGGCGTTCAGATTGGGGAACACAGTACAGGCCACGGCCAGTTTGCACAGGTACAGGTCATAATCAGTTTCTTTCTGATACTGATTTTTCTTGCCGGGGACGGGAACCCGTCTGGCACAGGATTTCCGCAACTCGGCATCTTCGGTGCCGGTAATGGTCTTGATCTCCCATTCAACCGGCTTTTTATCCTTATCCACGAACCGGGGGGACACGGCGAACTTGATATGTTCCACAGGAAGGGCATTTTCAGCCAGAAAAGCGGATAAACTCATTTCTTGAACACTCCTTTTCATATTTTAACCCCCGGCCCAATAAAGGCCGGGGGGTTGCCGGTTAAAACATACCGTCAAGGTCGGTGAAGGTTTCGGGCATCTGGAAATCCTCAAAGGTGAAATCCATATCTTCATCCAGGTATTCAGCATCAGCGTCAAACTTTGCCAGAATCCCGCCGTCAATGTTGCAATCAATCAGGATCACCGTTTGCCGCCCAACCCTGGACGTGGGATCTTCGTTGGTGATCTGAATGTCGAAATACACATCCTCGCCGGTGTCCTTGTATCTCTGCATCAGGCGGCGGAAAATGCTGGTGTTATAGTGGAACGTGGCGGAACCGGTGCCAGCCCAACCGGTGGACTTGTTGCCCCGTCCGGGCTTGCCCAAAATGGGGACTTCGGTTTTCTTTTTCTCAAAGTTGGCTTCAAGGTTGATAGCCTGCATGAAGTTGAACCGCTCACCCTCAATGGTGACAAAGCACTCCGCAAGGGCGGCGGAAACGCTGTCCCTTGCGTGCATGATAGGCGTACCGTTGCCGTTCATGGTTTAACCCCCTTTCTTTACTGTACCCAAACGGTCATATACAGTTGGGCCATAGCGTTGACCGGGGAAACATAGTCCGTCACCACAACGGCCTTTTTGGTATCACCCTTTTCCACGGTCACATTCTCCGGGTCGAAATTCTCAATGGCCCGGATTTCCTGCAACTGTTCATGGTGTTTGGTAATGTCCCGCCACAGGCTCAACCGGCCCGATTCATCATTGGGAACCTTGCCAATGTACTTCTTGCCGAACAGGACGGCAATATCATTGGCAATCTGATCCAGAACCCGGATCGTCTGGTTGCTGGAAAAATCGGGGGACTTTTCATCCGTGATAGAAATGAAAGTGTTGATGTCCTCCAACACCACCACTTTTTCATCCACGGTATGGAACATCCAGGAACCTTCCTTGATCCCGTTTTCAAGCTGGGTTTGGGTGTAGCTGGTATCAATGGAATATTCCCCGTCATAGTCCATATTGGTTGCGGACTTGTTCACGGCGGTTCCGGCCACAACCCCAACCGTCCAGGGGATCAGGGCGGCGGTTTCCTCGGCAACCCCTTTCAGGCCGTTTTTAACGCTCACCACGCCTTCATAATCGGCAAGGCTATTGGATACCACCACCTGACATTTCTTGCCCACATCGTCCCGCATACGGCGGTTATAGGCGGCATACAGGCCCTTGATCACCGGGTCAGTAGACATACACCCCATAGCGTTGTAGGTGTAGCTTTCCATAGCGTCAAGGTAATTCTGGTGGGCCACATCTTCAGCGGCTCCATTTTCGCCGCCCGTCAGGGGCATGGTGGCGGTCAGTTCCAGGGCCGCTTCCTTGTTCCAGGTGACAAAATCGTTATCAGCCAAATCCGCAATGGTGGACACGGCTTCCTGATAGCCAACCTGAACCGTATTCAGATAGGTTCCCACATCGAACAGGGGGTTGCTTTCGGTGCTGTTTTCGTTGGCTTCGATCACAACCCGCAATTCGTTCCCACGGGTGCCGGGATATTTGGCGGTTGCAAACTGGTTGGCCGCTTTCTTGCCGCCCATGTTCAGCCGGTAGAAATGAACCGTTTTGGCGTGTTTGAAAATCTCCCGCATGGGCTTCAGTTCCGGGGCGGTGTAGGCATAGCCAAAAATTTTCTGGCTGGTCTTGATGAACTCCGCCAACTCCACCGTGAACACCTTGCCTTCCGGCCCCCAATTCATATCAAGGGCAATAGTGGCAATGCCACGGTCGGACAGGGTGGCGCTTGCATAGGCCACGGAAATGAAGTTCATGTATGCGCCGGGAAGGATTTTGTTCTGAACTAAAAAAGTT
>JBCLQX010000096.1:0-2669 GCA_041223805.1 Oscillospiraceae bacterium 44-34 | reverse complement strand
GAGAAGATTGACTGCAAGATCCGTTGTATTGATGAAGAGCTACCATTTGAGATACCCGATACATGGGAATGGATGCGGTTAGAAAACTGTTGCGTCAAAGAAATTCGTCGGGGAAAAGCTCCAAAATACATTGAGCAAAGCGGTACACTTGTCTTTGCTCAAAAGTGCAATACGAAATACGCCGGCATTGATGTCGGACTGGCGTTGTATCTTGATGAAGATACCTTGGGTAAATACACAGATGATGAATATATGCAGGATGGAGATGTAGTTATCAACTCTACTGGGACAGGAACCTTGGGCCGTGTTGGGTTCTATCGTGTCGCCGACAATCGTGCCAATCTTCCTATAGTTCCTGATTCTCATGTTACGGTTGTTCGAGGCTATCGCAGTATTCACGCATTTTACCTATATGCATTTATGAAAGCAAAGCAAGCCGAGCTTGAAAAGAAAGGTGAAGGTTCCACGAACCAGAAAGAACTCAAACCGCTCACGCTAAAGGAAATGCTTATCCCAATACCGCCATTCTCAGAGCAAAAGCGAATTGCTCTGGCAGTAACCGCCGTATTTTCAACTATGTCAGCAATAGAAAAGAATCTCATCTGAGGCTCTTTTCTATGTTCGTAATCATTTTGAATATGGATTCCAGCTTGTAAACAATCGCTTTCTGCTCTTCAATTGGCGGTACTGGGTAGAGCCAGTGCTCGATATTCTCTTTGCTTATTGATGGAGAATTATCACCTTTCATGTATTGGTTCAGACCATTAACAACGTATCTTGATATCATCAGAAAGAACATGAATTCAGGAAGCAATGCACCGTTGGAATTGCATACATAGAAGCCAGTTGATGCAACACAATGGCAATGCGTCTCCTCAATAAGCGCGATGTTTTCAAGATATGGCCTGACCAACGAAAACAAAACACTTCCATTTTTTACAGCACGGCTTGCTCGGCTTGGAGCATCGGACACTGGGAGGTGTTTTGCTTCCTTGATGCGATGGAATCGATTGTCAATGGAATCAATGTCGATGTAGTCGAAAAAATCACCGAGGGGCTTTGTGCTTTCCATACCGCCAAAGCAGGAGTGTCCTCTGCACCATACCCAGCTTTCCGGCAATTCAAAGGGAATCTCATTATCAATAATTTCGACCTTGCCTCCAATCTTCTCATAATAAGAGATAGTCACATATTTCCCCTATAATATTGGCGCGATAAACTCGCAAAAATATTATTGGGAGGCGCCTTTTATGAGGACAAATGAAACATTCGAACAGCACCTGAGAAAGTGCAATCTTTCGGAGAACACTATCCACTCCTATCTCTGGACGGTAGATTTCTACCATGCTCACTACGATGAAATCAGCAAGAAAAACCTGATGGCTTACAAAGGGTATCTAATGGAATTTTTCAAGCCCAAGACCGTCAACCTGCGCATCCAGGCAATGAACAAATACCTGGAGTTCCTGCACAAAGATCGTCTGCGGTTGAAAGCTGTGAAGGTGCAGCAGAAGAACTTTCTGGAGAATGTGATCAGTAACGCCGACTACAACTTTTTGAAAAAGCAGCTCAAGAAGGACGGTAACATAGAGTGGTACTTCGTGGTCTGGTATCTGGCTGCGACCGGGGCACGCGTGAGCGAACTGATCCAAATCAAAATCGAGCATGTGGAAGTCGGTTATTTTGACCTGTACACCAAAGGCGGAAAACTGCGCAGGCTGTACATACCCAAAAAGTTAAGGACGGAAACTCTTGAATGGTTGGAGGAATCAAACCGTTCCTCCGGCTATTTATTTTTGAACCGCTATGGGGAGCGCATTACCACCCGCGGCATTTCCCAGCAACTCAAAAACTATGCGGACAAATATGGACTGGATAAAAAGGTGGTGTATCCGCACTCCTTCCGGCACCGGTACGCCAAAAACTTCTTGGAGAAGTACAATGACATTGCTCTGCTGGCAGATTTGATGGGTCACGAGAGCATTGAAACGACACGCATCTACCTTCGCAGAACTGCCAGCGAACAGCAGGCGCTGGTGGATAAAATCGTCACATGGTAAAGAAAACAGCCGCCTTCTCCCGAGGGCGGCTGTTAGTCATAATAGGTTCCGAGTAATCGCGGCAAGTTGAGTAAATGCCTGCTCTATTGCAAAAACAATTCGTTTCTGTTCCTCAATTGGAGGGATCGATATTATCGATTTCTTTCCGTCTATTGTTCCAAGGCGGGGCATCTTCACACCATATGAACACTTATTAGCATATTCTAAAAATACTGGAGACATCAAATAATAGCGGGCATATTGCGGCAGGACATTTCGTTCAAACTCCAGTGGCAGAATCTCTGAGGTACAATATCCATCTTCATCTGACAGAACTACTTTGTTCAAGTAGGGACGGAGTTTGCTATATAACACCTGACCTCTGTGGAAAAAGTGTTTTGTGCTTGCAGCGTTGCGTTCAGACTTTCGTACTTTTCGCAGAACAACGCCACTATCTTTTTCAATATCTTCAAGATCCAGGATCCATGCAGAATCAGAAATAGATGCCGTATCGACATTTAAGCAATTACCATAGTCGCACAGTTCACCAAGGCAGCAAATGGCCCAACTGTCAGGCAGTTCTTCGAATGCCCAATCTTCTAGAGATTCTACTAAATCCCCGGTTCTGAG
>JBCLQX010000095.1:0-2957 GCA_041223805.1 Oscillospiraceae bacterium 44-34 | reverse complement strand
GCTGTTATTTCAACGGTTTGAGCAGTAGTAAGAAGTGGATAAAAGCGTGGAAATGTAGACAACTCATATTTTATTTCTACGTTATTCCTATACAGCTATTCCTACACTTCCGAGAAGGGGGATTTGCTATGCAAGAGGTCTTATATTTATGCGACGGTAACGTGGAAACTTGCTCAAAAACCGGCTGCTACAAAAGAGGCCGGGAATGCCGGCATACCACAGATGTCACTCATGCGATAAATCCGGAGGACAGTCGCAGGTTTGTTCCTGACGAAGCAGGGAACCTTTGGGAGACTGAACCCGAGGAGAAATAGTATTCAGTCGGAAAGGAAACCGCCCTTGACCGTTGGTAGCAGTCAGGGGCGGCTTTGTGTTGTTATCAGACCACTTCGACCATCTCAGGCTCGGGAGCGAGAATCCCGGCCTTTAAGCCATGTTTAGCAGCTTTCTTCGTTTGCTTAACTGCGGACGAATAATGAGCTTTGGCAAATCGCCATGCTTCAGCGGGATGCGCGTCGGTATATGCATCGGCTTCATCAAGGGACATGCGTCTGATTTCTTCGTTTGTCAATCTGGCCATAGAGCTTTCCCTCCTTTCCGATTGAATAGTGTTTCTCCTGGATTATCACCTCCGGTTCTCGTCCAAAGTCAATCTGATACACATGGAGGCGCTGTCAAAAATTTCCGCCCATCGCGCACCTTATTTTATTTTTTCGATTTCCTGTTTCAGCCACTCAAACTCTCGCTGGGTATAGACCTTTTCGGTGATGTCCGAAATCTTGTGGCCGACCATATATTTGATGGCATACTCGTCAACCCCGGCCTTTTTACAAGCTGTGACAAAATGTTTTCTGCCATCGTGCGGACGATGCTCAGGATTCAGCTTCAGTTCCTCACGAACCATGCCAAAACCCTTTTGGTATCGCTGATAGGTCATTATCGTAGGTTTGCCACTCCGGCCGTCCGTACAGTTGAACAGGTATTTACTGCCGATTGTCAGAGCCTCTTTATATTTTCGCTCAACAAGAGGGCGTATCCTCGAATGGATGGGAACGACTCGGTCCATGCCGGCGTCAGTTTTCATGCCGCCTTTGAACGTCCAGTTCTCCAGATCTATATTTTCCAGCTCCAATAGGCCGAGCTCCTGGGGACGCCAGCCTGAGTAGCACTGGATCAGCATGGCGTCTACAAACCGTTTGTCATCGACATGGGTCCAGAGACGCCCCATCTCTTCTTCGGTAAAGGGCATATGCTCTTTCTTCACCGTTTGGATCTCTTTGATAGTCTCTTCGGTCAGGTTGAATGTGCGGGAGTAGTTCCGGTCGACCAATTCATACTCAAGGGCGTAGTCCAACATGAGATTGAACAGGGACTTGATTTTGTTCTTCATGGATGCGCTGGGGTGCTGCTCTCTCCCCCTGACAACTGCGGTTCCCTCTTCCATGCAGCCTTTGACATGGCGGGCACGAACGTCTTTCACTCGCATGTTATAGACTGCCGAGCAATAAGCCCAGGCGGATGTGACCGCTCGAACACTGCCGTCTGCTTTTAAGGTCTTGAAATACTCTTCCGTCCATTTAACATAAAGTTCTTTGACTGTGATGGACGGCTCTAAATCATAGGGGTTCTTGTTATACTCCACAAGAGCCGCATAGGCATCGTTATAAGTTAGAAAATACGACTCCGGCTTAAGGGGTCTGCAAATAGGTTTTCCCTCAGGTGTTTTGCCAACCGTGACCATTGCTCTGAACGGTTTGCGAAGATTGTTGGTTTTTATCTCCGTGATTTGTCCGAAGCCATTTGGGAGGCGTCGTCGTTTGTTATTCTTGGCACGCGGTTTTCGTTTGACAGTCGGCTGCATCGGATAGCCACAGTGAGGACAGGCCGGAGCCTTGTCACTGACTTGCAGCTCGCATTCAGGACATTTGATAAGCATGATTGACACCTCCAAAATAATAATATATCATTGTGTAGGAGTTTGTCAAGCTATTCCTACACAAAATTTTTTATTTAGATTAGACACACTCCTAACTTAGATTAGCGGAGGCCAAGATATGGTTAGCGTAGACGTGTCTATCTGTCCCAAGTGCGGTGGGGCGTTGAAGTATTACGGGATGGTCCCCAGAATTGTACGGACGAAAAATCGGGCCACGTCCTGGGTCAAAATTCGCCGGCTCCGATGCTCTGAGTGCGGTGCATTTCATAGAGAGCTGCCGGAATTGATATTTCCGCATAAGCAATACGAGGCCGAGGTCATCCTTGGGGTCCTGGAAGGACTCATCACCTGTGAAACGATTGGCTTCGAGGACTACCCTTGCGAACTGACCATAGCTAATTGGAAATCGCAGGAACCGCAACTCCTTTTATGGAGGAATCCATATTTGAAAGGAGAAACAGAACATGAAACTTATACCTGTGGAGGCCGTACCTAAACGGCGAGGCAGGCATCACCTGCAAGACCTCATTGAGGAATTTGTGAGAGGGGACGATAAGGTCGTACAAATCGACTTTAGCGACCATGACTACAAATCCGCAAAGGTCTGCCGGTCGTGCCTGGGCGTTGCCGCTAAGCATTCTGGCCACCCCATCAAGGTGTCGCTTCGTGAAGGTATTGTTTACCTGAGCAAATTGTGATTCAAGAGGACGGAGCCCTGAAACAGGGGCTCTTTCCTTTTGACCGAGTTCTTTTTAACAAAAAGCGACTGCAAACTTAGAATAGCCGTTGAAAGGAGGTAAACGCCAATGAGTGAGGAAAACTTCCCCTCCGGCTCAGTTCCGGTTGCTGTTGCGGCCCGCGTGTATGGTAAAGATGCATCGTGGGTTCGAGCGGGGATTGTGTCCGGATGGCTCCCGATTGGCAAGGCCACTCGCGGCGGCAAGCTGGTCACCAGCATTGAGGAGATGGATTCGAGGTTAGGGCGTATCAACTTCTACATCTCCCCCAAGAAGCTCTACGA
>JBCLQX010000094.1:0-3095 GCA_041223805.1 Oscillospiraceae bacterium 44-34 | reverse complement strand
GGATCACCTGTCCAATGTGGTTCCTTGCCGCTTCTGGTGCTGGTAACACCGGGGGCGGCTTTTTTTGTTTATCGGTAACATACCGGTAACTTTGAGAAAGCTATGAAAATCAAGCGTTTTTTAACTGTGTTACTGGTGATACCGATATTTTTTATACTTAAAATAAATAAATAATAAATAAAATATATAAGATAAGTATATAAGAGAAGAGTAGCGTTTTTACCGGTATCACCCGTAACAAATCCAGCAATACCAGTGTTTTCAAGGGTTCTGGGGTGTTACTGGTTGTTTCGGATACCCCGCCCGAAGGCGGGGATTTATCCGTACCAGCCCTTTAACCCACGTCTGATTCTTTCGCAGACAAGGCTTGTGATGCCTGTTTCTTTTCAGAAATGAGTTGTTGCCGATAACGTTCGACCTCTTGATCAACTTCTTGTTCTATGGTCATAGGTTGGGCCGCTTGTTCAACGGCGGGAAGATGTTGGGCCAGATTGCGAACATACCGCTTGACAGATTCCCGATCTTCCGGTTTCAGCTTGATAAACTCTAAAATGATTTGCCGATCCAGGTTGTCAAGGCCATGTTCCTGAATGAGTTCATCAACACTTTCTTCCGGCCCAGGGGCTTTCATATCTCCTTCCCCGGTTCGGAGCCATGTTTCAGAAATACCAAATTCCCGGCAAATAGAAATTATTGTTTGATCGGATGTATTGCGCCCCATTTCTACTTGCGCGATACTATTGCGCTTCATACCCAAACGATCAGCAAATGCCTGTTGCGTAAGGTCTAAATCCTTACGCACTTTTTTTATGCGTTCACCTAAAGTCAATGGGTTCACCCCCTTTCGTTGTTACTAATGATAACACGCAAAAGTCCTCTTGTCAACAAAAATTCTCAGAAACAACAAAAAGGGACTTGACAATGCTCCTATAGAGACTTATAATAGTCCTGTAAACAACAAACAGCACCTTGAAAACCGCATACCCAAATGAAAGTGAGGTGAGAACAAATTGCTTGCTAAAGTTGAAATCAGAAATATCAGCGCCAAAACAACGGAAGTGATTGTGGATGGGCGGGATATTTCTGACAAGATTTCCGGTTTGACCTATCAGCACTGTGCTGGGGAAACACCCAAGTTGATCCTGGAAATGGTTCCGGGGACGATGGACATTGTTTCCAACGGTTGCAGGATTGAAAAAGAGCCGTGATACTGCGGCAACAGTACCACGGCCTTCGGTCAAAAGTCTGGACATTGGAGGAACAACGGACAGTTTATTTCCCGGCCACCTGTATGACGGCAATCTTCCAGGTGATCGCATTGAAGGGAACGTTTCTTATATCCAGGTTCGGTTGAACTAAGGATTGGGATTTCTGTGAAATCAACTACCACTGTCCGTTCTTCTCCAAATTCCGGGCAATAACCACTAAACAATGTACCCATTACAATTCACCCCCTTCCCGCTATCCAGTATAGCAGATGGGGGAACAGAAAGCGAGGTTAGATTTATGAGCGAACAGGAAAAACGTGATTCCCGTGATCTGGCAACCATGCTGAAAGACCTGCCCAAAGAGGATCGGCTTCAGGTTCAGGGTGTGATTGCCGGGATGAAGCTGGCCCGGAAAGCCACCACGCCTGATTCCGGGGTTGAGAAGCGGAGGGAAGCCGCCCACGCCTGACCGGGCGGCACCCTCTTTCTCCTCAAAAAAAAAAAAAAGGGAGTGTGCAAGCGTGGATAACTTGCAAATTTTCAATTACAGGGAAATCCCCGTGCGAACCGTCCTGCTGGATGGTGAACCCTGGTGGGTTCTGGCTGATGTGTGCCGGGTGTTGAGTATCGAACGAGCAGACAGCGCCGCAAGGCGGCTTGACCCTGATGAAAAGGGTACTCACCAAGTGAGTACCCCTGGCGGGAACCAGAACATGACCATTATCAACGAAAGCGGCCTTTACAAAGTAATCCTTCGTTCGGACAAGCCGGAAGCCAAAGCCTTTACCCGTTGGGTAACACATGAGGTTCTTCCCGCTATCCGCAAGACGGGCGCTTATAGCATGACCACCCCGCCGCCTACCGGCCAACGGGCCTTGACGGTAGATGACTACCTGACCGCCGCCCGGATGGTGAGCAGTTGCCGGAATGAACGGCTTCCCTATCTGCTGTCTTTCCTGAAGGATGCCGGATTTAATATCCCGGATGTTGAACGCCCTATCCCGGCCCCAACCCCCGGCAAGTTCGATTACAACCGCCTGACTAATTCCGAATTTGCGGATATGCTGGCCCACCTGTTAGCTGAAAAAGGTATGACGCAAGCGGATTTGTGTAAGGCCACCAATATTGGAGCGCCTTCAATCTCCCAATACCTGAAAGGCATACACAAACCCGCTTTTGAGCGGTACACGATCATTATTGAAGCCCTGACGTAAGAAAGGAGCGCCCCCCCCCCATGACAAGTGCAAGCCTGAAGCCGGTAATCAGCGAACTTGAAAGTTTATTTTCAACTTTTAACAAGGCCCTCTTTGAAGGGAAGTTGGAACAGCCCGTGATCACCGTTTCCCCGGATAACACCCGTGGGGCCTATGGATGGTGTACCGGCTGGAAGGCGTGGCAGGACGGAACCAAAGAAGGCGGGTTCTATGAAATCAACCTTTGCGCTGAATATCTGAACCGGCCCTTTGAAGAAACCTGTTGCACTCTGATCCATGAAATGGTTCACCTGTGGAATTTGCAAGAGGGGGTTCAGGACACTTCCCGATCCGGCACCTACCACAACAAGAATTTCAAGATTGCCGCCGAAGCCCACGGCCTGATTGTGGAGAAAACGGCCAAATATGGGTTCAGCACAACCACCCTGGCACCGGCAACCATGAATTTCATTCAGGCCATGGAGAAAACCGGGTTTTCCCTGGTTCGCCCCAAGGTTCCCGGCCTGAAGGGAGCCAAAGCAAAACAGAGTTCCCGGAAGTATGTTTGCCCCGGATGTGGGGCCATTATCCGGGCTACTAAAGAAGTTCACGTTATTTGTGGTGATTGTGAACTGACCTTTGAGGAACAGGAGTGATGAACGGATGTGGAAACCCTGCAAGCTGACCAAGAAAA
>JBCLQX010000093.1:0-3182 GCA_041223805.1 Oscillospiraceae bacterium 44-34 | reverse complement strand
CGTACATTTTATCCCTCATTAACTTTGCGGCCTGTCTGGTTATGAAGCCAGACAGGCCATTTTTCGACAAGCTGAGGCAGCCTGCTTACACAGACTGCTCTTTGCGGTTTCGATTCAATTCAAATCAGTTTTTCATAGTCCTGCCTGCCATAGAAGAACCGCAGGATATGAACGGTTTTTGCGGCTTCATCCACCTTATAGACCATGATGAAGTTTTTGATAACTGCTTTATGATATTCCAGCGTACGAAGCCGGGGGTCGCGGCACAGCTCATACATCAGCGGCATCTTCTCCAGGTCGGAGTAACACGCCTCAACCGCATCGGCAAAGGACTCCGCAGCAGAGGGATTTGCCAGGGAGAGTACAATATATCCAAGGATATTGTCTAAATCCTGCTCGGCTAACCTGGTTTTTATGATCTTATATGCCATACTTTGCCCTCAGCCCTTTGAGCGAGGTATGGGCCTCTACCGTTTTTCCTTCTCGAATTTCTTCCTCTGCCGCCGCCAGCTTTGAGTAAACATCCAGTACGGCTAATTTTTCCTCATAGGCTTTCATGCTCATAATCACCATTTCGCCGTATCCATTTTTAGTAATATAAACTGGCTCGGTAGATTCGCTGCACATCTGTGAAATGGCGGCGGTGTCCTTCAAATCACGGATTGGAATAATTCGCGGCATAAGCTCAACTCCTTTCGTGTCTTGATTATACCACAATTATCCCACATCCGCAACAGATTATTTACCGGGACCGGGTGCGGTCCGGGTCCGGGATGGGAGGTATAACCTCCACACCCCGGTAGCAGGGCAGGACGCAGCTCTCGCCGCAGCGTTTACAGCCGTGACAGGGCTAACAAACAATAATAGATAATTTTAGGCACCAGTAATGAAAAAAATTATTGGTGCCTAAAATTATGGGGGTGAAGTAGTATAGAGTTTATACAATCATACTTTTAGAAGCTGTACCAATAGGCTAAAGCCTTTTTAACAAAGTGCGAAAAGCGGCAATCATGCAAACCGCCTGAGCAGATTGGACAGATATTTCATAATCTTTGGAAAGACGGCGGGAATTGTTGATCCAAGCCAGAGAGCGCTCAACAATCCAGCGTTTTGGCAAGACTTCTCACTCGGGCTTGATGCGCGCTGAAATGTCAACGCCAAGCCCCAGTTCGCGGGAAACATCCTGCTCAAAGGTTTTTCGGTATCCTGCGTCGGCACAAAAACGCTGAATAGACGGATATTTCTCGAAGGCCTCCCTCGCTGCCAGAATACCTGACTTTGTGTCATGTATGTTGGCAGCATGAACTACCACCGCCAGCAGATTCCCCATGGTGTCCACTACGATGTGCCGTTTGCGCCCTTTTGTTTTTTCCCTCCGTCAATCCCTCGTTCTTCTGCGGCTGAGGTGGTCTTTACGCTTTGCGAGTCGATGATTGCATAGCTGGGGCCTGCGCTTCGTCCTGCGCCTGTCCGTACCTGTTCCACCAGCGCCGCGCGGATCTTCTCCCAAAATCCGCTTCGGATTGCGGCGTAATAAAAATTGGCCACAGTTGTGTATGGTGGAAAATCGTGGGGCAGGTTTCGCCACTTGCATCCATTATCTATGAAGTACAGTACTGCGTCTACCAGTTCCCGCTTTTCCCATTTGCTCCTGTTTCCCGCTGGCGGAAATAGCGGCGCGATGATGGCCCATTGGCTGTCGCTTAAATCGCTCGCATACCTGCGTCTCTCATTTTTCTGTATCATACCCTCATTATAGCACCTTTTTATCTATTGGTACAGCTTCTTAGAGCCTGTTTAAAATCTTTTAATGAGGATGGCAATGAGGGCAAAAATGAGAATCTGAGCAGAAATAAAGAGTTTGCGCTCACAATTTTTCCAAAGTCTGCGGAATTTATCGAGCCAGCCGAAAAGACGCTCTACCACCCAGCGGCGCGGCAACACAACAAACTTGTGTAATTCGTTGCGCTTTACAACTTCGACTTGCGCGCCGCAAATCTCCTTGACCTGATTGGCAAAACGTCGGATAAAGTGAATGGCTTGAAGGTAACGGTGGTATTTCCCGCAAATCGTTACGCCAAGCACACCATCACGGTGGCTGACCCAGTTGATAGGCTCACTGCCGTCCTGGACACCACCCCGGCAGGCAACGAAATTTGTGTAACTTTTCAAAATGTTACGGTCAAGATTTACCGTGACCATGATGGGAAGGAACAACTTAGCGTCAAGGCTGAAAGCGTTAAAATACTGGAGGAAGATGTCCTTGAAGTTGAGTAACGCTGTCATCATCGCCGCCCTAGTGGAGATAATCAACGCTCCACCGGGGCAACGCCCCCCAGCCTTTGATACAATCGCCCGGTTGATGTACCCGCCCCGAGGAATATCTCTTTTAGAACAAGAGGACGGTGTATTGCTGGTAATTGTAAAAAAATGGGGGTTTCAGTATAAACATCGGGGACCAAAACCCAAAGTCCCTCCCCCTGCTGACTGTGAGGGTATCAGGCAAGTTTTATCACAACAACTGGCGGAAGTCGAAATTATATCCGTAGAGGACCACGGCTCTCAGGTCTGGGTATTTATAAAAGGAGTGAATAGTAAATGAAATTTTTAATATTTTTAATGGCATTTTTTCAATGATTCTTGCATTTATTCACATTTGTAAACGAATGGGAATAGATGTGATTGGAATATTAAATCGTTTGGGAAACAAACCGACAACTCAAACGATAGTCCACCCCAATCAGCCACTACACAAAATGTTCAACAACGAATATCAATGGGTGGCACTTTTTATATGGCGCTGTCTGATGGCAGTACATATGCGGGAACTCGATGTTCCCGACACCGTAGAAGGCATTTATTGTCGAAATACGGTGGACCGGATAAGAAAATATAACGGTCAGTGGTGCTTTTACTATGAGGTGCCACTTTGTGCCCTTAGCTCAATTCGTGATGGAAGACTCCGGACCCAGCGAATTGAGTATGAAAAAATGCAAGATATTTTATCAGAGAATCTTGCTGAGTTCATGGGTGAAGGATTTTACTATACGGGTAAATCACGGAGCATTTTCCCAGCGATGGGAGACCGATAGAAGAACTAATAACGGATTTAAGGAAACGCTGATTTAATCCCCCCAAATGATAAAAGATGTGATAAAATAAGGGAAAGGGGGCGCTGGGTA
>JBCLQX010000092.1:0-3271 GCA_041223805.1 Oscillospiraceae bacterium 44-34 | reverse complement strand
AAATTCAAGGTACACAACGCCTTGATTAAAGGGGATTGGGTACTTTTGGGGCGGATACAGGGCGGAAAACGGTTTGTTGTGATTGACCGGATCAAGCCTATTCCAGAACTGAAGGGGGAATGGCTATGATTCCGAACACCGGGGACGATTTGCGGCAAGATTTTGTATTCACCACTATTCCAAGCCGTACCCTGAAAATGGACTTTGATTGGAAAACGATCAACGGAACCATTGATCAAATTCAGGCCGTGGCCCAGGCCGTTTTCCTGATCCTGAATACAGAACGGTATTTTTGGCTGATTTTCTCTTGGAATTATGGGGTGGAACTCCATGATCTGATTGGCAAAGACCCGGAATATTGTATCCCGGAAATTGAGCGCCGGATCAGGGAAGCCCTGTTGCAAGATGATCGGATCACGGCGGTTGAAAATTTTGAATTTAACGTGAACAAAAAGAAAGTGCTGACCACCTTCACGGTGATCAGCATTTTTGGCAATATCAATGCGGAAAAGGTGGTGGAAATCTGATGTATGAACATATCACCTATGATGATTTAGTCAAACGGATGATGGATCGGGCGCTTGCGTCCAATAAGAATTTGGACAGCCGGGAAGGTTCGCTGTTGTTCCTTGCAGAAGCCCCCGCCGCCGTGGAATTGCAAAACCTTTATATTGCCCTTGACACCATTCTTCAAGAAACCTTTGCAGACACGGCAAGCCGGGAATATCTGATTTTAAGGGCAAAAGAACGGGGCCTTTCTCCAATTCCGGCCACTCCCGCCGTTCTGGAAATGACGATCACCCCGGCCACCCTGTCTCTGGAAATGGGGGAACGGTTTTCCATTGGGGAACTGAACTATTATGTTTCCAAAGATAAGGGCGGCGGGGTATATGAAATCACCTGTGAAACCCTTGGGGAAATCGGGAACGAGTATAGGCGGACGGTCATTCCCATTGAGTATGTGGAAGGGCTGGAAACCTGTACGATCACGGCCCGTTTGATTCCTGGTGAGGATGAAGAGGATACAGAGGTATTCCGGCAACGCTATTTTGACGGCCTGAACCTTCAAGCCTTCGGCGGCAACCGGGCGGACTATCTGCAAAAGGTGAACGCTATCCCCGGTGTGGGCGGGGTAAAGGTTTACCGGGCGTGGAACAGTAATATTCCACCGGCTGAACTGATTCCCCCGGAAGAAGCGGGGGAATGGGTGGACAGCCTGACCGGTGTTCCCCCTAATATTTTGACGTGGTTACAAGTGGTTTACCACGCCGGGAAAAACAGCCTTTTGACCGTGGGCGGAACCGTCAAGCTGGTGATTATTGATTCAACTTTTTCCGTTCCGTCTGACACGCTGGTTGATACCGTACAGACGGCCATAGACCCCACGCAGAACGCCGGGGAAGGTGTGGGGATCGCTCCTATCGGCCATGTGGTGAAAGTGTTCCCTGTGGCCCTGGAAACGCTGGATTTGGCCTTTTCCCTGTACTATCAGCGGGGTTGGACGTGGGACGATGTGAAGCCCTATGTGGAAACCGCCGTGAACGACTATTTCAAGGAATTGGCGGAAGGGTGGGCGGATCAGGAAGAAGCCCTGATTGTTCGGGTTAGCCAACTGGAAAGCCGCCTGTTAGGGATCGCCGGTATTCTGGATATTGCCAACACCAAAATCAACGGGAAAGCGGAAAACTATAATTTGCCGCTGGATACTATTCCGGCCCTTGGAGCCATGACCGCTGAAACGGCCACAATTGCCGGGGCGTGAGGGGTGAGGGCATGGAAAGAAAGCTGATCAATTACCTTCCCTATCAGGTTCGGGAATTTCAGGAGTATCAGGGGATCGCCACCGGGGAACAGCCTGAATTTGAATTGGCCTGGAACGCGCAAGAAGAAGTTTTTGATAACCAATTCATTGACACGGCCCAGGATTACGGTTTGAGCCGGTGGGAAAAAATGCTGAAGATTTTTCCCAAAGGAACAGACACGTTGGAAACCAGACGGGCGAGGATCAAGGCGCAACTGAACAATTTTATTCCTTATACGTTCCGGGTTTTGGCCCGGATGCTGACAGCTATTGCCGATGGTGAACCCTTTGAACTGACACTTGAACCGGGAACCTATTTCCTGTCTATTACCGCCCATTGGGGCGCAAGCGGCCAAATTGAAGGGCTGGAATACCTGATTGAAAACATTGTTCCTTGCAATATCGCTATCAACGCTGAAAACAAACTAATCTGTTCCGCTGAAGGGCTGATCCCCATTGCTTGTGGGGTATGCGCGGCGGAATTTTTCTTTATCCCCAACGATTGGCGGGAAGATGCCACGATCAGAGGAACGGCCATGATTGGCGGCGCGGCCCCCGGCGCTGAAACCCTGTTTATCACCAATGACAGTCAAGAGGTTCACACGGTCAAAGGATCGGCCCGTCAAGGCGGCGGGACAGTGGACAGCGCCACGGTGATAATCACAAATGACTTCAATGAACATTTCACGATAAATGGAGCCGGTTCTATCAGGGCCGGTGTTGCAACTGCGGATTTCATTGGGGTAAATGACGTATGAAAGGAATGAAAATCTATGGCAGAATTTAGCAAGCTGGTTGTAACCCAAAAGGGGCAAGCCCTGATTGCCAAAATGCTTGCGGGGACGGCCACGGACATTGACTTCACCAAAGTTGCCGCTTCGGATGCGGAATATCAGGTGGAGGAATTGGAGGGCCTGGACAGCCTGAATGGGATCATGCAGGAAGCGAAAGTTTCCCGCAAGAGCCGGACAAATGAAGTTGCGGTCAAGGTGGAAACAGCTTTCAGCAACCATGAATTGACTGTGGGCTATCACATGAGGGTTTTGGGCCTGTATGCCCGTGATCCTGATGATGGGGAAATCCTCTATGCCGCCTGTGTGGAACTGTCCGGGAACTGTTATATGCCGCCCTATAACGGGATCACGGTTTCCGGGGCTTATATCCAGCTTGTCACCACGGTTGGCAACGCTGATCAGGTGAATTTGGAGGTAAACCCCGCCGCTATTGCCACGATTGGCGATATTCAGTATTTGCAGGAACAAATCAGTGAAATTGAACTTTTCATTGGCATGGGTGAGGGCGGCGGCAAGGGACACATTTCCGCTTCTGTCACCGATACTGAAGGGGTTCATGGGTTGCGGTTCAACAATGATGAACTTCAGGTGAAAGACGGTGAAGGGAATTGGAAATCCGCTGGCGGCGGGGCCAGTGCAGTTTCCGCCCACAATGAGGATGAAGAAGCCCATGCCG
>JBCLQX010000091.1:0-3272 GCA_041223805.1 Oscillospiraceae bacterium 44-34 | reverse complement strand
CGGCATGGGCTTCTTCATCCTCATTGTGGGCGGAAACTGCACTGGCCCCGCCGCCAGCGGATTTCCAATTCCCTTCAGCGTCTTTCACCTGAAGTTCATTATGATTGAACCGCAAGCCGTGAACCCCGGCGGGATCGGATACCGAAGCGGAAATATGGCCCCCGGCTCCGCCTTCGTCCATTCCAATGAAAACTTGGATTTCGCTGATCTGTTCCTGCAAATACTGAATATCGCCAATCGTGGCGATAGCGGCGGGGTTTACTTCCAGGCTCACATTATCAGCATTGCCAACCGTGGTGACAAACTGGATATAGGCCCCGGAAACCGTGATCCCGTTATAGGGCGGCATATAACAGTTCCCGGACAACTCCACACAGGCGGCATAGAGGATTTCCCCATCATCAGGATCAAGGGCATACAGGCCCAAAACCCGCATATGGTAGCCCACAGTCAATTTCATATTGCTGAAGGCCGTTTCCACCTTGACCGCAACCTCATTTGTCCGGGTCTTGCGGGATACCTCCGCTTCCTGCATGATCCCGTTCAGGCTGTCCAGCCCTTCCAATTCCTCCACCTGATATTCCGCATCCGAAGCGGCAACTTTGGTGAAGTCAATGTCCGTGGCCGTTCCCGCAAGCATTTTGGCAATCAGGGCTTGCCCCTTGCGCGTTACAACCAGCTTGCTAAATTCTGCCATTCGCGTTCATCCTTTCTTATAAATCATTTACCCCAATGAAATCCGCCGTGGCTACACCGGCCCCGATAGAACCAGCCCCATTTATTGTGAATTGTTCATTGAAGTCATTGGTGATAATTACGGTTGCGCTGTTTACCGTTCCCCCGCCCAAATGGGCCGAACCCTTGACCGTGGAAACCTCTTGGCTGTCATTGGTAATGAACAGCGTTTCAGCACCGGGGGCCGCGCCGCCAATCATGGCCGTTCCCTTGATTACGGAACCTTCCCGCCAATCGTTGGTGATAAAGAAAAATTCCGCCGCACATACTCCACAGGCAATGGGGATCAGCCCTTCAGCGGAACAGGTCAATTTATTTCCGGCGTTGATTGCGATATTGCAAGGGACAATGTTATTGATCAGGTATTCCAGCCCTTCAATTTGACCGCTTGCGCCCCAATGGGTGGTAATGGTCAGAAAATAGGTTCCCGGTTCAAGGGTCAGTTCAAAGGGTTCACCATCGGCAATGGCTGTCAGCATTTGGGCCAGAACCCGGATCGTATAGGGAACAAAGTTATTCAGCTTTGTTTTGATCCGCGCCCGTCTGGTTTCCAGGGTGTCAGTTCCTTTGGGGAAAATCTTCAGCATCTTTTCCCACCGGCTCAAACCATAATCCAAAGCTGTATCGACAAACTGATTGACGAAAACTTCTTCTTGCGCGTCCCACGCCAATTCAAATTCCGGCTGTTCCCCGGTGGCGATCCCCTGGATTTCTGCAAATTCCCGGACGGCATAGGGGTAATAATTGATCAGCTTTCTTTCCATGCCCTCACCCCTTACGCCCCGGCAATCGTAGCCGTTTCAGCGGTCATGGCTCCAAGGGCCGGAATGGTATCAAGGGGCAAATTGTAGTTTGCCGCCGTCCCATTGATTTTGGTGTTGGCAACATCCAAAATCCCCGGAATACTTAACAGACGGCTTTCAAGCTGACTAACCCGGACAATCAGGGCTTCTTCCTGATCTGCCCACCCCTGGGCCATTTCCAGAAAATAGCCGTTGACGGCTTCTTCGGCATAGGGTTTCACATCGTCCCACGTCCATCCCCGCTGGTAGTACAGGGAAAAAGCCAAATCCAGCGTTTCCAGGGCCACAGGGAACACTTTCACCACATGGCCGATAGGAGCAATACCCACCCCTTCCCCGGCGTTCTGCGTGGGGTCTATGGCCGTCTGAACGGTATCAACCAGCGTGTCAGACGGAACGGAAAAGGTGGAATCAATGATCACCAGCTTGACGGTTCCGCCAACGGTCAAAAGGCTGTTTTTCCCGGCATGATAAACCACCTGTAACCATGTCAAAATATTGGGTGGAACACCGGTCAGCCCGTCCAGCCATTCCCCGACTTCTTCCGGGGGCATCAGTTCAGCAGGGGAAAGATTGCTGTTCCATGCTCTGTAAACCTTTACCCCGCCCACACCGGGGATAGCGTTCACCTTTTGCAAATAGTCCGCCCGGTTCCCGCCGAACGCCTGAAGGTTCAGGCTGTCAAAATATCGTTGCCGGAAAACCTCTGTATCTTCTTCATTTTCGCCGGGGATCAACCGGGCTGTGATTTGGCACGTTTCCAGCCCTTCCACATATTCAATGGGAATGACTGTCCGCCCGTAATCGTTCCCGATTTCCCCAAGGGCTTCACAGGTGATTTCATACACCCCGCCGCCCTTATCCTTGGAAACGTAATAATTCAGTTCCCCAATGGAAAACCGTTCCCCCATGGGAAGGGAGAGGTCAGCCGGGGTGATCGTCATTTCCAACACGGCGGGGGTGGCCGGGGTAGGTGCAAGGCCCCGTTCTTTAGCCCTCAAAATCAAATATTCCCGGCTTGCTGTGTCTGCAAAAGTTTCCTGTAACACGGTATCCAGGGCAATATAAAGGTTCTGCAACTCCACGGCGGCGGGGGCTTGCCCATACCACAGCAGGGAACCTTCCCGGCTGTCAAGGTTTTTATCAGACGCAAGCGCCCGATCCATCATCCGTTTGATCAGCCCGTCATAGGTGATATGTTCATACATCAGATTTCCACCACCTTTTCCACGTTGATATTCCCGTAAATGCTGAACACTGTGAACGTGGTCAACACTTTCTTTTTGTTCACTTCAAACTGAAAATTTTCAACCGCCGTGATCCGATCATCTTGCAACAGGGCTTCCCTGATCCGGCGTTCAATTTCCGGGATACAATATTCCGGGTCTTTTCCAATCAGGTTGTGAAGTTCCACCCCATAATTCCAAGAATGAATCAGCCAAAAATACCGTTCCGTGTTCAGGATCAGGAAAACCGCCTGTTCCACGGCCCGGATTTGGTCAACCGTTCCGGTGATCGTCAGGGTGTCATGGTTCATTTTGAAGGTTCGGCTGGGCAAGGTGGTAAAAACAAAATCTTGCCGCAAATCGTCCCCGGTGTTCGGGATCATAACCATTCCCCCTTCAGTTCTGGAATGGGCTTGATCCGGTCTATCACCACAAACCGTTTTCCGCCCTGTATCCGCCCCAAAAGTACCCAATCCCCTTTAATCAAGGCGTTGTGTACCTTGAATTT
>JBCLQX010000090.1:0-3415 GCA_041223805.1 Oscillospiraceae bacterium 44-34 | reverse complement strand
ATATATAACACCGCTTTATATCTTCGTTTGTCCCGAGACGATGAAGGAGCCGGAGAGAGCAACAGCATAGCCACCCAGGAGTTACTATGTAAAGGGTGGAGTCACCACCTAATACATATGGCTGCGGTTCATTTGTGGCAAAATGGTACATTGCAGTTATAAAAAAGGCGGTGAGAACGCTAAAAACAAGCGTTTTCCACAACTGCGATTCACATTTTGCTGCAAATGAAAGGAAATGATTATGGAACTGACCTATACGAAAGTAGGAGACTACTATATCCCGGACCTTGCCCTTGATGATGGCTCTGAATATGAAATTGGCGTATATGGCCGGATGCGCGAGAAGTTCTTAAAAGAACGCCACCTTGGCACTTACAATCGGATGCTTCTCTATGGGGAATTGTGGAAACACCTCGCTGAAATTGACACCGCTTGCCATGAGCGCATGGATTTTTTAATTCCAGCCATGGCGAAGCAGGAGGGCGTGACCGAAGCCCTGAAAGCATCCAACCAAATGGAATGGGTTGGACGGATGAATAATATCCGCAACCGAGCGGAGGAAATCATACTCCACGAACTGGTCTACGCATGAAAATTATAATGGGAGTGGCTGTGCTCATGGAGCATAGCCGCTCCCCGTTTTTTATTCTGTTTCTATGTACTCAATTTCCTCGTCCCGGCACCAGCGAATGGCGATCTCCCGATACGCCGCCGCATGATAATCATACCACTGCTGTTCAATATGATGGTAATAAATTCCGTTCTTGAACCGGCGGAACGCGCCTTTTCCTCGAATCGCGTGAGCCAGCTCCTGATGGGCCGCACCGGGCGGCAGCGATTCAATAAAGCTCTCCATAATGCTATATTCGTGAATATCGTATTTCGCAGGGAATCGCAGGAACCGGCCCCTCGGTGAGTTTTCAATCAATTCTTCCAGTGCCTCATCACGTTCCCCTGTAATCATCTCGTCCTGCAAATAAACCGTTTCGCCGGTCTGGGTGTCATAAAAATAAGTAAACGCCTCATTGGCGGTTTCAATTGCTTCAATTACCTGTTCCAGTTTTATTTTCATCTCGGCCACTCCAATCATCTATTATCACCTGTTCGAGCAGCAATTTGTCGCTCGAACAAAACTGCTCAGCATCGACATCCTTGTTGATTGCCCCGGACAGAGGTATAATATAAGTGAAACCTGTTCTTCCAACTCATTGCCAGACGGTATGAGAAAACGTCCACCGTTTTTACCTCCAACAAGACCTTCTCCCAGTGGAACGAGGTCTTTGCCGACGTCACCATCGCCTCCGCCATCCTGGATCGTGTACTGCATCACTGCACTGTCATTCACATCAAGGGCGAGTCTTACCGCCTGAAGGAGCGCAAGGAATTTATGCGTCAGAAACAGCAAATCGTGAACACTCTTTTTGAGCAAGGAAACGCTTAGTTTTGTTACCCCCCCGCCGAAAAACTACAAAATTTCTTCGGCGTTTTCTTACAATTTCAAATTGGCGTTGACATCCGCCTAACAGCGGGACATTGATTCTGGACGCCACATGCTGCCCCGCGGACATCGCCTATCCTCAGGACATCGATTTACTCAACCAAGTGCGGGAGAAAGCGGAGAAAACGGTGGACGAGCTGTGTAAAGCGGCAGGACAGAAGAAGCCCCGGATGTACCGCAAGCGCGCCCGGAAGGACTATCTGCGTCTGTCCAAAAGCAAGAAGCGCAGTGGGAAAGCAATCCGTTCCGCGATACGCAAACAGCTGCAATACATCCGCCGGGATATCAGGTACATAGCTGAATTGGTTCAAAAAGGTGCAAAATTGTCTTCAAAGCAGGCGGACCGCCTGAATATCATGACTACTGTCTACGAGCAGCAGCGCCTCATGTTTGAATCCGGGACCCACAGCATTCCCCGGCGCATCGTCAGTCTGGCCCAGCCCTGGGTCCGGCCCATCGTTCGGGGAAAAGCCCACGCCAATACCGAGTTTGGCTCAAAACTGCATATCAGTCTGGTGGATGGCTATGCCAGGATCGAACGGTTGGACTTCGAGCCCTTCAACGAATCGGAAGACCTCTGGCGGGCGGTGGCTCGGTATCGGGAGCGCTATGGCTGTTACCCGGAACGTATCCTGGCGGACAAAATCTACCGCAGCCGCCAGACACTGGCTTTTTGCAAAGAGCATGGTATTCGTCTGTCCGGTCCGGCCCTGGGAAAGCCGCCAAAAGCTCCCGGCCTGTCCCGTCAAGCAAAGAAACTGGAGTATCAGGACAACTGCGACCGCAATACTGTGGAGGGTGTTTTTGGGACGGTCAAGACCGCTTACGGCCTGGACCGCGTCATGGCTCGCCTACAGGAAACCGCTGTCTGTGTGATTGGCGTTGCACTGCTGCTCTCAAACCTTTCCTTATCCCTGAGGGCCGCTCTCGCTCTGTTTTGCCTCATGGTTCTGCTGTTTGTTTTGCTGACGTTGCGGAGCAGAGCCTAATATAATGATAACTTTTTTCGCTGAAAAGTCTGGGGCCCTTTTTGATTTTGCCTGTTTTGAAAACAGGCGCTGGGAGTATTGCGTTTTCCTGGAAAACAAAAAGCACCGGTCTGTCAATTCCCTTGGGATTGACGGACCGACGCCCGATGCAGGCGCTCAAAATCTTAGCGCCTTTTTTGAATGGTGTATTACGAGGGTTCGAACCCCGCCAGTTCCTCAAAAAACCTCATTTACATCTCCGGTTTGACTGGTGAAAATTTGGGGGTTAAAATCCCCGGAAACCACTGATGCCGTAGGCGTTTAGCCTACGGCATCTAAAGTGGGCATTTACTTTGGTACGGGTAGTGGGGATCGAACCCACACGAATCTCTTCACAGGAACCTAAATCCTGCACGTCTACCAATTCCGCCATACCCGCAAATATGAACGACAGTTCTTTCTATTATTGTATCGTCCGCTACTTTCACACTGTTTAGTGAACAAGTCAAAACGTAACGCTTGATCCATATTTGTTAAGATAGGATGAACTTGTTTGGGTAAAAAATGAATACAACAAATAATGCAGAAAATCTTACATTGAGGTGATAGAATTCAAATCTGCTGTGTGTGCCAACTTCGCCACAGGTGTATGGAAAACGGGGCAAAACGATATCCGATTTCTTACATTTACAACTACATCGTATTTGCGATGTATTGCGATATATAATTTATTGTACAGGAGTGTGGTTAAAAAGTCAATCATATTCAAAAATTTTTTCCATCTTTGTGTAGGAGTACAATACATGTTGGACAGTAGAGAAAGAAAAAGGTAGAAGGATGGTGCCAAATCGGTTAAAGTTGAGTTGTCACACTTAAGGAAACGCTGATTTAATCCCCCCAAATGATAAAAGATGTGATAAAATAAGGGAAAGGGGGCGCTGGGTATGAA
>JBCLQX010000089.1:0-3428 GCA_041223805.1 Oscillospiraceae bacterium 44-34 | reverse complement strand
GGATCACCTGTCCAATGTGGTTCCTTGCCGCTTCTGGTGCTGGTAACACCGGGGGCGGCTTTTTTTGTTTATCGGTAGCATATCGGTAACAGCGGGAAGCCTTGAAAACGCTGGATTTTCTGGAAGTGTTACTGATGTTACTGATTCCTTCTTTATCTTAAAAATAAATAATAAATAAAATATAGAAGAAGTGTATATAAGAGAACGGCCCTTTTATCAGTAACATCCGTATCAAGTCCAGTAAATCCAGGCGTTTCAAGGGTTTGGGGCGTTACGGATGTGTTACGGTTGGAAGTCTACATAGATAATTTTCCCTATGCGTGCTTTAACCCTTCTTGCTTTGAATACTTTTCGTTCCGGTATAGCCCTTTCATCATGCCCCGGACTTCTGCTCGATCTTCTGCGTCTAACTGGATATACATACATAGCGCGTCCCAAACATCTTCACCATATTGAGCCACTATCATTTTTTCCGCCTGTTCCTCTTTGACTATATCCTGTTTTAGCTTTTCCAGATCAATGCTTTCATCCAGTTCATCCCAACCCATGATATAACTTGGGGTTGTGTCCAATGCGTCTGCTATGGCCTTAATCTTGGATTGGGTTAAATTGTAATGCCCTAATTCTATTTTGTTGATGGATGAACGGGACTTATAACCGATACGTTTTGCAAGTTCATCTTGGGACATTTTGAGTTCTTCCCGCCGTATTTTGATCCTATCCCCGATTTCAAGCAATCGCTTCACCCCCTTTCTGTTACTATTATAAATCGCAGTAGAGGACTTGTCAACAATTTTTGAAAAATTTCAAAAAAGTTGTTGACAGACAATCTACAATCTGCTATACTGCGAATTGTAGATAAAACATCAACAAAACAAACCACAAAACACCATTCACATAAAACAGGAGGAACAGAAAATGAAAAAGTTCTTTGTTATCGCTACTCATTGGGATGATCAGGAGAAAGCCCAAGTAAAGTACATTGCCGGTGAGTTCAACAATTACGCGAACGCAAGCATTTTCAAGAACGCCTATAACGAACAGTACAAGGCGGATGCCGTGATTGTTGATGATTTCACGATTATCAATCACTAAGCCGAAACGGGCCGGAAAGCCCGTCCACCGGAACCGCCCCACCGGTGCTGATGATGGCAGGGCAAAAAAAGGAGTAAACACCATGAAAGAACAACTTTTCCATGTTGGTATCCAGCACATCAAAACCGGTGAAAGAATCAGCCTTGAAGTTTGGGCCAAAAACGTGAATGAAGCTACCCACGGGCTACATGGCGTTATTAACTGGAACACCCAATACCGCTGGACTGGAAGCGGCCCGATTTACGATGATAACGGCAACATTATCACAAGAGAAGTTCCCGCCTGATGATGGCCCCGGTGGTTCCGGGCCGAAACAGCGCCCCGGCGCTGTCGTGGGAAACCACAACACGGCGAAGCATTGACACTATCCCGTAAAAGTCGGGGAGCCGTGTTTAAGGGGAAACCAACAGCGAACCTAAAAGCAATCCCTGAAGGCTAAAATAAGAATTACTGACAGACAGGGGAGCGTTGTCCAATACTCCATAGCGAGTGGCGGGGGGCGTCCGGATCGGGTTAATCCTGAAGGGCTTTATAAGATAACTTTTGGTTCGCTGGTTCCCCCAAATGCACCTTGAAAAGTTAATTTCAAAAAATGTATGAAAGGGGGGGGGATTCATGACCAATACCCAACTGTTGCGGGAAAAGATGGAACAGTCTGGTTACAAGTTGCGGTTTATCGCTACGAAGGCAGGGCTGACCTATCAGGGCCTTTTGAACAAGCTGAACAACGTGCGTGAATTTAAGGCAAGCGAAATCAAGGCCCTTTCTGATCTGTTGAATCTGTCGGAAGCGGAGCGGACTGCCATATTTTTTTCCGCCTGATGTAGATTAAATATCTACAAAAGAATAGGAGTGTGTAAGTATGGATAACTTGCAAATTTTCAATTACAGGGAAATCCCTGTAAGAACCCTTCTGCTGGATGGTGAACCCTGGTGGGTACTTGGTGACGTGTGCCGGGTGTTGGACTTGGGAAGCCCTCATAAAGTTGCCGACCGCCTTGACCCGGATGAAAAGGGGCGGAATACAATTCCGACCCCTGGCGGAAACCAAAATATGGCGGTTATCAATGAGCCGGGGCTTTACAAAGTGATTCTTCAGTCCCGCAAGCCGGAAGCCAGAGAGTTTTCCAGATGGGTGACACACGAGGTTCTTCCCGCTATTCGCAAGACTGGACACTATGGCGAAGCCGCGCCGGTAGAGGAAACCACCGTGGCCCTGGTCAATCATGAAACCCTGACCAAATGCGCTTCCATTATGGCAAGCTGTTTGGAACCCAACCGGTCCTATGTGCTGAATATCTTGCGGCACATTGTCCCGGACATTGACCAACCCGCCACCGTTACGGTTCGGGTGGATGAAGCGCCGGTGGAGATTCCCAAGTTACCGGCCCCGGAAGCCGCCGTGGTGACAACCACTAAGAGGATGCGGAAATCCCCGGAACGGCCTTTCTTCAATCACCTAAAACTTCAACAGATTTTGAAAGAACGTCACCTAAAAACTGTGACCGTTGCCGAACGGATCGGATGTTCCCAAGAAGCTGTTCGCGGTTGGATGAGCGGGAAATATCCCCCTACTAATCCGAACCGTGAAAAGCTGTGTGCCGCCTTGGGCGTGGCACCCGCCTATTTTGATAAATAATCCCCCCCCATGACCGGGGGCGGATTTGGGAGGTATGAACCATGACAAGTGCAAGCCTGAAGCCGGTAATCAGCGAACTTGAAAGTTTATTTTCAACTTTCAACAAAGCCTTCTTTGAAGGCAAGCTGGAACAGCCTGTAATCACCGTTTCCCCGGATAACACCCGTGGGGCCTATGGGTGGTGTACCGGCTGGAAGGCGTGGCAGGACGGAACCAAAGAAGGCGGGTTCTATGAAATCAACCTTTGCGCTGAATACCTGAACCGGCCCTTTGAAGAAACCTGTTGCACCCTGATTCATGAAATGGTTCATCTGTGGAATTTGCAAGAAGGGGTTCAGGACACTTCCCGATCTGGCACCTACCACAACAAGAATTTCAAGATTGCCGCCGAAGCCCACGGCTTGATTGTGGAGAAATCGGCCAAATATGGGTTCAGCACAACCACCCTGGCACCGGCAACCTTAACTTTCATTCAGGCCATGGAGAAAACCGGGTTTTCCCTGGTTCGGCCCCGCCCCTTGGGGCTGAAGGGAGCCAAAGCAAAACAGAGTTCCCGGAAGTATGTGTGCCCCGGATGCGGGGCCATTATCCGGGCCACCAAAGAAGTTCACGTTATCTGTGGTGATTGTGAACTGACCTTTGAGGAACAGGAGTGATGAACGGATGTGGAAACCCTGCAAGCTGACCAAGAAAA
>JBCLQX010000088.1:0-3667 GCA_041223805.1 Oscillospiraceae bacterium 44-34 | reverse complement strand
TGGTGAACCTGTATGGCTACTGTTAAAGGCGCATTGGCCCTTTACGATGGAATGACCGGGCCGCTGAAAAGTATTCATAACGCTTTGAACATTGTATTGAACAGTTTTGAAGCGGTTCAGAGTGCTTCAGAAAACGTGATAGATGTGTCCGCTATTCAGGAAGCCCGTGAGGAATTGGCAAGGGCTGAAGCCACCTGGGATAACATTGAAAATAACATCCGTGGCGCAGATCAGGCGCAGAATGATTTTAATAATCGGGTTAGAGACGGCACCGCTTCCGCTAATGGCTTATACGGTGCGTTTTCAAAGCTCAAAGGTATCATTGCTACGATTGGGGTAACGGCTGGTATTAAAAAATTGGTCAATCTATCTGATCAGTTTACAAGCACAAGGGCAAGATTAAATTTGATTGCCGATGATGCTGGAAGCATTGAAGCCATTCAAAAACAAATTGACAGCTTGCCGAACGCTGTGACGGTAGATGTATCGGCCACCTCTGTTGACGGAAACCTTTTGGATGGTTTGGCTAAGGGTGTAACTGCCCCGGTAGATGTTGCGGATCAAAATGCGATCAATACCATTCAGGACAGATTTGATGGATTGACCGAAAAAGCCACCATTCCCGTTACCGCTGACATAGAAACCAATATTTTTGACAACAAACCCGTTGAACAGTTCGCCAATAAGATTGACAGCTTGCCGAACGCTGTGACGGTAGATGTATGCGCTACTGATAATAATTCTGTATCCGAAGTAAAAGGCCGGATAGACGGGCTGGAAGAATCGGTTTCTATTCCGGTAAATGTGACGGATAATAACAGTGTCAAGATTCTGGAAGCCAAGATTTGGACTTCTGCCCAACGTTCCAGAGCGTCTTATTTTGATACTGCCGCCGCGATTGCGAGCATGGGGGCCAACGCTAAAAGTGCTTTTGGCACCAACGATGAACTAATTGCCTTTATGGAACAGATCAACAAACAGTTCGTGATTGGTGGAGCTTCCGCCCAAGGGCAAGCCGCCGCTATGCTCCAACTAACCCAGGCCATGGGTGCAGGAGCCTTGCGCGGCGAAGAATTAAATTCCATTCTGGAAAATGCGCCTGGGATTGCAAGAGCTATTGAACAATACATGGGGGTTGCAGAAGGTTCTATCAAAAAATATGCGGAACAGGGTTTGATTACCGCAGAAGTGGTGAAAAATGCTATGTTTGCGGCGGCGGATGAAACCAATGCAAAATTTGAAAGTATGCCCACAACTTGGGGCCAAGTATGGACGGGGATGCAAAACCGGGCTATTGTCATTCTTGATCCACTTTTATCAAAAATCAACCAGATTGCAAATTCCGAACGGGTTCAGGGCGCGGTTGATGGGATAATGGGCGCGTTTAGTGCTGTGGTAGCTGTCGCTCTATTTGCGTTAGATTTAATTTCCGCTGTCGGCGGGGGTATTTATGATAATTGGTGCTGGATTGAACCAATCGTGTTGGGTGTGGCCGGGGCCATGCTGTTTTATCTGGCAGCAACAAAAGGGGTTGCGATTGCGGAAGGAATTGCAACTGTGGCAACAGCGGCTTATCATGCGGTTGTGAACTTCCTTTCTATCGGGTTTGGAATTTTGACCGGCAACACAGCGGCGGCTTCGGCGGCGGTTTTCACATTCAATTCCGCTCTAATGGCTTGCCCCATTATGTGGATCGTCATTCTGGTGATCGCCCTGATAGCGGCCTTTTATGCGGCTGTGGCGGCGGTCAACAAATTTGCCGGAACCAGTGTTTCAGCAACCGGGATCATTTGCGGCGCATTTATGGCGGCGCTTGCATTTATTGGAAATATCTTCGTGGCCCTGTGGAATATTGCCGTTGATGTGTTCGTCCTGATTTATAATTTGGTTGCAACTGTGGCGAATTTTATTGGCAACGTGTTCACTGATCCTGTCGGGGCCGTGGCCCGTCTATTCTTTGATTTGGCGGATACGGTGCTTGGGGTGCTTCAGACTTTGGCCGGGGCTATTGATGCCATTTTCGGTTCTGACCTTTCCGGGGCCGTTCAGGGCTGGCGTGACAGCTTGGGCGGTTGGGTAGAAGATACCTTTGGCAAGGGTGAGGAAGTAATGGCGAAAATGAACGCCGATGACCTGAAACTTGGGCGGTTTGAGTACGGGGCCGCTTATGATTTGGGTTACAATTTTGGTGAGGGGATCGAAGATACTGTTTCCGGTATGTTCAAAATGCCCACTTTAGATGAAATGGGGTTTGACGATTTCGGGAACAACCTGGAAGGCATTTATGGTAATACCGGGGACACCGCCGCCAATACCGCCGCCACCGCTGATGCCATTGAATACACGGATGAAGATTTGAAATATTTGCGGGATATTGCGGAGCGGGAAGCAATCAACCGATACACTACCGCCCAAATTACTGTTGAACAGCATAACGAAAACCATATTTCCAAGGACACTGATCTTGATGGGATCATGGATGCTTGGACGGCTGATTTTGCGGAAAAGCTGGAAATTTCCGGGGAAGGGGTGTAATGGGCTATGGCTTACAAAATGTACCTTGATGGGGTTTTAATGCCCATTACCCCTTCCAAAGTCAAAGTAAAAATCAACAACCAGAACAAGACCCTAACCCTGATCAATGGTGAGGAAATCAACATTCTGAAAGAAGCCGCCTTGACGGATGTATCTTTTGACCTGATTCTTCCACAATCCGCCTATCCGTTCATCAACGGCGGCGCACAATCGGCCCAAACTTACCTGAATTTGTTTGAACGGCTGAAAAAAAGTAAAGAGCCGTTTCAATGGACACTGAACAGAAGCCGCCCTTCCGGGGCGGCGCTGTTCTATTCCAATTTAACGGTGGGGATGGAGGATTACCAGATCACGGACGATGTGAAGGAGGGCATGGATATTGGCGTATCTGTCAAGTTGCGCCAATACCGGGCCTTTGGCACAAAAACCGTTAAGCTGTCCCCGCCCCCGGCACCTTCCCAACCGGCCACCGCCACGGTGGAGCCGCCCAAACGGGAAACATCCAACGCCCCCAAAAATGCAAGCTATACCGTGAAATCCGGGGATTGCCTTTGGAATATTGCCAAAAAGCAGTTGGGGGACGGTTCCAGATGGAAGGAAATTTATGAACTGAACAAGGATAAAATCAAAAATCCAAATTTGATTTATCCTGACCAATCCTTGACCTTGCCTTCCTGAAAGGGGTGATCTGTTTGGCCGTTGAAATCCTAATCCAGCATGGTTCTTCTATCCAGTATCCCGCTGTCGAGGAAGGGGCCAAATTGACCTTTGAACGGAAAAGAACCCCCGGCAAGCTGACTTTTACAGTTGTGAAAGATGCCGCCTTGAACTTTCAAGAGGGTGATCCGGTAAAACTGACGGTGGACGGAACCCCCATGTTTTATGGGTTTGTTTTTACCAAATCCAGGGACAAGGGGAACACCATTGATGTGACCGCCTATGACCAATTACGGTATCTGAAAAATAAAGACACAATCACTGAAGAAGGGTTGAAAGCGTCTGATCTGCTGAAACGGATTGCAACAGATTTCCGGCTGAACCTTGGGACGGTGGAAGATACCGGATACACCTTTGAAACCATTGTGGAGGAAAACCAAACCCTGTTTGATATGGTGCAAAATGCCCTTGATGA
>JBCLQX010000087.1:0-3751 GCA_041223805.1 Oscillospiraceae bacterium 44-34 | reverse complement strand
TCATCAAGGGCATTTTGCACCATATCAAACAGGGTTTGGTTTTCCTCCACAATGGTTTCAAAGGTGTATCCGGTATCCTCTACCGTCCCAAGGTTCAGCCGGAAATCTGTTGCAATCCGTTTCAGCAGATCGGACGCTTTCAGCCCTTCTTCCGTGATCGTGTCTTTATTTTTCAGATACCGTAATTGGTCATAGGCGGTCACATCAATGGTGTTACCCTTGTCCCTGGATTTGGTGAACACAAACCCATAAAACATGGGGGTTCCGTCCACGGTCAGTTTTACAGGATCACCTTCTTGAAAATTCAAGGCGGCATCTTTTACAACTGTGAAGGTCAGCTTACCGGGGGTTCTTTTCCGCTCAAAGGTCAATTTGGCCCCTTCCTCAACAGCGGGATACTGGATAGAAGAACCATGCTGGATCAGGATTTCGACAGCCAAACGGATCATCCCTTTCAGGAAGGCAAGGTCAAGGATTGATCAGGATAAATCAAATTTGGATTTTTGATTTTATCCTTGTTCAGTTCATAGATTTCTTTCCACCGGGAACCGTCCCCCAACTGCTTTTTGGCGATATTCCAAAGGCAATCCCCGGATTTCACGGTATAACTTGCATTTTTGGGGGCGCTGGATGTTTCCCGTTTGGGCGGCTCCACCGTAGCGGTAGCCGGTTGGGAAGGTGCCGGGGGCGGGGACAGCTTAACGGTTTTTGTGCCAAAGGCCCGGTATTGGCGTAATTTGATAGATACGCCAATATCCATGCCTTCTTTCACATCATCCGTGATTTGGTAATCCTCCATCCCCACTGTTAAATTGGAATAGAACAGCGCCGCCCCGGAAGGGCGGCTTCTGTTCAGTATCCATTGAAACGGCGCTTTGCTTTTTTTCAGCCGTTCAAACAAGTTCAGATAGGTTTGGGCCGATTGTGCGCCCCCATTGCTGAACGGATAGGGGGATTGGGGAAGGATCAGGTCAAAGGATACATCCGTCAAGGCGGCTTCCTTCAGGATGTTGATTTCCTCACCGTTGATCAGGGTCAAGGTTTTGTTCTGGTTGTTGATTTTCACCTTGACTTTGGAAGGGGTAATGGGCATCAGAACCCCGTCAAGATACATCTTGTAAGCCATAGCCCATTACACCCCTTCCCCGGAAATATCCAGTTTTTCCGCAAAGTCAGCCGTCCAAGCCTCCATGATCCCATCAAGATCAGTGTCTTTGGAAATGTGGTTTTCATTGTGCTGTTCAACGGTGATTTGGGCGGTGGTATACCGGTTGATCGCTTCCCGCTCCGCAATATCCCGCAAATATTTCAAATCTTCATCGGTGTATTCAATGGCATCAGCGGTGGCGGCGGTGTTGGCGGCGGTGTCCCCGGTATTGCCATAAATGCCTTCCAGGTTGTTCCCGAAATCGTCAAATCCCATTTCATCCAAAGTGGGCATTTTGAACATTCCAGAAACGGTATCTTCGATCCCCTCACCGAAATTGTAACCCAAATCATAAGCGTCCCCATACTCAAACCGCCCAAGTTTCAGATCATCGGCGTTCATTTTCGCCATTACTTCCTCACCTTTGCCAAAGGTATCTTCTACCCAACCGCCCAAACTGTCACGCCAGCCCTGAACGGCCCCGGAAAGGTCAGAACCGAAAATGGCATCAATAGCCCCGGCCAAAGTTTGAAGCACCCCAAGCACCGTATCCGCCAAATCAAAGAACAGACGGGCCACGGCTCCAACAGGATCAGTGAACACGTTGCCAATAAAATTCGCCACAGTTGCAACTAAATTATAGATCAGGGTGAACACGTCCACGGTCAAGTTCCACAGGGCCACAAAAATATTTCCGATAAACGCAAGCGCCGCCATAAACGCGCCGCAAATAACCCCCGTGGCTGAAACGCTGGTTCCAGCAAATTTGTTGACCGCCGCCACAGCCGCATAAAAGGCCGCTATCAGGGCGATCACCAGCATGACGATCCACATAATGGGGCAAGCGTAAAGGGCCGCATTTAGGCCGTATTGGGCCGCTGTTTCGGCAAAGGTGGCCCCGGTTGCCATCATGGTTGAAGCGGCCTTTACGTTTTCAGCAAAAGCGTGGGCGTGGAGTAAGGCCGTGGAAATCCCGGTGATTGTATTCACGGCCAGTTGTGCGCCATAGTACACTAACAGCGCCGCCGCAACCCCGCCAATGATCGGGCCGATCCAACTCCAATTTTCCGCAAACACCGTGGCAACATCCAGCCCAAGGGTTGCGATCCAGGTTAGAATTGTAATCAGGGCGGAAAGGCCGTCCGTGAACCATGTCAACACGGTTTCGATTTGCGGGAATTTTGAAGTGAACACGTCAAAAAATTTCAGGGCGGCAGGATACAGCCGGTTTCCAAGCGTTTCCCGCAAATCCCCAAGGGAATTGTTGAACTGAATAATTTTTCCTTCGGGGGTGTTGCTCATATTGTCATACAGGCCATCCCACGCTTCAGCGATCACGGAATTGATAGCGGCGGCGGCTTGCATATCGGAACTCATATCCAGGTATTCAGCGCCCAAGGCTTCCACAATTTGGGCTTGCGTAGCTGTCCCCTCAATGATTGCCTTTTGCGCGTCTGTAAATTCAAAGCCCTTTTTGGTCATGGCTCCATAGGAACCGGTCATAAGTTTACCAATACCGGTGGCATAGTCAACCATGGCCTTACTGTCCACGGCCCCGCCGCCGCTCATGCCCATGGAGTAGTTGGCAAGGGTATCCATCATGGAAATAATGGCTTCCGTGTCCGAAAAGTAGGTTGCCAATTCAGCGGCCCCGGCAAGCATGGCTTCATCCCCGTAAATGCCCCGGCCCTGGATTTCAGACGCTTTAGCGGCGATAGCGTCAAAGGCGCTTACCGTTTGGGTGGTGTCCGCCTGAACCCCAATGGTGATTTGGGTTCCATCCACCCCACCCACGAAATTGTTATAGGCGGTGGCGGCTCCGCCCGTATCAAGGGTCAAAGTGTTTTCCAGGGTATTCCCATCAATGGCCCCGGTCAATTCATCATAGACAGCCGCCGCCCCGTTTGCATCCAGGGCAAGGGTATTTTTCAGGGTGGAACCGTCCACCCCATTTGCAAAGGCGGAATAATCCAGTTCAGCGGGGTTGGTATTCAGGGCAAGGGTGTTTTCAAATGTGTTCCCATCCAGCCCCCCGGCATCCCACGCCACATCAACCGCCGTTTTCGCCGTGGCCCCGTCAAGCTGGTTCACAGCATCTTCACAGGCGGACAGGGAAGCGGCGGCTTCATCAGCATTGGTGGCAACGGGGATTTCTATATCTTGCGCCCCCATATTAGCCAAAACCAATTTCAACTGATTTTCTGCGTTGCGCTGGATATTTGCCAATTCGAAATTTTCCTTACCCCAATTCAGGGCGGACTTTACCCCGGCAATGCTCACCACCGTTGCCAAAATGCCTTTCAGCTTGTTTCCAAGCCCATCAACGGCGGTGGCTCCTTCCCTCACATTATCGTTAAAATCATCCTGCGCCCGGTCAGCGTCCCGGATGTTGTTTTCAATGTTATCCCAGGTGGCCCCGGCCCTTGCCAGTTCTTCCCGCGCTTGCTGAATAGCGGTCACATCCACCACGTTTTCTGAAGCACTCTGAACCGCTTCAAAACTGTTCAATACAATGTTCAAAGCGTTGTGAATACTTTTCAGCGGCCCGGTCATTCCATCGTAAAGGGCCAATGCGCCTTTAACAGTAGCCATACAGGTTCACCA
>JBCLQX010000086.1:0-3763 GCA_041223805.1 Oscillospiraceae bacterium 44-34 | reverse complement strand
TTTTTCCCTTCACCTCCGCCACAAAACTACATTTTTTCCTCGGCGTTTTTTTACATTTTATCACTGGCGATGACAGTTCAGCGTTTTCAAAAACGTGGACTTTCCGCAGCCGGAAGGACCGATCAGAGCGGTGATGTTGTTCTCGAGAATTTGCATATTGATATTTTTCAATGCCTGGGCGCTGCCATACCACAGGCATAAATTTTTTGCGGTGATCGCGTTGCTCATAGCGCCCTCCTTTTCCTGAAATACCAGCCTACCAGGGCGGCGGTCAGGTTGACCGCCAGCGTCAGCAGCATCAGGATCGCGGCGATGGCAAAGGCCACGCCAAACTCCCCCTGCTCCTTTGCATAGACATACAGCGCCACGGTGAGAGTGGCCCCCGGACTGGCGAGGCCGGTAAAAAAGCCGTTCAGCGCATGGGCAAAGCCCGCTGTGAACAGCAGCGCCGCCGATTCCCCCAAAATGCGCCCCACCGACAGGATACAGCCGGTGATGATGCCGTCCGCGCACCCAGGCAGTACCACCGTGCGGATGACCCGCCACTTTCCGGCCCCCAGGCCAAAGGCCCCCTCGCGGTAGCTCTGGGGCACAGTTCTCAGGCTCTCCTGGGTCGTTCGCATGATGGTGGGCAGGTTCATGATAACCAGCGTCAGCGCACCCGCCAGCAGAGAGGTTCCCAACACGCCGGTAAACACCAGCATCCCCACAAGGCCGTAGATGATGGACGGGATGCCGGAGAGGGTTTCCGCCGCGTACTCGATGACAGACACCAGACGCTGATTCGCGGCGTACTCGGTCAGATAGACCGCCGCCCCTGCCCCCAAAGGCAGGACGATCAGCAGGGCGGCAAGGATGATGTAGATGGTGTTCAAAATGTCCGGCAGGATACCGATGGTGTCCGACAGGTAGCTGGGTTTGGTGGTCAGCAGCTCCCAGGACAGGTTGGGGAGGCCCGCAGCCAGCACATAGCCTATGAGGAACAACGCCAGAGCGCACACCAGCAGCACCGACAGGGCGCACAGCAGCCCCATTACACCGATATAGGCCCTCCGGGATGGGGAGATTGGTCTGTCCAGCATAATCAGCCCTCCTTTTGCCCCTTGAGGAAGAAATTCAACACGGCGTTGATCAGCATGATGAACAGAAACAGCACCAGGGCGATGGAGAACAGCGCCTGCCTCTGTAGGCCGCTGGAATAGGACATTTCGCTGGATACCGCCGTGGTAAGAAATCGGACGCTTTCAAACAGTGAGGGCATATTTGCCGCGTTGCCGGATACCATCATCACCGCCATAGCCTCCCCGATGGCCCGGCCTACTCCCAGCACCACCGCCGCCGCGATGCCGCTTCGCGCCGCAGGGACGGATACCCGAAAATAGGTTTCTATCGAGGTCGCGCCGAGGGCCAGGGATGCGTCCTCGTACTCTTTTGGTACTGCCTCCAGCGCGGTAATGGATACTTTGATGATGGAGGGCAGAATCATGACCGACAGGACGATGATTGCCGCCAGCAGGCTGGCCCCGTCCGGCACATGGAACAGCGCCCGGGTACCCGGCACAAGCACCAGCATCCCCACCAGACCGTAGACCACCGAGGGGATACCGGCCAGGAGGCTGACGGCGGATTCTGCAACGGCTTTCGCCTTTGCAGGGGCCATTTTCGCCAGATATACCGCCGCGAAAAATCCCACGGGAACGCCGAACAGGATGGCTCCGGCTGTTCCGTAAATGCTTGTGAGAATGAACGGGAGGATACCGTATGAGGGCTGTGCGGCGGTAGATTCCCAGGTGTCACCCAGCAGAAAGGGCACAAGCCCGATCTGCCGGATGGCAGGGATGCCGGAGACCACCAGATAGGCCGTAATCAGCAGGACACAGCCCACTGTGACCAGTCCGAGCATCAGAAATATCCCGTGGACGGCGTTTTCCGCCAGTTGTTTTCTGCTACGCATCGTCAATTTGCCGCCACAGCGCCCGCGCCAGAGATCAGCTCCGCCGCATCAGGGGAGGTTGCGAAGTCGAAGAACTTTTGCGCTTGCTCCGAAAGGGGCGTGTCCGTCTTGGTGACCAGGACAAAGGGCCGCTGAATGACATAGCTGCCGTCCTTCACCGCATCCTCTGTGGGTGCTACGCCGCCTACTGTGACGGCCCGCACGGTGTCCTTGACGGAGGCGAGGGAGGCGTAGCCGATGGCATCCGGGTTCTGGGACACGGCGGTAATCACATCGCCGGTGGAGGTCAGCTCCTGGCGGTACTGGCAGTTGTCTGCTGTGCCGGTGATGGATTCAAAGCCGTCCCTGGTTCCGCTGCCGGCTTCCCGGCCAATCAGGACAATCTCCGCATCCTGTCCGCCGATGTCCTTCCAGTTGGTGATCTCGCCGGTGTAGATTCTGGCGATGGTATCTACATCAAGTTCGGATACAGGATTGTCGGGATTCACGATCACCGCGATACCGTCATAGGCCAGCACCGTCCCGGTCAGCCCCTGGGCGGATTCCTCCACTTTCAGATCGCGGCTGCTGAGGCCGATGTCGCAGCGCCCTTCCAAAACCGCCTGGATGCCAGAGCCGGAGCCGGTGGGGTTGTAGGTGAAGGTCACACGGTCGTTCTGCGCCTCAAACGCCTCACCCAACGCACCGATCACCTTCTCCATAGAGGTAGAGCCATCAGTGGTGACGGTACCGGACGTTTTCTGTGAACATCCCGCCATAACCGACAGGGCTAGCACAGCAACCAGCATAAGACTTGCAAATTTTTTCATGTTCAAATTCTCTCCTTTCAACTTTTGGGGTACGAGAAAAGAATACTGCTGGTGTGTAAAATTCAAAAGAGAGGTATTGTAAAATGAATGTAAAATCGGGTATCACCATTGTAGCAAGCAGTGTCTTTGTTCCCACAAAGACTCGAAACTGCGGTTTCCGGCATCGCCGGAAACCGCAGTTTCTGATTGTTGGGGTCGTACCCCAAACCCCGTGAACAGCCCCGTGACCGGGGCTGGCTGCGCGTTCGTTTCACGAACGCTGTTGTTCCTGCTACGCAGGAACAGGCGGGGCTTCTCATATATCAGTCAGTTTTTTTCTAAGTGGCAAAGTAATTCGCCATAGCCCGCGCCGCCTCGTCTGCACTTTTGGCTCACTCGCCAAGGGTGGGGAAGTCGTGTTCTGAAATGACTTCTCCAGTATCAGCATCTTTCACGGTCACATGGACGGCCCATTCATCGCCGGGGACGCCGCAGAAGATTTGATACATCCCAATGTAGATAGCTGGGCTTAATGTCACATAATAAGAATTTACCAGTGTAAAACTCTCATATGCTTTTCTGTCAACGGATGCTACAAGCGTCCAAGGTATTCCGGCTTCGTCAACGTCCGCATATTCTGCGGCCTTGATAAATTCCTGCGGAAAAGTATTTGTTGCGGCATCAATCAGTTTTCCAGACATATAGGATATTTCTTTTGTTCTTTGGAATTGTTCTGGTGTAAATATGTAATTAAAGCTCCCATCTTTATTTGCGGTAACATTAGACCAAGAAAGCTGCTCTATTTCTTCTTTGCTCATTCCAGCAATCAGTGCTTGATGTTGTGCCTCTAATTGTTTTGCAGTATTCCCGCCCGAAAGCGTAACAGGCATTGTCACAACAATATACCCATCGTCATTTATAGGGGGCGTGTAGGAACTGGAGGGTGTCAATGCCAATTTGAAATTGTAAGAAAACGCCGAAGAAATTTTGTAGTTTTTCGGCGGGGGGGTAACAAAACTAA
>JBCLQX010000085.1:1416-3923 GCA_041223805.1 Oscillospiraceae bacterium 44-34 | reverse complement strand
CGGCGATACCCCCGCCAAGGACAGTAAGGACAAGAAGCCCGACGCGCCCCCCAAGGGCACCCCAGACCCCAAGGCCACCGGCGATACCCCCGTCAAGGGCAGCGAGGGCCAGAAGCCTGCCGAGCCGCCCAAGGACGTACCTGACCCCAAGGCTGCCGGTGCTGCCCCTGCCAAGGGCGGCGAGGGTAAATCCCAGGAGCAGGCTGACCTGCGGTTTGTCAAGCTGGCCGACATCAAGCCCCTCCCTGGCACCTATGTCAAAGACACGCCCCGGAAGGACTACAAGGACCTGATCAACAGTATCAAGAAATCCGGGCTGGAAAAGCCCGTCATTCTCCGCCAGGGCGAGAAGGGCGAATACCAGCTTGTGGACGGTTTTCACCGCTGCGAAGCTCTGAAACAGGCCGGTATGCTGGAAGTTCGCGCCGATGTGTACGAAATGCCGCTGCCGGAGGCCAGCCGCTACCGCAAGGAGCACCGGGACAAGCCGGATATTCCCATCCCCGGCAAACTGATCCCCCCGCACCCCGCCGAGCCGGAGAAGCCTGCGGAGCCGCCCAAGGAGGCCGGGACCCCCGCCGCCCCTGGCGGACAGGAGGAAGAAATCCCCAAGGACTTCACGCTGCCCATCACCAGGGAGGGCCAGTCCGAGATCATCACGACCCTGAAAGTTGCCGACATTCACCCCTTTGAGGGCCACCCCTTCAACGTCAAGGACGATAAGGATATGTGGGACCTCGTGGACAGTGTGAAGAAATTCGGCGTTCTGGAGCCTGTGGTGGTCATCCCCCGTCAGGCGGGCGGCTATGAGATGGTGTCCGGCCACCGCCGTCAGCGTGCGTGTCAGCTTGCGGGCATCCAGACCATGCCGGTCATCGTCCGCCAGCTGGACCGGGACGAGGCCACCATTTCCATGGTGGACGCCAACATGAAGCGGGAGAACATCTCCCCCATGGAGAAGGCCAGGGCGTACAGCATGAAGCTGGAGGCCATGAAGCGCAAGGCCGGGCGGCGTTCCAAGGCGGAAATCCTCAGCGGGGAGAAGCCCATGCGGGCGGACGAGCAGCTGGCCCAGCAGACCGGTGAGAGCCGCGCCAATATCCAGAAGATCACCCGCCTGACCAAGCTGGAGCCGGAGTTGCAGCAGATGGTGGACGATAAAAAGCTGCCGGTCCACACCGCCGCCGATATTTCCTATCTGAAAAAGGACGAGCAGAAGGCGCTGGCGGACGCCATCAAGCAGGAGGACAAGGTGCCCTCCGGCACCCAGGCGGCGGCGCTGAAAAAAGAGAGCCAGGCGGGAACGCTGACAACGGAAAATATCAAAAAGGCCGTGGCCCCCACCAAGCGGGAGGAAACCCCTGTTTTGAAGATCACGTTGGGCGAGGAGGACCTGCGGCCCTATTTCCCGGATGCCCGGACCACCATCCCCGATGTGAAGCGGGGCGTGCTGGAGGCGCTGGACCTGCGGAAGAAGGCCCTGGAACGCCAGCAGGCCAAGGCTCAGTCAGAAAAGGAAGGCAAGGGAAAGGGGCCGGGAAAAAAGCCCCCTTCTCCGGCGAGGTAGCCCCATGACAGATGTTTTTATCGCGTCCGCCGCCGTCAGCAACTACGAGGGCATGGACGCGCTGGTGGGCCAGGACGGGCGGGTGTACCTGGGCAGGCAGGAGAACTATTTCCCCAGCGTTGAGGACGGCGTGCCATCCTACTACGACAATTCGGACAATTCCCTGCAACTGGTCTCCGACAACACAAAGATATTTCATCTTCTGTACGGCGAGGGCTGGCCTCTGTCCCAGCGGCAGCTGCGGCGGGAACGCTGTTTCACCAAGGCTGACTACATTGAGTTTGCCAGCCTGCGGGACGGCCTGTTGTCCAGATACCGGCCCATCCGGGAAGTGACCTTTGCCGGAAAGCCCTTTGTCCCGCCCAAAGCCTACCGCCGTATGCACCGGGGGCGGTCCACTCCCGCCCGATGAAATGCGTCTCAGTTTGAGACGCATTTCGACATTTTACAGGGGCGGCTCCGCCGCCCCGCCACTTTACTGAAAGGAGTGTTCCCCATAGATACCAACAATCGAATGAAGGAAATTGCCGGGAATCTGCGCCGGGATGTGAAAGACTTGCTGGGCGAGAGCGCCAATATTGTCACTGGCATTTTCAAAGACGGCCTGTGTACGGTCCGGGGCGCGGCCAACCGCTGGCGCAACTTCACCCGAAATATTTCCGGTGCGTTCGTCTCCCTGTTCAAGTCCACCAATGAGGCCCTTCTGCCCGACCTGTCCCCGGAGCAGCAGCCCATTGTCACCGTCATGGAGAGCGCCGACGAACATCTTCCTGTTGGCGCACGCATGACGTTATCCGAGGCGGAGACGCGAATTGGGGAGTTGAACCGGGACTATTGGGACTCTGACGAGCCGGAGCGCCCGGTCAGGGTGGCTATCGACTATATGCTGGACGGCGAGGTGGACCGCTACTGGCTCCCCCTCCGCACCGGGCCGGGCTGC
>JBCLQX010000085.1:0-1316 GCA_041223805.1 Oscillospiraceae bacterium 44-34 | reverse complement strand
CACACCATCACGAAACTGGAGCAGCAGTTCCAGACCCAGGCGGCGGCTATGCCGCAGAGGGAGCAGGAAAAATTTCTTCAATACGCAAAAGCGGCGGTCACAGATTTGCGGAAAGCTGCCAATACCAGCAAGACCATCGCCCCGGCCCAGGAGCGCACCGCCCCCGTTTCCCCCGTGCCCGCCCGCTGCGGCGACAGGCCCCGGCAGTCGGTGAAGGTGAAGCTGCACCAGATCAAGAAGGAGCGGTCAAAGGTCCCATCCCGCGTCAAGTCCCGGCCTGCGCCGGAAAGATAGGTGGCCCATGGAGGAAAACATTGATATTCTGGCATTTCTGGAACAGGTGATGCTGGAAAACACCCACAGCTATCGAGACGATTTTCAGCTTGATATTCGCAAGCTGACTGCGGCGGCGCAAGCGCCGGAAGCGGGAAACCGCGCCTTTTACTGGATGTCCCGCCCCTGCGGAACATGGTGTCTGAATGAGCGTTCTGTATTCATCCAGGACTCCTTTGAACACTGTGCATGGACGGCCTACGAAAACGAGGCTGCTACCATCCGGGCGTTTCTTGTCATCGTCAGCGGCCAGGAGCAGGGACGGCCAATGGGAAAAGTCTCCCCGATTGATTACAAATCCAACGTCCTGAATGTAGAAAAGAACGCGCTCCATGCGGAGACCGTTGTTCTTAATTTTGCGGACGGGGAGACCGTCACCCTGCCCTATGAGCAGGTGAAGGGCCGGTTGAGACAGCTCAGAGACCAGTACGGCACGATTGAAGGGTTCCATTACACAGTTGAGGATGAACACAAATTGGAGGCACTGATCTTTTCAGCGCGGCATCCGCCTGAACGAAAATCCAGGAGGCCCAAACGTGCGCCCCAGCGGGGGCCGGACAGGAGGGGACCATGCCGGACTTAAAACCGTTTTTCTCCGTCAATGCCTGGGGGGACAGCCTGACCACAGGCGCAACGCTCAAAATCGTACACTCTCTCCATTATTCGGACTATAACGCCAGTCCCTTCGTGGCACTCCTGGCGGACAGACCAGTGGCAGAGCTGCAAGAAATGCTGAAGGACAGCAAGGGGGCGGAGGAATCCATTTTTGAAAAGCTGAAAGCGGCGACGGACGAGTGGGAGGCCCAGGCGGCCCAAACCCTGCTGCTGGAAAAGGTGCTGGAATATGTGCGTACCCCGGAGGTGTCCCATACCTCCAACGAGTGGAAGCAGATACAGGGCGGGGCCTGGGAGATCAGCAACCGCGTTTATCAAATGCGCTATGTGTTTGTACCTGTACCGCAGTCCAAGGCCGTCCGCGTCAC
>JBCLQX010000084.1:1950-3937 GCA_041223805.1 Oscillospiraceae bacterium 44-34 | reverse complement strand
GGTTCCCACACATTCCCGTCCGTGGTGCTGATCCAATGCTTTCCGTTATGGGAAACTTTGGCCCCGGCGTTGTATGCGTCATGTGCGCCCACAGGCTGGCCCCACTTGGGCCATTCTTCAGCCGGATCAGAAACGCTAACCCACAGGCTGGGCGCGGCATCCGGTGTCCAATCGGCCTGGGAATTGTGATCCGACAAACACCGATACAAGGCCCCATTGTAACGCCTGATATTCCCTTTGGTGTAGCCCACCGGATAGGCCCACGGGGAAAAGAAATCAGCGTGTTCCGCCGCTGTCACATCGTCAATGCTTCCGGCTTCCGCCATCGTCACAAACATGATCCCGCCCGTTTCCGTGGCTTTGGTGATTTCCATTCCGGCATCCGTTTCTTCCAAAAGAACGGTTTCAGCACCTTCCAGGGCATCCCGCCCCATCAGGTGGTAAACCGTCCCTTCAAAAACAACGCCCGAAGCCAACGGCTCCGGGCAAAGGGCGAAACACCCATTTTCCTGTTGTCTGATATAGTTGGGGTTTTCCGTCATGCCAACAGTTACCCCGCCTTTTGTGATTCTGAACATTTGCTTGCACCTCCAAAAAAGATAGCATAATACAGCCGCCGCAAGCGCAAAATCCGCCCATGGTCATTGAAATTCCGGTAATAGGCCGCTTGACATTCCATGTACTGTTCAATATCCTTGAAATCCCGTTTTCCGGCCTTGAACTCCCGGTGAAAAAGTTTCAGCTTGCGCCGCGCCCTTTTGATCCCGTCCCGGCTCCCGTTCACCTTGATTTTGCCGGTTGGCCCAAGGGTGAACCGGGCCTTGCAAAAGCGGAAGGGGTTGGTCAAGGGAATGATTTTACACTTGCGCTTGTTCACCCTGATCCCCAAGGCTTCAAACCGCCGAACGATTTCATGTCCAAGTTTCTTCAGCCGTTCCACATCAGGAAGAATGATGTAATAATCATCCATGTAATGGCCCGCACAATGAACCCCGGCCTGACATTTGATCCAGTTGTCCACGGAACTTGGAAGGGCAACCATTTCCTGTTGGGACGGCTCCACACCCAAAGGCATCCCCCGCCCCGGCGTGGGACACGGGGAATGTTGGATCACCCGGTCAGCGATTTCACGCAATTCCGGGTTTAGAATCAACTGTTGGTGTCGCTGGTAAATCAGCGCGTGGGGCGCATTGGGAAAGAACCCTTTCAGGTCGATCAGCAGGACGGCCCCTTCCCGGCCATAGCGCCGGTAGTGCCACGCAAGCTGTTCTTTCACCCGCCGAAAATGCCAATGCAACCCTTTTCCCCGCTGACTGGCCCCGTTGTCATAGATCATACCGGGGCTATACAGGGGAACCAGGGCTTCATTGCATAGGGTTTTATGGATTTGCCGATCAGAAACATGGGGCGCGTCTATGGGGCGAACCTTGCCCCGCTCACACAAAGTAAAGTGAACACACCCTTTGGGTTTCCATGCTTCATCCAGCAGTTGCCGCCGCCGTTTTGCTGTCCCGGAAAAAAGGTGCAATTCAAAGTTCTGAACGCTCTGTTTCCACCTTACCCCGTTACAGCATTTCCGGCCATACCGGAACATTTTGCGATAGGAAAAAATCTTCCCCACTGGCCCAAGGGCATCAGAACGCGCCTGTTTCTTTGCTTGCCGCTTTGCTTTGCGGCGCTGGTAGCGGCCTTCCCGCCGCTCTTGACTGGTCATAAAGTTTTATTCACCCTTCGCATAGCTGTTTTGTTGGGGCGCGTCTAAACTACTTTGGCCCTGCACATGAAATGGAATAAGCGCCGATCCTCCACCATGCAAGAAGCGTCCGTGTAGGGCCGTCAAAGGGTAGTTTTAGGGATTTCCACCCAGGGGAGTACAACTCCTTTTACATCGGTTGTCTTTCACCTGAAAACTGAAAAGCCGGTTTTCCGCTACTCCATGTAACCGTGTATATTTGCAAAATCCGGGCCGCACACCCGCCGAATAGTA
>JBCLQX010000084.1:0-1850 GCA_041223805.1 Oscillospiraceae bacterium 44-34 | reverse complement strand
AGGCATTATAAAGCTATTTTTTGCTTTTGTATGCCCTCAAACACCTGTCAAGTGATAGCATTTTGACGGAACCGGCGAAAAAGGCCAAATTTCAAAATTTTCGCGGGCGCTTACGCGCCTTTCATGTTCCGGCCCTGTCGGGCCGGTTTTGTTGGGGCCGTCCCGTCCGCCCCCTTGCGGGGGCGGGATAGGGGCGGGATCATCCTGCGGGGGATTAGACGGAAAAGCCGGGCCGCACACCCGCCGAATAGTAGGCGCTAGTGTAGCTGGTGCCGCCGTCAGTCCACACGCACCGGAAGTTACTGGCAGAGCTGTAACGAGGGGAACGGCACCACCACCAAACCGCCGAACCGGTGTTCGTATGATTGTACGCGATACGGGAATTACCAGCTTTGAAATAGTCATACTGTTTTTGGTAATTCTGTTCTGCGCTATTTGCATAGCTTCTGGAACCGAATACCTCAAATTCCGCCAGAAGGAAAAGATAATCCGTGGTGGCGGTAACAGAAGAAGCGTTGTTCTGCGCGTTGCCGGTGTTGTCCGTGTATTTGGTGGTGGTTTTCAGGTTGTTCCGCAAGTCAGCGGGTAAAGCCGCCATCAGGCTATTGGCCGGGGGATTGGCGGGGCTTCCGCTGTTGCCCAACACCGTTTTCCGCATATAGCTTCCATTCCATCCACCGGCGTTGCTGTTGCTCTGGTTCATACGGAATCCGGCATCCGTCCCGCCGTTGCCATACTTGCTGTCACACAGGGCCACATCTTTCCCGCTGATCTTGCCAACCAGGAAATGAATACGGTTCCCGCCTTCGCGGGTGGCGTTGTGATTGAACCCGATAATAAAGGCGTTCACAGTCACGTTGGAGAAAGTGAACCCCTGAACGGTTCCATTCAAGGTAATGGCTTTGGTATCGCCAACCGCCCAATAGTTGGCCCCGGTTCCAGCATCGGACGCTTCCTTCACCGTGGCCCAACTGTTGCTGTTCAGGGTCTTTGTGGGCAGGGTCACAGTTACGGAACACGTTTTGTTAGCGGGGGCGGCGTGGTTGCTTCCCTCACCCGCGCTGACAGTGATTGTGGCCGATCCTGCGGCCTTTCCGGTCACGGTAATGACATTATCCGACACGCTCACCGAAGCCACGCTGGGGGCGCTGGAAACGGCGGAAATGGCCCCATTCCCGGCCCGTGTTGCCGTGATTGTACCGGACAGCGCGGCGGCGCTCAAAGTCATAGAAGTTTTATTCAGGGTCAAGCTTCCCGCCGCTTTGCTGATTGTCCAGTTGACCGTTTTTGCCGTGGTGCTTCCATCTGGCCACTGATAGTTTGCACCAGGAACGAACGTGGCCGGGTATGTACCGGCGTTGGTTCCGGTGGTTGTCCCGCCAATGGTCATTTTAGCGGTATCGTATCCGCTCCAAGTGGGGCTTTGCGCCTGTCCAGTATAGGCCGGGTTTCCGTTTTGGGTAGGGACGGCCACGGTAGCCCGTCCAATCGTCCAAGGAACCGTCTTGGGGGTTTTCGTGCCATCCGCCCAAGTATAGCCTTCCTTCAGGGTGAAAATAGCGTTGTAGGTTCCGGCATCCGTCCCGCTGGTTTGGCCGCTGATTTCCAAGGTAGACGGGTTGAAGCTGTTCCAAGAAGGGGTCAGCACACCCCCTGTATAGGTCAAGGTTCCGTTTTGCGTGGGAACCACGTCAACGGTATAGGCGATCTTGGAAATGGCTTCAGCGGCCTTGTCAGCGGCATCCTGGGCATTTTTTACCGCTTGCCGAATATCGGCATGGGCTTCTTCATCCTCATTGTGGGCGGAAACTGCACTGGCCCCGCCGCCAGCGGATTTCCAATTCCCTTCA
>JBCLQX010000083.1:0-4345 GCA_041223805.1 Oscillospiraceae bacterium 44-34 | reverse complement strand
ATCGCCTATGTCGAGGGCGACGACGATAACCTGATCGCCTCCTATATCCCCGAGACCATCGACGGCAAGGTCACCGCCACCGGCTCTGACTTCATCCGCGTGGACGGCGAGAAGTACACCGTCAAGACCGGCGTGACCGCCAGCCTGGACAGCGAGTACACCTTCGTGCTGGACAGCAACAGCTACATCATCGGCGCTGAGGAGACCAAGGGAGCTGATGTGGCTCTGGACGAGGTCTACTACGTGGTGGGCAAAGCCTATGTCACCGCCGACACCAAATACGGCAAGGACACCCTGACCATGAACATCCAGACCGTCGCCATGGACGGCACCACCAAGGACTTCCCCCTGTACAGCTGGACTGAGAAGAGCGTCTCCCCCAATGAGGTCTATGATAATGACACTGACGAGGACCTGAAGGGCGCGGCTGACAACGACGCTGTTACCGCATGCACAGCGCTTGTCGGCAACGGGACCGCCGATCCCACCGCTCGTTTCATCGTTCTGGAGGAGAGCGACGACGACGGCTTCTATGTCCCCTATGCTACCAGCGGCAAGATCAACAGCGACTACACCGCCAACAACACCGCCGTGGTGACCGGCACCGGCATCAGCCTGAAGGCCGACACCTCCAGCGTGGGCTCCGGCGTCAACCGTGTCCGCCTGAACAGCAGCACCAAGTACGTCATCGCCGAGGGCGAGGGCGCTAACCTGAAGGTCCACCAGGCCACCGGCGGCGTCAGCTTCACCGGTGCTGCCAGTGACAAACTCTACGCCATTACCGAGAACGTCAAGGGCACCAAGGTCGCCCTGTACGTGGTCATGGCCGTGAGCAGCTACGATTCCTCTATCGACTCCGACGACGTGGTCTACGTGGATGCCGATGCCGATGTGGAGCAGGTCAAGGTGGGCGGCAAGACCCGCTATCAGTTCGAGATTTATGACAACAGCGGCAAGACCATGACTGTTATCTCCTCTGTGGATATCAGCAGTAGCGGCAACTCTGGCAAGACCGGTTTTGTGACCTACTCCATCAAGGACGAGGACGGCACTGACGTCTATGACTTCAAGTCCATCAACGATGTGGCCCTGAGCGACAAGTATGACAAGCAGAAGGGCGACAAGGCCGACAACTTCGCCAGCTACTATGAGGACGAGCTGACCCTGGACGCGGAGTACTTCGCTGACATCAAGGCCGGCGACGCTGTCATCATCGACCTGCACGACAAGGATATCTACGGCAAGAACATCCGCTCCCTGGAGGATATGTACACTGCCAAGGACAACGGCTACACCGTGGCTCTGAACGTCTACCTGGACGACGGCGCAAAGATGATCGTGGTCGAGGATGTACTGCCTCCTCACACCCACGCTCTGTCCTGGAGCAAGGGCCAGGAGGCCAGTGACGCTAACTGCGTTGATACGCAGAAGTACGAGTACTGGACTGCTACCTGCTCTGAAAGCAGTGACCCGACCTGTGGCTGGAATGCTGAAACCAAGTACAGCAAACAAGGGACTGCGACTGATAAAGCCTCCGATGCTACTGTGGTGACACAGACAGAGGGAAGTGTCAATGCGACAAACCACAAGACTTTGGGCAATTGGGAAGTGTGCAGTGACAGTACTCATGCCGGACACGGTGGCAGTGGCTGTTGGGTGAGAACCTGCTCCGCTTGTAATGAAAAAGAGTATACGACAACTGACCCGACAACCTGATTAAAAACGTAGACCAAACCCCCGGACGAGAAGGGTTAATAGTGACAAGTAACTATTTGCCGCAGAGGGCGGCGTGACCGAGTGTCACGCCGTCTTTCTGCGTCCATAGGTAGTTTGCGTAATTACAGGTTCGCTGATTTCCGGTACTTCTACTTCCTCCAGGAAGTTGAAAACGATTTTGACCTTCTGCGTCCGCTTGCCGCTGGACTTGTCCGGGGCGTAGACGATGATCTGCTTGACGAACTCGTTCACAATGGTCGGCGTCAGCTCCGGGATGTCCACATACTTTTCCAGCAGGGCGAGGAACTGGTCAACATTGTCCTCCATTTCCTCGCGGGTCGCCACCCAGTCCTCAAGACCGATGACCTCATTGTTGAGCGCGGCCTGCTCCGCTTCGTAGCCCTCCAGCATCTTCTGGTAACGCTCCTGGCTCAGATCACCGAGTACCATGTCCTCATAGATACGGGTGATGAGCTTGTCGATGTCCGCCAGACGCTTCTTCGCTTTCTCCAGCCGCCGCTTGTCCTCTCGGATGGACTTCTCCTGTTCCTCCCTCTGGCACATCAGCCAGTCCTCTTGAAAGCCCTCCACATCGGCCCGGATATACTCCGTCACGGCCCGGATGCGCTCCAGCACCACATCCCGCAGAACGTCCTCCCGGATATAGTGCGCCGAACAGGTTCCACGTCCGCTCTTGTACTTGGCGCAGACGTAGTGGTCCTGCTTGCCGTCAAAGTTCTTACAGGTGGCGAAGTGGAGTTTACTTCCGCAGTCGGCGCAGACCACCAGACCAGAGAACAGGCCCTGCCGCTCCGCTTTGGTCATGCGACGTTTGTGCTGGCGAAGCTCCTGCACCCTGTCCCACTGCTCCTGCGTGATAATGGCTTCCTGTGTGTCGGGCAGGATGAACATATCTTCCGGGGCGTTGGGGATGCGCTTCTTGAGCTTATAGGACTTGGAGTAGGTCTTGAAATTGCAGATGCAGCCAGTGTACTCCATCCGTTCCAGGATACCGGCAACAGACTGTTCCACCCAGTGGCAGGGACGCTCCGGCATGGGCTTGCCCTTGCGCTGGGCGTAGAGGGCCTTGGTAGTCAGCACACCATCCGCTTCCAGAATTCGGGCAATCTGGCTCGGCCCCTTTCCGGCAATCGCCAGGTCAAAGATACGCTTGACCACCGGGGCGGCATCCTCGTCCAGAATCCAGTGGTCTTTGTCCTGCGGGTCGGCGCGGTAGCCGTAGGGCGGACCGCCCAAGTGCTTGCCACTGGTTCCCTTGGCTTTCATAACAGCACGAACCTTTTTACTGGTATCTTTGGCATAAAAATCGTTAAAAACATTGCGAATTACGGTAAAATCGTTGTCTCCTTTGGCACTGTCCACCGCATCGTTGACGGCGATGAACCGCACATCGTAGCTCGGAAAGACGATTTCCGTAAACCGACCGACCTGCAAATAGTCTCTGCCAAATCTACTCATGTCTTTAACAATCCAAGTGCCAACCAAGCCCTGCTCCACCAGAGCAAGCCCCTCCCGGACCCCAGGGCGGTTGAAGTTCGTTCCGGTGTAACCATCGTCCACCAGCACCTTGGTATTCGTGAAACCGTGGGAAGCGGCATAGCTGCTGAGGATGCTTCTCTGATTTGCAATCGAGTTTGACTCCCCATCCACCAAATCCTCATTGCTCAAACGGCAGTACAAAATCGTGATTTTCTGCTGATCCACGTTGTCTTCTCCTTTCTTCTGTGGGTCAGCCGACAGTACCGTAGTGCATGGCTCCATTGTAACATGATCCAACTGCTTTGTCGACATCAAACCACCCCCTTATCCGAAAAAATCAGACGGCGCATCATGCTGGGGAGCGGTTCGTCCCCGGCACACTCTGTCTCAATGATATACCAGGTGTTACCGATTTTGCGGGTCACTTTGCAGGAGAAAGGGTTTCTCAGTCCATGCTCCCTGTACCATTCCTCAACAAAATCGGCGGGCGCGTCGAACATCGGCTCATAGCAGGCGCACAGGTCAATGGGTTCGTACACATAGCTTTCAAAATCGTTCAATCAAGTACCTCCATAATTCGTAGTCTGTTGGGTCAGCCAACCTTGCGCCTGACCCACTGAATGTCATAGCCCAGCGCATCGGCAAGCTGGACAGCCTCTTTGTATCGGAGAGACTCGCGCTGGAGCTTGTTGGACAGATTGGACACGCTGTCCGACCAGCCGTACACATCGGAGAGTACGTCTACGACCTCCTGCATGGTCATCCCCTGGCGCATGATGTACGCCTTGATTTCATTTCTCATATCAGATTTCATCGTTTCTTCCTCACTTTCTGATGAATTTTGTTCTTTGTGCCGCAAAGCAGTTTCACGGTATAATAACAACACAGAAGCCGGAACCCTTGATTTTTCAGGGGTTCCGGCTTTTCTTGTTACTAATGTGTTAAAAGTTCACTGTTCAAACCCCAATTATAAAGGCTTCCGCTGAACCAGTTCAAGGGCGGCTTTGAGTTCGTCCAAAGTCTTGTGATTATATACCCGGTTGCCGGTATCCTTGGAAACGTGGCCCATAAGTAAATCAATACATTTCCGGTTTGCCCCGGCGCTGTCCAACATAGATTCAAACGTGTG
>JBCLQX010000082.1:0-4600 GCA_041223805.1 Oscillospiraceae bacterium 44-34 | reverse complement strand
TTAGTTTTGTTACCCCCCCGCCGAAAAACTACAAAATTTCTTCGGCGTTTTCTTACAATTTCAAATTGGCGTTGACACCTTCTTCAACAACGATGGGACAGCGATAATAACATCCTACTAACATACGCGGTGCTCCTTTCTCAGCTCAGGCAAGAAACCAAAGCTGATCAGCAGTTTCTTGCTCTGTTATAGGCTCTCAAGTTTCTTCTTGAGCAGTTCTTGTTCTTTCAAGAACCTTGCGGTGAACGGAATCCCTTTCTTGACCTTCATACCGGCAAAACTGCTTTCGGTCTGTGCCATGAAATCAGCGAGGGTTTTTACTCCGTTATTCTGTAAAACGGAAATCTGGCTTGCCTCTAAGTGAAGCAACTTTGCGCTGATTTTTTGGGTAAGATATTCTTCCTGGGCTTGGGTCCGTCTTGCGGCTTCTGCAGCTTCAGCGATTTTTTTCTCTTCGCTTACTTTCCCAGCAGGGGTATCCGCTGTTTCGACACTTGCTATCGGATCAGCGGCCACTACTGTTTTTGGAGCCGCAACCACCGGGGCCTCTTCCTCAAAAGAGGATTCGGGAGGAGTAAGGAAATCCTTGGATGTCCATACCTCAAGCCCCTCTCCAGATGCCTTATTGGATAGGCTTCTGTCGTCGGTGATGAAGATGACCGGAATATCGGTATAGCGCTTATAGCGGAGAGCAACCGCCAAAATCTTATTGTCGTTCTGTTCCTTCTCACCAAAATCTGCACGATAGACCTTGGGCACCAAATCGTCCAAGCCTTCTGCATAAGTAAGCGGGAACCGGCGCTTATAGTTAAAGATTGCAGTTATAGCTCTCTGTGCCTTGATTTTACGCTCATCTGCAGCAAAGCGAGTTTTATGGTGTTCAAGCTCATTGTTTACATCCTTGGGCACCACAACAAGTTCACCGTCATTTACACCGTCGAGCAGATTCGGGCAGTTCATAATCGAGCATGTATCGAACACAATGATAGTAGAATACTTACGAAGCTCTGCCAGTTCACCCTCTGTAAACTCAAGGACTTCTTGTCTTTCAAGAAGAGCATCCTGGGTTTTGACAGTATGAGAGAGACTGCGGTTCTGTTCCTCGGTTGTAGCAAGGCGGCCCTCAGTTTCAGCAAGCTTGGCAAGTAGTTCTTGGCTTCTGCGCTCTTCCTCTGCCAAACGAGTCTCAATTCGCGTAGTATCCTCACGTCGTCTTCTTCTTGATGTAAGGTCATCTTTGAGACTCTGGATTTCTTTGCGATTACCTTCAACCATTTCTTGAATAGCTTTTAAGATCTGTTCAAAATCACCCAATTCATTTGGCTTAGGGCTACCCACAGGGACAGGAGCCGCTTCAATATCCATTACCGAAGGCTCAGCGACAGAAGGCAGTGTTGCTCTAGATGGAGCTGTTACACGAGTAGGACGATTGCTTCGGGGTTCATTTCTGGAACTGGACATACTGATCTCACTGCGCAAGAATGATTCCATGCAATTTCCTCTATGAACACAATAGAGACACCAATCGGACGGAATTGCAGTTTTGTTTTTTTTACAAGTTTGATTAATATACTTCTTAGTTTCACCGCGAAGAATATCAGCCAGCGGTTGAGCATCAGGCAACGGTAGCTTGTGGAGCGAATACTCTTTCTTCCACCCGTTATTTACAGACAGCTGCTCAAATCCTGCATATGGGTTTTTTCTCTCAACTTCCGAAATATCCACAATATATTTTGCGGAACCAAAACGCTTTCGTATTTGCATATGTACCGCATCAAAGGGCTTTACCATTGTCCCGTGGCCTTCCGTAATAACTTCGTGGACAAGGTAATTTCTGGCTCTCACTTTAAGGTCGAATATTTCTGTTACTTTCCAGAACTTAACATACGGTTCAAGCCTGTGGGCTTCTTGTTCCAGAATCTTAGGCAAATACTTCATTGCATCGGAACGGTTTTGCTTGCCGACCCGTTTCCAAACGGCCTCAATCAGTAAGTTCTCAAAATACTTCTGATAGAGGAAGTTTCCTTGGACAACAGGGGCATCTTCCATTACATAGTCCAGGAAGAAACGGTAGGGGCACAAGAACATGTCCATCATTTGATAACGGTCATATTTGATACCCTTAGTAACATTTTGCCCGACAGAGATAGAGAATGGCGCCGGCTTATTGACTCTCTCCACCAGCTCAGCCTTAGGGGTCAAACCCAAAATAGCCAGCAGCGCATACGGTTCAGTTGTTTCATCCCCATACTGCTTAACATAGCTGAGTCGAACATCACAGCGGTTATAGCACAGACCGTAGAACAGAGCATATCTAAGGAAGTTGCTTCGCTCACCCAGTGCCGTATAGTACACCTGGAACTGCAGATCAATAGGAGAATAAGCCGCATGGATGAACTCATCCGTGAGAGGCCACGGGAGCTGATCGTTGACGGTCATATTCATATCACGGTCAGACACACATGCAAAATGGTACACTTTGCGCTGCTCTTTCTCAAATTGCCGTTTGCTCTGCAGGATATCGCCGTCAATCTGTTCGTAGTTCTTTACTATCCAATCTACGCCTTGATCTTCGTCATTTTTCTGCTTCAGATAGTAATAGAGGCCCTCTTTCAAGTCTCTAAATGTACCGGAGAAGGTTGAGCGCTCTGGTTTGATTTTGTCAAGGCGCAGCTGCAAAGCCGTAATCAAAGCTCGTTCCTGTTCGTTCGCCAAAGCCAACTCACGCTGTTTAAGGAACTCTTCAAGGTTATGGAAATGCTTGCCGAAATTGATGAAGTCCTCACGAGAATTGTCCAGGGCAAACAGATAAGTTGCAATCTCGTTAATCTCTTCAATTGCTCGGATGAGCGCTTGCAAGTCCTTTTTGGTGACCTTGTACTTGTTATAGACAGACAGACTCTTGAGTTCAGAAAGCGTATCTGTGCTCGGTGTGGCGGCCAACTTGTCGTAGTTTTTAGCATAGCCCTCGACAACCTCTCTCTGAAACTCCTCATAAGTTGTCACATTCTCAAAGAGAATAGACACATTATAGAAAGTCCGCAGCAGCACTTCACCTGGAGCCACACTAAGGATATTGGAGGATAGACACTCTTTGATAGCGTTGACATCAAAGATGATATGTCCGTTTTCATAGTCCCACAGACGGTAAATTGCAGAGAAAAACTGTCCGATGGGATAAGAAAGGAAGTGCCGATCCTTTGCATATTCGGGATAGTAGATTTTCAGCAAAGTATGTACATCACGATTTGCGGTATATACTTGCTCATCCAAATGCCGCAGAACTGCAGCATTGTTCCATACATCATTGCCTCTCTCCATAACACTACGGGATTCAGAATAACTCTGGATAGCAGCATCAAAGTGATTGGAGATAAAATGGGCATACTCAGTAATGTTCGCAAACTCCATAAGCTCAACACTCTTGTATAGCTTATGCAACTTTCTGAGCAATGGGCTTCCCACTGTATTTCTGTCCTCACAGATCTCACCCAAGGCACAAGCCAGGGCGTTGCTGGGATTTTGCATGGTGGGAGGCTCATATTCACGAACCACGGCATCATGGTGGACAGGAACTCCAAAGCACCCGTAGATTTCATTCCAGGAGGAATAAATCTTGGAATATTTCTTTTGATAGTTGAACAGGAAAATAATGGTCATGCCCATTTTTTCCATAGCAATCAAAAGACGGAGCTGTACTGGGGTGAACTGGTGTACACCATGAACCACGATGCTATTAAAGGGCTGCTTTTTCGTAACGCCAACGGCTCTTTCGCAGCGCTTGACTTCCTGTGGAGTGCCGGTACACTCTTCGACTTCCTTCTTCGCGAGGCCAACAACGATCTCCTTGAGCTTCTCACGAGGAGGCGTCTCGGGGAACCGGAATAGAGGGCTGTGCTGTGCCTGTTTCAACATGTGGACAAAGAGTCTTTGCTCTGTGTTGCCCTTGCTGCCATCAATGGCTGATGCAGGAATATCCAGCTCGATAAACAGCCGGACAGCCTCAAGAAAATGATTCTGATTCTGCTCCAGAGCCATGTGGAAAGGCTTACTGATTTTGCGCTTTTCCAACAACTGCTTAAAAGCAGCAGAGAAAGCACCATACTGCTGAACACGACGGCTGATATTGTCAGTCCATTGCATATATACCTCTTCATGCTCGACCAACTCGTCCAGAGAACAAATCAAACCCGTAATCTTATCACCGAAAACATCTTTGAGACCATTTACAAGAGTCCTCGCACCGCAGAAGTGGGGCAGGGCAGCAATCTCACTCCAAAAATCCGCTTTATCTAACTTATAGGGATCTTCGTATGTGTAGATCTTAAACGGCATTTCTTACACCTCCGTTTCTATGAGATTCTGCCAAGACAAATTCTGCTTACCCCGGATTTCCACCCAAGAGAAAGAACGAATAGATCTTGTCATAGCAACATAGAGGACACGAGCTTCCTCACGGGCTTTTTCGGATTTCTCAATGATTTCATCATAGAAACATCTTTAATGCACGTCTACTGCTAAGCGCTGTTATTTCAACGGTTTGAGCAGTAGTAAGAAGTGGATAAAAGCGTGGAAATGTAGACAACTCATATTTTATTTC
>JBCLQX010000081.1:0-5138 GCA_041223805.1 Oscillospiraceae bacterium 44-34 | reverse complement strand
TCCAGTTCCTCCAACCCGCTGTCCCCCAGGGCCTTGACGCCACAATTTGGTAGACATTTGGTAGACTGGGAGGAAATTCCAGAGAAAAAGGGCATAAAAACGGGCCGCCCATTCGGGCGGCCCCGGCAAAGTCACTGGTATAAAAATCCCAGCCTTTTCAGCACTCTGCGGACCCGGTCCGCGGCATCCCGCCCGGGGCAGGACAGGGTGTGCAGGTGGATTCCCTCGGTGAGCTGGGAGAGGGGGACGGCGGTCTCCTGATGGCAGCGAGCCACAAACTGGGCCACCTCATAGCGGTTGGAAAGCCGCAGAGGGCCGGTCAGCTGGCCGTAAATGGGGTGCTCCACAACAACGTCCAGCACGGTACAGCCCTGGTCCACCACGGCGTTGAGCTCCTCCTCCATCTGATCCTCCCGGTGGCGGCAGGCAACCGTGCAAATTACCCCCGCGGGCAGCTTGGGCAGGAGGTACCCTCTTGGGGTTGCGGTGATTTCAAGTCCGCCAGCCCGGAGGAGCGCCACATCACCCACAATAATCTGTCTGCTCACTGACAGCTCCCGGGCCAGCACAGCTGCGCTCAGCGGTCCCTCGCTGTCCGCCAGGCGGCGGGCTATGATCTGTCTGCGCTGCTGGGCGTCCATTGGCCTCTCCCCTTCTAAACCTGCCCCGATTGTGGAAAATCGACGTTTTCCGGAGCTGAATACCTCTGTTTTTGTTCAGTATACCACAGGAACTCCGGGTCGGCAAGATTGACTTTAGGCGGCGTCTGTCTTAAAATAGAAAGGGGATTAAAACCCAACTCAGGAATGAAAAAGGAGTGTTTTACATGAGAAAGTGGAGACGTACATTAGCAGCGGTCATGGCCGCCGCCGTGCTGGCAGCCCTGTCGGGTTGCCAAAGCACCACAAAGGACGCCACAATCTATGTCAAGGGCGAACTGGACGCCACCTATCTGGGGACCTATGACAAGGACTATATTGACGTGGTAAAGGACATGACCGAGGCAGACGCCAAGGAAAAATACGAGAACAACGTGGAATGGGAAGCGGAAATCCTTGTGGATTACCTGATGAACGCCCTGCTGGTGGAATCCCCCACCGACGCGGTCTACGACCGAGCCGAGGAGGTCGTGGCAAAGATCTACTCCAACGCCAAGTATACCGTAGCTGACGCAGAGAAGCTGAAAAGCGGCGACATTGCCGTGGAGGTCACTATCTCCCCCATCGAGGTCATTCCTAATCTAACCGCCGACTTCGCCGAGGAGGCCTGGTACAGCGTGCTGGAGGACAACGGTATCACCACCGAGGAGCAGATGAGCGCCCTCAGCGACGAGGAATACGAGACTCTGGATGAGCAGTTCGCCTTGGCCCTGCTGGATGAGCTGGACAGTCTGGCCGGCAAGGTAGCGTATGGAGAGGACCAGGTGGTCATGCTCCAGATGAAAAAAGACAGCGACGGCTATTACAGCCTGGTGGAGTCCGGCTGGCAGAAGCTGGACGAGATTATGATCGACTATTACGGCTCCTATGCAAACTAATTTTCCGCCTCCCAAACCGGGAGGCGGTTTTTTGACGGAGGCAGAAACCTTTGACAAGCGAAGGATTGAGCAAGTCTTTGGACAGCCGGACAGCATATCCGGCTGTCTCAAATTTGCTCCAAAGCCCGCCCTCAAAACGCCCCCCGCTCTTACCGGGAAAATTTGAGGAAACCCATTGACAACCGGCTAAAAATGTGGTAATATCCAAAGGCTGATGTGAGAGGAACACCATCCATGCGGGTGTAGTTCAATGGTAGAATCCCAGCCTTCCAAGCTGGTCGCGTGGGTTCGATTCCCATCACCCGCTCCAAACGCGCCTGTAGCTCAGGTGGATAGAGCAACTGCCTTCTAAGCAGTGGGCCGGGGGTTCGAGTCCCTTCAGGCGTACCAGCCAGCTTCAGGTGTAGCCGTAGACATCAGTCAATATGGTGGGTGTAGCTCAGTTGGTTAGAGCACCGGATTGTGGTTCCGGGTGTCGAGGGTTCGAGTCCCTTTACCCACCCCACACTTGAGGCGGAAGGCCGGAGCTTCTGCTCCGGCCTGCGCCTTTCTTCACTGTGGATACAGGGGTGTAGCCAAGTGGTAAGGCAAGGGACTTTGACTCCCTCATCCGCTGGTTCGAGTCCAGCCATCCCTGCCAAAACACCTATCTGACCCAGTAGCTCAGTTGGCAGAGCACCTGCCTTTTAAGCAGGGTGTCCGGAGTTCGAATCTCCGCTGGGTCACCAAGAATCCTCTAGAGCCGCAAGGCTTTAGGGGGATTCTATTTTCCCGACATTTTTGCTATTTATAGTAATATGTTAGTAACATCAAAGCCTGTTGATCTTCCGCAAAACGCTATCATACGCCCTGGAATTCATCACCCGGAGGGTTTCCATCAGCTCATCCATGACGGACCATACAGCGGGAGATTCTTTACCCGCCACGGCTCGCAGGAAATCGCTGTCTTCATCCTTATAGAGTTATAGCCGCATTTCTCCTCAAAATCGGGGTAGTCCGCCATCTTACTGCCACTCTTTCATCAAATTTTCCTCTTGCAAAATTTACACAGGAATGGTACATTAAGCACAGGACGAGTTTTCGTTTATGAGGCGTAACCTCCGCTATGTGGGTGGGGGGGCGTCTCATTTCTTTTCAGCGTATCTCCATACCCTAACGTTGTTATCGCCTAAAACCACCATGATATCCATGCTTGGATAATTCTCTGTCCACCACAGCCGTTTTTGTATGACATCCCGCAACAAATCCAGATCAATTTGTTTCCCGCGATAATCCAAAATGATTCCACCCGGATGGGTAATGTCAAGAATAATGCGCAAAATAGTTTGCAGGCTCTGGCAGAATAAAATCAGCCAGCAGTAGAAGTATCCTCCAGGGCAGCCTCTAAGCGCTCATATTCATGTACTTCTTGCCGCCCCACAGGGCCTCCAGGATGTCCTCTACCCGGCGTACTGAGACGCCAGCCAGGCACATCTCAATAAGCACCTCCTCGACGCTGCTCTCCCGGCGGCGAAAAGACCAGACACAGGGCCAACACTCCCCATAGGGCGGGCAGGCGGGCCAGCTTGCCCCACTCATACCGCAGCAGCCTCATGCCTGCCCCTCCCGGTAGATGGCAAGGAAGGCATCCTCCAGACTGGGCGTCACCGGGGTGGCTCCTTTGGGCGGCGTGTCGCTGAAAATCCGCAGAAGCGTTCCACTCTCCCCCTGCCGCTCACTGAGGAGAAACTGGTTTTCCACCAAAGCGGTTCCCGCCGGAACCTCAAACACCCGGCCCTTCATCTTGCCGCAGATCCCCGCCGGGCTGTCACAGCAGAACAGTTTGCGGTCCCGGAGCATAACGATCTGCCCGGCGATGGTTTCAATATCGGAGACGATATGGGTGGAGAGGATGACGATCCGGTCCTCCGCCAGAGAGTGAATCAGATTGCGGAACCGAACCCGCTCCGGGGGGCCAGGCCGGCGGTGGGCTCGTCCAGAATCAGCAGCTTGGGGTCGTTGAGCATGGCCTGGGCGATGCCCACCCGCTGGCGCATCCCGCCGGAGAGCTGCCGCATTTTCTTGTGCTCCGCATCGGACAGCCCCACCAGCTCCAGCAGTTCGCTGATTTTCCCATCGGCTTCCTTTCGAGGGATACACTGAAGTGCGGCAACGTAGCGCAGGAACTGCCGGGGCGTATAGCCGGGGTAGTAGCCGAATTCCTGGGGCAGATAACCCAGTAAGCCCCGGTAGCTCTCGTCCAAGGCGTGAATGTCCTCCCCCTCCCACAAGATCTGCCCGGAGGTGGGAAACAGCAGGGTGGTAAGCATTTTGATGAGGGTGGTCTTACCCGCCCCGATCCCAAACCAGCAGAAGCAGTCCGGTCACGCCCCACACGGCGGGCGGAACCACAATCCCCCGGCGAAGCCTCAGACAGAACAGGGTCAGAGCGGCGTAGAGGAACAGGCTGGAGAAGGACAGGCCCAGCATCCAGGGCAGGGACCAGCTCCGCCCGGAGGTCAGCCACAGCAGGATGTTGACTGGGACGCACACGATTACCGCCAGACCTCCGAATACCAGCATCCGCAGAACTAGAAGGGTACAGGCCGAGAGTTTGCAGCTCCGCCGCCTGACGGGAACCGCCGCGCTGAATGTCCCGTATCCACTTGCGCTCCCGCTCCATTGCCTCACCGCCTTTCCCTATTGATATATTCGTATGGCAGGGTAACATCGTTGCAAAAAAAGAAAAGTTTTTTATTTCTGGTTGAGTTCCTCGCCCTAACCGCTTGTATCGAGGCTTTAAAAACTGCTTCGCCTAAACAAAGATACGTCCGCAACCCCAGTAGGGAGGTAATGCTCTCCAGACCGAAGACAGAGACATCTGTCAGGCAGGTGTCCATCCCACAGGATGCGGTGGACCTGCTGATCCAGAAGCACAGCAAGCACCCGGATAACCAGTATATGTTCCCCTCGCCGGTCAACGGAGTGGACGTAAAGACAACCACAGGTCATGTAAACCTACCGCAGAGAGCACAAAAAAGCCAGACAGGAAGACAAAACTTCCTGTCTGGCGCTCTCTGTCTCTCTCCGGACATTTCGCCGTGTGGGTCACGGTGTGGGTCAAACCTCAAAGCGACGAGTCCTCGCTATACCGCCGCTCCAAATACTTACCCACCTCTTCACAAAAAGTCACCGCACCTGAAAACAGTGCCTTAGTATCCGAAACGGAACAAATATAAAAATCCTCATAGTCGCTGCGATCTCGAATAAACGAAGCATTTGAGATCGGTTTGCTGTACTCTCTGGGCTAAATTTCAGGTTTCAGATCATTCAAAGTAAATCGGGAAATGACCGCCGAATGCTTTTTGAAATCCTCACCCTCCAAGGCCAGCACCGTACACATGGCGTGAAAAATAGCATACGCCCTCCTTCCTCCAAAGCTGATCTTGATACTATGAGTGTACCTCAACGGACGGTGAAATACAAGTCCCGCCACCCATGCAGAATTGTATGCTGTAAACAATAACGAGCCTGTAAGCACCATGCGATCTGCTTGTACGGGTCCATCTTCGTGGGCTTCGGTTCGCTTAATGTGTACTCCGGCTTCTGCGGCGACTCCGCG
>JBCLQX010000080.1:0-5194 GCA_041223805.1 Oscillospiraceae bacterium 44-34 | reverse complement strand
CTCCTACACAAAAAAAGAAAAAGAAGCAAAAAGAAAAAATCCGCTGTGGCGGGGACGAAGGAGCCGCCTGCGGGCGGCAGGGGGGAAAGGGGGAGCCAAAGAGCGGCCCCTTCGGGGCCTTAAAGAGAAAGTCACCTCCCCCTTTCCCCCCTCGCTCCGGCTGTGGAAATGATGGAAAACCCTGCGGGTTTACCACATTCCCACAGCCTCCGCTCACCCCCCTTTTCCCCTCCGACTTTCTCCCTTTCCTGAGAGAAAAAATGACTATTTTTTCATTGGCCTAAAGGCCATAGGGGGGCGTTTATTATCAATACAGTAATTCCCTATTTTCTGCTATAATTATAGCCTGTCCGACACGCCTTTTCAAGCCCCCCGGACAGGCTATTTTCACAGGCTCATATCGCCCCAGGAATGGCCCCGCTCCTGCTTCTGTACCGGCTTCTGAACGTCCGGCACAGGGATAAGCTGCTGGGCCTTTTCAATAATAGGCCGGAGCGGTTCAGGCAGATGCTCCCACAGGTAGTCCAGGGCCGCATCGATGCCAGCCAGGAGCCGGGCCGAGAAGTTGCGTTCTTCCTCCAACTGCTCCTGAAGGTATACCATGTCCATCTGAAGCCGCTGGTTCTCCTGCCTGATCTTCTGCTGGGCCTTTGCCTCGTCCAGTTGCTTCGATACTGACGGAATCCTACTCTGAAGCTCATTATTCTTCTTCGTCAATTCCTTAACCATCTGCTCAGCCTGTACGCCCCGGAGAGCCGCCGCCTTGAGTTGTTCCACCTGCTCCACTGTCACGCCCTTGACAGCCCCTGTGAGCGTCTTTTCGGGCTGGATGGTATCCAGGCGCACCTGCACCTTCTCTGCGGCCTTTAACGCCCTCACAGTCCCTCTTAGGGCCTTTTTCTGTTTTTCCAGGTCAGCAAGCTCCTGATCGGCGGCGATCACCTGCTCCTGGACGGCTTCAAGCCGCTGAGCCGCCGCCCGGTACTCCGGCAAATCCATGTGCTTTCGGCCACCGCCCAGGCTGACGATCTCAAACTCATGGGCCTGGGCAAGTTCGGCCAAGGTCTGCTTCTCCCTCTCCATCCAGGCCCGCCACTCGGTCATGTTCCGGCCCAGGGAGGTAAAGCCCTGCTGCTTTAGGGCCTGTTTCATAGAAACCCTGGTTTGCAGTCCCCTTGTCTGCTCCGTGGCCACCGGCACGAAGTCGATATGGATATGGGGCGTGGCCTCGTCCATGTGCAGCACCGCATTGAATACCCGCAGATGGGGGTTGCGCTCCTGGAACGACTCCGCAAACTCCTTCAGCACCGCAGCGGCCCGATCACCGTCCAGAGAGCCGCAGCCGCAATCGTCCTTGTTGCCGATCTGGAAGATGACCTCATGGAACAGCTTCTCCTGTTTGCCCTGGCGGATATGCTCATAGTAATCGGGTATCTTGTCCCTGGTCTTTTTCTTCTTGGCGTTGTATGCAGCCAGGGCTTCATCGAATACCTGATGATAGACCTGTTTCAAATCCTCTTGGCAGAAGGTGACGTTCAGCCCCGTCCGGCTCCTGTCGATATTGGCCGCAGAGAACGACCGATTGTTGTGCCGAATACTTCCCCGGCCCGTCATGCCGGAGATCGTGACACCCATGAAGATCACCCGCCTTTCTTCCCATTGAACGTGAGCGACATTTTGGCAGCGACGTTGCCCACAGCTTCCATGTTACCATACCCGGCCGGTCGATGCAACCTCTTTGTTACTTTCTCGGTGAGAAAGTAACGCAAAAGCACTTTCACACCGCCGCCCAACGGGGCGGCGGTGTGAAAGTGCTTTTGCGCGCTCCCGCGGGGGTTGCTGGAGGTGAACGGTTGCCGCAATCCGGCCAACCATTCACCTCCAGAGGGGCGCTGCCCCTGCCGCCTTCGGGCAGCTCCCCGGTCCTCTTTGCCCTTTGAAAAGGGCAGCCGGACGGCATCCCTAAACCTCAACTCCCCGATAAACTGGAATTTACCATTTTCCTTTAACAATTCGTCCGCCGACCAAAATGGCGGAAAAGATAACGGCGAAAAACAAGGACGTAATCCAGATTGGACTTAGTACCCACAACCAGGACCACGAAATCAATCCCGTTGCTTTTAATACGACAAAAATCAGCGTTAAAGTAACGATGGGGTCCATTCCAGACCGTCTAGCTTTCTTCTCCATACGCATAAACACCTCCAAATTTCGATTTGTCGAGCTGTTCAGTTCCCAAAGAACCGACTAATCCAGCTCCGCTTTTGACTCGGATCCGGCTCCTGACCCTGCTGATCGGCTCCGGCCTCGCCGGACAGAAGCTGCTGGTGCATAGTCCCAGCATGAAGCGCCTGGGCCGCTGCCGCCGTCTGCTGGGCAGCGATCAGGGCATCAGACAGCCGAGTGATGGTCTGTGCCTGCTGCTCGATCTGCCGGTCTTTCACTTCAAGCTGACCTTGTAGCGTGTCAATAGTGGCCTGTAAAACGGCCATCAGATTGGCTTGCTGCCCCTGCTCCAACACCGCTCCATTGGAGCACTCCGTATGCGTATCCGTATGCGCTCCAATGGAGCGGTCATTCTGTAAAAAGTCTTGTTTTATAAGGGTTTCACCCTGCTCCTCTAAGTACAAGACCCCCTGCTCCGTATGCGCATACGGAGCGCAAACCGTATGCAGCTTGCCTTTGAACCGCTTATAGACCGCCTGCTTCGATACCCCCAACTCATCGGCTATCTGCCGGATGGTTTTCATACCTTGACAAACAGCCCAATCGGGCAGATGTCACTAAAGCCAGGAGTAGAGATATACCAGCAGCCGGGGCCGGTCGGCTCCCAGCTCACCTCCAGGGTAATGTCGTGCCAGCCATCGGGGAACAGGGCGGTAAACCCCTCCCCGGCATGGATACCCCGGCCCTCCAGGAGCAGCCGAGGGTGCGGATCAGCGTCTGCCGGGTCTGGTAGCTGAAGCTGGGCAATCCGTTCTTTCTCAAAATCCATGATAAACCTCCGTTCAGTCCTCATAGTGGCCCCGGCACGACAAAATCACAAGGCTCTCGCCCTCCATGGTGTAGGTCAGCCGGTTCTTATCATCAATTCGCTTACTCATACCATCGGCATGACGCAGCAGCTCCGCTTTGCCAATCCCCCGCACCGCTCCATCCCGCTGCAACTCCTGAAGCAACTTGTTTATCCGCTTCAATGTCTTTTTGTCCACTGTCTGCCAGTACAGATAGTCGGCCCAGGCTTCAGGCGAAAAGGTGATGTTATACGCCATCTTCCGCCATCGCCTCCAGTTCATCCATCGTTTTCACGATACCCTGGCCGGCTCGAACCTGGGCAAGCCCTCGCTCCAGCTTGCCGAGAAAGGCGGCATTACGCTCTGCCTTCTCCAACTCGTTATACCGCTCTGCGCTAATGATAACCACGTTCTTCTCGGCCTTCCTGGTGACGATCACTGTCTCGGCCTCGTCCGTCACCTTGTCGCAGAAGTCCTTGAACCGGCTCCGGGCCGTTGTAAAGTTAATCGCAATCATACAATACCCCTTTCATACCACGCACTATATTCTGTCTTGTTTATTGTACCATATACGGCCATCTAAATCAACCCTCTAATCCTCCTCGGCCAGAGCCGCCACAAGGAAGTCGCTCACCGTCTGGGACGGGGACACCCGCACCGTGATATGTCCGTCCCTCATGCTGACCTCTGGCAGTGGACAGTCCCACCACTTTCGTATGGTCTTAGGGTCAAGGCCAGTGTCCCGGTGACAGTCGGCCTTGCGCCCCTTCGGGTGCTGCTGCTGCCACTCAAAAACACACGTCTGAGCTTTAGGCCGTCCATCTCTGTTCCTCCATTTTCCGTCAGGATCATCAAAGGCTTGCACTGCCCTCGCTCGCCCTAAATGCTCCCTTTGTTTTCTCCAATTCCGCTTGTTTACTGGCATAGACATACCAGAAAGCCTCGCTATATCATCCCTGGGAAACGTCACATAGTCCTCATTGAACATCGAAAGCGCCGCCTCTACATCATCCCTGGTAAAGCGGTTGACTTCCTCGATGCTCATTTCATCATAGGGCAGAAGCAGAGAATAGGCATCCTGGCGCAGCTCGGCTTCTTCAATCCCGCACTTCTTCGCATAAATCGCCAGGGTCATCACCCCATGATAACGGTGGCCCACACGGATCTCGTCCCGGATACGCCGCAGCCACCAATCATAGAGATCTCTTTTCACCGTCCAGCGGCCCCGCCGCTCCCCCTTCATAATCCGCCGCTCATACCAATCTGGATACTTCTCTTTAGCTTCAGCCAGGGGCATACTGCTCTTTCTCAAAATACCCTCTAACTTCTGCCGCTCCCCGTTAGACGAGGGTATGTACTCCAAGAGATCATCCAGCTCCACCCGATCACCAAGCCGGTAGGCCACCACAGGATAGCCCTTGCCCAGCTTCGTCCCGGAGCCGACCACCCGAAACCCCTGCATAAGCCCCTGCATCTGCGGCTGCTTGATGGAGGATGTGAACCTGTTCCAAATCTGCCGGGTAAGCGAATACTTCAACTCCTTCAGATAGTGCTGGTTCTGCGGGTACATGGGAACCGGCTCAGTCAGGACATAATACAAATGCAACCCTGTCCCGCTGTTCACCACAAAAGTAGCCTTTGGCAAAATTCCTTTATCCATCTGATGAAGCACATCCCGAAGCTGAGGCATTCCCACCCCATCCAGGTCAAAGGCCAGAGCATAGAGGAACCGGGCAAACTTCCCTGACCGTCTTTTGCCAAAATACGATATAGGAGCCATGATAGTAAAATCTGTCTCCTTCAGCTCGTCCAGCTTCTTCAGATCGTCCGTGATGATGTACCGTTTAGCCGTACCGTCTCCCTCAATCTCCAGAGCAATACCATTGACGGAGCCGCCCTTACCAGGCAGAGAAACAGCGATCCCGTTGGGCTTACTGTCCTCAAAGTGACCCTGCCGCTCAAAAGTCCCCTCCGGGAAAATCTCCCGGTAAAACTCAAAGGGCGTAACTTGTTCTAAAAACTGCTCCAAGTGGGCATTCTTCTCCATATACAAGGCTTGATATTCTGACACCGTACCACGAAACCCATTTGACATAGAAGCACCTCCTACACAAAAAAAGAAAAAGAAGCAAAAAGAAAAAATCCGCTGTGGCGGGGACGAAGGAGCCGCCTGCGGGCGG
>JBCLQX010000079.1:0-5199 GCA_041223805.1 Oscillospiraceae bacterium 44-34 | reverse complement strand
TAGTTTTGTTACCCCCCCCGCCGAAAAACTACAAAATTTCTTCGGCGTTTTCTTACAATTTCAAATTGGCATTGACAGGCGCGTATTTGATTGGGCAGCGCAAAGTTAACACCCTGATCCTGGTCCACTCCAGCGCACTTCTGGAACAGTGGAAAGCATCGCTGGAAAATTTTCTTGATGTTCAGGAACCCTTGCCGGAGCAACCCAAGCGGCGTGGCCAAAAGAAACGAATCGAGCAGATTGGTCAAATCGGTGCGGGGAAAAACACGCGGGGTGGTATCATTGATATTGCCATTATGCAATCCCTTTTTGAGGGTGAAGAAAAAGACGTAAAGCCTTTTGTTTCGGAATATGGGATGGTCTTGTGCGATGAGTGTCACCATTTAGCAGCCTTTACCTTTGAAAAAATCATGCGGGAAGTGAAAGCTCGATATATCTATGGCCTGTCCGCCACACCTGTTCGCCCAGACGGCCATCAGCCAGTTATTTTTATGCAATGCGGTCCTGTACGTTACTCAGTCGATGCAAAAAACCAGGCAGAAAAGCGGAGCTTCTCTCATTACGCAATTCCGCGCTTTACCAGAACACGGCTGCCTGACGCCCGAACGATCCAAGATATCTATTCTGGTATTGCGAAGAATGAGGCAAGAAATCACTTCCTGATTTCTGACACAATCCAAGTAGTTGCGGAGGGAAGAACACCGCTGCTGCTGACTGAACGAAAGGAGCACGCAATTCGTTTGGAGGAGGCCCTTCGGGGCAAAGCGGATCATGTATTTTTGCTTCTGGGCAGCGGAAAGCAGAAAGAGAAACGTGAAAAACTGGCTTCCTTGCGAGCAGTTCCAGCAAATGAATCCCTTGTGGTGGTCGCTACCGGAAAGTATATAGGCGAAGGGTTTGATGAACCTCGTCTGGATACGATCCTGCTGGCAATGCCCATCTCCTGGAAAGGTACGCTTGCCCAATATGTTGGCCGTCTGCACCGAAATTATGAGGGCAAACAGGAAGTCCGTGTCTACGATTATGTCGATATCCACATCCCATCGTTAGAGCGAATGTACCATAAGCGTTTGAAAGGATATTCAGAACTTGGGTACTGCATAAAAGCATCGGAACATGATCCGGTTTCAAGCCGTATTTATAACGCTCAAGATTATTTTGCCCCATTTGTGTCTGATTTGAGCGATGCCGCAAAAGACATCCTGATTGTCAGCCCTTTTTTGAAAAAAGTCCGGACACAGGCCGTACTACCCGCATTGGAGAAAGCGATTGCCGCCGGTGTTGCCGTGACAATCCACACAAGGCCGCCTGAAAATTATTTGCCGGAACAGCGCGCCGCCATTGCACAATCTATCGCCTTGTTAGCAAGCCGTAAGATTACCGTAGATACAAAAAATAATCTCCGGCATCGTTACGCTGTAATTGATCACAGTATCGTTTGGTATGGAAATATTAACTATTTGTCATACAGCGGACGAGATTCGAATGCCCTGCGATTTGAGAGCCCGGATACCGCTGGGGAATTGCTTGGATCATGGGATAACGGCGATTTTCAACAGCTGCGCATCGAGGCTTAACAACCAATTTACGGCCCACCAGGGACACAATTCCCAGGTGGGCCGATTTTTCTGTCTGTGGGCAGATATGTGGTCAGGCCAAAAATGCCAAATTGAAAACGGCAGGAAAAGTGCTGATTTGCAAAAAGAATCCGGGTTTTGCAGAAGATTCTTCCCCGTTTTTGACAGTATTATTTCGACATGGGCACGTCTCTCCGTCCTTACCAACTGATTGGAAACCTCGGGAGTGCCGCTGTTCAGCACTTTCGGGGCCTTTTTGTTACAGTGGTACATGGTCTTTGATACTTTCCCGTCCATTGTCTTCGTCCGCTTTTTTCCGCGTGTGGGTCACGGTGTGGGTCAAACCCAAATCACGAAGCAAAGGCGGGACGCACCTCAGAGAGCGGAAGTCCCAACTTAATTGCCCGCTCCCGCTCATAGGTGACTCTGGTAACCTCCTCAATAAACCGCCGCTCTTTTTCGTCCGCGCTGGCCCATCTCACTGCGTACTTCCGGCACATCAGGAAAAAAATCTCGTAAAACCGATCTTCCTCCGCATCTCTGCGGCAATACCACGCCGCATCAGATACGGGGTTTTCTTTTCTGTGTTCCATCCAAGCACCTCCTGAGTCAAGCAAGGTATGTGAAAAAGATCCGTTTCGCCGCCTCGTCCGCTATCAAATACCTTGGGGCGGAAGAAGCAAACATCGGAAGTCTTACCGCTCCAAAATCCCGCTCATAATGCCGGGCCAGTTCACCCGTCTTCGCCTCCAGCACAACGTCCCCGGCGAAGCCGTTGTCAATGGACAGCTTGATACCGTAGGCAATCATCAGCCGCCCGATTCCAGCGTACTTCGGCCTTCCGCCGTCCATCGTCGGATTCGAGCCCGGCTGGGCCTCCATATAGGCGATATGAACCACAAGCGAATGCTCCAGAATTTCGTATGCCCCCAGTGCAATCAACTCATTGCCCGCTTTCGCCGCATATTTCTCAAAACGGTCATCAGCCAAATATTCGCTGGTCCATGAAGTCTGCCAAGTCGGCGGAGAATCCGTTGACTCGGCATCCTCCTGTGTCATCGGTTCAATAGAAACTGGAACCCGCTGATGTTCTCCGTCCAGTACAAACGGCTCAAACCGCACCGCTATCACCTCTTTACAGGTAACAGTTTACCATATAGGAGCACAAAATACAAGTCCGCCACCCATACAGAATTTGCTACGCTGTAAACAATATAGGGGCTGTGGCACTGTGCAGTTCGCTTGCTTTTCACCTCTGTACTTCTCCGTTTATCCCTATCGACTTTCGCCTCCTATTTCGGTATCGTGTTGCTTGCGAAAGCCCTTTAAAATACAGAAATCAGGAGGAAAAGCAAATGACCAGTATCAAAAAGCGCACCACTGTCGCACTGACGGCAGCAATCCTCGCAACAACCCTCGCTATCCCCGCCACGGCAGTGGAGACCTCAGCCATTCGAGTGAGCAGCTACAAGGGCAGTACCCTGAAAGTGGGAGAACGCAGCGGACTCATCATCGGCCCCAGCGGTGCGGACTACACCGTCACCTCCAGCGACCCAGACACGGTGGCGGTGGAGCAGGTGCTGACCTTCTGGGTCGCCGTCGCCAAGACGGTGGGGACGGCGGAGATCACCGCTTCCAACAGCGCCGGGGAGCATGGGAGCATGACGCTGACGGTCGGCTCCACTACCCCCGCCGCGCCGGAAGCCCCCGCCAGCGGGGACAGCGCCGGCCTGACGGACAACCTGGAGATACGGCAGGAGATGATCCGCCTCATCAACCAGACCCGCAAGGCCAACGAGGTGCCGGAACTGCCGGTCAGCGAGGCCCTGATGAACGCCGCCCAAGCCTGCTCCGACCGGCGCTATACCTGGCATCACGCTCCGGAGGAGAGCCAGGCCGCTGCCGAGGCTGGATATCCCTACGGCTTCGGTGACAACCTCACTGTGTTCACCGTCACAGCCGACGCTGCCCAACGCGCCGTCGACAACTGGATCCACTCGGAGTGACATAGTTAAAGAAACTAATCAATCTTGCCAACAAAGCGGTAAACAATCTCGATTTCCTGTACCCTGTTGCCGTCCTCGTCCTTGGTGGCCTCATGGACAAGGATTTTTTCAATCAGGGTGTTAAGCATATCGGCGGTTAACTCCGTGGGGCTGGAAAACTGCTTGATTAACTCCACCCACTTGTTTATGCCGTCCTCCTGCTCCTTGGTGCTGGCAAGCTGGGCCGTCAACGCTTCAATCTTCTTCTCAAGCTCTCCCTGTTCCTGCTGGTACTTCTGGGACAGCATGGAGAAATTGCGCTCCGTGATTTTCTCGTTTACCCTGTCCTCGTAAATCTTGGCTAACAGGTTGTCAAGCTCGGTCAACCGCTTTTCTGCCCGTCTCTTTTCCTGTGCGGCCCGTTTGCTTGCGGCGGCTTGCTCCGTCATGGTGGACTTGGAAAGCCTGTCCAATATGGCTTGCTCGTCCTGATGAACGGCGTTAATCCAGTATTGCAGACGGGAGAGGACATAGGCATAAAGCACATCATACCGGACGTAGTGTATGGTGCATTGGTGAAGGCCCTGTCCGTATTTCGTGCATTGAAAGTAGGAGAACGGAGCTTTGCCGCCCTTATGTAAACCGTAACTCATTGACCACCCGCAATCAGCGCACTTGACAAGCCCGGCGAAAATCTGCGTTGTGCCGTTCTTCCTCTGTCTGCGGCGGCTGGCGATCTGCTTTTGTACCCGGTCAAAGTCGGCCTTGCTGATTATGGCTTCGTGGGTATTCTCTACCGTGAACCATTCTTCCTTGGGCCTGTGAATCAATTTCTTGCATTTGAAGGATACATTAGCCCGCTTATTATGTACGCTGTTGCCGATGTAGGTTTCATCCCGCAAAATACTTTGCACCTGGCAAATGCTCCAGGCATACCGCTTTTCCTCTGCCTGTCCTTCGTGGATACGGGAAAATGTGCCGTATCTCTGAAAGTTTAACCATGACGGGGTGGGTATCTGTTCCGCCGCTAGAATGTGGGTGATTTTTGAAGCTCCCGCACCTTGAACAGCCAGAGCATAGATTTTTTCGACAATCCATTTTGTTTCATCATCCACCAGCAGATGCCCTACTTGCTCCGGGTCCTTGCGGTAGCCTAGCGGAGCATGAGCCGCATAGTGAGCACCGTTTTCAAACCGGGTCCGCATAGCTTTTGTAACCTTGCGGGAAATGTCCCTTGCGTACCATTCGTTTATGACGTTCAAAAATGGGGTGAACTCGGTTGATTGCTGGTTGTTGCTGTCTACTCCGCTATCCACGGCGATAAAGCGGACACCCAACTCCGGGAATCGCATTTCTGTGTACATTCCCATTTCAAGGTAATTCCGACCAAACCGGGAAAGGTCTTTCACCACCACGCAATTTATACGGCCCGCCTCTATATCGCCTATCATGCGTTGAAAATTCGGGCGGTTGAAGTTCGTTCCTGAATAGCCATCGTCTATATATTCATCGACAATATACAGGCTGTTTTGCTCTGCGTAGCGGCGTAACATCATGCGTTGGGTGGCTATGCTGTTGCTCTCTCCGGCTCCTTCATCGTCTCGGGACAAACGAAGATATAAAGCGGTGTTATATAT
>JBCLQX010000078.1:0-5304 GCA_041223805.1 Oscillospiraceae bacterium 44-34 | reverse complement strand
TATGGCCCTTTATTGGTCGTTTTTATTACCTTCGTCTGTTTGCCTGGCTTTTACCTGCTTTAATCAGTGCTTCCTTAACTTGTGCCCAAGTTGGGCACAAGTCCGATGGAAAGAAATCAAGAGATATTTTAGCAGAACAGGTAGGTCAAAGCCGCAATCAAATTCAGCGGTATATTCGTCTGACCGAGTTAATCCCCGAACTGCTGAACATGGTGGACGAAAAGAAAATTGCCCTGAACCCGGCCTATGAGCTGTCCTTTCTCAAAAAAGAAGAACAGACCCAGCTTTTGGACGCGATGGACAGCGAACAGGCCACCCCCTCCCTTTCCCAAGCCCAGCGGCTCAAAAAATTCAGTCAGGAGGGGCATTTATCCATAGATGTAATGCGGGCGATTATGGGCGAGGAAAAGAAAAGCGATCTGGACAAGGTGACGTTTACCTCCGACACCCTGCGGAAGTATTTTCCCAAAAGCTACACCCCTGCCCGGTGTCAAAATGGCCCCGCACAGGAAACCGTGCGGGGCAAAATTCCGCAAGTAGAAGTCAATTTTGGCCCTCCGAGGGTAAAGTTACGTCCCTGGGCGGATTGGCGTTTTGAAAGCGTTGTGCCGTAAGGCTTTCCGGTCCTCTATTTGCGGAAGTGCGAGGCCGCTTTTGCTTTCCGCTCCCGGTCCCGTCTGCGGCGCTCCCTGGCGGCGCAGGCAGGGCAGTATTTCACCGCATTAGAGCGGGAAAAAATCGGTGCGCCGCAGATACAGCAGCGTTTGACAGGCCGTGCCGCCATGATCTCCCCGTGCAGCTCCTGGTCCGCTGGCAGGACGGCGGCGCGGAAGTATTTGCAGATTAAGGTGTTGGAAATCATCTGCGGACAGGGGCAGGGGTCCCCATCGTCCAACAGGATGCAGTTTCCGCCCTCGCAGTTGGCGCACAGGCGGCGGATGAGCTTTCTTGCCCGCCGGAACTGGCTGTCATCCATCCGGGGCAGCTTATCCATTGCCGAACACCAGCTTATAATTCGTCTTGGTCCCATCGTCCTCCAGCACCACCGTGGCATCGTAGGTTTTCCCGGTTTTCTCCGAGAAACAGCCGGTGAGCTTCATCCGGCCCTTCTTCAGCAGGGCGGCAGCGGTGGCCTTGGTGAGCGTCTTTTTCTTGGCGGTGAAAAACTTGCTGTCTTTCCACAGGACAAAGCGGCACTCCCGATTTTCGCAGAAAAAGCCCTTTTTGCTCTCAATAACAGCACCGCCGCAGCGGGGGCAGGGGCCAACACTTTCTTTGTCAGAGGGGAACAGCACCGCCGCGCCGGGAACAGGCTGGTATGTTTTCACCAGCTCGTCCACCATAGCGGCGATCCCGGCCATGAAGTCCTCCGGGGACAGCTCCCCGCGCTCTACTTCGCCCAGCCGCTGCTCCCAATCGGCGGTGAGCAGGGGGGATTGCAGGACCTCTGGCAGAACGGTGACGAGGGAACTGCCCGCCTGGGTGGGCAGCAGATTGGTGATCTTCTTGGCCTTCTTCCGCTCCACCAGCCCGGTGGATACCAGCTTTTCCAGGATAGCGGCACGGGTGGCGGGGGTGCCGATGCCCTTCCGCTCCGCATCCTCCGGCATCTCCCCAGCACCGGCGGTCTCCATACTTTGGAGGATGGTGTCCTCGGTGAAATGCTTGGGCGGTGTTGTTTTGCCCTCCTTCACCTGGACGGCATCCACCGCCAGCGTCTGACCCTCTGCCAGAGCGTCCGGCAGGGCGGCATCCTTGGAGGGTGTGGCATAAGCCCGCCAGCCCATATCCAGCACCGTTTTCCCTTTGACAGTGAAGGTTTGCCCGCCGCACTCCGCCGTCAGGCTGGTCTCCGCGTACCGATAGGGCGGACAGACCGCCCGGACCAGCCCCAGTGACACCAGCCGCAGGATTTCCCGCTCTCCCTGGGGGAGCGCGGCGAGGTCAACGGTGGCGGCGCTGGGCGTGGGAACAATCGCGTGATGGTCGGAAACTTTTTTGCTGCTGCATACCTGGGCCGCTGATACGGTCCCCGCCGCCTTTACTCCGCAGAGCGTGGCTGCGATGGACACCAGATTGGGGACGGCGTTCCCCATATCATCCGTAAGATACCGGCTGTCCGTCCGTGGATAAGTACACAGTTTTTTCTCATAGAGGGCCTGCAAATAGTCCAGCGTCTGTTGGGCGGTGTAGCCCAAGGTGCGGTTGGCGTCCCGCTGGAGAGTGGTCAGGTCATAGAGGGCTGGGGCCTTTTCCGACTTCTCCCGGCGTTCCACCGTCTGAATGGTGACGGCACTGCCCTCACAGGCGGCGGCGATGGCGGCGGCGTCCTCTTTGCCGCTGATCCGCTCCCCGGTGAGGGTCACGCCGCCGCAGTCCAGCTCCACCGTGTAGAACGGCACCGGCTCAAAGGCGGCGATCTCCGCCTCCCGCTGGGCAATCAGCGCCAGCGTGGGGGACATGACGCGCCCAATGTTCAGTGTCCGGCCATACAGCACCGAAAACAGCCGCGTGGCGTTGATGCCCACCAGCCAATCGGCCTTTTGACGGCACAGGGCGGCTTGGTGCAGGCCGTCATAGTCGCTGCCGGGGCGGAGGCTGTCGAAGCCCTCCCGGATGGCGCTGTCCTCCATGCTGGAAATCCACAGCCGTTTCATAGGCTTGGTACAGCCCGCCAGATGGTAGGCGGTGCGGAAGATCAGCTCTCCTTCGCGTCCGGCGTCGCAGGCGTTTACCACCTCCGACACATCCTCCCGGCGCAGCAGCGTCCGCAGGATGTCGAACTGCTCCCGTTTATCCTTGCCGATGGTGAACCGCCAGCTTTCCGGCAAGATGGGCAAATCCTCCCGCCGCCACTTGTCATAGTCGGGGTTGTAGACAGTAGGTTCGGCCAGCCCCGCCAGATGGCCGATGCACCAGCTTACCAGCCAGCCGGTCTCGCCTGTCGGCTCGGTCGGCGCTTCTAAGTGCCTTTGGCACTTAGAGGTCGCCACTGGCGACCCGCGCCCCTCCATGCGGCCCTCTTTCCGGGCCGCAGCCCCCAGCACCTTGGCAATACTCATAGCAACCGAGGGCTTCTCCGCGATTACAAGGCGATACATAAAATCACGCTCCTATCAAATTTCAGAATATTGGGTTGAATTTTCGAGACAATAATGATAGAATACTATCAGAATCATAGAAGGAGGCCGCGCCATGATTATTAAACCATCAACCGCTTTGCGAAACGATTACGGTTCTATTTCCGATTTAGCGCATAAAGAAGATATACCCATCTACATTACCAAAAATGGAGAGGGTGATTTGGTGATTATGAGCATAGATGCTTTTGAGCGCCGCGAGGAGGTTTTGAAACTGCGGGCAAAGCTGGCGGCTGCGGAACAGTCCCGGTTATCTGGACAGCCTGCCGTTTCCATAGAAGAATCCCGTAATCGTTTGGAGGAAATCTATGGACAAAACGTATAACCTGGACATTCTGCCTCCCGCTCAAGCGGAATTGGAAGAAATTGCGCGGGTACATATGGCACTTTCCGGGGCGCAGTCAGCCCGCAGAATAACGGATAAAATTTACGATGCGATGGAACAGTTGATGTGTTTTCCGTTATCCGGGCCACCGATCCGGGATGATCTGTTAAGCGCTGCCGGGTATCGCTACATTCTGGCGAGCAAATATTTGATTATTTACCGCCTGCTGGGAGATACCATAGTGATTTACCATATCGCTCATGGCGCAACAGACTATCCCAAATTGCTTAAAACCTCGTTTTTTGAATGATAAGCGGCCCCGCAAATTGAAGCGGGGCCGCTTGTTTGTTCGATTGATATTGCTACCGGGACCGGGCACGGTCCGGAATGGGCGGTATGACTTCCACACCCCGGTAGCAGGGCAGGACGCAGCTCTCGCCGCAGCGTTTACAGCCGTGACAGGGGTGGTCCTTGGGCGGTGCTGGCTTGGCCCGCTGCTCCTGCCGGGGCGGAGGGGCCTGCATCATCAGGCGTTCCAGGGGATTGGATGTAAAATATCTCATTCGTCCCCCTCATCCTCTGCGCCGCCGTCCTCATACTCGTCCTCATCGCCGTAATCGTAGTCCTCCAGGTCGGCGCTGCCCTTGGTATCGGGCTTTTTCTTCTTGAATTTCAAGATGTAGACCGCGCCGCCGCCAGCCAGGGCCACCGCCAGCACCACAGCCAGCATCCCATTGACGCCGCCCTTTTTCTCCGGCTCCGGGTCAGGCTCGGTGTCAGTTTCTGCCGGGTCCTCCTTCTTTTCCGGCTCCGGTTCTTTGCCTGCGCACTCGGTCATGTTGACAGAGCAGACCGGGCAGGCGGTATTGACCGCCCCGGCGTGGCATTTGTCGGTGCAGATGCAGGCGGCGGGTTCGCCCAGCTCCACCAGCGCGGACAGGTCTGCCTCGTCAACTTTGTTCAGAAAATACGTCTTGTACTGTTCCTCATCCTCGTTCACCGGGGCGTCATAGTCGATCACGATGTAAAAGGTGTTCCCGTCCCGGCCCTCCACGGTGATGAACTGCTTATGGGTGTCTTTGTCATAGAGCAGATCGCGGGTGGAGAACTCGCTGCCCTCGGACATCTGCTCCCCCTGCTGGGGCCGCTGGGTGACAGGCTGGCCCGTCTGCTGATCCGGCGGCGGGGTGTCCTGGGGCGACGTGGAATCCTGGCTCCAGTATTCCAGCACCTTGTCGCTGCCGTCCTCCGGCCCGCCGCCAGCAAAGGCGGTGACAGGGAGGACGGAGAAGCACAGCATCAGCGCCAGCACCATAGACAGGATGCGCCGCTTAGACGTTCTCATGGCTGCTGTCCCCCTCTCCCACCGGCGCACCGGGCTGGGCGTTGTGAATGAGCGCGGCAAGCTGGTCCGGGTCCAGGCCCATGCTCCGCACAAGGCCGATGATGTCCAGGTTTTCCAGCTCGGTGCGCTGCTTTGCCAGTTCCTCCTGCCGCGCTTGCAGCTCGGTAATCTTGGCGGCGTTTTTCTCATATTCCGTGTTGATTTTCTTGATTTTCGGGTTCATAAAATTCCCTCCTTTTATGGTTCTGGAAGTCTGCCGTAACAGTAAAAGTGAGCTTGCCAGTAGGATGTATTGAGGTTGGCGTAGGAAATGGGCGATCCACAGTGAATCATCATTCCATTCCCCACATAGATGCCGCAGTGGGTCACGCCGTCCGGGTTGGGCGCGTCATAGGTGTCAACGCCAATTTGAAATTGTAGTCAAGACCACCCGTATAACGGGTGGCTTGCACTGCCCCTATAAGGGGCTTTTACTGGCAAAGCCTAAAGGCTTC
>JBCLQX010000077.1:0-5305 GCA_041223805.1 Oscillospiraceae bacterium 44-34 | reverse complement strand
TTTTTTTCGCCTCCTCCGCCACAAAACTACATTTTTTCCTCGGCGTTTTTTTACATTTTATCACTGGCGATGACAGCCACACAGCTGTAGGCACTCGTTCCAATCCTTGCCCTGGGCGGGGGCGCGGGCGGATACGGTGTAACCTTTTTCTGCGTACTCCGCTTGGAACTTCTCTGTAGCTTCCCGCCCTGGCCCGTCCGCATCCAGGCAAAGAACGATCCGCTTCAGGTGTGAATTCTCCCGCAGGTAGGTGTCCAGCGGGCCTTGGTACAGGCCGCACAGAGCCACGGCGTTGCTCCGCACCTGCCGGTGAAGGGTGCAGAAGCTCATGAGGTCGATGGGGGCCTCGAATACCGCCACCCAATCCAGAGCCGGGTCGCAGGGGAGGCGGAAGGCCACGTTCTTGTCGCTGCCTACCGCATCACCCTTGAAACCGGAGCCGTTCAGGTCATAGGTGCCGCGCTTGCTGGCGAACACCGGCTTACCGCTGGCCTCCCGGCCCACGAACACGCAGTTGTGATGAAGGCTATCCTCGTACAGAAGGCCAGCTTCGATGAAGCCCCGGATGACTTGGGGGGCGATGCCTCTCTTTTGAAGATAGGCAAACACCCGCCGCTGATCCGTATGGGCGATGGGTAGGGCAAAGGCGGCTTTCTCCTTCGCCTGGGCGGGCCTGGGGTGCGGGGTGGGGGAATCCCTGGCGCGGTGTCCGTTGAATTCCAGCAGGTAGTTCACCGCCTCCCGGAAATCCTTGCCGCAGAATTCCTGCAGAAATGTGATGGAGTCTCCGCCAGTGCCGTTGGAGTACCGCTTCCAGGTTCGCCGGTCCTTGATGCGGATGCTGTCCATCTCCCTAGTGGTGTGGTACCGGCTGCCTACCCGGCGGATGCTGTAGCCCAGGTGCTCCAGCAGGTCCGGCAGATCTGTCCTCTTGGCGGTCTCCATCTCCTCGTCTGTGAAGCGAAAGGCTGCATTTTGTTTCGTGTTGATTCACCTCCTTCTTCCGGCGAAACGAAAAGAAGCCCCCAGAGCATCCCGGTGATCGGGATGCTCTGGGGGCTTCTCACCCGCTGTTCAGTTGTTATGGCCTCGCACGGGCCGTTACGCGCCCCACACGGCGGGGACGTCCTCCTCCTGGGGCTGGGTGTCGCTGCCCTCCAGCTGGGCCTCACAGGGGCTGACACCGGCTTCCTCGCTGAGCTGTTCCTCCTCCGGCTCCGGGATATCCTCCACGGCTTGCCGCTCCGCTGCCTCCAGCGCCTCCTCGATCAGTCCCAGCACGAACTCCCGCTGGGTCAGCTTCCGGCCAGTGCGCTGGGTCTCACGCTCCAGGTGGGCTTTGATCCGCTGGAAGAGGTCCTCCGGGATCTGGAAGGCCATCGTTCTGCTGTTGTTAGCCATAGTCGTTTTCCCTCCATTTTCTTTCATTTTGAAGTATTCGGTAAGTAGCTCGGTGATGTACTGTGCGGTGGTCAGGCCCGCCGCCTCTTTGCCCTCGGAAATTTTTTGATGCAGGTCGAGGCTGATTTGTGCGCAGAGGTTTTTTGTGGTAGCCATCTGATCATTCTCCTTTCCGCTGATTGCAACGCAAGTATACTCAAAAGGTATTGATAAAGCTATTACCATTACCACCAAGGAATCAGAGACAAACGAAGCAAATGTAACAACGGCGGAAAAAGTAAATTCCCCAGGGCTGCCGGCAAAGGCCGGCTGCCCTGGGGTTGGTTGATAGCGAGTTTACTCCGTCCGCAAAAGGGGGATTTTGCATCTCTGGTGCGTAAAATTTTTGAAACGAGAGGTCGTTTTGAAAAATCCAACTTTTTCTCGCTTTATTTGTTACAACTCCGTCTTTTCTTCCGCATTGAATAACTTTATTTTCGCATTTTTTGCTTGTATCTTTTTCATCTACACAAGGTTCGAGAATACCCATGAAGCCATTGTGGATGCGGAGACGTGGAAACTTGCCCAGAGGTCAAGGCAGACAGTACGCCGGACGGACACCACAGGCGAGGCCAATCCTCTGACGGGGCTGTTGTTCTGCGCCGAGTGCGGGGCCAGGATGTATAACCATCGAAGCAGAGGCAGGGCGCTGAAAGAGGGGTGGGAACCTGACCCTGACAGCGGCCTCTATCCCAGCGATAACTACAACTGCTCCACCTATATGCTGACCGCCAAACAGTCAGAGCAGAAGTGTTGCAGCCACTATATCACCACCAGGGCAGTCCGGGCGCTACTGCTGGATACCATCAAAACCGTCAGCGCCTATGCGATCTCCGATGAAAAGGGCTTTGTGGAGAAGATTCGCGCCGCCTCCCAGCTTCGGCAGGACAACGCCGCGAAGGAATTGAAACGCAAGCTGAACCGTGATCGCAAGAGGTCCGCCGAGTTGGACGGGCTGATAAAGAAACTCTATGAATCCTTTGCCACGGGCAGTTTGACGGAGAAGCGGTTTAAGCTGCTGTCGGACGGCTATGAGCGTGAGCAGGAGGAATTGGACGCCGCGATCAAGCATGAGCAGGCGGAACTTGATGCGTTCAACGCCGACACGGACCGGGCCGGGCAGTTTTTGGATTTGGTCAAGCGGTACACCGATTTCTCGGTGCTGACCACGCCGATGATTTTTGAGTTTGTGGACAAGATCGTCGTCCATGCGCCGGACAGGTCCAGCGGCGAACGGATGCAGGAGGTCGACATTTATCTGAAGTTCATCGGCAAATTTGACGTGCCTATCCCGGAGCCTACGCCGGAGGAACTGGCGGAACAGGAGCGGTTGCGGAAGAAACGGGAAAAGCAGAGGGAATACTCCCGGCGCTCCCGTGAAAAGAAGAAACGGGCGGAGGCCCAAAGTTGAATATGTCATGCCGGAGGGCGGTTTGCGTCAAGCAGACCGCCCTTTTTGCATCTTGAATTTCAATCCATGTGAAATCAGCGAACAAAACAGCGTAAGAATTGCGATTTTTCATGGAAACACGCAACGCCGGGCGGCGAACGCAATACGTTTTCCTCTGCTGGTATTCACCGTGGCCCATGACTTCACGCTGAACACAGAAATCCGATGTACGCTCCCGTGACCTGGGCATTGTGAACAGCTTGCCCAGGCCGCTGGGAGCGTTTTCAAATTCTACGCCGGATGGCGAATACGATTATCGAAGGAGATATGATTATGAATATCAGGAACGAAATCAAAGCCTACATTGTCCGGGAGGGCTTCACCATGAGCGAGTTGGTGGAAAAGTTGGCGGAACAGTACGGATGGAGCCCCAGCGTCCCCAACCTCTCTGACAAGCTGCGCCGGGAATCCCTGCGCTACAAGGAGGCGGTGGAGTTGGCTGACGCTCTCGGCTATGACCTCGTATGGCAGAAGCGGAGATAAGGGGGACTATGGCGAAAAGTAAAACCAGCGGTATCTATTTCAAAGTTACAGACGAGGAACGGAGCCTAATCGAACAGAGGATGGCACTGATGGGCGTTCACAACATGAGCGCCTATATTCGGAAGATGTGTATTGACGGCTACATTGTCCAACTGCAAATCAAGGAACTGGACGAGTGTGCCAAGCTCCTGCGATATACCTCCAACAATGTGAATCAGATTGCCCGTCGGGTCAATTCCGGCGGCGGGGTCTATCCCGACGAGGTGGACGAGATCACCGCAAAGCTGACGGAGGCCAGCGGTCTGTTCGGGAGCATTTTGGAGCAGCTATCGAAAATTCAATGACAGTCTGGTGGTGGGCGAAGATTTTTCGCTCACCACCATTTTCTTTTGAGGGGAGGTTTTGAAGATAGCGACAACACGATTGATGCCGCTGCATAGTGGCAAGGGCCGGACCGTGGCCGAAGCCCTGGGCCGGGTGACGGACTATGTGGAGAATCCAGAGAAAACCAACGGCGGCGATTTGGTCACAGCCTATCAATGCAATTCGTCTATCGCTGACCAGGAGTTTCTATTTTCCAAACGGCAGTATGCCGTCATTACCGGCAGGGAACGGAAGGACAATGATGTGATCGCCTACCACCTGCGGCAGTCCTTCAAGCCAGGAGAGATTACGCCGGGACTGGCGAACAAGATCGGTTATGACCTCGCTATGTCGCTGACGAAGGGGAAACACGCTTTTATCGTCTGCACCCATATTGACAAACATCACATTCACTCGCATATTGTGTTTAACTCGACTGCCATAGACTGCACCCGGAAATTCCGAAACTTCTGGCGGTCCTCATTCGCAATTCGTAAAATCTCCGATATGCTGTGCCTGCAAAATGGGCTGTCGGTGATTGCTGAACCGAAGCCCAGCCGGGGCAGCTACGGCACATGGTTGGGGGAGGATAAGCCGCCTACCGTCCGGGGCCAGTTGGAGGGCTTGATCGATACCGCCCTCGGTCAAGGCTGCAAGGATTTTGACAGCTTCCTCGCCGCTATGAAAGTGGCGGGCGTGGAAGTAAAACAGGGCAAACATCTTGCGTTCAAAATTCCAAATGGCAAGAGGTTCGTCCGCTGTGATTCTCTTGGTGACGATTACACCGAAGCGGCGATTATAGAGCGAATTTCCGGCAAGCGAATTGTCGCTCCCAAAGCAAGAGCGGTAGCATCCTCCAAGCCGAATATGCTCATTGATATTCAAGCCAGGATGCAGAAAATCAACTCTCCTGGGTTTGAGCATTGGGCAAAGATTTTCAATCTCAAAGAGATGGCAAAGACCGTTATGTACTTGCAGGAGAACCATCTGACCGACTTGGGAGAATTGGAAAAAGCCTGTGATGCGGCAGTTCAGAAATTCAACGATTTAGCTGACCAGTCGAAAGCCGCCAGTGCAAGAATGAAAGATATTTCTGAACTGCAAAAGCAGATCGGAACCTACGGTAAGACACGGGAGATTTACGCACAGTATCGGAAATTGACGGGCAGGAAAAGAGAAAATTTTTATGAACAGCATAGCAGTGAAATCACGGCCTGTCAAGCGGCGAAGCGGTACTTTGATTCTCTCGGTTTGAAAAAGCTGCCGTCTATGCAATCGCTGAAACAGGAGTATGCCATGTTGCAGGCCGAGAACAAACAACGGTATCCAGAGTACAAGCAGGCAAAGGCAAAAATGATAGAACTGCTCACCGCCAAAAACAACGTGGAGCGGATTTTAGGCGTGACGGGAAAAGAGAAAAATCGTGACCGCCAGCAGGAGGCGCGTTGAAGATTTTTCTCTCCCTGCGGGTAACAGCAGACGCCGGAGGCGGCTTAAGGAAACGCTGATTTAATCCCCCCAAATGATAAAAGATGTGATAAAATAAGGGAAAGGGGGCGCTGGGTATGA
>JBCLQX010000076.1:1819-5427 GCA_041223805.1 Oscillospiraceae bacterium 44-34 | reverse complement strand
TTGGTGACCCGTACGGGAATCGAACCCATGTTTGCGGCGTGAGAGGCCGCCGTCTTAACCGCTTGACCAACGGGCCGTGTGGTGCGCCTTCAGGGATTCGAACCCGGGACCCACTGATTAAGAGTCAGTTGCTCTACCAACTGAGCTAAAGGCGCGTCATCGGAAACGGACTTCGCATCATTCACTTCAGCCCTGTGGCTAAAGCTTACCCACTTCGCCGCTCCCACTCTCCAAATCGAACCCGCTTCACCGGCTTCAACTTGGTTCTTGGATGCGCTGTCTCTACACCCTGAAAACCGAACAGTGAAACAACCTTTCATTGCTTGCAAGCGCCTGCATTTCCTTCTTGCGACCTTGTAGGTCAAGCCCTCGGCTTATTAGTATCGGTCAGCTGCACGCCTTACAGCGCTTCCACCTCCGACCTATCAACGACATAGTCTACGTCGAGCCTTACTCCTTAAAGGATGAGAGATCTTATCTTAGGGGGAGTTTCACGCTTAGATGCTTTCAGCGTTTATCTCGTCCAGACGTAGCTACCCAGCTGTGCCCTTGGCAGGACAACTGATGCACCAGAGGTCTGTCCATCCCGGTCCTCTCGTACTAAGGACAGCTCCCTTCAAATCTCTTACGCCCGCAACAGATAGGGACCGAACTGTCTCACGACGTTCTGAACCCAGCTCGCGTGCCACTTTAATCGGCGAACAGCCGAACCCTTGGGACCGAATTCAGCCCCAGGATGTGACGAGCCGACATCGAGGTGCCAAACCTCCCCGTCGCTGTGGACGCTTGGGGGAGATCAGCCTGTTATCCCCAGGGTAGCTTTTATCCGTTGAGCGACGGCACTTCCACTTGCATACCGCCGGATCACTAACTCCAACTTTCGTTACTGCTCCACCCGTCGGTGTCGCAGTTAGGCTCGTTTCTGCGTTTACACTCACTGCACGATTTCCGTCCGTGCTGAACGAACCTTTGAGCGCCTCCGTTACCTTTTTGGAGGCGACCGCCCCAGTCAAACTGCCCACCTAACAGTGTCCCCCGACCGGATTCACGGCCGCAGGTTAGAAAACCAGCAATTGAAGGGTGGTATCCCAAGGGTGGCTCCACCAAAGCTGACGCCCTAGCTTCCAAGCCTCCCACCTATCCTGTACATCAATTACCAATCCTCAGTATTAAGCTGCAGTAAAGCTCCATGGGGTCTTTCCGTCTAGTTGCGGGTAACCGGCATCTTCACCGGTACTACAATTTCGCCGGGTGGGCTGTTGAGACAGCGCCCAAATCGTTACGCCATTCGTGCGGGTCAGAACTTACCTGACAAGGAATTTCGCTACCTTAGGACCGTTATAGTTACGGCCGCCGTTTACTGGGGCTTCAATTCAGACCTTCGCTTGCGCTAAGCCCTCCTCTTAACCTTCCAGCACCGGGCAGGCGTCAGCCCATATACGTCATCTTTCGATTTAGCATAGACCTGTGTTTTTGGTAAACAGTCGCTTGGGCCTATTCTCTGCGGCCCCCTCACAGGGGCTCCCCTTATCCCGAAGTTACGGGGTAATTTTGCCGAGTTCCTTAACAACCCTTCTCCCGTTGGCCTTAGGATCCTCTCCTCATCTACCTGTGTCGGTTTGCGGTACGGGCGCCTTAGCATACTCCAGAACTTTTCTCGCCTCGTCATTCACTGGCTTCCCTACTTATTTTCGGTCCCTTTCGCCCGGGTCAACCAACGCCCGGGTCCAGCTAGCTCCAAGTGTCCTTCTGGTTTAAGTTTCGGCGGCTACGGAATTTCAACCGTATGTGCATCGACTACGCCTCTCGGCCTCGCCTTAGCTCCCGGCTTACCTTGGGCGGACGAACCTTCCCCAAGAAACCTTAGATTTTCGGCCATTATGATTCCCACATAATTCTCGCTACTCATTCCGGCATTCTCACTCGAATACAGTCCACCGCTGCTTCCGCTGCGACTTCACCCCGTATTCGACGCTCCCCTACCACGCACTTACGTGCATCCCAAGCTTCGGTTACATGCTTAGCCCCGTTACATTTTCCGCGCAGAGTCACTCGACCAGTGAGCTATTACGCACTCTTTTAATGAGTGGCTGCTTCTAAGCCAACATCCTGGTTGTTTTCGCAACTCCACATCGTTTTCCACTTAGCATGTATTTGGAACCTTAGCTGTGGGTCTGGGCTGTTTCCCTTTTGACCACGAGACTTATCTCACGTAGTCTGACTGCTGATCATCAATTATCCGGCATTCAGAGTTTGATAGGGTTCAGTAACTTTATCAGCCCCTAGCCCATTCAGTGCTTTACCTCCGGTAATCTAAATCAACGCTAGCCCTAAAGCTATTTCGGGGAGAACCAGCTATCTCCAAGTTCGATTAGAATTTCTCCGCTATCCACAAGTCATCCGCCACCATTGCAACGGGGGTCGGTTCGGTCCTCCATGGAGTTTTACCTCCACTTCAACCTGCTCATGGATAGGTCACCTGGTTTCGGGTCTATTGCACACGACTAAACGCCCTATTCAGACTCGCTCTCGCTTCGCCTCCGGTGCTGAACACCTTAAGCTTGCCACGTACAATAACTCGCCGGACCGTTCTACAAAAAGTACCTCATCACACCTTAACGTGCTCTGAGTGCTTGTAAGCACAAGGTTTCAGGTTCTGTTTCACTCCCCTCCCGGGGTCCTTTTCACCTTTCCCTCACGGTACTGCTCCTCTATCGGTCATCAAGTAGTATTTAGGGTTGGAGGGTGGTCCCCCCAGTTTCCCACAGGGTTTCACGTGTCCTGCGGTACTCTGGATCCTGACTAAAGCAATTCAGTTTTCGACTACGGGGCTCTCACCCGCTATGGCCGGCCTTCCCATACCGTTCGTCTAACCTATTGCTCCGTTGTGTCAGTCCACAACCCCGGAGGATAAATCCTCCGGTTTGCCCTCTTCCGCGTTCGCTCGCCACTACTTGCGGAATCTCTGTTGATTTCTCTTCCTCGCCCTACTTAGATGTTTCAGTTCAGGCGGTTCCCCACCTACGCCTATTTGATTCAACGCAGGCTGACAGAGTATTGCTCTGCCGGGTTTCCCCATTCGGAAATCCGTGGATAATAACGCCTATGTGCGGCTCCCCACGGCTTATCGCAGCTTGTCACGTCCTTCTTCGGCTCTTGATGCCAAGGCATTCCCCTTGCGCTCTTTATAGCTTGACCTGGCGGCGCACAAAGTGCGCCCTCTGGTTCTCACAAGAATTATGCAGGCCTCAGATTTGGTTCATTGTAGTATTTGTGTTACCCTATTTTAAAAGTCCACAAATTAAAACTTTGTTACCTCTCTGTTGCTTGCTCGCAATTTCTTGCTTGCTTCACTGTTCAGTTTTCAAGGTGCAGCTCCAACCTTTTTCAAGGTCAGATTGAAATGCTCGCCCTGTTGGACAAACACTTCAATCCAATCTCGTTGGTGGAGGTTATCGGATTCGAACCGGTGACCCCCTGCTTGCAAAGCAGGTGCTCTACCAGCTGAGCTAAACCCCCGCAGAGTTGGTGGTGGGCCCAAGTGGACTCGAACCACCGACCTCACGATTATCAGTCGTGCGCTCTAGCCAGCTGAGCTATGGGCCCTC
>JBCLQX010000076.1:0-1719 GCA_041223805.1 Oscillospiraceae bacterium 44-34 | reverse complement strand
AGGTGACTGAGGTCTCCTTAGAAAGGAGGTGATCCAGCCGCACCTTCCGATACGGCTACCTTGTTACGACTTCACCCCAATTATCGAACCCACCTTCGGCCGCGCCCCCATTGCTGTTAGGCTACGGACTTCGGGTGTTCCCGACTCTCATGGTGTGACGGGCGGTGTGTACAAGGCCCGGGAACGTATTCACCGCGGCATGCTGATCCGCGATTACTAGCGATTCCAACTTCACGCAGGCGGGTTGCAGCCTGCGATCCGAACTGGGATGGCTTTTAGGGATTTGCTCCACCTCGCGGTATTGCTTCCCTCTGTTGACCACCATTGTAGTACGTGTGTGGCCCAGGACATAAGGGGCATGATGATTTGACGTCGTCCCCACCTTCCTCCGTTTTGTCAACGGCAGTCTCGCTAGAGTGCTCTTGCGTAGCAACTAACAATAAGGGTTGCGCTCGTTGCGGGACTTAACCCAACATCTCACGACACGAGCTGACGACAACCATGCACCACCTGTCACCGGTGTCCCCGAAGGGAAAACTGTATCTCTACAGCGGTCACCGGGATGTCAAGCCCTGGTAAGGTTCTTCGCGTTGCTTCGAATTAAACCACATACTCCACCGCTTGTGCGGGCCCCCGTCAATTCCTTTGAGTTTCAACCTTGCGATCGTACTCCCCAGGTGGGATACTTATTGTGTTAACTGCGGCACGGAGGGGGTCAGTCCCCCCACACCTAGTATCCATCGTTTACAGCGTGGACTACCAGGGTATCTAATCCTGTTTGCTCCCCACGCTTTCGCGCCTCAGCGTCAGTTGCTGTCCAGCAGACCGCCTTCGCCACTGGTGTTCCTCCTAATATCTACGCATTTCACCGCTACACTAGGAATTCCGTCTGCCTCTCCAGTACTCAAGAACTACAGTTTCAAATGCAGGCCACAGGTTGAGCCCGTGGTTTTCACATCTGACTTGCAGTCCCGCCTACACGCCCTTTACACCCAGTAAATCCGGATAACGCTTGCCACCTACGTATTACCGCGGCTGCTGGCACGTAGTTAGCCGTGGCTTATTCCTCAGGTACCGTCACTTTCTTCGTCCCTGAGAAAAGAAGTTTACAACCCGAAAGCCTTCTTCCTTCACGCGGCGTTGCTGGGTCAGGCTTGCGCCCATTGCCCAATATTCCCCACTGCTGCCTCCCGTAGGAGTCTGGGCCGTGTCTCAGTCCCAATGTGGCCGGCCAACCTCTCAGTCCGGCTACTGATCGTCGCCTTGGTGGGCCGTTACCCCGCCAACCAGCTAATCAGACGCGAGTCCATCTCAGAGCGATAAATCTTTGATGTCCAGTGCCATGCGACACAGACATATTATGCGGTATTAGCAGCTGTTTCCAACTGTTATTCCCCACTCCAAGGCAGGTTACTCACGCGTTACTCACCCGTCCGCCACTAAGTAGTCCTTTCAGTTGTCCGAAAACTCCTTCAAGGGTACTCCGTTCGACTTGCATGTGTTAAGCACGCCGCCAGCGTTCATCCTGAGCCAGGATCAAACTCTCAATAAAATGGTATCTAAAGAACCGAAGTTCTTCAAATCAAACTTATTGAAGCTTACCTTAGCTTCAAAGAAATAATTGACGTTGTCCAAAACAAGCTTCTTTCGAAACTTTTTGAAACAACCAATCCTTCTGGTGCTTCGTGTTTGTCACGTTGTTTAATTTACAAGGTGCAC
>JBCLQX010000075.1:0-5896 GCA_041223805.1 Oscillospiraceae bacterium 44-34 | reverse complement strand
TTTGCTGCCATGAACCTCAAAAAGCTGGCAACGTGGAAAACCAGAAAACGCTTTGTTCCCTCCTCCACTGCCACTTCCTACATTTTATCCCTCATTAACTTTGCGGCCTGTCTGGTTATGAAGCCAGACAGGACATTTTTCGACAAGCTGTAGGGCGCTCCAATGAGCGCCCTGCTAATTTATACTTGCCGGTGGGTGTAGCTGCTGTTATAATGAGAGCGGCAAATCGAGATTATATTTTGCGGAGGGCTGGAGGAAACGATACATGGTTTTAATGGTTGATACAACGGCGGAGCATATCGGAAAAGGGATTGCGGAGGAGTTGCATCACAGGGATAAAAATGGGGTCGAGTTTGAGTTGATCGACACCGCCGGGATGCACATTTCCCACTGTGTGGGATGTAATTACTGCTGGCTGAAAACGCCGGGAGTATGTGCCATTCAGGACGATTATGAGCCGATCTTACGAAAAATGAGCGGGGCTGACCAGGTTTGGCTGGTTTCGGATACGCGCTTTGGATTTGTTTCCTGGCAGACCAAAACATTGTAGACAGGATCATGCCGCTTGTCACCATGTATCTGAAATTCCAGGGCGGGCAGATGCGTCATGTCATGCGCTATGACCACCAGCCGGATCTTGGGGTTATCTATACCGGAGACGGCGACCAGGCCTACCTGGAGCGGTGGTGTCAGCGTACCGCGCTGAATTTGGGGAGCCGTTCCCCAATGTCATTAAATTAAGGGAGTTAAGGGCCAGATACGGCGTATCTGGCCCTTAACGCAATCCGGCCAATTGGGTTGCGCCGTTTAGCTGATTATGAAAAAATCGTGAACAATGCCGCAGACCACTTGACAGCCGCAGTATTGCATTATTAAAATGAAACCATAATTATCGCCCAGACAATTCGTAGCGCTATTGCGCATACCAAGGGGCAAAAGAAAACCATTTTTTGAAAATAAATAAGTGACGAATACGAAAGGCGACGCCCTCACAGATGAGAGGGTGCGTCTTTTGTGCTTTTCTGGCGATAGTTTTACAACTATCGAAACGAGGAAAAATTATGGAAAGGCTTGAAAATCGTCACAATTCAGACACTCAAACAGCTATATTTGAAGAAACAAGCGACACATTATCAATCGCCGACATGCTCAAGCGTACTTTGGAGCGCACCGTCACCAGCGGCGAGGACATGACCCGCTCTCTGGGCCAGACAGCCCGCAATCAGAAACTGCCGCCTGCAGCCCTCATCAAGTTTCTGATTGCTGCCGAGGGCGGCTCACTGGCGAAGGAGCTGCACCGCGCCGGGATTGACGCTACCCCCGCCGCCGTGTCTCAGCGCCGCCGTCAAATCCCGCCCGCTGTATTCCGCAAGGTATTTTTGGACTTCACATCCTCCAGTGCATACGGTCAGCCCAATCGCGGCTACAAAGGCTACCGTGTTCTGGCCTGTGACGGCACCGCAGTCAATATGGCCCGCAATCCCAATGCGCCCAGCTTCGTTTGCAACAACAGCGCGCCGAAGGGGTACAATCAATTACATTTAAGTCCCTTGTTTGACATCTACGACCGCACCTACTTTGACGCGGTTATACAGCCAGCGCCCCATAAGGATGAACCGGGCGCACTGGTGGAAATGCTCAAGCGCAACGACTTCAACCGCAAAACTATTATTGTCCTCGACCGGGGCTACGAAAGTTATAACGTTATGGCCCACCTGATGAACACCCCAAATGTCTACTTTGTCCTGCGGGTGAAGCACAACCATTCCGCTATGCGGGAAATCGCCCGCCTGCCTATGTTGGAACTGGACTGCGATATTGCATTTACAATATCCACCACCCAGACCAACGAGGACAAGCGCAACCGCCACATCTACCTCCCCCAGCCGAAAAAGAGCAAACCCGGCTCCACCACCCGGCGCGCCCGGTGGGACTTCCCCAGCCCCTACACCATGCGGCTTCGTATCGTCCGGTTCCAACTGGACAATGGAAACTTTGAAACGCTGGCGACCTCACTTCCCCGGTCATTCATCGTTGACGATTTGAAAGAGATTTACCACCGGCGTTGGGGGATTGAAACCAGCTTCCGGGATTTAAAGTACAGCGCGGGGCTGGTGAACCTTCACGGCAAACGGGATGACTTTGTGGAGCAGGAAATCTACGCGGCTCTTACTGCCTTTAACTTCACCAGCCGCATTGTGCAAGAAACTGTTGTTCAGCAACCGACCGATGGCCTGTATGCCTATGCCGTAAACTTCAAAATGGCGGTCACTCTCTGCAAAGAATTTCTCAATGGTCCGGACATAACCGGGAAAGAAGTCGTGCAGAAAATCAGCCGCCACACCGTTCCAATCCGGCCGGGACGGCAGGACGAGCGAAACCTTCGCGCGAAGGGCTTCGGCTGGTTCACATACCGCATTGCGGCCTAAAAAACGGGGGGCGGGGGTTGATTCTACCGCCCCCCACCTCTGTTTATTTTTGAAAAAGCCCGAAATCGGCCTCGAAAGGGCCGGTTTTTCCAAAAAATGCGCCGCGATAATTTAACGGCAGAAAATCTGTGTTTAAGATTACCGCTCTTTCAAAAATCTCAACATGTCCCGGAAATGTAGCAGAAAACGGCTGGAGTGCTTCTTTTCCTGCATAAGTCACGCTTGCCCTAAAAATACAACTTGCCCCAGAAATGCCATAAAATCAGTTTTTGCACCTCCCCATTTTTTGAAGAAAATTGCCCCAAAATCAGCCGTTAAGTTAAGGAAAAATCCAAATTTCAACATGTCCTGTCCATGATGTAAAAACGAGCGGTTTTTGTCAAAAACCGCAAGAACCTCAAAATACTGCTGAAAAAATCAACAAGTCGAGGAAATGTCGATAAAAAAGTAAGAAAGTCTGTTTTGCAGACTTTCTCCGAAAACACCCTTGCAATTTCTTCCGCGATAGGTTAAAATAGCCATGGAGACACAAAAGCGGCAGGCCGCAAGGTGCTACCAACACCCTGCGGCCCTGTACGAGTGAATGGGCACTCAGCACAGTAGTCTTGAACTACACCACGGGACTATTATATCCAAACCGGCGCGGATTTTCAAGGCCGGATTGGGGAAATAGTGTGCGTTGCGTGATTTATCAGGGCGGGGCTGAGGTTAAAAACTCGGTCCCGCTCTTTGTGTTTCCGACGAAAGCCCCGGGCGGGGGCATGTCCCCTGCCCGCCCTTCGGGGCTTCGTTGGAAACTAAATTTGAGAGGAAGAAAATGTATGAAGAAACAATTATTTCCCCTTGTGTTGGCCCTTGCGCTGTGTTTAGGGTTGACAGTTCCGGTGTCGGCGAGTTTAGCAGACGACTATACAATTGTAACCAAGCCGCAACTGGACTACCCAATTCCCGGAGAGCCGAGCGGACCGCTGGCGGGTTTGACGGACAAAGCCGGAAATGTTATTATTCCTATGAAGTATTCCTCACTATCATTTCTCAAAAATTCCAATGTTTTGGTTGCTGGAAATAAAGTGGGTCCAAACGCATACGATTATGGGATTATTGATATCAATCAAAACATCCTTGTCCCGTTTCAATACAGTATGATTAGGCCCATGTGGTGGGAAGAAGATTCCGGGTATCTGGATATAGAAGACTCAAAAACATTCCTTAGAGGGATCATGGGTCCCGACTTTTCCATTGTTGTTCCAGCGAAGTACTTTTACGTTCGACTGCTGAGTAAAGATGATGGATATTTTGCTGTTACAGATACTTTCAATAACGAGGCTCAACGGAACTTTTGGGGAAATAATGTTGAAGCACGAAATAGCCAGGACGGTAAGTGGGGCGTTTACAGTACAACTGAAGGGCTGATTATCCCCTGTAAGTATGACAATATCGAGTATCTGGAAGACGGTTATTTTTCGGTCAGGCAGAATGAAGTTGTCGGTGTAGTTAATAGTCAGGATGAGACCATACTGCCTTTAGAATATGCTAGATACCAGAATCCATTGTATAATGGGATTTTCCGCTATGGAAACATTTTTATAGTCCGTAAGTATGTGTCAGATGAATATCGTAAAAGAGTTGCGGCAGGTGAAGGTCAACCAGATATAGGCGAATTATGGACAACATCTGGTGTAATCGACATCAACAATAATATTTTGATCGACTTTGGCAAGTATCAGACCATTGGTTTCAACCAACAAACGGATACCTTTTCTTGTGGAAAATGGACAGGAGAGTATGTAAAGCAAAAATATCAAGTTGTCGGTGGCGCTACAGCTTATGAAAATAAATATGAATACGAGTATATCAGATATGACAGTTTGAATATCCCCACAACAGGAACGACGTCCGCATCTGTCTTGTTCAAAGATGTTCATGATAATGACTACTATGCGGAAGCGGTAAAATGGGCAATGGAGAAGAATATCACCAGCGGTACCAGCGCGAACACGTTTTCTCCCAATTCAACCTGCACTAACGCGCAGATATTGACCTTTCTTTGGCGCGCGAACGGTTCTCCAGATCCGACAAATGCTAATGCTTTTACCGATATCAAGACAACCGATTATTATTACAAAGCGGCTCTGTGGGCCGCAGAGAAGGGCCTTGTATCCGGTTCCACCTTTGACGCAAACGCAAAATGTACCCGCGCCATGACAATGGAATACATGTGGAAAGCGGCTGGATGTCCCGCAACTTCCGGCAAGGCCAGCTTCACCGATGTTCCCGCCAATGCGGACTATGCGCAAGCCGTGGCATGGGCGTTAGAGAACGAAATCACCAGCGGGACGGGCGGCAGTAACTTCTCTCCCAATTCCACATGTACTCGCGGGCAGATTGTCACATTCCTGCACCGGGCTATGGGGAAATAAATTCGGGTAGTTTCCGAAGTTTTAACAACATATGGGTCATAAAAAAGCGCCCACCACCTTTTAAATTTTCAAAAGGTGGTGGGTGCTTTTTTCAGGTGCAGGAAATCCTTAATTTAATGACATTGGCCGTTCCCTGGGCGTTTTTTCAGAAGGTAACAAGAAGGAGGCGGTCTCATGCATGTTGTGATCATCAACGGAAGCCCACGGGTACAGAAATACAGCAATACAGAGAAGATCATTGCCGCCTTTGCGAAGGGGCTGTCAGAAGCAGAGAGCAGCTTTGAAACATATGCGATTTCCGACCGGAAAACATGGGATATCATTCGTGACGCTTACATGAAAAACGACGAGATCCTCATTGCGCTGCCATTATATGTGGAATGCGTCCCTGGACTTCTCTTGGAGTTTTTGGAGACGCTCCCCAAAAAGGACGAGCGCACTAGGCTTTCCTTTCTTTTGCAGAGCGGCTTCACGGAGGGGTGTCAGCTTCGGTGCGGCGAGGCGTTTCTGGAAAAGCTGCCGGAATATTTGGGGGTTCGTTACGGCGGCTGTCTGGTGAAGGGAGGTAATTTCGGAATCCGAATTTTGGATGAGGAGAAGCAGGCTCAGGCCACAAAGCCGTATCAGGAGATGGGCAGGCTGTTCGCGGAGGGAGACGGCTTTTCCCGTGAGGAAGCAAAAAAATTTACCGGTCCGGAATATTTTCCGCTTCCCGCGCGCTTGATCATAGGATTGATCCACAAAACCCTTGCGAGAAAGATGCTTCAAAAGGCGGCGGCATCGTTGGGGTGCAAGGTGCCGCTTGATGAAAGGGTCTGGGAAACAAGCGGTAATGGGTATTCACACTCAAATTAAGGTCTAGAAAAATTCTGGTTGATCGGGACGCCCTCTGCCGGTGCGCACTTCAAGGGAGGACAGGGAGACGTGTCCCATTCACAGATTTTCATACAGGGGCGGACAATGTCCGCCCCTCAGCCTGTCGAAAAAGTCTGCCAAGAGGCAGACTTTTTCATGTAAAGATGATAAAATAGGGAGTAAGGGGTGAGG
>JBCLQX010000074.1:0-6177 GCA_041223805.1 Oscillospiraceae bacterium 44-34 | reverse complement strand
TTCATACCCAGCGCCCCCTTTCCCTTATTTTATCACATCTTTTATCATTTGGGGGGATTAAATCAGCGTTTCCTTAATACTATTTCTTAGATAGTGCCTACATGAATTAGGCACGAATGGCAACCCAAATGGCAATACAACGAATTTGTACCGCAGCAAAAAAAGCATCTGAAGTTTTTGCGTAACGAGTGGAAATGCCCCGTTTCAAAACAAGAAAACAGTTCTCTACCAAATGACGCAGCTTATAGAGGTATTCGTCGTATTCACGTTGTTTCTTTCGGTTCTTTTTGGGAGGAATCACGGCCTGCATCCCTGCCGAAGCCGCATAGGCCAAGATGTCATTTGTGTCATAGCCCCAGTCCGCCAGCAGAACTTCCGCGGAAATACCCTCAATCAGGTGGACAGCTTCTTTACAGTCTGCTCTGGTACCTTCTGTAATAAAGCTTCTGATTGGCATACCATTCGCATCCACGGCCAAATGTATTTGGGTGTTGAGCCCCCTTTTATTCTGGACATATCCTGGTTGCCACCCTTTGCTCCTTCCTCATGAGGATGTACTTTGATATGACTTGCGTCGATCATGAACCATTCATAACCCAGCTCATCTATCAGAATTTCCAGCAGCTTTTCCCAAATCCCTTTTCTCCGCCACCGGATGAACCTCTGATGGAGTTCCCCATTTCCCATAATCTGAAGATAAATCTCTCCAAGGCACCCCAGTTCGCAGCACCCAAAACACCGCATTGATAAAACGCCGGTTATCCTGATCAACTCCGCCACATTGCCCCGTAATATCGCCTATAATACTGTATAAAGAACGCTGGCGCAATCACAAATCTTGCGTCAGGGCCCAGGTTCCGGTATAATGACCTCAAAAAGGAGGAGATGTCAATGGAACTCAAACGCTGCTGCTGGGCCGATCCCAGCTTAGATCTGTACACCGCCTATCACGATCAGGAATGGGGAAGGCCGGAACATAATGACAGGAAGCTGTTTGAGATGCTGATCCTGGAAGGCTTTCAGGCCGGCCTGTCCTGGATCACCATTTTGAAAAAGCGGGAAGCGTTCCGCAAGGTCTTTGATGACTTTGATCCCAGTGTTGTGGCTGGCTACGGCCCCGAAAAACTAGAGGCTCTGATGTCCGACCCCGGCATTGTGCGAAACCGGCGCAAGATTGAGGCTTCTGTCACTAACGCCTCGGTTTTCCTTGAAATACAAAAGGAATTTGGCTCCTTTGACCGCTACCTCTGGGACTTCACCCAGGGACAGATCATCCTGAATACAGATGATGTGGTTCGCGCCAGCTCTAATTTATCAGACCGTATCTCAGCGGACTTGAAGCGCCGGGGGATGAAGTTTGTGGGTACTGTCATTATCTATTCTTTTTTGCAGGCGGTGGGTGTGGTCAACGACCATGAGATGGACTGCTGGCGCTATCCACATTAAACGCCGCACCTATAAATCTGCGGTTCAGGTCGATTATGGTGAGAGAGTGGCGGGAGGAGATGATATAGTTGATAGCGTTCACAGGAGCGGTGAAGCTACCGTCAGGATTACAGCCAAAGTCAGCACTTGCTCGACTGTGTCGTATCGAAGACAGTGGGAGCGGTAAGAGGTCTGAAATTGCACTGTGTGATTAACTAAAAACTATGGTTTAAAAATGTCTATTCCGCCAAAAATTTATAAAACTATTGACAAAAGACGAAAAAATGATACTCCGCTAAACGTAGGATGTTTCGACAGAGGGAGATAGGGTTATGTACTCAGTTCAGGAGTCCGTCCGGCCGATGGAGCCAGCCAGCAGCAGTTCCGTGGTTGATAATATACTACGGGAGATTCGAAACGCAATTTCTGCAGGGCGCTTTCACAGTGGAGACCGCTTGCCCAGTGAATTTGAACTGATGAAAGAACTAAATGTCAGTCGCAATTCCCTGCGTGAAGATGTGCTTTACCTTGCCATCCGTAAGAGCACTCAAGAGGATATTCAGACATTACAGGAGTATATCAACCGGATGCGCCAGCATTTTAACGATGGCGCGGTCAGTGCGGTGGCCCGGTTGGACTATCAGTTTCACCAATATTTGGCCCACTGTACCCGGAACCGCTTTCTGAAGCGGATGGTTCTAGGGGTATACGACCTATTTGAACGATCCATCGAACAGAATATACGGACCGAGGAGGGCTTTGCTTCCGCCGACCAGCACCATCAGGAGATGGTGGACTGCATACTTCAACGGGACACGGGTCGGGTGGAGGATGTTATCGCCCGGAGCCTCTCATCCTGGCGGAAAGACGTCAAGTCTAAGATGGGAGGGTAAATCCCCGGCTATTCTCTTGCGAGTCTGGTGCAAGTCAAGAAAACCCTGTATGCCGTCCTTAAACATAGGACGTCCTACTAATAAATGTCTTTTAATATGGAAACATATTAAAAAATCAGGAAGATATGAATCATGAAACCGGAACGGAGCATAACATGAAAAAATCTATTCTGCGCCCTGTTTCTCTTCCATTATGCCCGCCGGGAAGGCGCGCGCTTCGATTTTATCCATCCAAAAAAGATTGGTCCTCTGCTGAAAAACAAAGAATTTCGGGTTGCCGTTGTGGTGACAGGTATTCTGTCCATATATGTATTCATTCTGATGCCTCTGTGCCGGTCCCGACTGGACATTTTCCATCGTTTTCAGGGTCTACAATATCATGGACGACAGCCTGCTCAGCAACACCCGGAGGTATCATGACATGACTCCCGCCATCGCCTCCCGAATGTTGAACTGCGCCAAAGCCGCAGAGGCTTCTGGAGCCGACGGTATTTTAGTCACCTGTACTTCGGTGCACCAAGCCACCAAGCTCATCCGCCCTCTACTGAGTATTCCCATTCTGAACATTGAGGAGCCTGTGGAGGAGCAGGCCGTGGCCACCGGGAAGCGGATCGGCGTTCTGGCCACTCTGCCCACCAGTCCCGCCGCCATCTCCAGAGTTATTCTGGAAAAGGCCCAAGATCAGGACAAAGCGGTGGAGCTGGCCACCCTGCGCAGGGAGGGTTCCATTCTCCAGGGACATCCGGATATGAAACGCTGCCCCGGCATCGACATCTCCACCGGCTCTCTTGGTCAGGGACTGAGTGCGGCCGTGGGCATGGTTCTGTGCGGCAAGGGGGACGAAAAATACTATCGGGCCTTCTGTCTGGTGGGCGATGGCGAGAGCAACGAGGGACAAATATGGGAGGCTCTTGAAACCGCTTTCAAGTACCGGCTGGACAATCTGGTGATCCTGCTGGACCAGAACGGCCTGCAAAACGACGGGGCCTGCCGGGATGTCATGCCCGGAGGTGACCTGTCCGCTAAATTCCGTGCCTTCGGCTGTGAGGTCTGAGAAATCAACGTTCATAATATGGAAGAGATTTTGGACACATTGGCGGCGGTCCGGGCAGACCAAAGCGGCAGCCTAAGTGTACCGTGGTCCGCACGGTCAAGGGAAAGGAGATCTCCTTTATGGAAAATGTGGTCCAGTGGCACGGCATGGCTCCCGACGACGCCCAGTACGACCAAGCTATGCGGGATATTGAAGAGGGATTTTAATGGTGCAGGTCAAAGAAACCAGCCGCCCTACCCGGGACGCCTATGGGGATGAGATCCTGGCCTTGGGACAGGTAGAATCTTCGTGGTAGACTGTGATATCGGGAAGTCCTGCAAAACGGTTCCATTCAGCAGGGAATTGCCGGAGCAGCATGTAAATGTAGGCATTGCGGAACAGAATGCCTGCGGCGTGGCCGCAGGTCTGGCTGCCTGCGGCAAGATTCCCTTCGTCACTACCTACGCCGTTTTTGGCGGTATGCGTATGTCTGAACAGATCCGTCAGGAGGTCTGCTACCCCAGGCTGAACGTGAAGATTGCCTGTTCCCACGGAGGCCTTACCCCTGCCAACGACGGTGCCAGCCACCAGGGCATCGAGGATATGGGAATTCTCCGTTCCATTCCCAATATGACTGTAATCATGGGCTGCGACTATAATGCCACCCGAAAGCTGGTGCGGGAGGCGGCCCAATATGAAGGGCCGGTCTACCTGCGCTTTACCCGGGATGAGGTCCCGGATATTTATGATGAGGACGAGGAATTTACGATCGGCAGGGCCAAGACTCTGCGGGAGGGCAGGGTCTTGGCCCTCATTGCCACCGGTGAAATCATGTCGCTGGCTCTGGCTGCCGCTGAGCTGGGTCAGGGCAAAGTCCGTCGGGTCGGGATTCCGGATTGTTTCGGCGAGTCCGCCCCTCATCAGCGTCTGCTTGCCAAGAATGGAATTACAGTAGATATCATTGTAGACAAATGCAAGAAAATCATATAAACTGAGGGTGCCCCTGAATGGGTGCCCTTTTCAAAGCTCAGAAATATCGGAGGAGTATGTAAAATGAAAATTGTGGTGCTGGACGGATACACTGAAAAGCCTGGCGACCTGAGCTGGGGCGGCTGGGGGAGCTGACGGTCTATGATCGCACCAGCCTCACCGAGGAGGAAGCCATCACCCGCTCGGGGCGGCTGGCCTGGATGTGGTGTATACCGAACCCATTCGCTCCGACAATCCGCTGATCAGGGCAAAAAATTGTATCATAACCCCGCATATCTCCTGGGCGCCCAAGGAGAGCCGTCAACGCATCATAGACTTCGCCGTACCCAATGTCAAGGCCTACCTGGCAGGCGCGCCTGTCAATGTGGTAAACAGGTAATGAAATATGAAAAAATGTATTGTTATTTCTGATTCTTTTAAGGGTACTCTGTCCAGCCTGGAAATCTGTAAGATTGCCTGCGGTTCTATTTCCCGAGTCTTCCCCGACTGTCAGGTGGAGGCCATTCCGGTGGCCGACGGGGGCGAGGGGACGGTGGAATGCTTTGTGGAGGCCATCGGGGCCGTTCCAACAGCTGTCGATATTTCCGGGCCCTACGAGGAACCCGTTCGGGCTGTCTACTGCCGCAGCGGAGACAGGGCTGTCATTGAAATGGCCGCAGCTGCCGGCCTGCCTATAGTGGAGGGAAACATGGATCCCCGCAGGACTACTACCTATGGGGTGGGGCAGATGATCCGCCACGCTGTTGAGCAGGGCTGCACAGAAATTCTGCTGGGACTGGGCGGCAGCTGCACAAACGATGGCGGCTGTGGTTGCGCTGCCGCTTTGGGAACAAAATTCCGCCGGACGGATGGGGAGATGTTTGTCCCCACAGGAGACACCCTGGATCAGATTTCCTGCATTGACGTTTCAAAGACACGGAGTTTTTTGAAGAATATAAAAATTACCGCCATGTGTGATGTGGACAACCCCCTCCACGGGCCCAATGGAGCGGCATATGTCTTCTCCCCACAGAAGGGAGCCGATCCAGCTATGGCAGAATATCTGGACGGTCAGCTGAAAGTTTTGGACACCGCCATTCAGCAGGAACTGGGCCTGTCTCTGGGAAGCATCCCCGGAGCAGGAGCGGCGGGCGGCATGGGAGCGGGCTGTATTGCTTTTCTGAATGCAGAACTGAAGTCCGGCATTGAGGCGGTGCTGGACATTGTGGATTTTGACAGACGCTTGGAGGGTACAGACCTTGTGATCACCGGGGAGGGACGCATTGACGCGCAGAGTGTCCGAGGCAAGGTGATCTCGGGCGTCAGCAAACGGACCAGTCCGCGAAACATTCCCCTGATTGCGATTGTGGGGGGAATTGGCCCCGGTGCGGAAGAGGCCTATAACTTGGGGGTTACCGCTATCTTTGGTACAGACCGGCAGGCTGCGTCTTTAGCGGAGATTGCACCGCTGGCGTACGAAAATTACCGCTGTACCTTGGAGGACATATTAAGGCTCATTCGGGCAATAAAAGGCTGAACGGCAAAAGTATACGCCATCATGGCAGAATAAGGACAAATCGGAAACCCCTTGCGGTAAAATGGGCTTCCGGTTTGTCCTTGTCTGTTCTAATGAAAAAGGGCCTCTAAACGGCGGCCGCGGGAAGTGAAAACGCGCTGCGGCATTTCCATATTCCGAGAGAGAAGAAACGAACATGCGGATCAAATATAGCGGTAGGTCCGATAAACGATTTCTTTTCACAGAATTCAGCAGTTTTCCTTGAAAACAGGGTAAAATATCAAAAACCAGAAAGGAGATGCTGAAATGGATGAGCGGCTGCTGACAATGGATCGGCTGGA
>JBCLQX010000073.1:0-6269 GCA_041223805.1 Oscillospiraceae bacterium 44-34 | reverse complement strand
TTGTACATTTTATCCCTCATTAACTTTGCGGCCTGTCTGGTTATGAAGCCAGACAGGCCATTTTTCGACAAGCTGAGGCGTCCCTTTCGGAACGCCTTAATGGGGGAGAGGATGAATGGCACTCATTGGATATATCAATCTGGATAGCGATGGAAAACAAAAAAAGCTCGTTTTGACTTTCATCAAAACGAGCTTTTTCCGGTTCCCGGTGGTGGAGATAAGCGGGATCGAACCGCTGACCTCCTGAATGCCATTCAGGCGCTCTCCCAGCTGAGCTATACCCCCACGTCAATATTCAGTTGTAAAGTGGTGGAGATAAGCGGGATCGAACCGCTGACCTCTTGAATGCCATTCAAGCGCTCTCCCAGCTGAGCTATACCCCCACATGTTTGTACCCCTTGTGTCGCAAGGGGTTTGGAGTTTTGAAACCGGATTTTCTCCGATTTTCTGTGGGGTTGCTTACTGGATACTGTGCTCTCCCAGCTGAGCTATACCCCCACATGCTAAACTGCGCATTTCATTTATAGATTGCTCTGTTCGGCGCAAATGGTATCTTACCAGAAAGGACATAGTTTGTCAATAATTTTTTTAAAAATTTTTGACAAATTTTCCAGAGCTGTTCTCAGTGCTACTTCCCATCCATCTCTAAGATCCCATCCACGGCTCCAGTCTCACAGTTATACCAGAAGTAACCGGTGTGCGCCTCTCCTGAGGCATCCTCGAAGGCGTAGTAAAACAGCATGGAGACGCTGTTTGTCCCCCACGGTAAAAACTGGTACTCAATCTCCGACCGGCCGTCGGGGGTGCTGCAGCCGTATTTACGCAGCCCCGTCGCCTCCATCCCCATGGAGAGGTAGGCGTTCAAATTACTCTCCGCGTTGCGGTCCAGCCAGCTCAGAGTCAGACGGCTTTTCATTCCTATCGTCCAGATCTAGGACACACTTCCTGCTGTTGGGCGAACACCAGAGGCCTCAATAGCCGCAGTCTCCGCATACTAACTGCTTGTGCCAGCGGGGCAGTCAGTACGCTTTTGGGGCAGTGAGGACTATTACCGGTATAGCAATCAGTACGCACACACTACAAAACGCAGAGTTTTACCTAGCAACTATTTCCCATCCGCACCACCTCCTCCAATAGAATTTGCCTGGAGGAAAATGGGCCAACCGCCTTATGTAACAGTGCGCTTTCGTCCCGCCTGTCCAGCAGACATTTTTATTATACGGCCAATATGTTGCGAATTGTCAAATTTTTCTGAAAAACCCCTTGACTTTGACGCAACGTCAAGTGATAGTATCCCTAACAAGGAGGTGATCCGGATGGAATATACCATCCAGGAATTGTCGCGCCTGTCGGGGGTGACCACCCGCGCCCTGCGCTGGTACGACAAGATCGGTCTGCTCAAGCCCGCCGGTCGGACGGAGGGCGGATACCGCTGTTACGGCCCGGCGGAGGTGGACCGGCTTCAGGACATTTTGTACTACCGGGCCCTCGGGGTGGAGCTGGCCCGGGTGAAGGAAATTCTGGACGCCCCCTCCTACGACCGCCTGACCGTCCTCCGGGGCCACCTGTCCGCCCTGGAGAGGGAGCGGGAACGTATACAAGGACTGATCGACTCTGTGAGGGAGACGATCCGAACACAAGAAAGGGATGAAATTATGTCTGACGAAAAGAAATTTGAGGCCTTCAAGCGGCAGTTTGTGGAGGAGAAGGAGCGGCTGTACGGCGCTGAGGCCAGGGAGAAGTACGGCGACGCTGAGGTGGACGCCTCCAACGCCAAAACGATGGGGCTCACCCTGGAACAGTATCAGGAGTATGAGCGCCTGGGGGAGGAGATCCTGGACAAACTGTCTGCCGCCGTGGCCGCCGGAGCCGACCCGGCGGGGGAGGCGGGGAAGGAGGTCGCCGGCCTCCACCGCCGCTGGCTCACCGTCATGGGGGAAAAGTACGATGTGCAGCGCCACCGGGGGATCGCGGAGCTGTACATTCAGGATGAGCGTTTTACCGCCTACTACGATAAAGAGCGGCCGGGCTGTGCCCGGTTCCTCCGGGACGCGGTGCTCTGCTGGGTAAAATAGCAGACAGGGGGTGTGGAGGAGGCTCCGCGCCCCCTATTCAGGGACAAATATGGGCTTGAAAATTCTTCCGCCTTTGGTTATGATAGAACGAGCGGTTGTAAAACGGAAGGAGAGAGGCTTTATGAAAGAACTGACCCCCCAACTGATCCACTCCCTGAAGCATTATTCCAGGGAGGACCTCACCAAGGATCTGATCGCCGGCGTGATCGTAGCAATCATCGCCCTGCCCTTGTCCATCGCCCTGGCCCTGGCCTCGGGAGTGGCCCCGGAGCAGGGGCTGTATACCGCCATCGTGGCAGGCTTTCTCATCTCCGCCCTGGGCGGGAGCAAGGTGCAGATCGCCGGGCCCACAGCGGCCTTCGCCACCATCGTGGCGGGCATTGTGGCCGAAAACGGGATGGAGGGCCTGGCGGTGGCCACCATCCTGGCGGGCGTTCTGCTGGTGCTGATGGGAGTGCTGCGCATGGGGACCATGATTAAATTCATCCCCTACACCATCACCACCGGCTTTACTGCTGGCATTGCGGTGACCATCCTCATCGGACAGCTGAAGGATTTCTTCGGCCTGACTTTCACCCGCTCTCCGGTAGAGACCATGGAGAAGGTGGAGGAGGTGGCCCATACCTTCCACACCGCCAACTGGACCGCCGTGGGGGTGGGCGTCTTGGCCCTGGCCATTCTGATCGTCTGGCCTAAGATTTTTAAGAAAGTCCCCGCCTCCCTCATTGCTGTCATTGTCACGGCAGGGGCGGTGAAGCTGTTCTCACTGCCGGTGAACACCATCGGCGACCTGTACATCATCTCCAGCGAACTTCCAAAATTTACCATCCCGTCGATCTCCTATGACACAGTGGCGGCGGTGCTGCCCGACGCCTTTACCATCGCCGTGCTGGCAGCCATCGAGTCGCTGCTGTCCGCCGTGGTGGCAGACGAGATGATCGGCGCCCGGCACAACTCCAACATGGAGCTGGTGGCCCAGGGGGCGGGCAACGCCGCCTCCGCCCTCTTTGGGGGGATCCCGGCCACCGGGGCTATCGCCCGGACGGCGGCCAACATCAAAAACGGCGGCCGCTCCCCGGTGGCGGGCATGGTCCACGCCGTGGTCCTGCTGCTGGTGCTGGTGCTGCTCATGCCCTATGCCGCCCTCATCCCCATGCCCTGCATCGCCGCCATCCTGTTCCAGGTGGCCTACAACATGAGCGGCTGGCGGACGGTGGTCAACGTGGTGAGGCACTCGCCCAAGAGCGACGTGGCTGTGCTGGTGACCACCTTCCTGCTCACGGTGATCTTCGACCTGGTGGTGGCCATTGCTGTGGGTCTGTCTCTGGCCTGTCTGCTGTTTATGAAGCGGATGGCAGACGTATCCGATGTGAAGGAGTGGGACTATGTGGAGGACACCGGGGACGATCAGGGCCGGCTCAAGCCTGTCCCCTCCCATGTGATGGTCTATGAGTTCACTGGCCCCCTATTCTTCGGCGCGGCGGACAAGGTCCCCCACATTGAGCGCAATACCGGGCGGAATGTACTGATTTTGCGGATGCGCTCTGTGCCGGCAATGGACATCACCGCCCTGAACAGCCTGCGCAGGCTCTATGCGGAGTGCCAGGACAAGGGAATCCGGGTGCTGTTCTCCCACGTGAACGAGCAGCCTATGTCGGTGTTCCAGAGATCCGGCCTGTATGACCTGGTGGGGGCGGACAGCTTTATCCCCAACATCGACGCCGCCCTGGACCGGGCTGTGGAATTAAAGGTATAAGCGGACCTCTCCGGGATCGCCTGTACCGAACCAGTAAAAACGGACAGATAGACAAAAGCCTCCGATGAAGGAGCTGGCAGAACTTCTTCGGTCTCAACAAGCGCGATGCAGGCAGAGCTATGGCTAACGAAAGATGTGGCTGTGGTTAGAGAAACCGGGCATCTACCGTAATCCAAGACTGTATTGCGGGTGATAAAACAGAATAACATTTGGCTGAGATCCGCAGGCTGAGGAAGTGGGTACAGGTGGGACAGCAGATACACCAGCATACTTTGACCGAACTAAAGAATACACTGTTACACCGTCCATGTCAAAACAGGCAAACTGCTATGACAATGCCATGGCCGAAAATTTCTTCCTCATCCTCAAAACAGCGTGTATCTGCCGCCGGAAAATCAAGTCTTTCCGGCAAGCCAGAAAGTTCTTTGATGATTTTATTTATTTTTACAACCTTGGGCGTATTCAGTTAAAAACTGGAGAGGCGCCGTTTGCACGACGTCTCTCCGCCTAAAACTCGATATTTCCTACTAAGGGCCTTTTTTGCACTGCCCGCACAATTTGGGGCAATTCATTTTCGGAGGCGGGGCGGTTTCTATCAAAATCGCTGTCAATCTTTACGGCGGCGGGTATGGAAAAGAGTATTCACAGCTGGTTTGCCATTCTTGGCGGTCTGACCGGGCTGCTCTTTCTGTCCGCCCCGGAGGGTGACAGCCTCTCTGACCTGAAGTTTCTTTTCCACATCCTCAACTCTTTTTTTGAGGTGCATGGTGCGGAACGTATTTTCCAGAGGCTTCCGGGAGGCGTCCACCGCCTTGAGCATGTTGGGAGACAGGATGCGGCCTACCCGGAGAGAGAGGGCGCGGTAGACCATCTTGAATACATCCGGCTCATCCTCATATTGGTCAGCCAGATCGCTGCACACCATGGCGGTATGTACCAACTGTGCGGACAGGGGAATTTCGTCACGTGCCAGTGCGGAAGGGAAGCCGGTGCCATCATAATTTTTGTGGTGGTACATCGCTACCTCAGAGCAGTAAGTTATCAACGGCTCCCACTCCTGAGGACCGCCCCGGAAAAATTCGCCACCCAGTTTGGTGTGCAGGAAGAACTGGGTTCGCTCTGGCTCGTCCTGGTCCGCTCCACCCCATATGATATCGTCAGGCAGGCCCAGTTGGCCGATCTCGGCAAAACCTGAGGCCATATTAATCAGCTTGGCGTCATAGGGGAGCAGGCCGGATTCGGGAAACAGCTCGCAGTAGGCGCTGGACAGGGCGCTGGTGATGATGCGCAGGCGCTGTATATAGCTGGCAAATGCGGAGTCGCGGTTCTGGCAGAAGCTGAGGAATTTTTTCTGCCACCGCTGGGTGAGAATTTCCGCCTCCTGCAAGGAAATTTTGCCCGGAGGGGCGTCTGCGTCCTGCTCCTCCTCAGTGCCCCAGGCCTCCTCGATAATGGTCTTGATTCGGTTCTGAGTCGCCACCGGAGCCAAGGGCTTGGCCAGGAAATCTACTGCGCCCATCTCCACGCCTCGGTAAACCCACTGGGGTTCTGCCTCGGCGGTGAGAAGAATGACCGGCAGCTGGGCGCAACCCTCCTGCTTGTGGATGCGCTCCATCACCGCAAAGCCGTTGGCGCCCCGCTGCAGACAGATATCCAGCACGACGGCGGCAAGACTCAAAGCATTTTTGCGCACCAAATCAACGCCCTCCGAGGCTGTAGCGGCACGCAGAACCCGATAGTCCTTTTTAAATATTTCATTAAAGATTGCACGATCCAATTCTGAATCGTCGATAATCAATAGGGTGTTGCGCATAACTCACGTCCCCCTATTTCGTTTTTTCAGATTTTTCTGCAGCTTCTTCAATTTCTCTGATCTCTCCCAGGGCGGAGGCGAACTTTTCGCCGGAGGCTTCGATCTCCTCCAGCAGACCCTCCAGTTTGGTGGTGTTGCGGAATTGCGTGGCTCGGAATTCGGTCAATCCCGCCTGGGCGGCGTCAGCGATTTCGGTGATGCCCAGATTGATAGCGAATCCCTTCAGGCCATGGAGGTAAAAATGAAAGCTCTCCGCATCCTCCTGAACCATGGCCTGCCGGATGGCCGCCAGATTCAATTCCTCCGGCAGTCGCTTGATGAATTCCAGATACATATCGTCGTTGCCCATGAGACGGTCTACCGCAGTATCCACATCCACATCATTTTTCCGCAGAATGTCCAGACAGCTCTGCATTTCATCCATAATTTGTCGTTCCCTTCTTTGCAGATTTGAAAGATTCAGGCGTCGTTGCTTTTGCTTGCGGTTGTGAACATAAACAAAGCAAAAATACAATAGAAACATCTTTAATACACGTCTACTGCTAAGTGCTGTTATTTCAACGGTTTGAGCAGTAGTAAGAAGTGGATAAAAGCGTGGAAATGTAGACAACTCATATTTTATTTC
>JBCLQX010000072.1:0-6324 GCA_041223805.1 Oscillospiraceae bacterium 44-34 | reverse complement strand
CTTTTTTTCGCCTCCTCCGCCACAAAACTACATTTTTTCCTCGGCGTTTTTTTACATTTTATCACTGGCGATGACAGCTGCTGTTTCTCTGTACATTGACGGCAAAAACAGCAAGAAAAGCCCCTATAGCGATTAAGCTGATTTGATGTATTGCAAGCCAGCTTGGAATCTGAAACGCTGGGTCTAATTTTTCAACCGTCAACGGAAATTGAGAGAAGAAACCGCTCAATGAGAAATTGATTGCCGGGGGCAGGGGCAGCACAGTCAATAAAATTACTGCCGCCATAAGAGCGTAGATCAGAGTATGGCTGAAGCGGCTCAACATCATTCCTGCTCCCAGGCAAAAGACAATGGGCGGGATCAGGGTCAATAGAGCGGGTAAAATCAGTTCTCCATAATCCACCCACCCAAACAGCGACACATAGAATCCAACCGCCAGGACTGCGACACATAGGCAGAGGACAAGGGTAGCTGTCAGCACCGCTCCACACCGCAGAGCCGCATACCGCCGCTGCCTGATTGGGGTGGCTTGGGTCAAGGGCCGGAGCAGACGCTCCTCCTTGGAGAAGAAGAACGCAAGGAGAAACAATTCTCCCAGGCAGATCAGCGGCAGAGCTTGGCTGAGATAGTATCCAAAGCTCCATGGGGAAAAGGGCGCTGTGTGTGCCACGCCCCTGACCACAGATCCAGTCAGCGTCAGCCAGCCATATCCCAGGGAAACCAGCAGAATACCGAAGAACAGCTTGTTCCACAGCAAGCGCCGCAGCTCATATCGAAATATCTTATTCAAGGTTTAAGTCCTCCTCTGTCAGATGGCAGGCATCCAGAAATTCCTGATAGGTCAGATAGGGATATTCCGGGTTCAGCTCCCGGCCAAAGAGACCTTTCAAAATCTCGTCCATAGCCTCCTCACCGCCCACCAGTTGTTCAGCCTTCAAGATTTTTAAGGGCATTTCGTTATATTGCCGCATCCCTCGCAGATTGTTGGCAATGTCAGCCTGATATCGCTCCGGCAAAGCGGACAGGTACTCCGGGTGGCGGACATAGAAATCCTTGTAGTAGTCGTCTACAGCCTCCTGCCAAGTGTCCACAAAGCTGGCCTGGGCCTCACGTTCCCCATACAGCGCCTTTACAATGCGATAGGTGGTGTAGCAGGTCAAACCCTCGGCAGACCAAATGCCGTTCTCGTCCATGGGGTCAAACATATTCCCCAGGCCCCACCATTGATGGACAATTTCATGGATCGTCACCTGAGCGGAGGAGCCGCCTTTTGCGCCGTTGGACAGGTTTTCAGCGGTATAGTCCAGCTCATCCGCAATGCTGGCGCCGTCTCCGGCATATCCGCCGCCGTCGCTTCGCCGCTCGATCAGGTTAAAGGTCCCATCTCCATAAAAAGACAACGGGCCGATATGTTCGGTACAGTATTCAATGGTCTGGCGGATGGATTCCGCGGCGTTCATAGCCTCCATGACGGGCTGATGCTTACGGCTGTAATAGAAATTGACAGTAATGCCCGCCGATTCCACCGGAATTTCCTCCCGGATATAATCCCCGGCATATATGATCGTGCGATAGCTGTCCCGCTCCATGCGCCATGTTTTTGTGCTGTCCGAGTTTTCCCGCAGCAGCTCAGTGGAGCCAAGCCCAAACAAAATGGGGGTCATATGTCCGGGGAGGGTGATGTCTGTCACGTTGGAAAGGTGATCTCCCTGATACCGCACGTTATAGGGGCAGGGAGCCAGCGCGTCGTTTTCCAGCTTCATATAGGCGCCGCTGATTTCCAGACTGCCCTGTTCAGCGGACACGATATTCCACTCCTGGGGAAAACCGCCATATTCCATAGTAAGCTCAATTTCCGGGGCGGCAGGGATGACTACAACGAACGCCTTTTCATTGATTTCCTGCCTATCCTCCAAGGTAAACGGCACATCCGCGCCATTTGCTTGAATGGAGGAAATTTCATATCCCGGATTGATAAGGAAACGGACCTTCTGTTCCTGACCGCTGGTATTTTGAAGCTGAAATTGGGCCTTCCCATATACGCTGCCCGTTTTGGGATCGGGACGCACGTCTGCATAACGGCCAGAACAGGTGACCGCCTCCATATATTCAGAGGCAAATACAAAATCATAATCTATATCCGGGCTGCTGTGATCGAGGAAGGGCTGGCCCATATAGAGCAGGCTGGAACAGGCTATCAATGCCGCCGCTATCGCTGGACGGTAAAATCGCCGGATATTATGAGCAAATGAGCCGAGCGGTCCCTTCCCGTATTGACGTACACAGAGATAGGACAATACCCACAGTCCGGCCATTGCCAGCAGCCAGGTAAGCCGCACATAGGCCACCGAGCGAAAAATACGGTAATTGGAAAAATCATCGGAGACTGCCCAAACACAGGGATTCAGCCAGCAGAGCTGCCATTTCTCCTTCCAGACCGTCAGACTGAGGGCGGCAAAGGCGGCAAAGAGGACCAGAGACAAATCAGCCCGCCGGGTGAATTGACAGGCGGCGGAGGCAAACAAAATCGCCAGAGGAATCGCTCCATACATAAAAATCAGGTATATCAGCAGATAGCTTTTCAGATCAAAGACCGCACCCAGTTTCATTATGGCATACGGAAGCCAAGCCAATGTGGTAATGGCCTGGGCCAGAACAGAGACGCACAGCAGCGCCCCCAGCCGGGTCAGAGCGGCGGTCATAGGAGATACCACCGCATGGGTCAAGGCTTCCATTCCATCCCGCCGAAGCCTGTCCATGCTCCAGACGGTGAGGATGACAAATACGACAGCGCCCAAAACACCGCCCGCCAGGGCCGGGTTTGCCAGATACATTCCCTGCATGGTGGTAACGTAGCTGCTTTCGCTGTTGGAATACAAAGGGTGGTAAACTGTCAAGCCCGCTATGGGAGACAGCGCGGTCAAGAGAACAGCCAACCATGTAAGACGGTTTTGGAGCAGACGGGCCAGCTCCAGACGGAATTGCCGAATGTTCATCAAATCGCCTCCCCGGAGATCAAATAGAGGTAGGCGTCCTCCAGCGTAGGTTCTACCTGTTCCACAAAATCAGGAAGTTTTTCTGCCACGGCGCGGCAGGCAATGCCTTGTGCTGTGTTGACACGGGAGGTAATATGCAGGCCCACTTCCTGCCGCCGGTCTTTCTCCCAAAATACACCAACGTGGCCCACAGCTCCGGCGATCAGCTCGGCGGGAGTACCGGCAAAGCGGATACGGCCCTGGTGTATCACAATAAGCTGATTGCACACTGACTGAACATCCTCAATAATGTGGGTGGACAGAAGCACCAGCCGGTCTTGGGCCATTTGGGAAAACAGATTGCGGAAGCTGATCCGCTCCTCCGGGTCAAGGCCCACCGTAGGCTCGTCGAAAATCAGGAAATGAGGATTGCCCAGGATGGCCTGCGCGATTCCCACCCGCTGGCGCTGTCCGCCGGATAGAGTACGGATTTTTGCTTTCTGCTTCTCCTCCAGATTGGTACTTTGGATCGCGGCGGCGATGGCCTCCTGGCTGTTGTCGATTCCTTTCAGCGCCGCCATGTAGTCCAGAAACTGCCAGACCGTCAGCTCGTCAAACAGCCCAAAGGACTGCGGCAAATAGCCCAAGCGGGCTTTCAACAAGCGCTCCTGCTTCATCAGGGGCTTTCCGTCTACCGAGATCGTCCCCTCTGTGGGGAGAAGGCCCGCCACCAAGAGCTTCATCAGGGTGGACTTTCCCGCTCCGTTCGGCCCCAGGAGGCCGATAAGATTTGGGCTGCTCAGGTTCAGATTGATTTCCCGCAAGGCGGTTTTACCTGATGGGTAGGTCATGGACAGATTAAAAATCTCCACATTCATCTGTGTTTCATCCTTTCCGCTTGAGATTGCAGTCAGGATAACAGAAGAATGTGGAGTTCGTTTGTGGTTAATATGTGGTTTGTGTGGAGTTTGGCAGAATCAGTGTCGCACAGACGCCTCTTTCAGAGTTTTGGATTTGACAACTGCCCCCATGCTGTTCCGCTATTTTTTGAACAAGATAAAGCCCTAATCCACTTCCGCCTGTCTGACGGCTCCGGGATGGGTCGCCGCGGAAGAACGGCTCAAAGAGGTGTGGCAGCTGCTCTGGGGCAATATGCGCCCCTTCGTTTTCTACATTCAAAATAATAGTGTCCTCTTTCCTACGGGCGGAAATCCAAATCTTGATGCCTACCGGCGAGTGGAGCGCGGCATTAGAAAGCAGATTGCCCAAAGCCTTTTTCAAGAGGGCCTGATCTCCCGCACTCCAGATTTCCGGCGGTAAATCTGCAACAACCTCTTGTTCTTTCTGCCGGAAAAGTTCATCGTAATTTTGCAGACAGTTCCGAATCAGATCGGTGAGTTCCACAGGAATCATAGACAGCTCCCCACCCCGTTCCATACGGGAGACAGTCAAAAGCTCCTGTACCAAGCTCTCCATCTGGTTTGCCACAACCAAGCTGCGGGCCAGATATTTGTCCCGATCCGCGTAGACGCCAATTCCGTCCAACATCCCGCCCAGCTGACCCTTCAAAACGGTGATGGGGGTTTTCAGCTCATGGGAAACCGCCGAGAAGAAATCCCGCTGAGCCTGCTCCAGCTGCTGTTCCCGCTCCACGTCTTTTTGAAGGGCAGCATTCGCGGTCCGGAGTTCCTGCATGGAACGGGATAGGTGATCCGCCAGTTCGTCCAGATTGTGGGCCAGCGTACCAATTTCATCTGTACGCTGTTCTCCGCACCGCCAGCTGAAATCCAATTCAGACAGTTTTTGGGAAATACCGCTCAATCGCACAATGGGCCGTGTGATGAAGTGCGCGTAGAACAGGGAGGTAAGCACAGACACCAGCAGAATGGCCGCAGCCAGCCAGGGCCAGATATCTCCCAAAGCCTCCGCCGCCTGGTTGACCGCGCGAGTGCTGGCAAATATCAGCAGCTGACAGTTTTCGGAGGAATCCTGAAAAGAAAACTCGGTGCCAATACAATGTACAATATAATCCTCGTTTTCATTGTTGGGCTGAATACCCTCGATCGACGAATGGGTTGGCGTCATTTCCCATTGCCCATTTTCTCCTGTCGGCATGATGTCGGAGGGGTCGACGCCGCCGACAACATTCCCCGCAGAATCCTGGATACTCACCGGGACGCCATACTGAAACGTGAACTGTGAGAGGAGCGGTTCGCAGTCAGCCAGCGTATATTCTTCCAGCTGCTTTACCAGACGTTCAGCCTGGGCAGCCAACAGACGCTCCTGATCTACTGTGTAGGTCAGCGGCATAAGCTGGGCAATCAGGCCATAGGTCAAAGCACAGACTGCCGTCAGCAGCAGGCAGGTGACGAGGAAAATTTTTGTTGTCAGGCTATTTTTCAATTTCGTAATCAATGCGATAACCCACCCCTCTGATTGTTTCGATGTAATCCAGTCCCAACTTTTTTCGCAAATTCTTGATATGCGTATCGACAATCCTCTCGTCACCGTAAAAGTCATAGCTCCATACCCGGTTCAACAGCGTTTGCCTGGATAAAACGCGCCCTTGGTTTTGGAGCAGGATCTTCAGCAGTTCAAATTCTCTTTGGGTCAAATCAACAATTTGATCGGAAACATGGACCTTGTAGCCTTCCAAATCCAGGGTCAGAGCTTTATATGTTATCCGACCGGAAATGCTGTCTCCCATTGTACGGCGCAGAATTGCACCAATTTTACGGAGTAAGACCGGCATGGAAAAGGGCTTTGGAATGTAATCGTCAATCCGCAAGTCAAAACCTTTTAATTGATCTTCTTCGCTGTCGAGCGCTGTCAGCATGATGATTGGAATATCTGATTCCTCCCGAATGGCCCTGCATACTTCATAGCCATTTAAGCGGGGAAGCAGAATGTCCAGCAGGATTAAATCGACATGGGAGCTGCGGAATACTTCGATGGCCTGTTCGCCATCAGAGGCGGTAACAACCTGATAGCCCTCATTTTCCAAATAGTTCTGCAAAAGCTCCCGGATGTCGTATTCATCCTCGACCACTAAAATTTTCACCATGTGATCCACCTCACCAACGCGATTATAGCAGAGAATTATGAATTTTGTGTGGAGTTTTGTTTTCTGCCGCTTTTTAATCATTGATAGAATTTAGCTCTGGTATATTGGCCCCTAATTCATTGTTTTCTGCTATGCAAAATTTGAGCAGGAAGTCTGCACTTTCGAGTGTCATATTTTCCTGTCTGTACTCTGCTTTTGCCGCTATGAATGTCAATGCCAATTTGAAATTGTAAGAAAACGCCGAAGAAATTTTGTAGTTTTTCGGCGGGGGGGGGTAACAAAACT
>JBCLQX010000071.1:0-6475 GCA_041223805.1 Oscillospiraceae bacterium 44-34 | reverse complement strand
ATGGCCCTTTATTGGTCGTTTTTATTACCTTCGTCTGTTTGCCTGGCTTTTACCTGCTTTAATCAGTGCTTCCTTAGAAACCGAGGTTGGCGACATATGCAGGATGTCGGCAAGGTCAGCCTGGTCGATTCCCGCAGCGACCAGAGCCCCGCGCAGGCGGCGGTAACGCTTTACAGTTCGATATGTTTTCAAAATGCGACTCCTTTTTTAGGACGTTGACAATCACCCCACTTCATGCTATATTTTAAGTACAGGTAATTGTCGGGTTGGGTAAGTACGGGCTGTATATGCGCCACGATTGATTACCGCTTCACAGACCACTCCGAGTTGCAGCTCGGGGTGGTCGTTTTTTTGAGCAAAGGAATAAAAATTCACCTCCTTTAAAAAATTGTAGCGCAATCACAATTTGCATAATAATATATTGATTTCCTCTTGTCAAGAGCAAAAAACCGAAGAAAACAGCATGGTAAAGTGTGCCATACCATGGCATGTCTTGCCATATATGTATATTTTTACTTTCCTACTATTGTGGAATCAACGTAATCTCTATATTTTGCGGGGGAAAATGGAGAGCGGTTCAAACGAACAAAAATTCGTAATTTTAAAATTAAACGAATAATTATACTTGGCATAGTCTGCCATGCTAGGCTATTCACAATTTATTCATACTTAGTCTACAAAATTTTTACATTTTGGCATGGCTACTCGTTCTCCCGTGGGTGTCGGGGCGAAGTACACGTTTTCTATTGCTGAGTGTGTACTCGGGTGTGTACTAGCGGCATACAAAAAACCCCCAAAGCCTTGCGGCTCTAGGGGTTTATCTGGTGGACGATACAGGACTTGAAAAGGACTTGTTATTATTCGTTATGTACCGCAATCCCCTGTAACCGTTGAAAACACTGCATTTTCTACGTTCTGTGTTTCATGCTGTGGTGGCGTTGGTCATTGTTTTACACCTGAATAACGACCAAACAATGACCAAATTTCACGCCCGCTTCCGCCCGAATTTCACCGGCAGAGCTTCGGACAGAGCGTCACAGGCGCGGGCCTGGGCTGTCTCGAAGGTGTGGGCGTATATGTTCAGTGTGGTGGAGGTCTGGCTATGGCCCAGGGCGGCAGAGACGGCCCGCACGTCTTCTCCATTGTAGATCAGCAGCGAAGCATTCAGGTGGCGGAACTGATGGACACCATAGAAGGGTAAACCCTTTTCTCTACAAAACCCTTGGAGCCATTGATAGGGCTGTTGGAGGCCGATGGGGGAGCCGTCCTGTTTGGTGAACAGCCGCCCACACTCCTGCCACTGATCCCCCAGGGCAAGCCTCTGCAAGGTCTGCTCTGCCCGGAGCTGTTTCACCAGGTCGAATATCCAGGCGGGCAGCTTCAAGGTACGGCGGCTCTTGGTGGTTTTAGTGGGGGCTGTAATAATACCGTCCTGGGGTGTATAGAGGGAGGCCCGGCGGACAGAGACGGTGCGCTGCTCCATGTCGAAGTCCTCAAACTCGAATCCGCATAGCTCCTCCCTGCGGAACCCGCCAAACAGGGCCAGAGAGAAGAACACTTGCCACCGGATCGGGGCGCTGGCCAGGGCGTCAAGGAAAGCCTGGGCCTCTTCCAGGGTATAGCACACCTTCTCCTTCCCCGTCTCTAGGGGCGGCAGCGTGACCGCCCGGCAGGGGTTATATTGGAGCATACCCATTTTGATAGCATAGGCGAACACAGAGGAAATGAAGGACAGGTGATTTTTGATACTCTTGGGGGACAAACCCCGGTCCGGGTGGACCTGGTTGGCCCCTGGTTCACTGAGACTGTTAATAAATTTCTGTATCTGCCTGGGCGTGATCTTGTCCATGTACAGGTGGCCGATAGTCTGGTATATCCTGGGGGCCAGCTGCCTGTAGTTGGCCTGTGTGCGCTTGCCCAGGGCCTTTTCCACATACTCTTTGAACCACTGCCCGGCGAAGGTCTCAAACTTGATGTGTCCATCGGTGAGGGAGGAACCCCGGCACTCTTCATCAAAGAGAACCATTTGCCGGTTTAGCTCCTTCTCGATCTGCTTCAGCGTCATGCTGGGGGCGGGCGTCCATGTCTTCGACTTCATGATCTGCTTGCCCTCCGGGGTGTACCCGCAGGAGGCCCGGAGCCGGTACGAGTTGCCGCGCTTTGTATAGGTTGCCATTGTGAAAATCCTCCTTCTTGATTTGACACCGTGGCAGCCCCATGATATAATAATAGGCGCACTGGTGCCTTAGTTAGTCGCTCTGGTATTTGTGCATCTATGACCGTCCAGGTGTTGCAAGCGCCTGGGCGGTTTTCTATCCCCTGGTAAGAATTGTTTCCCAGTTGCCCGGGAATCCGAGTGCAGATAACGCCACATCTTCGCCATATTCTTCAATGACAGCCTTGATTTCAGCAATTACATAGTGATCCCATTCGTCTTTATCAGAGTACATACAGGAGATTACATGAATTTGGTCAAAAATCATATTAGTTACCGGGAAATTGCGGGGGTGACGCCTGCATTCAATAGGAGTCCTGCCAAAATTGAAATTGTATATTCTCATGTAGTGAGCTAAATGATTCCGTGTATAAGTAAGGTTTTGAATCCAACTGGAAAGTTGGCGTGGGCCAGTATCATATGATTTTGCAAGTTCCTTTTGATATTTTCCGGCTAAATTATCATAAAGTGAGTGGAGATTGCCCATCGTAAGCAATTCCACCGCAACCCACATTGGGAGAAGACCTCCATATTTTTCATTGTGATGTTTGACAAAGGGAAGCCCACTGTTATTCTCTTTTGCTTTGTAAAAATGATCTAAGAAGCGGAGGTATTTGCCATATTCCCTATAAACTTGCGGTCGCAAATAGATGGTAGGATCGTCGGGAAAATGCTTTGTGATTGTATAGGAGAAGCGGGTTTTCAATGTTTCCTCAATATCTTCCAGAGCAAACATAAGAATACGCGTTAACTTTCGGTCAAAATCGTAGATCCGCTTCAATCTGTTCCATGAAAGATTTTCAATGTAATGGTCAGAAGTTGTATCTTTGAAATCGTGTAAATATCCCGAGAGCCGATAATAATTGATGTTGAACAAAGCTTTTTCCACTTGGCCAGGATGTTCTATCACTAATCCGCGGTTTAACAATAGACTGGTTTGTTCTGAGAGGGAGGCGTGCCTTTTTAATTCTTCCATTTGAATGCTCTCCTAAAAAAACGACCCCGCCATGGTACGCATCTTTGAGAGGCGTGGCGAGGTCTGTATCATACCTACATTGTATGCGCTCGCAACCAAATTGTCAATGATTATCCCCAATATCAACTTGCCTTTTTGCTCCATAAAGTCCAAAAAATCGGACACCTTGTTTCGGTATATAATGCTTTTGCTTCTGTGTCCACTCGTGGGCATGGGGCTTTTTGATCCCCTCAATTTTTAGGGGATTGATTGATTGATTTCCAGCAGACCCCAGATTTGCGCCGGCCTCCTGAAATTTCAGGAGGCCCCAGATTTGGGGGCTGTTCATCAGGGAAACGAAATTTCGTTCCCCTACCCCCCCTCCTGCGGCCCCTCTGCGCCCTCCGGGGGCGGGGTGGTGTCTGTACCCCTACCCGGCGTTTCGTCCCGTGGGGGCGGTTGGTGGGCGGGGCTGGATGGCCCGGCGGGATCATCTCTATACACAATGATACCAGCGGAAAGAGGAGAAGGTTTCCGTTTATACTTGTACTTTTCTATTTCTGTCAATTCCTTAACACGTTTTACTGCTTCTACCTGTCCTTCGTCGTTTAATTTCCCGAGGTCCTGCCCAATCTCATCTAACCTGGTTTTCCATGCTTTGGCTTCAGTAAATCGCTCCTTTACATAATCTTTACTTGCCTGATCCCGTTGCTCCAATGTATAGCCATTCATTAACCAGTTTACATCCACATTGAGAGCGGCAGCCAATCGTTTAAATTGATCTTGCCGTGGTTCACGTTGATTTTTTTCATATCGCATTATGGTAACACCAGTTACCCCCAGTTTTTGTCCAAGTCCCTCTTGCGTTAAGTTAGCCGATTCACGAGCGGCCTTTATTCGGCTTCCATAGGTATTCATTAAATCACCCCATATTACGATAACATAGAACACATCAAAAAACAACCATTTTGGAAAGATTTTTTATTTCCCTATTGACAAACAACCAAAACTGTGATATTTTATTTTTGTTCCAACCAAAACGGTTGTTTCGGAGGTGAAATAATGAAAGTAAACCGTAAAAAACTGGAGCTGGCAATGGCGCGGGCCTGCATGAATAGTGCCGACCTTCCTGCCGCTGCTGGGCTTCCACGGCCCACGGTGCAAAATGCAATCGTGGGAAAAGGAGTTAGGCCCGCCACCATGGGCCGAATCGCTAAGGCGCTGGGTGTGGACCCCGCCGAATTGCTGGAGGAGGTGTAACCATGACCACACCAAGAATGCGGACGGCGGAGGGGGCGCTTGCCGTCATTAAGACCGAGGACCCGGAGACGGCGGTAACACTGCGGGCGATCCGTGGCCTAATCAACACCGGGAAGGTGCCCCATGTACCCGTAGGCAAGAAGAAGCTGGTGGACGTTGACCAGCTCATGGACTATTTGAAAGGGGTGTATACAGCGTGACGAACCAAATCAACCTGACCCTGCGGCAGTTCCCCGTGGTGGCTCACGACCACCGCACCGGCAAGGAGGAGGCAATCACCGTCACCGTGACCCGTGACCAGCTGCGGGCCGCCGGGGTGGTAGGCCAGTCCTCCAAGGAATTGATTGAGCGGCTGTGCGAGCGGCAGGGGTACACCGTGATCGAGATCGGCCAGCCGGATAAGCACAACATCACCCTGAATCTGGAGGAGCTGGTGAAGCAGTATGAGGAGCACCAGGAGGAGCGGGCCAAGTGGAATTATCTGTATGGGGGCGGTGCCGTTGAGTGACACCCTATCCTGGAAGCCCCCCGACTACTCAGACGCCGGCAACGCTGTTGTCCTGGCGAACGAGTACCACGGCCTTCTGGCCTTCTGTGACGCTCTGGGCTGGCTCAACTGGACCAGCACACATTGGGCACAGGACGACCACAAAGCCGTGGAGAGGGCCGTTGACCTGACTGTACATATGATTGCGGAGGCTCAGGTGGAGCTAGAGGCCGCTTATCATTTGGAGGCGGCTGCAAAGCTGGCCCTGTCTCAGAAAGAACCTGGTGCGGATGAGCTGGCAAAGCAAGCCAAGCGAGATATAGAGCAAGCAAAGGCATATTTCGGCCACGCTACCAGGTCTCGCAATGTAGCTAGAATAAAAGGTATGCTGGAGCTGTCCAAGCCTCCCCTGCATATCGCCGCCGACCGGCTGGACTCTGACCCTTTCGCCCTCAACACCCCGGCGGGGATCGTGGATCTCCAGACCGGGGGAATAGCCCCCCACGGGATCGACGCCCCTCTCCGCTGGTGTACCAAGATCACCAACGCCTCCCCCGGCGGCCAGGGGGCGGCAATTTGGGCCGAATTTCTCCAGACGATCACTTGCGGTGATGATTCACTTGCAGGATTCCTCCAGCTGGTGGCCGGGATGGCCGCAATTGGGCATGTGTACCATGAGGGTATTGTAGTCGCCAACGGCAGCGGGCGCAACGGCAAATCCACCTTGTTTAATACCCTGGCCGGTGTGCTGGGGACCTATGCGGGCACCATTGATTCCAATGTGCTGACTACCGACCGGCAGAACCGGGGAGCGGCCCTGGCTACGCTCCGGGGCAAGCGGCTGGTCATCGCCGCCGAACTGGAGGAACATCAGCGGCTGAGTACGTCGACCCTGAAAAAGCTGGCCAGCACCGACACGCTATCAATCGAGAGAAAATACCATGACCCCGAGGACATCACGCAGTCCCACTCATTGATCTTGTTTACCAACCACCTGCCCCGTGTCGGTTCCACAGACGACGGCACCTGGAGACGGATTATCGTGGTCCCCTTTAATGCTGTCATCCCGGAAAATACCGGAGTGCAGAATATGTCTGACTTACTGGTGGAGGAGGCCGGACCCGCTGTCCTGTCCTGGATCATCCAAGGAGCCGTGGACTTCACCCTGAACGGCTTCAAGCTCACATTCCCTGACGCTGTGGCGGAGGCTACCGAGGAGTACCGGAGCCGGGAAAACTGGCTGGAACGCTTCATTGATGACCGTTGTATCCGGGAGCCAAACGCCCGAGTGGGTGCCCGGGAACTTTACACCGAGTATAGGGCATGGGCACAAGACACAGGCGAATACACCCGCCGGGAAAATGATTTTGCTGAGGAGATGGAAAAAGCGGGATATCAGAAAGTCACTCCCAAGAACAAGCGGACATGGTTAGGGTTAAGGCTGGACCTTGCAAACATCTACGGAAACCCCTGTGCCGCAAGGAGTGTCAATGCCAATTTGAAATTGTAAGAAAACGCCGAAGAAATTTTGTAGTTTTTCGGCGGGGGGGGGTAACAA
>JBCLQX010000070.1:0-6780 GCA_041223805.1 Oscillospiraceae bacterium 44-34 | reverse complement strand
CAGATTTTGATTACTAACCGCCGCCCAGTTGATGGTGCTCCCTGCTCCCATAGTGATGTTGCCATTGATGGTGATGACACCAGTAGAACTCACAGCAAACGTGGTGGCCCCGGTATTCTTGTTCCGGATGGTCAGCCCATACAGGTCCAAATAGTCAGAAGCGAACTTATCCCCCGACATCATACTTCTACCATAACGGTCCAGAAAATCAGATGCCTGCACCACACCCTTGAAGTCTCCACTGGCTGCCACAAGTTGACCGCCAAAGGTCCCCTTGGCTCCGGAGAGCGTGCCAGCAAAAGTTCCCCGCCGAGCGTACAGATTGCCCTCCTCATCCACGGTAAAGTTGCCGTTTCCGATGTTGATGGAGCCCCTTTTCATGGTCAGCTTTCCGGTTTCAAAGTCCAGGATGAAGTTTCCGCCGTAGTCTTTCAGCGTCCCCGCCCGAATCACATCGGCGTTCAGCACACCGGTGGTGATGTAGTCAGCCACGATGGAGCCGTCCATGGTAATGGCCAGCCCAAAGGTCTTGCCGCCGTCATTGGAATATCCCAGGCCGTTCATGTTCCATTTCCACAGCTTGTCCGCCTTGGTATAGTCCCGGACATTGGAAATATAAAGCGTTTCCGAGCCGTAATCGTCCTTGGTGATGGTGATATAGCCGGTGGTGGCCATGTTCATGATCTGAGTGGCGTTCTCCTTAGCCTCTTTGAGGATGGAGTGGGCCTTGGGCAGGTCGTCGATCTTCTTCAGGATCGCCGCGCTGATTTGGTTATTCACACTGGTGAGGCTGGTCTTTACCGTAGTCCCCAGCTTGAATTGGGTCTGCTCCGGACTGTCCAGAGGGATCTCCAGCTTAGTCACGGGGAACATCCTGTCCAGACCGTGGGGGCGGGAAATGACCCGAATCTCATCCAGGAGCTTTACCGCCTCGACATCGACATCCAGGTAATGCAGGTCAAGGGCGCTCAGTTCCAGCTCCATGTTGTCAAACTGGATGTCGCTCAGATAGGCTTTTGCCTTCTCCAGCAGAACCGCCGGGTCAGATACGTCATCCCAGGTGACCGCTTTCTCGATCCACCCATAGACGGCGACAGCCTCGTTGGACTGAACATACATACTGCCGTGGTTCACGCTCTCCACCGTCAGATATGCGTCCAGCGCCTCAATGGGACTGTCCTCCAGACGATTGCCCAGAGGAACGATGACCGTTGCGAACTCCGTGGAGTCCCACTGCTTGGTAAAGTCGATGATGTTGGAGCCGAACTGGATGACCTGGCTGCAAGTATCGGGATACTCGGCCAGATAGTCCAGATAGCGAACACCATCTACCTTGCGGACTCTGAGATGACCACCATACTGCTCTACCATGGCGTTGAAGACGGCCATGGTCTTATCGTGGTTGGTGTAGTAGGTGGGAAAGTTTTTGTCAACGACCGTCACCGCTCCCAGGGTGAAACGTCGGTTTGCAGCGACCTTAGAGTTATGGACGGCGATAAGCCGCTCCAGATACCCGCGGACGCTCATACCCGAATATTCCGCCGGAGGCTGGGTACTGTCGTTGAAGTACGCCAGCTCACCCTCACAGTAGAGGATACGATTGCGGTAAAAATCCTCGCTTTCCGACAGCACACGTCCGGCCCAGATCTCCTCGCCGTCTTTTTGGACAGAAATATCCGTGACCATTCGGACAATAGAGGCATAGCCAGCGTTATGGGGTGGAAGCGTCACCACCAGGGAGCCGGCCCCGTTGTCCTCCAGAGTCAGTTTGGGATTGATGACTTTCATGCTGTCAACCGCAAAGACATCACTGTAAATACAAGCGCCGTCTGCGTAAATCGAATACATCGCTGTCACAACCTCCCTACTCTAAAGTCAACAGAAACCATTGCCGTTCCGGTGTCGCACCAGAAATAGATGTCCGCTCCCAAATCCCCGAAGAACACAAACTCCGGGATCTGCACAGTTCCATCGTGCAGCAACTTGGTGATGTCCAGCTCCAGCTTCGGATTTACAAACCGGACATGGACGCCCCGTCCAGCCGAAGACCTCACAACGAAATGAGGACAGATGGGGGCCCGGCCAAAGAGCGCCGCGTCCAGATGCTGGACCTTTGCCGTTGTGGAAACGGCGATGTTCTTGAACAGCATGGCGCGGATAACGCCATTTTGAAAGTTGAACGGGTCCCACAGCCAATCGTCAACAGACGACAGCACCGACCATTTGTAGGGGCCGACATCGTAATTGATAACAATGCGGGACCAGTCCTTTTCCGACTTCCAGGCGTTTACGGCAAAGCGGCCCTCGTAGAAATACTCCGGGTCGTCCTCTAGAACCGCCCGCAGGGTCTGCCCATGCAGATAGTCCATGATGTCGGAGTAAGCCATGTGCCAGGGCTTAAAGTCGTTCATGACGATGAACTCAATGGAGCCCGTCCGGTTCTGATACACCGGATACCCGGTGAGGGCTTGCGACAAATCAATAACGCCGTCCCCACCGGGAATGTCCAGTGTCTTTACCTTTTGGGGCGGAGGGTTGAACAGAGGTCGGGAAGAGGGGACCAGCCGCCAGTCATCCCATGTGTTTTTCTCGCCAAATGTGATAGAATGGTACAAACTAATTCCCCCTTCCCTTATAAGTAGCTCTCTGCCCGAGAGCAGTATCCATAGGGCCAACCATTTCGCCCACCAGAGTTCCGGTATCCAGCACGACCCGCATCCGTTCCATCTTCTCCGCCATAGCGGCCATCTCTCCCCTGAGGGACTTGAGCTCCGCCACAACATCGCTGTTGTTCACGGTAAAGGCCGCCTGGCTCTTATCACGGGGTGAGCTGAACGCGACGCTCGCCTGACCGGCAAGACCGATGGCCCGCCGGGAATAGAACAAGCTGTCAAGGGTGTCAACACCGCTCGCCACATTGGACAGGTCCAGCACCGGGCGAATGGTCGGTTCCATCTCGACGCCGCCGTTCACAATATCGGCGACTGTCTGGAGCACGTTGGATAAGCCGGACTTTGTCGACTCCGCCATATCCGCACCAATGTCATAGGATTTCTCCACATAGCTGTGCAAACCATTCACGAAACCAAGCCCTGTGAAGTTGCCCAACTCACGGAATACCCGAGAGGGCGAGTTGATGTCCAGCGTTGTCTTCACGGCTTCCACACCGGCGAGCGCCATGTTGGTCAGCTCGTCGATGAAGCTGGAACGCTCAGACTGAACGCCATCGGTCAGCCCGGTCACGATCTGCTTGCCGGTCTCGTCCCATCCGGCTTCCCGAAGGATCTTTTGCGCCGTCTCGGACATCTCTTTCAGGTCATCCTCGGTATTGGTCTTGATAAGACCGACCTTTTCGCCAAACTCCTTGCGAAGCCGTTCAAGCTCCGCATCCGCGTCGGCCGTGACCTGCGCCATCTTCGACTGCCAGACAGAGCGATACTCTTCAAGCTCCCGGTCGGCCTCGACCCTGAGCTGCGCGATGTTGTTCTGGGTCTCGATACGGAGCCCCTCCAACTCGCCGACAGCCTGCTCCCGAGCCTGGGCGTGCTTGACAGACCAGAGAGCCGCATACTTTTCCAGTTCGGAGTCGCTCATGGAGTTCAGCGCCTTGATCTGCGAGATAGCGTCCGGGCCCATCTGCTGAAGCTCCCCAATCAGGTCGGAGTCAAGGCCTCTGGCGGACAGGCTGTCCAAAATATCCTGCCATTCGCCAAACTCCTTGACCTGACCCTCAAGGTTCTTCATCAGTGTTTCCCCGCTGACTTCCTCCCGTTTCTTGACCTCGTCAAAGAGTCCATAGGATTGGTAAAGGCTGTTCTCGCGGGATTTCAAAGCATTTTCATACTGGTCGTTCAGCGACTGAATGTCCTGCGCAAGTTTGTCGTTGATAGATTTTACCTTATCGGCATACTCCTGCTCCAGGTCAAGCCGCTTCTGATTGGCCTCACTCTGAACACGCTGAACATCTTCGGCATACTGCTTCTGGGCGTCGCTGATCTCTTTCTCCAGCCGGTAGACCTCGCGGTCCATCTTCTTGCGCTCGTCTGTACCTTTGGCATACCGGCTCTGGACCCGCTTATAGGCGGCCAGTTCGTCAGAAAGGCTCATTCGGTTGTAGTATTTCTCTTCCTCAATCCAGTCCATGGAATGCTGATAAGAGGCATCCATCAGCTCATTCCGCAGGCGATATACCTCACGGTCGGCTTTCTTACGCTCCTCGCTGCCCTCCAAATATCTGGCCTGGACACGCTCATAAGCGGCAAGTTCCTCTTCCAGACTGAGCCGGTTGTAGTATTTCTCTTCCTCAATCCAGTCCATGGAGGCCTGATAGGTAGCCGCTACAAGTTCATTTTGAAGTCTGTAGACCTCACGGTCGATCTGCTTGCGTTCCTCGCTCCCAGCCTTGTACATCTTCTGAAGATTTTCGTACCCGGCCAGCTCGTCTTTCAAACTGAGCTCGCCATAATACTTCTTCTCTTCGGCCCACTCCTTAAAAGCGTCAATGCCCTTGGAGCTGACCGCGATGACCTCGTCGATCATGCCGGAAGTTGCCTGAGAAGCTGGGACAATACTGTTCTTCACACCGATTGCCAGGCCCTCGCCCATGTTCTCGCCCAGGTGGATGAACTCACGGGACGGGGAATGACTGTCCAGTGCTTTCTTTGCTGCATTCAGTGCGGCAAGGCCCAAACTGCGGCCCGCAGCGGTAGAAGCGCTCAGCTTAGAGTTGATGCCGTTCACAAATCCCTGGCCGACATTCTTGCCAGCCTCGGTAAACGAGCCCTTCGTGCTGTTGATGGCGGTCACCGTATTGTTCAAAACTGTGGTCATGGCCGACTTGACAGGGCTGGTGTTGTCCCGGATAGTCTTGCTGAACCCGTTCATCATCTGTACAACAGCGGTGTTCATAGACGTGGTCTTCTCGTTCACCACGTTTGCCAGGGAACCCATGACCTCCTCCATTGCCGGGTTGGCGACAGCCTTATTGCTGGAGATGGAAGATTTAACAGAGTTCAACATGACAAGAACAGAGCTGTTGACTTTCTGACCGCAATTAGAGAACGCATCGGTGAAACCGTCGATGCCGCTATTCGCCAGGGTGGTCAAAGATTTACTGAAGTTGGTGAAAGCGTTCTTATCGACATCCTTGACGCCCTTGGCAAGGTCCACGAGCCCCCAGACTTGGGTGATGACGCCGGACATCTTTCCGAGGTCAATTCCGGAGATCTCATTGTAGTAATCACCCATAGCCTCGCCGAACTCGGCAACATCGTCGCCGAACGATGCGAGAGTCTGGTCCCCTCCAAACCACTGGTCGAAGAGGCTGCTGTCAGGAAGACCGGATGCCAGATTGGAAAGTGCTTGCGCTGCGTTGGCAGAAGCTGTCACCGCGTCAGGCTTGACATCTTTGATAGCTGCCGCATAGGCCGCAAGGTCGTTGCCGAAGAGAACGAGGTCATCTCCAAAATCGGCAATGTTGTTATCGCCGGTAAAGAAACTGACCAGTCCTCCGCAGTTAGGGATGGTTTTCGCCAGCTCCACAAGTGCTTTGCCGGCGGTGGCGGAATTGGTCACGGCATCTGTATCCAGACCTTTTACCGCCAGAGAATACGCTTTGATAGAGTTTCCGAAGCTGAGAAGCTGAGCGCCAAAGGTGTCAAGATTGTTTTCTCCGGCGAAGAAGCCGACCACACCTCCGCAGTTTGGAATGGTGTTTGCCAGCTCCACCATAGCCTGACCGGCGGTGGCGGAGTTTGTAACAGCGTCCACATCCAAGCCTTGGACGGCCAGGGAATAGTCCTTGATGGCTTTGCCAAAGGGGACAAGCTGCTCGCCAAAGGTAGTCATGTCGTTCTCGCCGGCGAAGAAACCGACTACGCCGCCGCTGTTTGGAAGCGTAGCGGCCATTTCGGCCATGGTCTTACCGGCAATCGCGGCATTGGTCACAGCATCGGCGTCCATCCCCTTGACCTTGTTCGCGAAGTTGACCATCGCGTCGCCAAATGTGCCGAGCTGATTTCCAAAGGTCTCCATATCGTTCTCGCCGGCGAAGAAGCCAACTACACCGCCGCTGTTGGGCAGTGTCGCGGCCATTTCAGCCAGTGTCTTACCAGCAATCGCCGCCTGAGAGACGAGCCCGGCGTCCATACCGGCAATCGACTTGGAGAAATTGCTCATGGCCTCCCCAAAGGGGACAAGCTGCTCCGCAAAGTCAGACAGTGAGGAGCCGCCCGTGAGCCAGGACGTCAGCCCGTCCAGAATATCAGCGGCGGTAAGCAGGAGGATGACCTCAGTCAGCGCTTTCACACCGGAGAGCATATCGGGAGTGATACTGCTGGCCCCGTCTATAAACGGCTGTACATTGGTCATAAAAGCGGCGAGGTCGGCCCCGATCTGCGGGAACTGACTGGACACACCGCTCATGAATCCGCCGACAATTCCGCCCACAAAAGAGCCGATGGCAGTTCCGATGCCCTCAAGGAGCTTTCCGCCCTCGCTGATGAGCCAGGACAAGCCCGGAATCTGCGCCAGACCGCCGATAGCGGCAAGCACAAGCGCCAGTTCGGCAATCACCGCCCCCATACCAAGGACACCGGCCATTGCTCCGGGAACCAACCCGGCGACAGCGCCCAGCGCCAACATGATAGCGGATAACAGACCGACACCAGCAATACCCTTCAACAGGGCGTCAGTGTCGATACCGGCCAGCGCATCCACGATGCCGGAGAAGAACGCCATAAGGAGATGTACGGCGGCCTGGATCAAGTCGGGCAGATTTCG
>JBCLQX010000069.1:0-7105 GCA_041223805.1 Oscillospiraceae bacterium 44-34 | reverse complement strand
AAGGAATTTATGCGTCAGAAACAGCAAATCGTGAACACTCTTTTTGAGCAAGGAAACGCTTAGTTTTGTTACCCCCCGCCGAAAAACTACAAAATTTCTTCGGCGTTTTCTTACAATTTCAAATTGGCATTGACACTGGAAAAGTACAGGGTCACCTCGTGACCCTGTACCGTAATAGTCATCTGAGCGCTGCCGCTCTTTAATGGACCTGACATTTTAGCACCTCCGATTTAAAAATAAGCGCCGGCTGCCTGACAGGCAACCGGCGCGTTTGTGTCTGATTTTTTTGCTCTGGTAACTTACTGACCACTCAGCATACTGCGGTACATCGGGCGATCTGTTTCCGCAATTTTTAAGACATTCATCGCCTGATCGACAGACAATCCCATACTATCCATCAGACTTTGAACTGCGGATAAAACACCTTCTGCTCGGCCTTCTGCCCGGCCTTCTGCCCGGCCTTCTGCCCGGCCTTCTGCCCGGCCTTCTGCCCGACCTCTGCGTTCCCCTCTGTCCTCAGCAGTCGCCAGATCAGACTGCATATCTGTCTGGAACATCCTGCGGCTGCGGAACACTGCCCGTTCCCGCTCATCCTGACTGATGCTCATCAATCGATTCCCGGCCATTTGCAGCACCTCCTTCGACGCTATGACCTTATTTACCGTCTCTCGATGGTTCGGCTCGCTGGCGTACTGGAAAAACACAGCCCATTTTTCCAGATCTGTCATGTCATCTACAGACTTCTTCATGATCTCCTGGAGCTTGCTCAACTCTACATACACAACCTGAATCGCATCGGACAACAGCTCATTGTCCTCGTCGTGCCGCAGTGAGAAGGAATTAACGTAATCGCTCCGGTTGGGGAATACTGTGTAGGAGCAGAATGTCACCTGATAGGTCCGGGACAGCCGGTCATACCGACGCACTCCTCTGGACGGCTGTGAGGAGTGGAGGTCGCATAGATAGTATATGCTCTTGCCCTTCAGGTTTTGATATCTACCGTCGGAGTCCTCCTGGATTCGACTGGCCTGCATCTCCAAATCAATCTGGGAACCGTCGTCAATACGGCAGTTTACATCAAGCCGCTCCGCTTTCTCCTCTGTATCGCTGGGTGGGATGTCATTATTACGCACCTCAACATCGACCACAGGGCGCTTGATGATAGAGGAAACCAGATCAATCAGCACCGGCTTCGCATCCAGAGGGGTCAGGATTAGCTTAAATACCCGGTCGTCGGACGGCGGCAGGATATCTGCCCCCATTGGTAAAAGGCCCATACACAAGCTCCTTATAAAAAGTTTTCCTGACCTTAGTATATCATACTTTCGTCGACAATTCCACTATGATTTTTCAATATATCCAACACTCCCTGACATCCAGCCAGCACATCCTGCCAAGTGGTCTCGAAGTCCCCCGTGTACCAGGGGTCTGCGACCTCGGCATCTGGGCGGCCCGCAAACTCCATCAGCAGATGAAGTTTGCCGTCGAAATCGTCGCCGCAGATGCGATGCATGTTCCGAAGATTGGCTCTGTCCATCCCAATCAGGAGGTCGAAGCGGTCGTAGTCCTCGTTCCTCAACTGGCGTGCCGTTTTGCCGGCGCAGTCGATACCATGCTCGGCCAGCTTGCGGCGGGCCGGAGGGTAGACCGGGTTGCCGATCTCCTCGGTGCTGGTGGCTGCGGACTCGATGAGGAATTCCGACTCCAGCCCCGCTTTCTTTACCAGGTCTTTCATCACGAACTCGGCCATTGGGCTGCGGCAGATGTTTCCATGGCAGACGAAAAGTATTCTTGTCATATCCTGAAACCTCTTGAATGTATTGATATTCCGGGCATCGCAGGTATTTTGCGGTATTTTCTGCTGTTCATTCTCTTGGCATATCTCGGCATAATACGGCACAGCTTTGACCCCAAAAGTAGTACAGGATGTAGTAAATCAGAGGTATTCATTTCGTTTTACTACTCGCTGTTTGCGACCCGTTTCAGTTCCTCCTGTGCGTCCTCAAAGCCCAAATGGGTGTAGGTGTTCAGCGTGACGCCAATATCCGAGTGGCCCATGAGATATTGCAGCGTCTTGGGGTTCATACTGCTCTTTGCCATGTTGGAACAAAATGTGTGCCTGCAAACGTGCGGGGTGACTTTGGGCATCTGCACCTTATAGATGCTGTTGTACTTCTGGCAGATGTGCTTGAAGTAATGCTCCCAATGAAGCGCCACCATCGGCTTGCCGTCCTTGTCCAGGTACAAAAAGCCGCACCTACCGCCGATCATCGGCTCGGTCTCGGGCTTTGGCCTGTTGGCGATAATGCGCTGGAAGCATTGGTACACATCGTCTGTCATAGGGATTTCCCGCGTTCCGCTGGAGGTTTTCGTGTCCTCAATGATGTACTCCATATTCCGCTTTCGCTGAAGCTGGTGGTTGACGCTGATTTTGCGGTTCTTCATGTCCAGGTCAGCCAGCGTCAGCCCAACAAACTCCGAGATACGAAGTCCGGTCTTGAACAGGATATAAATGCCGTCATAATACCGGGAAAAGTGCTTGTCACCCTTTACAAATTCCAGAAATGCCCGTTCCTGTTTCCTTGTGATCGCTTCCCTTGTCACGCTGTCGTTGACAACGACGGTGGCAAGCAGAAATTCAAACGGATTTTTGCGTATCAAATCATCGTCCACGGCCATCTGAAACGCAGGCCGGACAACGCCGCGAATGGAGTGGATGGAGCTATACCCCCTGCCGTCCTGCTGTAACTTGATGAGCCAGCACTTGGCGTCGGACAGCTTCACCCGGTCAATGCGCTGTCTGCCAAAGTCCTCTTTCTTAATGATGTTGAGGACAAAGTTATAGTTGGCCTCGGTGTTGTGCCGGACGCCGGTTTTCTGGGAGAGGTACTTTTTCACCAAATCCAGAACGGTCATCTCTCCGCCGCGGGGAATAATGGCGTCCTCAATGTCCCGCCGGATTTGCTTCTCCTTTTCCCGCAGGGAAAGCCCGTCCCGTTTGCCCTGAGGTGTGCTGTCCGTGGCTTCCAGCTTCCTACTGTAAACAAACTGGGGCTTGCCAGTGGCGTCGATGTATTTGTACGCATATCGTCCGTCCTTGCGTTGGCTCTCTCCGCTGCGAAGAATGCGGTTCTTGCTGTCACGTCGCTTTTCGCTCACGTCTATGCTCCTTTCTGTGAAAAGAGCCTCGGCACGATATAATCATATTATACCATAGCCGAGGCCCGATTTCCATATCAATCTGAATGTCTTATAGGAACTTTTCGTAAGGTACGGCGCTTAAATCGACGACAGCTTATCCAGAAACTGCTCAAACCGCTGGCGTTTGATTAGAATTTTCACGCCGTTCTGAATGACAAAACCAGCGTCCAGGTTGCTGTTTACCAGCCTGCGCAGTTTCTTTTCGCCGATCCCGAAATAGCGGGAGGCTTCTTCAATGGTGAGGCAAAATTTGTCCTTTACCGAAATGCCGATTTCCTCGGCCATAGTTCACCAGCCTTTCTTTGAAATGCCCAGGCCCGCAGGCGGGAGGAACAGGGAAAGGGTAAACTGCTCCCCCCAGCCGGGGCCGGTTATCAGTTCATGCCGAGAATGGCGCGGATCAGTTTGTTTTCCAGACGGCTTTTCATGTACTCGTCCAAGCAGGCATGGGGACAGCCGCTTTCGTCGTAGACCGTCCGGGTACACAGCTTGTTTATGTAACCTTCGTAGTATCGCAAGACTTGCTCTACAGCATCGGCGTCCCCGGTCTGGGCCGCATCGCTCACCGCCAGCGGCAGCAGTTCACGGCCTTTGTAGTTACGACGCTTCATAGGCGCTAACCTCCTTTCCTCGCTGTCAGTTTCGTTCGCAGGACATTCAGCGATTTTGTTCTGCGCCATGCGGAAATTCTGCCTGCGGATAAGGCCAGCTTTGTGGAGGCGGAACGGGCGAAAGGCCATACGGTCATCATGATCGGGGATGGCATCAACGATTCCCCGGCGCTGTCCAAGGCCAATGTGGGCATTGCCATCAGTGACGGCGCGGCCATTGCCAGAGAGATCGCGGACATCACCATCGCGGCGGACGATCTCAACGAGCTGGTCAGTCTGCGGCGGATCGCTGGCAAACTGACCGGGCGCATCCGCTCCAATTACCGCTTTGTCATGGGCTTCAACGGCTCCCTGATTGCCCTTGGAGCAGTTGGTGTCCTGCCTCCGGCTACCTCCGCCATGCTGCATAACCTCTCCACGTTAGGCGTCAGTTTGCGGAGCATGACAAATCTGCTGGAATCAAGCTGAAATAGCATAAGAAAACCGGCTCCATAAGCCTTGGGGCCGGTTTCTCCTATGCGATCAGATTGATTTCAAGGGACAATTCCCGCCAGCGGCGTGGGCCTTGATTTTCTCAAAGGTCTCATCGCTCAGATCATGCTCTACCTTACAGGCGTCCGCCGCCGCTGTCTCCGGGGAAACACCCAACTGAATAAAAACCTGCGTCAACAGCTTGTGCCTGTCATAGATGCGCTGGGCAATTTCTTCACCGGGAGGCAAAAGCGTAATGTAGCCGTCATCGTCCATGTGGATATATCCGTTCTCCCGGAGATTTCGCATTGCGATGCTGACGCTGGGCTTGGAAAAGCCCAATTCATGGACAATATCAATGGAGCGCACCATCCCATGATCTTCCCGGAGTTTTAAGATCGCCTCCAAATAGTCCTCAGCAGATTCGTGGATATTCACAAAAAATCCTCCTTCCACGGAAACCTCTGTGCATAGGTTAGCACATTCTAACCAAAAATGCAAGTTTTTTTGAAAAGGGTCTTGACATTGGCAGTTAGCGGTAGTAAACTAAGGCCGATTTCAAGGTTAGATTTTACTAACCATGTCCTGGAGGAGGCGAGGCAATGATGCCGCTGACAATGGCAAAGGCAGGGGAAACCGCGACTATCCGCAAAATCTCCGGTAAGGACGAGGTACGCCAGCATCTGGCGGAGCTGGGATTTGTGGTGGACAGCGATGTGACGGTGGTCAGCGAGATTGGAGGAAATCTGATCGTGCAGGTGAAGGACAGCCGCATCGCGCTGGACAAGACCATGGCAAACCGTATTATGATTTAAGAAACAAAAAGGAGGAGAGCAAGATGAAAACGCTGAAAGATGTGAAGGTGGGCGAAACCGTGACTGTGGCGAAGCTCCACGGCGAAGGCCCGGTGAAACGCCGGATCATGGACATGGGCATCACCAAGGGCGTGGAGATCTTCGTTCGCAAGGTGGCCCCCCTGGGCGACCCTATGGAGTTGAACGTCCGAGGCTACGAGCTGTCCGTCCGCAAGGGTGACGCGGAGATGATCGAGGTTCAGTAAACTGATGCGGCAGGAGGCCGCTATTCTTTAGAATAAAAGTTAGCTATAGCTAACAAACGAAAGGAGAGAATGACAATGGACATCAAGATTGCCCTGGCGGGCAACCCCAACTGCGGCAAGACCACACTGTTCAACGCCCTCACCGGCTCCAGCCAGTATGTGGGCAACTGGCCCGGCGTCACCGTAGAGAAGAAGGAGGGCCGGTTGAAGGGTCACAAGGACGTGGTGATCCAGGACCTGCCCGGTATCTACTCCCTGTCCCCCTACACCCTGGAGGAAGTGGTGGCCCGGTCCTATCTGGTAAACGAGAAGCCGGACGCCATCCTCAACATTGTGGACGGCACCAACATCGAGCGAAATCTGTACCTCACCACCCAGCTCATCGAGCTGGGCATGCCCGTGGTAGTGGCGGTGAACATGATCGACCTGGTGCGGAAGAACGGCGACACCATCAACCTCAATAAGCTGGGCGAGGCCCTGGGCTGTGAGGTAGTGGAGATGAGCGCCCTCAAGGGCGAGGGCGGCATGGCGGCGGCGGAAAAGGCCGTGGCTCTGGCCCAAAGGAAACAGGCCGGGGAACTGCCCCATGTGTTCACCGGCAGCGTGGAACACGCCCTGGCCCACATTGAGGAATCCATCCAGGGCAAGGTATCGGAGGGCTATCTCCGCTGGTACGCCATCAAGATTTTCGAGCGGGATGAAAAGGTCCTGGAGGAGTTGAACCTCTCCGCCGACCTGAAAGCCCACCTGGAACAGCACATCGCCGACTGCGAGAAGGAGCTGGACGACGACGCCGAGAGCATCATCACCAACCAGCGGTATTCCTTCATCAACTCTGTGGTCACCAAGGCCGTGAAGAAGAAAGCGGCCAAGGGCAGTTTGTCCGTCTCTGACAAAATCGACCAGATCGTCACCAAGCGTATCCTGGCCCTGCCCATCTTTGTGGCGGTGATGTTCCTGGTGTACGCTCTGGCCATGGGCGGCTGGGGCATCTCCATCGGCACCGCCGCTACCGATTGGGCCAACGACAACCTCTTCGGCGAGATGGTCCCCGGCCTGTTTGACACCATTCTGGGCGCTCTGGGCGTGGCCGAGGGCGGCTGGCTCTACGGCTTGATCCAAGACGGCATCGTGGCCGGCGTGGGCGCGGTGCTGGGCTTCGTGCCTCAGATGCTGGTGCTGTTCCTGCTGCTGGCTATCCTGGAGGACGTGGGCTACATGGCCCGTGTGGCCTTCATCATGGACCGCATCTTCCGCCGCTTTGGCCTCTCCGGCAAGAGCTTCATCCCCATGCTGGTGGCAACCGGCTGCGGCGTCCCCGGCATCATGGCATCCCGAACCATCGAGCAGGACCGGGATCGGAAAATGACCATCATGACCACCGGCTTCATCCCCTGTGGAGCCAAAATGCCCATCATCGGCCTGTTCGCCGGGGCGGTGTTCGGAGGCTCTTCCCTGGTGGCCACCTCTGCTTTCTTCATCGGCATTGCTGCGGTAGTCATTTCCGGCATCATGCTGAAGAAATTCAAAGCCTTTGCCGGGGAGCCCGCTCCCTTTGTCATGGAACTGCCCGCCTACCACGCGCCGTCGGCCAGCAACGTGCTCCGGGCCACCTGGGAGCGGGGCTGGAGCTTCATCAAACGGGCGGGGACGGTGATCCTGCTGTCCACCATCGTGCTGTGGTTCCTCCAGGGCTACGGCTTCACCGACGGCGCGTTTGGCCCCGTGGAGGACAACAATACCTCCCTGCTGGCCGCCATCG
>JBCLQX010000068.1:5072-7161 GCA_041223805.1 Oscillospiraceae bacterium 44-34 | reverse complement strand
TATGCCAAAGAGCGGATCAGGGCGGATTGTGCGGAACCCAAAAGCATTGACCGCCTGTATACCTTGGGCCTGATCCATATTCGTGAATCACGAAAAGGCCGGGACAGCGTGAACAATGGCATTGACTATCTTCAGGATTATCACATTATCATTCATCCCAAGTGTGTGAACTTTATCACGGAAATTTCAAACTATACTTGGGACACGGACACCAAAACCGGAAAGCGGCTGAACATCCCCATTGACGATTTCAACCACCTTATGGATGCTATGCGGTACGCCCTGGAAGATATTCTGGTTGGCCCCACATTCAGTTTTGATTAACACGATAGTAACACGGCCCCTGAAATATCAGGGGTTTTGTGCTGTTTACGTCTATTCTGCAATAAAAAGGGTGATTGTATGCTTTTCATGGAAACTGAAACCGCCCGGATCAATCGCCTGATCAGGGCGGGAGCCGGGGCCGGATTGACTGAACTTGAATTTTTTGCCCGTGAGATCGTGGCGTGGGAGAAATCCCCGGAACGTCTGGAACAGATGGCCGGTGAACGCTACTATTCCGGGGAACATGATATTTTGAAGCGGAAACGCACCGCGATTGGCCCGGATGGGAAATTGATGGTTCTGGAAAATCTGCCCAATGCCCATGTGGTGGATAACCAATACACAAAGATGGTGGATCAGAAAGTCAATTATCTGGTGGGCAAGCCGTTCACTTTCAACTGTGAGAATAAAGCCTATGTTCAGATATTGGGCAAGCGGTTCAATGCCAGTTTTCGCCGGATGCTGAAATATATCACAGAAGATGCCCTGAACGGCGGGAAATGCTGGTTGTTCGTTCACTACGATGAACAGGGTGAACTATGCTTCAGGCGGTTCCCGGCCTTTCAGGTGTTGCCATTTTGGGCGGACGATGATCATACCACGTTGGATGCCGCCGCCCGTCTTTATCTGCAAGAGGTTTGGGACGGATTAGCCAAAAAGATTGTGAAGCGGGTTGAACTGTTCAAGCCTGATGGAATTTACCGCTATGTGCTGGACGGTTCCACCCTGATCCCGGATGTGGAATTGGGGGATTATGCCCCCTATATCACCAGAAAAACCGGGGACAAAGTAGAACACTTTAATTGGGATCGTTTTCCCCTGATTGCGTTCAAGTACAACAAAAAGGAAATCCCCCTGATCCGCCGTGTGAAATCCCTTCAGGACGGGATCAACGGCCTGTTGTCTGACTTTGAAAACAACATGGAGGAAAACCCCCGCAACACCATTTTGATCCTGAAAGACTATGATGGGGAAAACCTTGGGGAGTTCCGCCGCAACCTTGCCACCTATGGCGTGGTAAAGGTTCGGGAAAATGGCGGGGTGGATTCCTTGGGCGTGGTTGTCACCGCCGAAAACTACAAGGCCATTTTGGAACTGTTCAAAAAGGCCCTGATTGAAAATGCCGGGGGCTATGATGCCAAAGACGATCGGTTGTCCGGCAACCCCAACCAAATGAATATCCAAAGTATGTATTCGGATATTGATTTGGATGCAAACGGGATGGAAACCGAATTTCAGGCGGCTTTTGAACAGCTTCTTTGGTTCGTGAACCAGGATTTGAAAACCAAAGGAGCCGGGGACTTTGAACAGGAAGAAATCACGGTGATTTTCAACCGGGATATTCTGATCAATGAATCTGAAGCAATCACCAACTGTCAAAATTCCGTTGGTATTCTCTCCAATGAAACCATTGTGGAGCAACACCCATGGACAAAGGATGCACAAACAGAGTTGGAACGGCTGAAAAAGGAAAAGGCGGAAGCTATGGCTGACTACATGGGCGCTTTTCCCCCAAGAGCCAATCCAAATAATCCAACCGGGGATACAGGCGGGGATCAGTGATCCCCTACCTTTCCTAATAAGCCGGGGCAATAATGGGGCGGCAAGGGTGCTGATCACTCCTACCTTGCAAGGGTGCAATTCCCTTCCCCGGCGTTTATATGGCGTGTTGGTCAAGGGGTTAAGACACCGGCCCTTCAAGCCGGGATCACGGGTTCAAATCCCGTACACGCTACCATTGGCGGAAGGTTGCCATTGTGTTTGA
>JBCLQX010000068.1:2191-4972 GCA_041223805.1 Oscillospiraceae bacterium 44-34 | reverse complement strand
GCCTATGAAATCCAAAAGGGCCTTGGGCTTGGGTGGGATATAACCGCCCTGGATCAGAAAAAACTTGAAACTTTACTTTCAAGGCCCTGGACAGGGGACAAGAAAACCTTCCGGGATCGGTGTTGGGAGCAAAAAGCGGGCCTTGTGTCCGGGGTGCAAACCACTTTGACCCAAGGGCTTCTTCGGGGTGACAGCGTTCACAAGCTGACCGAAAGCATACGGGGCCGGTTTGGGGTATCCCGGTATCAGGCGGGGCGGCTGGTTCGTACTGAAACCACCTATTTCAACGCTGTATCCAGCCGGGAAACCTACAAGGATATTGGGGTTGAACAAATTGAAATCTTGGAAACCCTGGATGGTTACACCTGTGACCTTTGCGCGGATTTTGATGGAACAGTGATCCCACTATCCCAATTTGAACCCGGTGTGACCGTCCCCCCATTCCACCCCCATTGCCGGGGGACTACTTGCCCCCATATTGATGATAAGGACGGGGAACGGATTGCCCGGAACGCTGATGGGGAAGTGTACCACGTCCCGGCCAATATGAACTATAAGACCTGGAAAACAACCTTTGTGGATGGTGGAGCCAAAGACGGCTTGACCCCCGCAACCGTGGCCCAAATCGTCCGGGATTATGATAGTGAGTTTGGCAAGAAATTTGGCAAGGATCATTATGACCAAATCCGGGATCGGGTGGACGCTTGCCCCAACCCCCAGCTTCAGGAGGTTTGGAACCGGTATGAAGGGCAAATCACGGTTGCCGATCCCCACCACAACGGCGGCGCATACTGTCAGGGAACCAATATCTATGTCGGGATCAATGGGGATGCAAAAGCCCGGAAATACTTTGCCCCTTATTCCACCCTGTTCCATGAAAGCGGCCACGCGATTGATGGATTAGCCGCCCGGTTGGGTACTCCAAACGGCCAATGGCATTTTTCATCTACTTACAAAAACGGCCTGTTTCCAACTACCATAAAAAAAGAAGTAGATGATTGGGTAAAGGGTATTTTGTCCGATATGAAAGCCCACAAGACTGATTTTCAGTATTGGGTTAGTCAAGGATGGATCACCCAAGAAACAGCGGATTATTACCGAATTTGCGGCGGGGGGTTGAGAATCACAAAAAGCATGGCCTTTGATGCTGTGAAAAGGGAAATGCAATCCCTGACCCCTTTACAAATGGCGGATATTTCTGATATATTGGAAGGTGCTACCCGTGGGAAAATCGTCTGTGGCGTGGGCCACGGGGCCGGTTCCTACTGGACAACCCGATCTTATAACGGGATTGATTGGGGCCTTGGGACAGAAGCCTTTGCAGAAATGACTTCCGCAACAATGAGTTGCCCGGAAAGTCTGGCAGTTATCAAAAAATATCTGCCCAAATCCTATGCCGTATATGAAGAAATGCTGGAAACCATTCTGGCCCAGCCCTGAAAGGTGGTTTTGTGATGCCTGAACTAATTCAGAAATATCTTGAACGGTTCAATGAAAGTTTTCCCCTGTTCATGGTAATGGGGATGGAGGATGCCGAAGTGGAAGCCTTGATCCGGGATTGCCTGGACAAAGGCACCCCATACCGCCCGGATGATCCTGACCCCGAAACCCTATATTGATGATTAGACCACCCCGGCCCTGGCCGGTGGTGGTTTTTTCATACCATTTCGCCTGTTGGAACCGTGTGGGCGGAAAAATAAACGGTTCAAAATCGTGGTTCCTACCCACGGAAAAACAGGAAATTTGATTGGAGGTAATCAGCATGACCAAAGAAAGTTTGATGGCTATGGGCCTGACCGAAGAACAGGCTACAAAGGTTATGGAGGGCTTGAACGGTTCCTTTGTGACCAAAACCCGGTTCAATGAGGTAAACGAAGAACTGAAAACGGCCAAGGCCACGATCACGGAACGGGATGGGCAGTTGAACGCCCTGAAAACGTCCGGGGCCGATGCCGCCGCGCTTCAGGCGCAGATCACCCAGCTTCAGGCCGACAACGCCGCCAAGGATCAGGAACACGCCGCCGAGATCAAGAAAATCAAGATCGAAAACGCCGTGGAAAAGGCCCTGACCGATGCCAAAGCCATTAACCCCGCCACGGTGAAGCCCCTGCTGGCCGCTTTTTTGGAAAAGGCGGATTTGGACGATGATGGGACGATCCGGGGCCTTGCGGATGAAATCGGCAAGCTGGCAAAGGCGGAAGGAACCAGTTTTCTTTTTAAGGCTGATGATACCACCACAACCAGCACCATTTCCGGCGCTTCCCCCGCTGGTGGTTCCAGTGTGAACCCCACCACGAAGGCGGGAGCCTATGAAACCCGGCTGGCCGATGCCCGGAAAGCCGGTAATTCTGCCCTGGCCGTGGCAATCAAGCGGGAAGCCGCCGCTGATGGGGTGGAACTGTACTAATCCCCCAAAATCACAATTTAGAAAGGATGTTTGATTATGCCTAACGGAGTAACCGGAACCGGCAACACTTTCAATCTGCCCAATTTCGCCGGGGAACTGTTCACCGCTTCCCCCACCCGTACCCCGTTCCTGTCCATGATTGGCGGCTTGTCCGGTGGACGGAAAACCGACAATGACCGGTTTGTTACCGGCCAACTGTATGAGTTCCCGGAACCCGCCCAGCCTGAAATTTCTGAACAGGCTTCCGAAACGGCCCCCGAAGCCACCGCTATCACCCGCGAACAGAAGTACAACGTGACGCAGATTTTCCATGAAACCATTTCCATTACCTATGCGAAACAGGCCAACCGTGGCAAGCTGTCCGGCCTGATCCC
>JBCLQX010000068.1:0-2091 GCA_041223805.1 Oscillospiraceae bacterium 44-34 | reverse complement strand
CATGGCGGATGCCGGGGCCTTTTTCGGCAACATGGTTCTGTTCTGTGGTTCGGAGCAGAAACAGCGGATCACCAGCCTGTATGAAAAACAGGTGGGCTATAACCAGCCCCAAACCCGCACCGTGGGCGGTATGAACATCCAGAAGTTGGAAACCGATTTCTTTGAAATGGGTATCTGCTACAATCCGTTCATGAAGCCCGGTTCCATTGGGCTGTTCGATGTTTCCGCCTGTGCGCCGGTGTTCCAGGACGTTCCCGGCAAGGGTGTTCTGTTCCTGGAGGATTTGGCGAAGGTGGGCGCTTCTGACCGGAAACAGATTTATGGGGAAATCGGCCTGGATCACGGCCCCGCATTTCTCCACGGTTCCATTACCGGCCTGAAGGACAGCGGCGCAACCGCCACGGAATAAGGGAGGGTTCAACCATGTTCAAGGTAACAGGAAAACAGAAATGGGGTTCCGTCTATCGGGGCGGAAAGTGCATTGTCAATTTCCGTAATGGGGTTGGCTACACTGACAACGCCGATGATGCGGAATACCTGAAAAAGCGGGGTTACATGGTGGAGGGGAAAGCCCCCGCCGCTGATCCTGACCCCCTGGCCGGTATGACCAACAAGGAACTGATCGCCTATGCCCAGGATCGCGGGATTGACCTGACCGGTGTTCCCAATAACAAGGGGAAAATCCTGGCCGCTATCCGGGCTGTGGAGCCGTTGCCCACCCCTGAAGAAGAACAGGGCGGCGAGTAAGAAAGGCGGGTGATCCCGTTGCGTGAAGATGTGGTTGCCCTGCTGGATGCCTTTGGCGTAACGGGGGCCGCCGATGATCCGTTGCTTGATTTCATCATTTCCACGGTGACAGAACGGATCAAGAATGAAACCAACCAACCGGCTATCCCGGAAGGGCTGAACCGTTTGGCGGTTGAAATGGTTGCGGGGCAGTATTTGAGCCTGAAAAAAGGTTCAGGGCAGTTAGAGGGCTTCGACCTGGAAGCGGCGGTCAAGCAAATCCAAGAAGGGGACACCAACACGGTTTTTGCCATTGGGGAGGGCAACACCACCCCGGAACAGCGTTTGGACACGCTGATCAATTACTTGATGAATGGGCGAACCCGTGAATTTATCAAGTATAGGCGGCTGGTATGGTGAGCGCCCAGCGGAAAGCCCTGGAACGGATGTGGCGGGATCGGTGTACGATTATCAAGCGGGTGAAAGTCACTGATCCTGACACAAAACTAACCGATTTTTCAGAAACGCCGCTTTTGGAAAATCAACCCTGTAAACTGTCCTTTGAAAAATTAACTTCAACCGATGGGGAAAATGTTGCCGCAAAGTTCCAGAATGTCAAGCTGTTCCTGTCCCCCGATGTGGTGATCCCTGCCGGGTGCAAAATCGCAGTTCAGCGGTTCAACCGGCAAGGTGAACTTGTCCGGGAATTTGTCTTTTCCCATAGTGGGGAAGCCGGGGTGTTCACCAATCACCAGGAAATCTATTTGACCCTTTGGAAAGGTTGGGCCTGATGGGTAAACGATGGGGCAAGGCTGATTTTGCGGAACTGAAAGCCTTGGAACAGCGCATTGACAAGCTGGAAAAGACCGATTTTGACCGGCTATGCCGGGAATTGGCTAATGAACTTGCGGCCCGGTTATTGGCAAAAGTCAAGAAAAGAACGCCGGTTGGAGTTGTCCCAAAAGACCTGTACGACAACAAAAAAACCACTGTAACCGCTACCGGCGCAAGCGGGAAAAAGCGGAAATTTTTAAGCCGTGAAGCGGCTATCTATCAACAGTATTGGGCGGGGTATACAGGCGGCACCTTGCGGGATGCCTGGACGATCCTGCCCATTGTTCAGCGCGGGAATGAATACGTTGTAACGATCATAAACCCCACTGAATACGCAAGCTATGTGGAATACGGCCACCGGCAAAGGCCAGGGCGCTATGTCCCCGCCTTGGGAAAGAGCCTGAAGGCCAGTTGGGTGAAAGGCCGGTTCATGTTGACGGTATCCCTTCAGGAATTGGAAAACCAGCTTCCGGGGGTTCTGGAACAGAAATTATATTCCGTTCTGAAAGAGGTGTTCTAAATGCTGAATGA
>JBCLQX010000067.1:0-7784 GCA_041223805.1 Oscillospiraceae bacterium 44-34 | reverse complement strand
TTAAGTCTATATACTCCATACTCTCTATTTTAGCACTCTTGATCCATCTTTCCTAGCTTTTTTCTCGAAAGTAATAATAATAGTGTAATCGTTTTATATGCTGTGTTGGCAGCACGTTTTGAAAGAATACCTTAGAAGGTATCGTACTTACAATAATAAAGATTCAAGTGTCGAGTGCTCTGTAAGCTGCTCGGCACTTTTTATATATAGAAATGAGTTATCGCTACCTAAAAGTAGCCCGCCGCAGCCCTCGGACAACGGTTGCTCCCGCCAGCAGGGATAAGTAAAACGCTGGAGCTCCCCAAGGGGGAATGCTGGTTATTTTGCTGCGTGGCAGGAAAATAACCAGCTATCTGGTCGGCTGACTAGCCATCACCGGTCAAGATTATGGGTTGGTTGCTTCCCCAGGTGTGAACACCTAAATAAGCGTGGCGAACTTACCAGGCCGTTCCGGCCATGGGCAGCTACGGGCTGCTGTATAATCATTTTATAAGGAGCAACGACCATGGGAAGCATCATATATGAGGTCAGCCAGCATCAAATGGACACCACCAGGGTCCGGTTTGTGCTAGACAAAGGCACCGGTGTATACAAAAAGGTGGTCACAAACCGCCCCATTACTGAGGCCACCCTCCAAAGCTACCGCACAATCGCTGCAAATTACATCAAATATTGCCGTGCTCATCACACTGTTCACATCACGGACAAGCGGGGGCGGGTCCGTGACCGTGCCTGCCGACGCGTTGCGGAGTGCCAGCCCCACATCCAAGACTATATAGATTACCTGGTTGCCCAAGGCAAAAGCCCCAGTACTATCCATACTTACGCTGCCGGCCTCTGTCATTTTTACGGTAAACCTCTTGCCGAGTACATCCTGCCCAAGCGTCACACCGCCGACTACACCCGGGGCCGGGGGGCCAAGGCCAGTTCTGCTCGGCGGGATGCCCAGCCCGAGGTCTCGCCCCGTCTGGCGGCTCTGGCGGCCGCTGTAGGCTGCCGAAGAGCCGAGTACGCCGGCCTGCGGGGCGACGACCTGATAACCGACGAGAGCGGTCACCTTTGCGTCCGAATTAAACACGGCAAGGGAAACAAGTACCAACTTCAACGCATTTTGCCACAACACGTTGATTTGGTTAAAAGTTACTTTGACGGCACCTCTGATTATGTGTTTTCCCAAAAAGAAATGTCCAACAAACTCAATCTCCACGGTCGGCGGGCGGCCCTGGCCTGGGAAGCATACCAATATTACGCCCACCGACTTGCCGCTGAACCAAAGTATCGGGAACAGCTCCGCTTGGAGCTCCAGGCCCGTATCAAGGCGGCAAATCAGCGCAATATAGAAGCCGCCAAAGTGAAAAGCAAACGATGGGACGGGACACGCTGGGATGAGCGGGAGTTTTCCGGTGTCTACTATTTGAGGGGTAAAAACCGGGCGCTGGCTCAACGGCTTGGAAGGCCCCTGAGCTATGACAAGGCTGCTCTGCTGGCGGTGTCTATTTTGCATTTGTCTCACTACAGAAATGATGTCACTGTGGCAAGCTATATTCTTGCAATAAAAATAGACCGAAAGGATACTTAATTGTCCTTCCGGTCTGTTTTTTCTAATCCCTGGGCGGTCTCAATCAATCGGATTTGGTCCCTGACATTATCTATCACCAATGGCAACAGCGTACGCGGCACACTGCCAAGCAGGACGCTGAGCTGCCGGGCGGTTACCTCCTCGTCCAAGTCAGGGCCGCGCAAAATGAAATCAGTGGTCACACCAAGCGTATCGCAAATCTTGATGATGGTTTCCAGCGAGGCTCCCATTCTGCCTCTTTCAATATCGGTCAAAAATTGTGTGCTGATGTCAACTTTTTCGGCAAAGCCCTCTCGTGTCATCCGCGCCGATTCCCGGGCTTCTCTGATTCGGGCCCCTATTTCCACATTGAGTGGCTTGTAAAACTGCCTCATACTTGTCCCCCTGGTATAGTGCGTTACCCTCAGTCTATTGTGGGCTGTGATATAATAGTATGTGGCATAGCACTTAAATATATTGTACTTTGCACTCAACCGTGGTATGATAGGGAGGGTATGAAGATGGGAATACAATATGTGGGATGGACGATTAGCGCTATTTCTGTCGGATATCTTATCTATACACTGGTCCGGCCCGTCATCGTAGGAGACAGGCTGCGCATCACCCTACCATGGCATCCGGCCAGAATCGGGGAAGAAGCTGTGGTTATTAACCGGGGAAAACGCATAGCGGCTACTGTGATAGCTACCGGCGGCGACTTGCTCCTCCCGGGCGGATGGGTTTGCTGCCTGCCACCAGAGGGGGCACCAGCCGCCGATATCGTGTACGGGGCGCTCGCTGAGCTTCCGGAGGTAATAGAGGTGCCCATTGACCACATCTGTATCTGCCACAACGGTATAACCACCATAGTGCCGCTCAAGGCCCGGGTAGGGGCCATTCTAATCTAATTGAGGAGGAATTTCACAATGCGTAAAATCATCAACATCGTACTTATTCTGGCTTTGCTGACAGGACTATGCGTCCCTGCTCTTGCGGCCACCTCCACCCCCACCCCCACCTTCACCGATGTCTCTTCCGACAAATGGTACTACACCTGGGTGACCAAGGCGGCCCAGCAGGGCTGGGTCAGCGGCGTCGGGGACGGCAGGTTCGACCCCGAGGGGTCTGTGACCTTTGCCCAGTTCGCACTGATGCTGGACCGGGCCCTTTACCCCGACGATATTGATTCCCAGCCCGCTGGGGCGCAGTGGTGGGTTGCCGGCTGTGAGGTAGCCGCAAAACATGCGCTGTTTCCTGTCACTGACATGGCACTTCGCGATAACTGGCCCGCCGTGGCCAACACGCCCATTGAGCGCGAGCAGATGGCCCAGATGATGTACAACGCCCTGGTCGATAAGGGCATCAAGCTGCCAAGTTATGAGGAATACTCTGCGGCGTCCAAGAAAATCGCCGACATCGCCGATGTGGATAACTATGTTGCCGTGACCACCTGCTATACCATCGGCCTCCTGAACGGCAATGACAACGGCAATTTCGCCCCCCGCGCCCCCATGACGCGGGCACAGGCGTGCGTAGTCCTGTGCAACATCTACGGTTACGTCACTGGCGACGTGACGGGAGGTACTACACCCGGCCAGCCCGTAGACCCCGTAGACCCTGTGAACCCCGTCGACCCTGTGGACCCCGTTGACCCGGTGCAGCCTGACGTCCCCCGCCCCGCCGGCGCCGTGGGCGGCCGGTATGATGTGAATTCTTACGACGTCCCTGCGGACAGCAACAAGGACGGCTGGATTACTGAAACTGAGGTTCAAACGGTGTTGGCACAGCTTCGGGAGGAGTATCCCCACGGCACCCCTTGGGGCCGTGATACCCGCTATCCTGGCCGCCCGGATGGCAAAGGAATGGGCGGGGGCACCGCTTGTCAAGGGTATGCTTATATGGTGAGCGACCGCATCTTTGGTACCTTGCCGGCTTATTATGTTTCGCTGGAAGAGACCCGAGTTGGTGATATCATGGATAATGGACCGGCGAACCATGCAAACATCGTCTTGAATAACTATGGGGAATTCGAACAAGAAGACATCATTTATCCAGAGGCTTACTATACGACAGACGGCAATGTGTCGGGGAAGGTCGTTTGGGATAAGGTTCTCTTTTATGATGAATGGCCCGCCGGTACCTCAAGGACCTATATCCGCTCCAGGTACCCGAAGTAACCTTCCGATACAAAGATGGAATCGTATGGTATAAAGCTGTTCTTGAAATAGAATGGCAATCTGGTATAATAATACCATGCGAAACTATAAATAGGCATCTGGCCGGCTCCGAAAGGGGCCGGCTTTCTTTATGCCTGAAACCGGCGGGGCCGCCCACAGGCGGCCCCGCCTCCCTGTTCTAACTGGAGGTGAAATGATGCGCAGACGGATGAACCGGACTTGCCGCGGCCCCTGACGGGGCACTGCAGCAAGTCCTTATTTCATGCAAAAAGGAGGAGTAATAATTGCAGATTATCAAGCAAAAAGGCCGGAGATGGCTGTCTGGGCTGCTGGCCCTTATCATGATTGCCGGCCTGTTCCCCGCAACGGGCATCACCGCCAGCGCGGCAGGCGGCGGGGCGCCTGAGACAATTCAGATGAACAAGGCCGCCTACGCCAGCGCAGGGCCGTTTACAGACCCGAACCTGACTTCATCGAACTCGAACTACAACCACTCCGCTTATATGCGCGTGTTCTATATGCAGGTCGGAGACGATGAGGTTCCCGGCTTCTGCGGCAACCACGACCTGGACGTTCACTACAAACCGCACACCTGGACGTGGAAAGACGGCGAGTCCATCAGAACGGCTGAGGGCGGAAAATATATGCCCGGCTACGAATTTTACAAGAGATATGTGGCCGAGTATCTGATGTCCAACTACATTCGGGATAACTGCGGCATCACCGCAGGCAACTGGAAGAAGTGGAAAGAGGAAAATCAGCCAGGTAACGATAAGATTCAAAATCTCGAAAACGCCATCCAGGCGTGGGCTGATGAGAACGGGTATGGCTGGTTCGCTTACCAGAGTGAATGGACCATGCAGCTGGATGCCGGCGACCGCCCAAAAGGGCGGTCGCCGGCCAAATTTTTTTGCCAAAAAACGCATCGTTCCAACCGTTTATATCGTTCCAATCGTTCACAAAAAAGCCATTCCTCAAAGTTTTAAACCTGAGGAATGGTTTTGCCATGAACGGAGTGAACGAAGCAAACGGTCAAAACGGTATGTCTAACAGTACAGGGTCCTTTTTAGCCACTTCGTCAAAAAGACGAAAACGGTGCCTGCCACCACCTGTACCGTGCGGGATGCGGTCATGCACAATACCATCGGCGTACAGTTGATTGTTCAGACGGCCTACGGCCGCGGAGAGAGAACGAGGTGTTTTGGCCAGTTGCTGATGGAGGATAGTCTCGCCCGCAGCCAGCAAGTCGCCCATAGTTCCCTCCCACCCTGTACTAGAAGATTGCTCTAGAAGCACCTTCAGAGTTCGGACAATTGGGTCATCATGGTATTGCTGCCGTTCCCGTTGCAGGATTTCTGCGGGCGTGGAGCGGCGGCGGGACGCAGTTTCCAGGGTCTGCCTGGTAACGTCAGAAAAACCATCCCACTCGACGCCGCCATCTTCTGTAATATAGTACTTAATAGACGGGCCATACTCTGCATAATTGCTCTTGGTATGCACCATAATCCGCTCTGAACGGTCCTCGTCATCGAAAACAATTCTGACGGCCGAGCGGGCAGCATTTATAAAATCAACGCTTCCGGTAGCTGCATTGTTGGCGTTCTCTCCTTGGGAGGTTTTGTTGATGTGAGAGACTAAAATGATAGCACAGTTGCACTTTTTCGCCAAATTAGCGACTTGTTGAAGGATTGGGCGTAGGGCGTTGGCCTTGTTTATATTGACAAGAGGGCCAAGATATGCGTGCCATGGGTCTACAATCACAAGAACTGGATTGTAACTCTGCACAGTGGCCAGAAATTCGTCGTAGCCTTCCGCGAGATTCAGGCCAGCAGAGGTTTCTCGGTCTAAGATGTAAACCCGCTGCAAATCAGCACCGGATGCCGATAGGCGCTTTCTCAGCACCTCGCCGCTGTCCTCAGCCGAGACGAGAAGCACATTTCTGCTCGGCTGCTCGGTCGCTCCAGGGAGTGTTGTTCCGGTACTCACAGCTGCTGCGATTTTACAGCACAGCATAGTCTTGCCAGTCCCGCCCTCGGCCATCATAACAGTGTAATCGCCGAGGGGGAAGTATGGTCTCCAGAGGAAACAAGTATTATCCACCCCATAGTCGGCTGCCGCCTTGGCGATTCTGGCGACCGGGGCAGGGGTGGCTGGCCCCTGCTCTGCCGGTTGTTCAATACGTTGGCTCATTGCACATCACCACCTTTTTCGGCTTCATTTATTGCAAAATCGTGAACATAGGCAACTGTAACGCACCGGTCGCATCCCAGGGTCAGACTGTCCCGGTCAATATAGACGATGTCACACCACTCGCCACAGATGGGACAGCGGGATGACAGGGCTAACATATCCGGCTCCCACGCCACCCGCCCAGGCATCGGTGGGGGGCCCTGCGCAAGCAGGCTGTCCATGCGTTCTCTATCCATTACTCTGCCCCCTCTGTTCTACCGGCCTGGACAGCAACCCACTGGCGGAGGCCCTCGACGCTCACAAGGACACGGCCACCGACCTTGAACGAAGGAAAATCGTCTCGGTGAAGCAGGTCGTAGACCTTGGGACGGCTGATGCCCAGAACCTCAGCGGCCTCGGCCACGGAATAGACTAGTTTGTCAGCCATTCTGCTCCACCTCCTTTGCCAGATGGGCAATGGCGGCCATAACCCGGTGTTCTTTCTCTTCGGAGAGCGGGAAACGGAGCCAGCGAAGTAATGTTGGTTCACTTACTCCTACCTCAGCCGCAATCATCCACAGGGGGATGCCTGCAACTCGCGCAGCTCGCCGTATTGCCTCGTTTTCTTTCTTTGCCATGAATTCGGTACCTCACTTTCCTATTGACAGCCTTCGATTGTAATAATATAATAATGCTACAATCACTGTCATCATTTACAATAGTGATTGTAGCACGTTTTTTTAAATTCCCTAAAAAATTCAAATTTATTTATTTTTTTATTTTAACCTGGGCTAAAATTCATAATAATGAACGAAAGGCCGGAGTGATGGGAACATTTTCAAGCAAAACATTTGCAGATAATTTGCAAGACCTTATCGCTGAAAGCAGGAAACCGCTCAATCAATTGGCCAAAGAAATAGGGATATCTGCTGGAGCGCTGAGTAACTATAGCAATGATTCTGCGTCTGCTGGTATGGACGCTATACCAAGCGATACGGTTCTATGACAAAAAAACCGTAGGGAAAAGAGTGCGATTTTAGCGAGAAAAATCAGAGAATAGTGGATAGTGACGTATGGCGGCCAGAAAAATTCGTTTATACTGTTCCACAATATGGCTGTCTATACAGATACCCTCTAATCCTGTGTTGGCTGGTGCGTTTTCCCGCATACGCAGTAATGAATTTGAAAAAACAGTTGAAAAAGAGGCAATGTGGGCGAAAGTCCAAATGAAAGGCGTTCCGAAAGGAGCGCCTTTTTTATTTCCTGGAAAGGAGGGCCGGAACATGGCCGCAGAGACATTCTCTGACTATTACTACGGGGACGAGAGCAATCAGTTTTCTTTCTACCGCATCCCCCGCCAGCTTGTCACCGGGGAACAGTTCAGACGCCTGTCCACGGACGCCAAACTGCTGTATGGCCTGCTGCTGGACCGCATGGGCTTGTCGGCTAAGAATGGCTGGTACGATGAACAGGGGCGCGTCTATATCTACTACACGCTGGACGAGATACAGGAGGATCTGAATTGTGGTCATGGTAAGGCGGTCAAGCTCCTGTCCGAGCTGGACACAGGAAACGGTTTTGGCCTGATCGAACGTGTCAAGCAGGGCCAGGGCCGTCCGGCGAAAATCTATGTCAAACGGTTCACCACCCGCGAGAAACCGCCGCAACCCGCTGCGCCGCAAGATGTTCCCAGACTTCCGATTTTCGGAAGTCAAGACTTCTCAAAATCGGAAGTCAAGAGTTCCGAAAAGCGGCAGTCAAGACTTCCGATTATCGGAAGTGCAGACTTCCGAAAACCGGACGCAAATTATATTAAATCAAATCAAACTGATTTCAGCTATACTGATCCATCTATCCTTCCATCAGGTTCCCCGCCGGGC
>JBCLQX010000066.1:0-7903 GCA_041223805.1 Oscillospiraceae bacterium 44-34 | reverse complement strand
GTTTTGTTACCCCCCCCCGCCGAAAAACTACAAAATTTCTTCGGCGTTTTCTTACAATTTCAAATTGGCATTGACAGGCGGGGCAGGATGGAGCTTTTCACCGAGGGCGGCATTCAAAAGCGTCAGGCGGTGCTGGACTTGATCCAGTCCAAGGCGCGTGAGAAAAACGCCACGCCCGCACAGATTTCCCTGGCGTGGCTGATGGGAAAGAAGCCCTGGATCGTCCCCATCCCCGGCACCCGGAAAATGGAGCGCATGATTGAAAACGGCGGCGCGGCGGAGGTTCATCTGACCGAGGGAGAGATTGCAGAGATTGACCGGGCGCTGGACGATTTTGGCTGCACTGGTATGGCATGACCTCAAAAAAATCAAAACAAAATTAAGATTGGAGAAAAGCTATGATTCAAAAACCCTTTCAGGATATTTCCCTCTCCCGGCTGGGTATGGGCAATATGCGCCTGCCTGTGGAGGGCGGCAAGGACGGCGCGCCCATTGACCGGGCGCGGGCGCAGGAGATCATCGACTACGCCATGTCCCACGGCATCAACTACTACGACAGCGCCTACGTCTATCACAACGGGGAATCGGAAAAATTTCTCGGAGAGGCGCTGAAAAAGTATCCCAGGGACAGCTACTATCTGGCGACTAAATTTCTGCTGTTTGCCAACGCGGACTACAAGGCGGTCTTTGAGGAACAGCTTCAGCGGCTCCAGACCGACCACATTGACTTCTACCTGCTTCACGCCATCTTCGACAACAACTGCCAAGCCTATCTGGACAGCGGCTGCATTGAGTATTTTCTGGAGCAGAAGAAAGCCGGACGTATCCGCTACCTGGGCTTTTCCTCCCATTCCAGCCCTGAGACGCTGACAAAGATGGCGGACCATCACCAGTGGGACTTCGCCCAGCTTCAACTGAACTACTTCGACTGGCAGTATGGAACGACTGCGGCGGAGTACAAGGTTCTGGAGGACCGGCACATCCCCATTATGGTCATGGAGCCAGTACGGGGCGGACGGCTGGCCCAGCTCTCCAGCGAGGCGGAGGCCATGCTGAAGGAGGCCCACCCCGATTGGAGCATGGCGTCCTGGGCCTTGCGCTGGGTGAAGCGGCTGCCCCAGGTGCAGGTGATCCTCAGCGGGATGTCCACGCTGGAGCAGATCAAGGACAACGTGTCCACCTTCGCGGAGCCGGAGGGCCTCTCTGACGCTGACGTGGAGCTTCTCCTGCGGGCGGCGGAGGCGTTCAAAAAGCAGGTCAGCGTCCCCTGTACGGCCTGCCGCTACTGCTGCGATGGCTGTCCTATGGAAATCAACATTCCCGCCTTTCTGTCGGTCTACAACAGCTACAAGACGGACGGCCCCTGGGCGCTGAATCAGATGGGCGGCGTGGACAGCGTGGGAAAACCTGTTGACTGCATCAACTGCGGGGCCTGCACAGAGCATTGCCCGCAAAGCATCAACGTACCGGAGATCATGGCAAAGCTGGCGAAACTGGTACAGCAATGAAATGGATCACATGGATGCTCCTGGCGGCGCTGCTGACCGCCTGCGGACCTGTTGCCAACGAACCGCCCGCCCAGACGGCAGCGGCTCCGCCAGCCCAGGAAAAGGAGGAGGATAATGTGACAGACTACGATTTTTCAGCTCTCACCAATGTGGAGATCACCGGCGTGTCCTTGCAGGACTTCAACCAGGAACAACAAGAAGTTTTGTACCAGCAGGCCCGTTACTGTCAGGCCATGACGGAGGCGGATGTTGATGCTCTGCGGGAAATGATTGCGGAGGATACGGTTTTTACCCACATGAGCGGGAGGCAGCAGAGCCGGGAAGAATACCTCGCTGATATTGAAAACGGCAGTTTGCGGTATTTCTCCATCGGCATGGAAAATCCTGTGGTAGAGGTGGACGGCGATCTGGCCTCGGTTACATTTACTTCGGTGTTAAATGCCAACGCCTACGGCGCCAGAGGAACCTACCGCATCAGCGGAACGCATTGGTACGAACGGCAGGATGATGTATGGATCGCTGTCAACGATCCGAATGGAGGAGGAACATGATGAAAAAATACTTATACTTGAAATCCTTTCTGGCTGTCATGCTGGCGTTGCTTCTGGCAGGGTGCGCCAACACCCAAGAGCAGACGCCCCCGGCGGGGGACATAACGTCCGCTTCTCAGGGAACAACTGCGCCTGATCCCGCGCCGGAGGGCCCCGATGATTCGGCAGAGGCTGATACACCCGCTGGCGCAGAAAGCAGTTCGGTAGTCTATATGACTACGGACATTTCACCAGAGGGTTTGATGGCGGCTTATGAGGCCCTGGGCTGGGAAGCGAATGGAAATGTAGCGGTAAAACTGTCCACGGGTGAGCCGCCCGCCAGCAACTACCTGGACCCGAACCTCATCAAAGATGTTGTTCAGCTTGTGGATGGGACCATCGTGGAGTGCAACACCGCCTATGGCGGCTCCCGCTCCAGCACCGCCGCCCATTATCAGGTTGCGGAGGATCACGGATTTACCGCCATTGCGGATGTGGTCATTCTGGACGAGAACGGCTCTCTGTCCCTGCCGGTGGAGGGCGGGACCCATCTGACGGAAAACTTTGTGGGGGAGCATTTTGCCGATTACGATTCCTATCTGGTGCTGTCTCATTTCAAGGGCCACGCTATGGCGGGCTTCGGTGGGGCCATCAAAAATATTTCCATCGGTCTTGGCTCCAGTGAGGGCAAATGCTGGATACATTCCGCCGGAACCAGCCGGACCAGCCCCTGGGGTGGAGAACAAGACCCCTTCCTGGAATCTATGGGCGAGGCCGGAAAATCTGTGGTGGATGCCCTGGATAGTCAGATTGTATACATCAACGTCATGAACCGTCTGAGCGTGGACTGCGACTGCGATGGAAACCCCGCCGAACCGGATATGCACGACATCGGTATCCTGGCTTCCACCGACCCGGTGGCACTGGATCAGGCTTGTATTGACCTTGTGTATGCGGCAGAGGACGGGCAGTCCCTTATCAACCGCATTGAATCCCGCAACGGCCTGCACACGCTGGAACACGCGGAAGAAATCGGCCTGGGCAGCCGAACCTATGAGTTGGTGAGCCTGGATGATTGAGTCCCTGCAGCGGGAGGGCATTTATCTCTGGTACTATTTCAGCCTCCAGTTCTCGCAGATCTTCCGCTATTGGGTCCTCGGCATGGTGCTGGGGTCTGCCGTCTCCGTTTTTCTCAAAGACTATATCCACAAGGCTTTCCGTTCTCTGCAAGGAAAACGGCTGGGCGGTTGGGGGATCATCGCCGCCAGCGCGTTGGGGATCGCCTCGCCGCTGTGTATGTATGGGACCATTCCTCTGGCGGCGGCGTTCTCCCGCAGCGGCATCCGAGACGATTGGCTGGCGGCGTTTATGATGAGTTCTATCCTGCTTAACCCCCAACTGATTCTATACAGTATGGTCCTGGGAACCACGCCGCTGGCGATCCGCATTGCATCCTGTTTCCTGTGCGGCATTGCCGCCGGTCTGCTGATCCGGTTTGCCTATCAGGAAAAAGCGTTTTTCAACTTCTCTGGTTTTGGTGAACCTACCAGCCGGGATACGGACCCCGATCCGCTGCTGCGGTTTCTGAAGAACCTGGGCCGCAACGTCAAAGCGACAGGCCCCATGTTCCTGCTGGGCGTGGCGTTGTCCGCTTTGTTCCAACGGTATGTGCCTTCTGATCTGGTGGCGGATTTATTTGGGGACAATCGGGGCTTTGGCGTATTGATGGCGGCGACCATCGGGGTCCCTCTCTATGCCTGCGGCGGCGGAACCATTCCCCTCCTGCAAATGTGGCTGGTGGACGGCATGAGCATGGGCAGCGCGGCAGCGTTCATGATTACCGGCCCGGCCACAAAGATCACTAATCTCGGCGCGGTGAAGATCGTGTTGGGAACCAAACGGTTTGCGGCATATCTGGTTTTTACTGTTCTGTTCGCGCTGCTGACCGGATGGATCGTAGACCTTATCGTGTAGCACATGAATAAACATTGAAAGTGAGGAACAACTGTGAAAAATATCAAAAGGCTATACGCAATCATTTTGACGCTTGCCCTGGCTATGGGCTTGTGCGTCCCCGCAATGGCGGCGGTGGAGGACACCGGCTTTTCCGATGTAACGGCAGACGCATGGTATGCCGAGGCCGCTGTCTGGTGCCGGGATAACGGCATCATGAGCGGAACATCTGGTACTGCGTTCTCCCCCGATACCACCATGACCCGTGCGATGCTGGCCGCTGTCCTTTACCGGGCGGCCGGAAGTCCGGCAGTCACTGGAAGTGCGGACTTCTCTGATGTGGCGGCAAATGCGTATTATAACCGTGCCGCAAATTGGGCGTCTGCCAACGGAATCATTTCCGGCTACGGAAACCGGCGCTTTGGCTCCAACGATCCTGTGACCCGTGAGCAGATCGCTGCGATTCTCTGGCGGTATGATGGCAGTCCCGCAGCCGGACGCGGCACGGACTTCGCGGATGAATCCAGCATTGCCTCCTATGCGGGGCAGGCCGTGGATTGGGCCAGAGCCGAGGGAATCATCAGCGGCATGGACGGCAACCGCTTTGTTCCCCAGGGACAGGCTACCCGCGCACAGGTGGCGGTGATCCTCCATCGGTATCTCACCCGTGGCGCTGCCGTCACACCCCCGGCGGACACCACACAACCCGGCCATGATACATCCGGCAGTAAAATCCTGATAGCTTATTTCTCACGCGCTGGCGAAAACTATAACGTGGGCGTTGTGGAAAAGGGTAACACCGCTATTGTGGCGGAAATGATTGCTGAAAAGACCGGAGGCAATTTGTTTGAAATTCGCCCCACAACACCATATCCCTCCGATTATAACGAGATGCTGGAGATCGCCCGTCAGGAGAGCAGCCAGAATGCCCGCCCGGAAATGGCGGACAGCGTAACAAATATGGCGGACTATGATGTAGTGTTCCTGGGTTATCCGATCTGGAATGGGGATATGCCCATGATCGTCTACAATTTCCTGGAAACCTATGACCTGTCCGGCAAAACGGTTCTGCCCTTCTCTACCAACGAGGGCAGCGGTCTGGCGGGGACCCAGGGGACGATTACATCCAAATGCTCCAATGCCACGGTGCTGGACGGTCTGGCAATGCGCGGGCAGACCGCGCAGAATGACCGGAGTGCGGCGGAGCAGGCAGTGGAATCCTGGCTGAAGGACAGCGGCATCCTTGACCGCACCCCCAGCACTCCGAATACACCCAGCCAGAATACGAGCAGCACAGATTTTGACTTGGAAAAAGGGACCGTCACGCTGAACAACGGGATTGAAATGCCCATCTTAGGCATCGGAACCTATACCCTCAGTAACCAGCAGGCAGAGAACTCCGTTTATTGGGCGCTGCGGGACGGCTACCGGCTGATCGACACCGCCCGTATCTATGGCAACGAGGAGGGCGTGGGCCGGGGCATCCAGCGGGCCATTGACGAAGGTCTTGTGACCCGTGAGGAGATTTTTGTCACGACCAAGATGTGGACCTCCGACTTCGGCAACGGAGCGGCGGCGATTGATGCCTCCCTGCGGCGGCTGAACCTGGACTATATTGACCTGATGATCCTGCATCATTCCCAGCCCAGCAACGATGTAGACGCTTATAAATCCATGGAGCAGGCCGTCAGCGAGGGCAAGCTCCGCTCCATCGGGCTGTCCAACTACTACACGGCGGAGGATTTTGATCGGCTGGTGAATGCCACCACGATCACCCCGGCGCTGCTCCAGAATGAGACGCACCCCCATTACCAGAGTACCGCTATGAAGGAACATCTGAAACAGTACGGGACCGTTCTGGAATCCTGGTTCCCCTTGGGCGGGCGGGGCCACACGCAGGAGTTGTTCAACGACCCCACAATTTCCTCTATCGCGGCAGCACACGGCAAGACCTCTGCACAGGTTCTGCTGCGCTGGCATCTCCAGGCCGGCAATATTGCCATTCCCGGTTCCAGCAATGAGGCGCACATTGCCGAAAACTTTGATATTTTCGACTTTGAGCTGACAGATGCGGAGATGCAGAGAATCGCCGCGATGGATCAGAACAGGAGACACGCTTCCTACTGACCTCTGTTGTGCGGCCCAATCCATAAAGGTGGTGATCCATAATAAAAAAGCGAATACTGATTGTGGAGGATGATTTGTCGATCTGCCGTTTGATGGAAGAACAACTCCAAAACGACAACACGGACGTGTGCTGTGTGCCTGCTTCAGCAGATGCCCTGGACATTTTTATGGCACAGGAGTATTGCCTGGTTATTATGGATGTGCAGGTGTCAGAGGCAGATGGCCTAAAGATGCTTGGTGCCATGAGATTGGCAAAGCACACACCTATTCTGGCGTTGACCTCCAACTTAAAACCAGAAAACAGGGTAGCATTGCTCCAAGCCGGTGCAAACGCTTATCTGGAAAAGCCTGTGAATATGAACGTGTGCGTGGCACAGGCGGAAGCACTTATGAAATTGTATTGTGAATCAAACCATGATTATCAAAAATGCTGTCCGCTTACATTTGGCACGGAGCTGATTATCAGCCCACTTTACCGGCAAATATTTATTGATGGCGAACCGATAGAATTAACACGAACAGAATTTGATTTGCTTTTTTGTTTGGCACAGCATCCTGGTCAAGTGTGGAGCCGGAGCCAGCTATACAGCTATGTGTGGGAGGACGATCTTGGTGTAAGCGGTGATAACACCGTTCGCGCACATATCGGAAATCTTCGCAAAAAATTAGCGGATGCAGGTAAAAACTACATCCAAAACATCAGAGGCGTAGGTTACAGATTTATTCCTCCTGCGCTGAACAAGAAAGACTGACAAAAAATGAGTACCGCAGTTTGTAAACCGCGGTACTCATTTTTTGTCGAAATGGCCCGATAATCTTGCTCAAATCTTGCCTGTATTTTGCCTGAAATTTGCTTTTTCCCTATTACAATACAAAACCAGCAGGAACAAGAGATTCTTGCTCCTGCTGGCTCACTCCGACTTTTCCTCAAGTGACCCGTAGCGCCGCCTTAAAAACTGTTCCACCATACAATCCAGCGTTTTTAAGATGATTTGCCGCTCATCCTCCGCACAGGCCGCAAGTTTGTTAAATAGGTGCCGGGCTTCTTCCTCCTGCTCTGTAATATCGGGAAAAAATAGCGTATCCGCTGAAATGCCCAGCCGATGGATTATATCAGACAGGACCTCAAAGGATGGGTTGGCAAGACCCGCTTCAATGTTCTGGATATGCCGATGCCCACGGTGGCATTGATCGGCTAATTCCTGTTGTGTTAATCCGCTGCCCTTCCTTGCAGTCTCTATACGCTCACCTAAGTATAAGAGTTCTTTGCTCGGTTCCTTTTTGGGCTTTTTTGCTTTGCGCATTTTACATCACCTCAATTACATTCTATCGTGCGCAAGCTGCGTTTCAAAGCCACTAATCAAGCGTATTGATACGCTTTATCATGCGTCAATAGACAAGCCCCCGTTGGAAGCCATTAAAAAAAACGGCTTCATGAGCAGGGGCTATTAGTATTGCCGCCCATGACTGCCGTGGAAAGGATTAGTCATGGGCGGCTACCTTTATTTGGACATTTTTATAGATGACTTATCAAAAAAAGCCTTGCTCATCTACAGCATACCTGCGGCAGCGAAAACGCATTATCAAACGTAGGCGAATGCTTTAATAGAACACAGTTCATCCCTCATGAGCAGAGCGCCAGACGGTCTCAAAGACTGTCTGGCGCTCTGCTTTGTCGGTTTTGGTCGGATTTTCTGGTACAGCAGTACTGTCATCGCCAGTGATAAAATGTAAAAAAACGCCGAGGAAAAAATGTAGTTTTGTGGCGGAGGTGAAGGGAAAAAG
>JBCLQX010000065.1:0-8372 GCA_041223805.1 Oscillospiraceae bacterium 44-34 | reverse complement strand
TGGGTGGCTATGCTGTTGCTCTCTCCGGCTCCTTCATCGTCTCGGGACAAACGAAGATATAAAGCGGTGTTATATATGGGCTGTTTCATGATAAATTATCCTCCTTCCAGAAACAGCCCCCGCACTTGTGACGCACTTTCTAACAAAGCTATTATATCACAAATACAGGGGCTTTTCAATCTTTTTATGCTGTTTTCATCGCTTTTCTTTGATTTTATGTATAATTAAATCCGTTATTAGTTCTTCTATCGGTCTCCCATCGCTGGGAAAATGCTCCGTGATATGGCAGATAAGTATTGTTGTGGCTTCTCCTCTCTGGCAACTTTTGTTGCCATTTTCGGAATGGAAGTTTATGGATTATTTGCCTACTGTCTACAGAAGTAGGCTAGAGGGTAATACTTGACCTCTAGCCTTGGCGGCTCTGCCGCCGGAGGGTCAAGCCATACGACGGTGCCGCCGCTCCGCTCGGCGTTTCGCTCCGCTCCTCGCTCTCGCTCCCACTGGCGCTCCCCGTCGGCGGCGTCCGGGGTCCGCCGCTCGTTGGTGATATGGCTTGCTGGGTGTTGTTATAGTTGGAAAAAATTGATATTATTAAATAATTAGAGGCAGTCGGTAAATCCAACTGCCTCTATTGAATGAATTACTTTAATTGATAACTGAATTAACTCTAAATATTGGGATTATTAGGTGATTATCCAAAACTGCCGGTGATGCCGTCTACTATTTCTTGGGTTGTCTTTCTGTCTGCCTCCATTTGGGCTTCTCTTTCTTCTGGGGTCATACCCTCTAATGGATCCCATGCTTCACTATTGCCTCCTAATAATTGAGAAAGAATTGGATCATCATCTTCTGCACTATGTGCATGATTACTTCCCTGACTACTACCTGCAGGTTGCTGACTTCCGCCTGTACTGCTAGTACCACCTGATGGTTTACTGCTTGATTGACTCACTGGCTTTGTTGTGGTTAAATATTTGGATGCTACATAAACTTCTGAGCCATCTGATAACTTTACTTTGCTCCAGCTTGCATAGTCACCTGTCCCTATACCTATGCGTGTTACACTTTGGTTTTTGTTTAATGCACCCACTTTTTCATCATTTGTACTGGGGCCTGAACGAAGATTAACTGTGCCCGTAGCATATACTGTTTCGTTGCAATCAGTGAATGTTAATGTTAATTCTGGTGCTTGCTGTGTTTGCTGGTTAACTGAGGGACGCCATACTCTATACTGTGCTTCATAATCTGATGGAAGTGACTTATCCATGCTCTTGACAATTATCTTGATCATTTCTAACTCACTACGTATTACTTCTTCATCATCTGAGTTATAAATACTTTTTGAAATCTCATAGTTTTCTTCAAAGATTGCTATCAATTCATCATGATTTAGTTCTTCTAGTGCTTGCCCATCCTCCGGGGATTGCGCGTCCTCGGTAGTCTTCGGGGTGGTGTCCTTGATTGGTTCGGGGGTTGCGATTGGTTCCGGGGCCGATGTGCTGGGGGCGGGGTCCGTGGGTTGCTCCGCATTAGGCTGACCGCAAGCCGTCAACGATAAAGCAAGAGCCAGAGCAAGGGCGTATATCAGCATCTTTTTCACTGTGATTCTCCTTCCACATTATTTTTCGTTCTGTCTCAACGGTCCGGCCCTTGGGGGTGGGTGTCTCCCTGCCCCCTTGGGCTTCGCTCGGGGCCGCCGAGACAACAAAAGCGGCGCAGGGTTTTGCTATATCCCTACACCGCCGAAGCTACGCACACAAGCCATTGATTTCCCCATTGATTATTGCCGGGAAAACCGTTATAATGGACTTCGGGCGCAGATAATTTCTGCTGTGTGGGACTGGGTCTTAACTGGGCCTCCTGCATAGGGACGTGGGGTGTTCCAGCACTTCACGTCCTGCCTTTATTTGCTTTTGCTGTCTCTTGCTTCATTATAGCTGATAGCGGAAAATTGTGCAAGGGATTTTTTATGTTGTTGTTGACAAAGTGGCGTGGTGAGTGTGTCGGCGGCTGGGTGGCCCGCCACGGCTGGCGGCTGGGTGGTTGTCGGCGGCTGGACGCAAGGCGGGATTAGCGGTTGGTTCCGCTCCCTGGCAATTCCCCGCCGTTAGGCTGGCGGTATGGGGGAGGCTGGCACCCGTGGGAATTGCCGTCGCTGTGATGGTCTGCGGACCATGGGCTTTTAAGGCGGGGACGCTGGACAGCATGAAAAAGCAGGGGGCCGGGGCTGGCTCCCTGCTTCTTCTATCTTTTCTGTGTTCTCCGGGCTGGTGTTAGAAAGTGACGTGTGGGGGCTGTCCCTGTTTTGGTTTCTTTAAGTTGGGCATACCTCCCCCGGTCACTTCGAGACCATGATCGACCCCAGATGCGACTGTATCGGCGTGGGCGTGACCCAGTACGACGGTATCACCTACTGCTACATGTTCGTTGGAATACCCAACAGCATCAATTTCTATGCGTAACCGAATAGCCGCCAAGGAAGGCCGTCCAGGAAACTGGATGGCCCTCCCTCGTGGTGGCAAAAACAGAGCACAGATTTACTGCTCAGATATTGCGTACCAGAAAACAAAGAATTAAAGCCTTTCATTATTCACTCATGACCCGGATAGTGCAGGAACAAAGGTAGTCCAGCCGTTGCCGCTGCGCAGCTCCGCATCCCGGTCATCCGAGAGGGTAAAGACATAGACCGGCTGACGGAACCCCTTGCTGTCGGCCATGTATTCCAGAGCGCAGGCGGTAACCCGCACCTGATTGGGCTTCAGGTAATTGAACATCGGCACGTCCTGCCAGGAGAACCGGCCCGCACAAAGAAGGTCATATGCCTCTTGGGAAGATATTACAGTGGCATTCCCGTGAAGGGTGCTGACAGAGAGGGCGTTGTCCACCTCATAGAGAATACCACCCTCCGCGATGTGGCAAATCAACTCACCAGCAGTCAGTACACCATCTTCCACCACACATTCTGCCCGGAACGCATACTCGCCCCTTTCCTCGTCCACAGTAACAAATTGGGCTGCGTCAGGTACATCAATGCCCAACGTCCCCAGGGCGGTACGGAGTTCATCTTCTGTAATTCTTCCGCCTTTGTTACTGTAACGCAAGTCGCTATCCACCCGATAATCTGTGTACTCGTAAGAGCGGTCATTGTGATTTATGATCAGGTTATATGTGCGATGGTCAGAGTAGAATGTGCTGTTGTCATAGTAATTTACATCGGGGCTACCAAAATTGATTTCTGCGCCCTGCCGCCCAAGGAAGTCCACGGCAAAAGCATCACAACTTTCCGAGGTAAAGGGTTCCGTCCAATATACCCCGGATGGCCCCAGTTCATCGGATAACGCACATTCCAGTACCCACTCCACTCCTTTGGTGTCGGCAGCATAGATGGGGGCATCCTCCAGATTGCCATAGGGCTGGAAACGGTAGGCAAAGAACACACCCGTCAGGGCCACAATGGACAAGGCCGGGAGTAAGGCATAGGCCCCAGCGGTTTTCCATCGTTTTCCTGACAAGCTGACGAACAACATACACAGGCAGTACCCCAACATAGCTCCCAAGGTATTGCAAATGAGATCGTCCACATCGGCCTGTCCCCGGCCAAGGATGTACTGGGCCACTTCGATAATAAGGGATGTTCCTGCTCCTGCCGCCAGCATCCAGTACCACCGTCGGAAGGGTTTTGCCGCCAAAGGGAGAAACACACCCAAGGGGACAAACATGGCAATGTTCAGCAAAGGATTCAGCCAGACCTGAAGTGCAAAGGCATTCCATGCTTCCCAAAACGCCAAGAATGGATAAAGCTGATACATCTGCATACCGTTTCCAATTCGGTTCATAAACGTGATGGAGACCAGTCCACCCAAGTAGCACAACAGCAGCAGAACAGCTACAGCTTGTCCTTTCGGAAGCTGTATTCCCTTCTGACGGTATTTCCGGTTCAGCAGGACAAGAAGTACTGCTCCTATTGCCAGACCAATCAAGGCAGGAGGAATTGCCTGCCGGAACCAATAGAAGATTGTATGGATAAAGTCATGCATAGTAAGTTTTCCTCCTCTTTACCTGGAAACACAGTCAGTATAGCATAACCTGCTGAAGTACGGAACTGGAACCAGGATATTTTAAGAAAAGTTTAAAGACTATGAACTGGCCAGAATCGAAAGTACTATGCTCTATCAGACGCTCCTCAATTTTTTGATACAGTCACTCGCCAAACTCAGTTCTGGCGAGTGATTTTTTCTAAAAATTTTTCAGCATACGAAAAATAAACTGTTGGTAAACAATTTGTAAACTCGTTTATAAGGAAGTTCCGTTTCAGCCATCAGAGGTTGTGGTAGAAGAGTGAGGAAGTCAGTGCAGAAAAGCAGAGAAAGAAATCATGTCATAAAGAAATGGAGGTCAAGCGCAACATGAAAGAATCCATCTACAAGGACTACGGCGAGCTGCTACTGTTCCTGAACGCAGCAACAGTGGCAAAGGTGCTGGGCGTCTCACCGTCCAGCGGGTACGAGTTGATGCACATCGTCGTCACAAACTCCGTATCACTCGCCCCACCGCAAGCGGCAGGGCTCGCTCACTCCGTTGCTCCTCCTCTCCTCACACAAACGCTGTGCGTTTGTGCGGGGTCCCCTTTCTTCCCTGTTCTAAAAATCGGCAGCAGGCTCGTAGTACCAAAAGAGAAATTCGTGGAGTGGGTGTCGCAGCACACTCAGAGAGGTGCAGATTGAAATACACACCTTGGCTCAAGCGTGATCCAATCAAGAACTACTTCCAACTGCCCAAGGAGATATTCCTGCTGGGACTGTCGCCCGGTGCGCTGGCCGTCTACTCCTATCTGCTCTGCTGTGAGAATCGAAACACCTACCAGTGCTGACCCAGCTACAAGACCATCGGCAGAGCAGTGAGGATAAGCACCAACACTTCCCGCAAGTATGTGTGCGGGTTGGAGGAGAGGCAGCTCATCAGTACAGAGAGAACGACCGTCACCACGAGAGACGGACTGAAGCACAACGGCAATCTGCTCTACACCATCCGTCCGATCCAACTGGCCCTTGACCAGTTCTACGACCAACAGCTGGCGCAGATGGATGTGGCAGCTGAGCGCCAGCGAGTCGCAACGGCACTCGCACTCCGCAGTGATAGCGTGCACTCATCGTGACGACCTGTGCGCCGCTGTGTGGCCTTGCTGGCGTCGGGAGGGTAACAAGCCGCTGCTCGCAGCCAAACCGCAACCCAGCGCAGCGGTTGCGGTTTGGAGAGGCGGAACAGCGGAGTGAGTGAGCCTTGCCGCTTGCGGCGAGGCGAATGATACGGAGCTTGTGACGACGAGAACCGGGGGGTCGAAAAAAGTGCAGGATAAAGGCCGGGGGTCGCTTATGCGTCCCCCGGCCAGCCACACCGCCCCGCAGAGCGGGTCGGGGCTTTTCAATAGGTGGTCGGAATTTTCACTTTTTGCTGTGGCAGGTGGTCGGTATCAGAAAATTCAGAGAGAAAAGCGCAGTGTTTCGCCTTTCTGCAAGGTGACCGTCATAGGTGGTTTTCTGCCATTTCACAAGAATCAGCGTGGGGGTCATTTTTCACCCCCTGGGGGCAAGTCGGGGGTCAGTTTTTCCTCTGTCCTTACAGCCGCCGCAATACTGACGGGTCCAGGCGGGGATATTTACGAATTTCAGGAAGAGCATCATGCCAGGAGAAAAAACAAGTTTGCGTGCGAACCTCCCCTGAGACACAGCAACTCATCAAAGAGATGTGTCCTCTGGACAGCTGCCGTCTGCTCTTCAAGCTGATGGTGGAGCAGGGCATGGTGATGAACGTGCTGGTGGCGGGGATGGAGATTCCCGACGAGCAACTCCGCGCACTGCGGGGACGGTATGTCCAGGACGTGAAAAAAACCAGCGGCAGTATCTCGCTGGACGACGCTGTCCGCTATCAGAGGGGCGGTCTGTGATCACCCACACCCTATTCAAATTCTGCGTTGCAAAACAAAGAATAAAAGTCCTCGAAAAAAGTAGTAGCTATTCCCGCCGAGGTGTGGTATGGTGTGTCACTGCAAAGGAGGCGGAGCAGATGCGAAAAATCCTCGAAGATTTTTACTACGGCAATATTACGCCCTGCGAAAAAATAATGAGACCGGGCTCAACGCTGCAGCGAGCAGTAAATACTGCCGCCCAGTGTGAAAACCAACTCACAGAGATGCTTGATGAAGTTGGTCGTGGGCTCCTCACCAGGCTGGTCAAGGCACAGCATGAAATCGACAGCATCACTGCAACCGAGAATTTCATCCTGGGCTTCCGTCTGGGCGTCCGGCTGATGGCTGAGTGTATGGACGAAGATGACGGCGATATCAGAAATGGAGGTGGATAACGATGGCAAAGAAACGAGCAAATGGTGAGGGCAACATCCGCAAGCGCAAGGACGGCCGCTGGGAGGGACGGTACACCGCCGGCTACGATCCGGAGACTGGCAAGCGAATCATCAGAAATGTGTTGGGCAAAACCCAGGCAGAGGTCAAAGAGAAGCTGGCCCAGGCACAGCAGGAGACAGCCGGTCTGGACGTAATCTGTAGCGAAGACTACACAGTGTCTACTTGGCTCCGCAGCTGGTACGAACTCTACGCCAAGCCCAACGTCAGGCCGGCGACAGCAGACCGCTACCACCTGATCATCGAGACCTACACCATCCCACGCATCGGGAAGATCAAACTGAAGAAGCTGACCTCCCGTGATCTCCAGAAGCTCTACAAAGACTTGATGGAACACGGCAGAGTCCAGAAGCGCAGCGGCAAGGGCAATCCCGGCCTGAGCAGCACCACAGTCAGAAGTGTCCACCTCACCCTCCACTGCGCATTTGAGAGGGCGGTGAAAGAGCGGCTGATCCCACGCAACCCCACCGATGACTGTATCGCCCCCAAAGTGCAGAAGGTAGAGATGAAAACATTTCTCCCTGAACACCTCAAATCCTACCTGGACGCCGCCAATGCCAGAGACGTCCTGCCCATGTTCTACCTGGAACTGGTCAGTGGGCTGAGAAAGGGTGAACTGGTGGCACTCCTATGGTCTGACCTGGACACAGAACACAAAACGATTTCCGTCAGCAAGCAGTACGTCCGCAACCCTAGCGGAGAGGTGATGCTCTCCAGGCCTAAGACAGAGACGTCGGTTCGGCAGGTGTCCATCCCACAGGATGCTGTGGATCTGCTGATCCAGGAACACAGCAAGCACCCGGACAACCAGTATATGTTCCCCTCGCCGGTTACGGGAGAGATGTACCACCCCGACTCGGTGGTGAAGCTCCATGATAAAATACTGAAAGACGCAGGGCTGGAGCACATCAGGTTCCACGACCTGAGACACACCTTCGCGACCCTGGCTCTCCAAAACGGTGTAGATGTGAAAACGGTCAGCAGTATGCTGGGGCACTATGATGCGGGCTTCACCCTCCGCACCTACACCCACGCCACCCGACAGCAGCAGAACAGAGCGGCAGAAACGATGGGAAATTTCATGGCGCAGGTCATGTAGAGCGAAAAATCCAGCAAAAAAGCCAGGCAGGAAGGCGAAACTTCCTGTCTGGCACTCTCTGCCCCTCTCTGGACATTTCGCCGTGTGGGTCACGGTATGGGTCAGCGGAAAATCGCAAAAATAAATCCACCCAAAAAGTTACAAAAACAAGAGAAATCCCGCCAGAACCAATCGATTCAAGCGGGATTTTGGAGCTGCTACCCAGATTTGAACTGGGGACCTCATCCTTACCAAGGATGCGCTCTACCGACTGAGCTATAGCAGCATATTTGCTCTCTCTACAGGGCGCTATATAGACAGCCTTTCGACTGAAACAAGCAAATGGCGACGCGGAAGGGACTTGAACCCTCGACCTCCGGCGTGACAGGCCGGCGTTCTAACCAACTGAACTACCGCGCCATTTTTATTAAAACAGAAAAATCTGCAACACACATGGCAGGGGCAGAAGGAATCGAACCCTCGGCACGCGGTTTTGGAGACCGCTGCTCTACCTGCTGAGCTATACCCCTAAATATTGGTGGGCCTTCACGGGCTCGAACCGTGGACCGGCCGGTTATGAGCCGGCTGCTCTAACCAACTGAGCTAAAGGCCCATGGCCGTAACACGTCTGTTGGAAAGAACGGCTTGCCGTCGTAATTGGCGGCAAGCCGCTTTTGGCGCCACCTGTTGGACTCGAACCAACGACCCTGCGGTTAACAGCCGCATGCTCTACCGACTGAGCTAAGGAGGCAAAAGAAAAGGATCCGGCCCAGCGGGCTGGACCCTTTTATGTTGGCATTACCTATTTTCCCGGTCCGTCTCCAGACAAGTATCTTCGGCAGAAGCGAGCTTAACTTCCGTGTTCGGAATGGGAAC
>JBCLQX010000064.1:0-8529 GCA_041223805.1 Oscillospiraceae bacterium 44-34 | reverse complement strand
TTTTTCGCCTCCTCCGCCACAAAACTACATTTTTTCCTCGGCGTTTTTTTACATTTTATCACTGGCGATGACAGTGGGAACGCCCTACGGGTGCATTTGCGGTTTTGGGACAGAAATTTCCAATAAAATATAGTTGCACTAATCAAATATGATTTGGAACAATTATAAATAGCTTCTGTTGAAGATGGTTCATCTCACAGGAGGAACGGGTATGAAAGTAGTCTCATGGAACGTCAACGGGCTGGCCCGTTGCAGGCGGAATGGATTTTTGAAATTCTTGGCAGACGCAAAGCCGGATGTTTTGTGCTGTCAGGAAATCAAAGGGGAATGTCCGTTGAATGTTCCCGGCTATCTGCTGTTCTGGAACCCGGCAAAACGCTCCAACTACTCCGGGACGCTGGTACTGTCGCGGCGGCAGCCCCTCTCCTGCCAGTACGGTCTTGGCATTGACAAGTTTGATAGTGAGGGTCGGCTTATCACGTTGGAATATAAGGACTATTTCATCGTCAATGTGTATGCGCCGAACCTCAACACACATTCGTCCCCTGAACGCCTGGACTTCCGTATGGAATGGGACAAGGCTCTACGGGAGTTTGTCACGAAACTGCCAAAGCCTACTATTATGTGCGGCGACTTCAATGTAACACGAGAGTATATCGACATCTACCCAGAGAACCAGAAGAATACGCCGGAGGAGCCGCTGTTTCAATCGGAGGAACGAGCGAGTTTTGAAACGCTTCTTTCTGCTGGTTACATTGACGTATTCCGGGCATTTTATCCGCAAAAGGAAGGAGCCTATACTTGGTGGGGGCCTCGCCCTAAAAGCCGTCAGGAGAACAAAGGCTCCCGGCTGGATTACTTCCTCGTTTCGGGAGAACTGCTGACCTACGTTCAGAGTATCAAGCACCATACGACTACGCTGTGTTCTGACCATTGCCCTATCTCCATAATCTTGGGGGCAATCACCTTTCAACAGGAAACCACGGATGAAGATATGGCTGTTAGGTGGCGCACGATTGACTGGGCCAAAATGGAGAATGAGCTTTTCCGCAAGCAGAACAAATTGGCCTTTGCCGCCTATAACCGAGATTGGGAAAACGTCAAAATCATGCAGGATGAACTGGTGGCCTCTTATGCCGCCAAGGTGCTGGCTGTTCGCTTCGTTGCCGACACAAATTCAGCGGCAGGCATTGATGGCGTGAAATTGACCAGTGACGCACAAAAAATGAAAATGGCCTTATCCCTGACCCGCAGAGGATACCAGCCATTGCCGAACCGATATGAGAAGGTCACGGAGCGGGGGAAGGAGTTGACGCTTCATATCCCCGCCGCCAGAGACAAGGCTATGCTGGTGCTGTACTCCTTTTCCCTTGACCCGGTAGCTGAATCCACAGCGGATAAAAAATCCTTTTTCGCCCGTAAAGGCCGCTCGGCCCATGACGCTTACACTTACATACTTCGGGAATTGAATCAGGAGAACCCACCTAAGTTGATTGTTAGGGGCGATGTTGCCGCTTTCTTCGATAATGCTATGCACAACTGGCTCATTGAGAACATCCCAATGGACAAGGCCGTGCTGCGGAAATTCCTCCGGGCGGGTGTTGTCAAAGACGGCGAATTATTTGAAACGAACCGTGGGATTTCCTTTGCCTCCAGCTTATCACCTATCCTCGGCAATATGATGTTGGACGGGCTTCAATCCCATATCTATGATAGTTTGTACCCAATGGGCGGTGTTGACTACTCCAACGGCTGTATGGTCCGATTTGCTGACGATATAGTGGTTACGGCAAGGTCGGTAGAGAGCGCAGAGCGGATTATGCAGAGTGTCAACGATTTCTTAGCCAGCCGGGGTCTGGGCTTCAATCAGGAGAAAACCTATATCGCACATATCAGCGAGGGCTTCTCCTTCTTGTCGTGGCACTTCCAAGAGAAGAAGGGTATTTTGACGGTTGAACCAACTGACGGCTCCATCAAAAAGATTGAACGTGAGTTAGAAAACCTGATTTTGAATTTCAAGGGAACTCAACGGGCACTGATTGAGAAGATTAACGACAAGTTGAGCGGATGGGCGGCATATCACCGGAGTACAGATGCCTACATGATTTTCCGTCACATTGATGCTGTGGTTGAGGGTCTGCTTGTCGTAAAGATGTGCCAGAAGTATTCACGATGGCACCGTGAAACTGTACTGCGAAAATTTTGGATTTATGCGGGTGGGTATCATGTTTTTGCCCTGCCGGATGACCCTACCTGCCGGGTGGTTCGGCTGGCTCATCTCGCCATCGTTCAGCACAAGCCCTGCAAGGTCAGCTTCAATCCATATCTGGACAAGGACTACTTCTCTCAGCTTCAGCATCGCCGTGATGAACAGAAGGCCAATGGCAAGTATAGAGTAGTCTGGCAGCGGCAAGGGGGCCGCTGTGCGTTTTGCGGAAATTCCATGCTGGCCGACCAAGAGGTTGAGGTAATCGAGAAGGTGATCGGCAAGGGACGGCGGGTGCAAAATCTGATTTACATTCACCGCCAATGCGCCTATGATATGTTCTCGGATTCGGATGATGCTTTTGGGGAGCATATCGACCTCTTTGAACTGCTGGGAGATTTCGTTGACATTGCCCCTTTGAGGGAGTCTCCATATCTCGAATTACGGGAATACTTCCGACTGTCTGACAAGTCCCCTCTCACTCTGACCTTTCGCCAGATTGAGCAGATTCTTGGAGACAGCTTACCCGCAGAGGCATACTTCTACGATGCCTTCTGGTATGAGGTTATGCCGGGGATGACCTCGCCCATGTGGAGAGAGGAAGGATACCCTTTCCATGCGATTATCCCGGACGAGATTGACTACTACATTTCCGATTCCTGGACAAGCCAAGGATATGAAATAAAGGCCCTCCACCGCCATGGCGAACGTGTGGTATTTCGCCGGGTAGTCACCGGCGTGTCCGGGGTAAGAATTCCCAGGGCCTTGACTACCCGGAAACTGCCTGACGCGCTTGTCTACAAATTGGAAAAGCTGCTAAAACAGTTTGTTCGGGAGCATGGGTTGTAGCGTTCTTTTGCATAATTTATAGAAACTATACAATGCGTGCTTAGTATGATATAATAACAACCACATGATGAAATGAGGACAAGCCCATGATAGATGTAGAACGGCGTACCGCCGCCGCCCGATTTGCGGTGGACTGGAAGGGCCGGGGTGATGAAAAACAGGAAACACAGCGGTTTTGGATTGAACTGCTGACGAAGGTTTTTGGTATTGATGGTTCCACTGCCATTTCTTTTGAAGTCCCGGTAAAGCTGGACCATACCAGTTTTATTGACGGCTATATTGAATCCACCCGCGTCCTGATTGAACAGAAGGGCCGGGATATTGACCTGCGAAAAGGATACAAGCAGTCTGATGGCAGTATGCTCACCCCTTATCAACAGGCCAGAAGATATGCTGGGTATCTGCCCCATGACCAGAATCCCCGCTGGATCATCGTCTGCAACTTCCAGGAGTTCCAGATTCACGATATGAACCGCCCCAATGACGAGCCGGAAGTCCTCAAGCTGGCAGACTTGGAGAAGGAGTACCATCGCCTGCAATTCCTTGTGGACACTGGCAGTGAACATATCAAGAAGGAAATGGAAATCTCTCTGCAAGCTGGCGAGTTGGTGGGGATACTCTATGACGCGCTCTTGAAGCAGTACAAAGACCCCAACGACCCGGAAACGCTGAAAAGCCTGAACAAGCTGTGTGTTCGGCTGGTGTTCTGCCTGTACGCCGAGGACGCTGGCATTTTTGGCGGAAAGAGTATGTTCCATGACTATTTGGAACGCCACCGCGCCGAGGACCGGCGGGCGTTAATCAACCTGTTTCGGGTGCTGGACCAAGATACTCCCCAGCGGGACAAATATCTGGATGATGATTTAGCGGCGTTCCCCTACGTTAATGGTGGCCTGTTCGCAGACGAGAACATTGAAATCCCGCGCCTGGGCGATGAAGTCATTGACCTGATCTTGCACCGGGGTAGCGAGGATTTTGATTGGTCGGCGATTAGTCCCACGATTTTCGGGGCTGTCTTTGAAAGTACCCTCAACCCGGAAACCCGGCGCTCCGGCGGGATGCACTACACCAGCATTGAGAACATTCACAAGCTGATTGACCCCCTGTTTCTGGACGGGCTGAAAGCGGAGTTTGCGGAGATTGAAGCTATCACGGTAGAGCGGACCCGCAAGGCCAAGCTGGAAGCCTTTCAGCGGAAGCTGGCAGGGCTGAAATTCTTGGACCCCGCCTGCGGCTCCGGCAACTTCCTGACGGAGACTTACATATACCTGCGACGGCTGGAAAATGAAACAATTTCCCTTCTCCATAAGGGACAAATTATGCTGGATATAGGCAATCCGATTCAAGTTTCTATCAGCCAATTCTATGGTATTGAAATCAACGATTTTGCCGTGACCGTAGCAAAGACTGCGCTGTGGATCGCTGAAAGTCAGATGATGAAGGAAACCGAGGATGTGGTACACATGACCTTAGATTTCCTGCCGCTGAAATCCTACGCCAACATCGTGGAGGGGAACGCCCTGCGAACGGAGTGGACGGACGTGATCCCCAAGCATGAGTTGGACTACATTATGGGCAATCCACCCTTTGTCGGCTACTCTTTGCAAAGCAAGGAGCAGAAGGAAGACATTCTCTCCATTTACATTGACGAAGGGGGCAAACCTTACAAAACTGCGGGAAAAATTGACTATGTATCCGGCTGGTACTTTAAGGCAGCACAGTTTATGCAAGGGACAAGTATCCGAACAGCTTTCGTGTCCACCAATTCTATTACGCAAGGTGAGCAAGTAGTAGGAGTATGGAAACCGTTATATGAGCGATTTGGGATTCACATTGACTTTGCTCATAGGACTTTTCGATGGGATAGTGAAGCCAGTCTAAAGGCTCATGTACACTGTATAATTGTTGGGTTTAGTTCGGCACAATATCATCAAAAAAGATACATTTTTGTTTCTGAGCAGGTTCGAGTTGCCCAAAATATAAACGCATACTTGATTGATGCACCAGATATTTTTATTGAGAGTCAAAAGCATCCGCTCTGCCAGGTTCCATTTATGACAAATGGAAGTAAGCCGGTCGATGGAGGATTCCTTCTTCTTACGCCTGAAGAACGGGAGTCTCTATTAAGAGCAGAACCAAGTGCAGAAAGGTATATTAGGCAAATATATGGGTCAGCAGAGTTTATCAACGGAAAAGTCCGGTATTGTTTATGGCTCGATGGAATTACTCCGGCAGAACTTCGGAGGATGCCTCTTGTACTGAAACGCATTGAAGCTGTAAGGCAATTTCGTCTGAGCAGTACAAAAAAGGACACACAAAAAAGCGCAGATGCGCCTCACCTATTCCAGCAGATTCGGCAACCCACAGACAACTATATTGCAATTCCCGAGGTATCTTCTGGAAATCGAAGATATATTCCAATTGGATTTTTGCCAGCAAGCATAGTATGCAGTAATAAAGTGCAATTAGTTCCTAATGCAACTTTATATCATTTTGGTGTAATGACATCAAATGTGCATATGGCTTGGGTACGAACCGTATGTGGCAGATTAAAAAGTGACTACGACTACTCAGCGAAAATTGTTTACAACAACTTCCCTTGGCCTGCGCCCACGGATCAGAAGAAGGCCAAAATTGAGCAGACCGCCCAGGCCATCCTGGACGCCCGCGCCCTGTACCCGGACAGCAGTCTTGCCGATCTCTACGATGAAACCACCATGCCCCCAGAATTGCGAAAGGCCCACCAGCAGAACGACAAGGCTGTCATGATGGCTTACGGCTTTTGGGGCAAGCTGAACTCTGAGCCAGCTTGCGTGTCGGAGCTGATGAAGATGTACCAGCAAATAGTTTCCCAATAGGGCAAATATGCGGTTGAGAAAACTATAAGTTCATCAATTTGTTTGATTTAGGGCATTGAAAATTAAATAGTATTAACTTTCTTGATCTGAAATTATGTGAATAGCAACAGGCATCAAAGAATACATTCTTTGATGCCTGTTGCATTTATTTATTGCCGACACCTCCATTGCGTAAATATTTTGTGCTTATAGTGCAAAAACTTTAGGTACTACTGGCAAATATGCAAATCTAATAGCACAATGTAAAATTGGACTATTAGAATATAACCAATATTTCCGCTAAAAAAGGAGGTGCATAGTTCTTGAAAGGCAAAGAAGTATTAAGAATTGAATTTGGTCATCGTGTGAAACAATCGCGGGAAAATCTTAACTTATCCAGAAAAGACTTTGCAGAAATTATTGGCATTTCTGAATATTTTCTGGTACAGATTGAATTAGGAAAACGTGGGGTATCCAATGTAACGCTTTGTAAAATGTCTGAGGCTCTATGCACTACTACGGATTATTTGCTGACTGGGAGAGCAGAATTGTCCAACATTTCTGCAATCACTTCTCTGCTGGCAAGAATAGACGACCCCCTCTTAATCGGGGCAGAAATGTTGCTGAAAGCATATATCAATAGTATTAGTTTTATAAAAGCAAAGGTAAACGAACAGACAGAAGGAGAGGAATAGCAGCCTCAATAATTTTATTACGTGCATTTGCACAGGTTTTATTCAAACTTTCTCAATTCTTTTGAACCATGAATATCATGCGATTAAGGCATCGAGGGAGACAGCACTCCCACGGTGCCTTTTTATTTTTACTGGAAGGGGGAAATCTATTGAAGCGTCCCTTTTGAGACAATCTATTTCGACGCAAATTGGGATAATATATATAAACCACCCCCTTGGTTTTTCAAAGAAGCGCGAACAACTTTACGGTTGTTCGCGTCCTTTTTTTCTTTCGACTGGTTTCGACTGTGTTCTCTGTTGTATTTCAGAGAATATTGTCGAAAACAGCCGACTATTTTTTTCGATTCCTGTGAATATAAGTGGATTCCATTTTATTTTGGAAAAAATACAAATTTATTTGATATTTGTGGCAGATCGTGCTATCACTCCCGCGCCCCGCCACGGAAATCTGAATCTTAAACCCATTTTCAGATTTTCGGAGGTTTCGATATGCGAAAGCAATTATCCCAAATTTTCCCCAAAGACTTTTTTAACTCGCTCAAAGCCTACGCGGGTTATCTGTTACCATCGTTTCAGAGCATGGTGGAAGGGGGGATAGGCACATGACCCCAACTGAACGCCGTCAGAGAATCCTTGAAGCTCTTTGCCTCAGAAGGCATGACACTTGCGATAATCTGGCGCGTGAATTTCACGTTTCCAATGCAACTATTCGTAGGGACATTGGAATACTCATGTGCGCTTACCCTGTTGAGACTGTTTGTGGCCGCTATGGTGGTGGGGTCAAAATTGCGGATACATATTATCCTTACCGTAAGACCCTTAATGCAAAACAAGTTAAGCTACTCATCGAACTCAGCACCCAGCTTGACGGTGACGATTTGGCTACGATCAGCAGTATCATTTTCCAACTTGCTCCTTAACGCAAATCCCCCAGCACCTTGACAAACAGTGGGACAAGCTCCCGCTCATAATCAGTATGTAAGTGCTGCATCCTGCATCAGCCGCACAATCGCCAAGACTGCCTGCGGTCCGGGAACGAACGAAAGGGGGTGGACCCTCGTTCCCTGTCCGTCAAAACGATAGTATCAAAGGTACGAGCGACACCTGAGCGGCTGTCCGGCGTTGGCAACGCCGCAGACGCGGGAAGCACCGCAAACACCCGTATCGCAGGGTAAAAGGGAGATGCTGGGGGAACGGCCTGGGCAGCTTAGTCACCTGCCGCCACCGTCTGCTGGCACCGCGCCGCTACGTCAAAGGCGGGCTTACATACTCCCGTGCCGGGGGAGAGCAGTAAGGCGGTCATGCCGCCCGATAATACGGCACACATTTTAAGAAAGGATATTCAATGGAACCCGCGCCGGTCACGATGCTTCAAAGAATGAGGCCACGATCAAGACCGGCGCGGTCTTTCCTACCTGGATGAAAGACCTGACGCCATAGCTTACTGTGGCTTTAGGTGTTCCATCCAACGAGGACAAACGATAATACGGCCCATAGTTGGGGAGGTGAGTGCTTTGCTTATTCCAGTCAGCGCAATCGCGATTAATCCCGGACGGCGGGAGGTCCGTCCGGGTGACGTGAAAGAGTTGGCGGACAGTATCTTGGAGGTGGGGCTGATTAACCCTATCATGGTGGATCAGTCCCATACGCTGATTGCTGGACTTCACAGGCTGGAGGCCATGAAACTGCTGGGTCGGACGGAGATCGAGTGTACCGTCAGCGATTTGGACGGCCTGCAAGTGGCTTTGGCAGAGATAGACGAGAATTTTGTCCGCAAGGATTTATCTGACGATGAATTTCGGGAATTGCTCCTGCGGCGGAAGGAAATCTATGAAAGCCTGCACCCGGAGACAAAAGCTGGCATAGTGTCATCGCCAGTGATAAAATGTAAAAAAACGCCGAGGAAAAAATGTAGTTTTGTGGCGGAGGAGGCGAAAAAAAG
>JBCLQX010000063.1:0-9252 GCA_041223805.1 Oscillospiraceae bacterium 44-34 | reverse complement strand
TTGCAGCATCATCCGCCTCTCGTGTCCTGCTTTTTCCTCCACTCGGCACTTTCCTATCTTTAGCTACGGAAGTAATAATACGCCCGCAGACAGCTCTAGTCCAAGCCATATGTACATTCGACATCATAATACCAAAATGATATATCTCAGCTCCAGGAATAATCTGAACTGCATCATTAACAATTATTTGAGGCGAAACAAAGCCAAATGGAATATATCGGCGCGTTTCTGACGAGTGACGTGGAATGATAATATACTCACTATCAGGATGCCGAATTTCCTGAAATATTGTTGGCGTGTCTGCACTTTTTTGTGTTGCTGCCTTTGTGCTACTCAATCGGAATTGCTTCACTTGCTCCACACGTTCCATGATAAAGGCAGACTTCCGCAACTCGGCAGGAGAGGCCCCGACGAGCCAAAGGCAATAACGGGCTTTGTTATTGATGTACTCGGTAGCGCCGTAAATCTGCCTGATAAACTTCTCTGTCGCTGGTTCTTTTTTCAGAAGCTCATCGCGTTCTTCCGCTGTGAGAAACAGAAATCCTCCGTCTGTTGGCTTGTTCCCATATACCATTTGCGGCACATTGCAAATGGAAATAGAGCGGCTATCAATAAAAACATTAGGAGCATCAAGCAAGTAGGCATTAATATTTTCAACGATCTGCATTCTTTCAGACGTGAACAGACGCCGCTCTTGGCTATTTGGAGCAACGCTAAATCCAACAATCACACAATGGACATGGGCCTTCAAACTGGCCTCGCTATCCCATCGGAACGTCCGGTGAGCAAAGTCGACGTGAATGCCAAAGCGGTCATAGAGCGGTTTCCAGACTCCCGCCACCTGTTCCCCCTGGGTGATGGAATTGGTGGACACAAAAGCAGTTCGGATGCTTGTTCCCTGCATGAGCTGTGCCGCCTTGAAGTACCAGCCAGATACATAGTCAATTTTTCCCGCCGTTTTGTAGGGCTTGCCCTTCTCATCCACATAGATGGAGAGAATATCATCCTTTTGGGCTTTGCTTTGGAGCGAGTAGCCGACAAAGGGCGGATTGCCCATGATATAATCCAGTTCGTTTTTCGGTACAACGCTCTCCCAATCCACCCGCAGGGCATTGGTCTCGGTGATATTGGCGTAGGATTTCAACGGCAGGAAGTCCAAAGTCATGTGAACTACATCTTCTGTTTCCTTCATCATCTGGCTTTCGGCAATCCACAGGGCGGTCTTTGCCACGGTCACGGCAAAGTCGTTAATCTCAATGCCGTAGAACTGCCCAATGGATACCTGGATAGGATTGCCCATATCCAGCATGATCTGGCCTTTATGCAGAAGGGAGATAGTCTCATTCTCCAAGCGCCGCAAAGAAATATAGGTTTCGGTCAGGAAGTTCCCGGAGCCGCAGGCAGGGTCCAGAAATTTCAGTCCAGCCAGTTTCCGCTGAAACGCCTCCAATTTTGCCTTGCGGGTTTTCTCCACCGTGACAGCGGCGATTTCCTCAAACTCTGCTTTCAGCCCATCCAGGAACAGAGGGTCAATGACCTTGTGAATGTTCTCAATACTGGTGTAGTGCATCCCACCAGAGCGCCGGGTTTCCGGGTTCAGTGTACTTTCAAAGACGGCTCCGAAGATGGTCGGCGAAATATTGCTCCAATCAAAGTCCTCGCTGCCGCGATGCAGTATCAGATCAATGACCTCATCGCCCAGGCGGGGTATTGTTATATCCTCGTCCGCAAACAGACCGCCGTTGACATAGGGGAACGCAGCCAGATCATCGTCCATGTACTCATCCCGCTGGGACATGTCCTGGTCCAATACCCGGAACAGATTGATAAGCGCCCGCCGGTCCTCGGCGCGGTGATGCTCCAGATAGTCATGAAACATGCTCTTACTTCCGAAAATACCAGCGTCCTCGGCATAAAGGCAGAACACCAGCCGGACGCAGAGCTTGTTAAGGCTTTTCAGCGTTTCGGGGGCAGTGGGGTCTTTGTACTGCTTTAGAAGAGCATCGTACAGTACCCCAACCAGCTCACCAGCCTGGAGGGAGATTTCCATCTCCTTTTTGATATGTTCCTTTCCGGTGTTCACCAGAAAGTCCAGCCGGTGAAACTCCTTCTCCAAGTCCGCCAGCTTGAGAACTTCCGGTTCGTCATTGGGGCGGTTCATATCGTGGATTTGAAACTCTTGGAAATTGCAGACGATAATCCAGCGGGGGTTTTGGTCGTGGGGCAGATACCCGGCATAACGGCGGGCCTGCTGGTAAGGCGTCAGCATACTGCCATCAGACTGCTTGTACCCTTTCCGCAGGTCAATGTCCTGCCCCTTCTGCTCGATTAGAACGCGAGTGTCGGAGATGTAGCCGTCAATGAAGCTGGTGCGATCCAGTTTGACGGGAAGCTCAAAGGAAATATATTTTTCCGGTTCCTCAACGCCGTAAATCTTTTGCAGAAGCGCCAGCCAAAATGCCTGTGTCTCCTGTTTTTCATCGCCCCGCCCCTTCCAATCTGCCGCAAATTTAGCGGCGGCGCTACGTCTTTCACTATCTGTCATTGTGTTACCTCCACAAAATATCCAGCAGACAGCAATCAGGTTTCCATCTTTATTTCGCCAGTTGATTCGTCTACCGATGCGGTGAATTTACAGTGTGGGTAGTGGCTACAACCTAAAAATCCCCCATATTTTCCAGTCCGCTGTATAAGCTGCCCGCCACAATTAGGGCATATCCATTTTGTCAATAGATTATATCTTTGGGCTGTCAACGCATCTATACTTTCTTTAATTCGAACATCTTCAGGTATGTTGAAGTCTTTGATTGAAGAAATCCTTTGCCTACCAGAACAGAGCATACCGCCCTCGAACGAATGGGCAATACAATATTGACAATACAGGCAATCATCTATGAAATTTGCATAAGGCTTCCCGTGCCAAGAGCGAGCCGCTATTGGGCATCCATCTACTTGTTGGGCATATCCTCTTGATATAATATTTCGCTTCTCGGAAATGCGATAAAACTTTCTTAAATACTTATTTTCACGGGCATTATATTTCCAATATTTTACTTCGCTGTCCTCTGTCAATATAGTGACCAGTTCCTCTGTGGTAATAGAGTGATCTATTTTGCTTAGATTAATTTCGATGGTTGAAATATCCGCTGCTCTCAGCTTATCAAGTTTTTCATCATCAACACAATGTGTTACGAACACTTCTATGAACAGGCACTTGCCCTCTGCGTAAACAACAACATCAGGAACTACATTGTTAAATCGCTGCTCCAACTCAACACGATCAATTGTAATTTCCTTTGCATCACTGAGAAGAAGTTTTTCTTTGTATGAGTTGGGGAAATGGACATATACAGGAGGGATTACCAATTTCTTTGCTTTGGATAAGATTTCTTTTGCTGCAAGATGCAGTGACGACTCATAGCCATATTCGCAGTCCTTAGTCGTTTGGTGCGCGAAGTGATGCGTCACTTTCTGTCCCTTTTTTGCAATAAGCCTTTCCCCACAAGCTGGACAAACACAGCCGCATTTTAAGCCCCGGTCTACTTCTGAGACATGAGTAATAATCTCATCCTTCAAAGCGTAGGTAAGATTTAACCGCTTTAGAGTCATGATGCATCAACTCCTTCGCAAAAAGCTTCAAATAAATTATAGCAGGGAAAAATCATTATATCAACCTGATTTTTCCCTTATGATCTCATCCTCCCACCATTTATCTTCCCTCATCAAAGCACCATACATTTGGATTAAGTATGGAAACCTCCCGCCCCAGCTTTTTTGCATACCTCACCGTCATCGCCGTCCCGCCCCGCCACTCACCGTTGTAGACAGCCAACAGACAGGCAGTGTGATCGACCAGGTAGCGGTTGCGTTTGAGCATACAGTCCTCGCTGTACTCTCTGCTCACATACACGACCTCATCCGCCTGCTCCAGAATAGAAAAATAGCGTTCCCGCGCCGAAGCCGGCCACCCGTCCGCCTGTCCCTCGCAGGGCAGGACACAGTGGAGTTTCAGCGCGGGATTTTCTTGCTTCAAGGCAAGGACAGTCAGCGCCGCCCAGGTGTCTGCTCCCTCCGCCATCCCGGAGAGGAAATCCGTGTATCCTGCCTTCACCAGCTTGGCGATTTCTGCGGCAAGCACCTTTTTTAGCGCAAGGCATCGGGTGTCGGCCTCGTTATAGCCCCATGGAAACTTTTTTGGACGATGACCTGTGAACGCACAGCATCTTTCAATCATCACAATCTATCTCCTGACTTTAGTTTAACTATGGGGGTTATATCCCCTTATCAAAGGAGATTATAACCCCCATACTAAGTGGTGTCAATATGGGGGTGAGGTCGTGATTATTTTTGATAAGCTCTGGGACGTGATGAAGGCAAAGGGTGTCTCCACCTACCAGCTACGGGAGAAGTGCGGCATCGATAGCAAGACCGTTCGGCGCCTGCGGGCAAACGACAACATGGAGACCAAAACGCTGAACAAGCTGTGTGCGGTGCTGGATTGCCGCCTGGAGGACATCGCTGAGTATATCCCCGACGAATAACAGCTCTACCGTCCTGCACCCATAGAACGGTAGAGCTGTTCGTATTTTCAGATTGCAACCTGATAATTTGCGAGGTAACGTAAGGACATCGGATTTTTAGCCGATTAGTGGTGAGGAGCGAGTTACGATTTCCGTTTCTTCCCCCTCTGCGACACCGCCCCTTTCAGCAGCTCCGACTTCTGGGCAATCTGGGCCAACCACTGCTTTTCTTCCTCGGTCAATTTGCCGTAGCGGAGCTTTGTCTGCTTGCAGAACAGCATGATAAGCTGCTCCAGCTTACTGCCATTGAAACGAGCGACCTCCTCCAAGTCCTGTTTTAGTTCTTCTGCGGCAGAGCTTTTCGGCGCGCTGTCGCTCCGGCCCAGGTGCGCTGTCCGCATATCCTCCATGATGGCGTCAATGTCACGATGCACCCGACTGGTGAAATATTCTCCCTCGTCCACATGGGCCGATTGAAGAAGATAGGTCATTCTGTCGTTCTCTCCCGGCTGATACTTCTCCACGATTTCAGCCCGTGCTACATCTACCCATGCGTTCAGATTTTGTATCTGCATGGCGGCGATACCCTCCACATAAATCTGAATATCGGCCAACAGCTTTACAAAATCCGGATGCGCCACCAGTTCCCCCAGCAGAGCGGTATCTACCCGCCTCTCTTTCAATACTTCAATCATAGCGTCACTCAAACGCAGGTCTGCGAGATCAGCGTTTGGGTGGCGCTTTGTTTCTGTCAGACCCAGAAGATAGTCGGTGGTCACGCCGTAAAACTTCGCCAGCCTGATGAGGGCATAGTGGCTGATGTCCTTGGTTTCATCCGCCTCATAGCTGCCTAGCGCGGACGAGGACAGCCCCGTTTGTTCCTCAAGTTCTTTCATCGTCAGTTTGCGCTCCACCCGCAAATCTTTTATCCGTTCCTGTGTCGTCAAAGACATATCGCTGCCCTCCATCTGATTATACTGCCATTCTACCACATTTCCGAGAGCGTGGAAATATCCGGTTTTCAGGCCGGATTTCCTACCTCTTGGATATACGGGAGAGTGGCCTTTTTTCTGCTACGATGTTTGTGTCACACAGCATTGCAGCTTGAAAAAAGAATGACCGTCCGAAACAGATATGTTCTCTGGTGAAGTATCGCATGAAGCGTATCAAGGGGAACAAAACGCCGCTGAGAGTACAGGGGCAGGAACGGGTTACGGGAAGAACGGCGGGAGTGCAGAGGGCGGCAGGCCCTTTGCGCCAAGTCCAGAGCGGCGAGCGTCTGGTCAGTGTTCAGAGGTGAAACCTTTGGGCCGGGTGCAGGGCGGCAGCGCCTGCTGGGTGTCCAGAGGGCAAAGCCCTTTGGGTCGGGTGCAGGGTGACAACGCCTGCTCCGGTGTCCAGAGGGTGAAACCCTTGGCCCAGTAAAGTGATGCTCTGCGTCACTTTATACTGGGTTATTATCTGGCGCAAAGCACTCAGATTCGGCTGCTTCGCCGCCCCCTGGCTACTCCCGGAACAGCAAAAAACGAGAAACAGGAAGGAGAGCAGAATGGCAAAAAGATTGACCCGGCACAACGGGAGGGCCGGAAAAAGCGGCGTCTACAAATCAACGCACAATGACAGAACCTTTGATACCGAACACGCCAGCCACATTGACAGTGAGCGGATTCAGCAGAACATCTATTGGGATTGCTTTCGGGGCGCAACCTATCCGGCCCATCAGGATAGTGAGGTGTCCTTCGCGGATGTGGAGCGGGCCTTTTATCTGAACCGCTACTCCGATTACCTGGACGGCCAGCATGAGCGGAACGCCAAACGCCGCCACTCTGAGCGTGACCGGAGCGTGGATGGTCTGCTGGCTGACAAACGCTTCTGCCCGGAGGAAACCATTTACCAGATCGGCACAATGGAGGACTCCGTTTCCCCGGAGGTGCTTCTGGAAATTGTCGGGGCATTTATGATGGAGTTGGAGCGCCGCTTCGGGGAACACGTCCATGTTATTGACTGGGCGCTCCATCTGGACGAGGCCACGCCCCACATCCATGAGCGTCATGTTTTCGACTATGTGAACCGATATGGCGAGGTGGAGCCAAAGCAGGAAAAGGCATTGGAGGCCCTTGGGTTTGATTTGCCTGACCCTGAGAAAAAGCCGGGGCGCACCAACAACCGGAAGATGGTTTTCGATGCGGTCTGCCGGGTCATTCTGTTTGATATTTGCAAACAACATGGCCTGGCGGTGGAGGAAGAACCTGACCCCGGCAACCGTGGGCGCAGTTACCTGATGAAGAACGACTATATCATCCAGAAGCAGAAGAAAGTGATTACCGAGCAGGAGACCGCGATTGAAGAAAAATCGCGGGAGCTGGAATCCGTGTCGCTTCGATTGGAGGATGCCGAGGCCCTGATTGATGAGGTCACAGAGATTGCCTACGACAAGGCGGTGGAGCTTGTGACCGATGCCGTTCGCGCCGAAACGCAGTTGCAGGACGAGAAGATCGTCTCTGATTATAAGGATTGGTGTCTGGCCCCGGAGCGACGCTACTCCCCAACAGAGAAGGGGCTAATCAGTAAGGTGCTGGGAAAGGCACAGGAGCTGATCCATAAAGCCGCTCAAAAGGTGCTTGCCAGAGTGCAGGCGGTTTTGCGAAAGCCGGAGGTCAGAGCTGCTGCCACCAGGCAGATCAAGGAGAAGGCCAGAGAGTCCGTCCTTGCAAAGCTGGAACAGGGCAGGGCCGAGATTGCCAGACAGGATGCAGAGCGCAGGGCGGCGCAGTCCGCAACAAGGCACAGTTTAGAGCGGTGATCGCTATTACACTGACAGAGGGAATTTTGGTGGCGGCTGCCGAAATTCTCTCTGTCATGTTTTTTGAAACAGGGCTGTCATGCCATTAGCCCGGTTTTTTCAAATTTGCTCATAACCACAGTAGAGGGGCGCGATGGACGCCCGATTTTTACAGATTGGAGGTATGCGAGATTGAATGAAAATGAAGAATTGCAGTCCGGGTTTCCCGACTGGCTGACGGAGGACTACAAGCTCATGGAGCCGGAGTTCTGCCGGACATTCCTTCGGGAACACCCCATGCGCTGCATCCGAGGCCGGTTCTATACAGTGGACGGGCTGGTGGCGGACGAGAGCAGCTTGAAGAAGAAAATCTACGAGGAAATCAGTCCGTGGCTGGAAACCAAAATTGCCAGAAAGGTAGACGAGCTTCTGAACGCCCTGCGGATGGCGGCGTACTCCGAGCCGATAGCGTTGGAGTGCGACCGTATCCACGTCGCCAACGGCACATTGTTTGTGGATGGCCGCTTCTCACCGGAGAAAGCCTACTGCAACAACCGCCTGACCGTCAGCTACTACCCCGATGCGCCGCCGGAGAAGTGGCTGCGCTTTCTGGCGGAGCTGCTGTTCCCGGAGGACATCCCCACTTTGCAGGAGTACCTGGGCTACTGCCTGCTCCCCACCACCAAGGGGCAGAAGATGCTCATGCTCATCGGCAAGGGCGGCGAGGGCAAGAGCCGGATCGGGCTGGTGATGCGCTCCATCTTCGGGGACAGCATGAACACCACCAGCATCCAGAAGGTGGAGAACAACCGGTTCAGCCGCGCCGATCTTGAGAGCAAACTCCTAATGGTGGACGATGACATGGACATGAGCGCCCTGCCCAAGACCAACTATATCAAATCCATCGTGACCTCGGAGTGCAAGATGGACATGGAGCGCAAGGGTGTCCAGAGCTACCAGAGCCAGCTTTATGTGCGGTTCCTCTGTTTCGGCAATGGGGCCTTGACCGCTCTCCATGACAGGTCTGACGGCTTCTTCCGCCGCCAGATCGTTTTGATCACGAGGGATAGACCGGCAGGGCGGACGGATGACCCGTTCCTCTCTGAAAAGCTGATAAACGAGCGCGAGGGGATATTCCTCTGGTGTCTGGAAGGGCTTCACCGCCTGCTGGTAAACAATTATCGGTTCACCATCAGCGACCGGGCCAAAGAAAATATCTCTGTTGTAGTCCGAGAGGCCAACAACATTGTGGATTTCCTGACCTCTAATGGCTATGTCCAGTTCAAAGCGGACAGCGAGGCCGCTACCCGTGACCTGTACGCCGCCTATAAGGTCTGGTGCGAGGACAACGCCGAGAACCCGCTTTCGCCCAAGAGCTTCTCCGGCTTCATCGCGCAGAGCGCCGACACCTACCGGCTGGAGGCCACCAACAACGTGTATATCGGCAGCGGCAAACGGTGCCGGGGCTATCTGGGCATTGAGGTCCTGATAAGGCCGACTGCATTATGAACAGAGAAATGAAATCATCCGTACATGCGTACACGAGTACACAGCCCCCTGTACCGATGTACGCATGTACGGATAGTTTTGAGTTCGCTCCTATTCTTTTTTATAGGCAGTCACGCTCGACTGCCCTTGAAAAAGCCGGGTGAAATTCAATCCTTGTGACTTTCGTAAAAATTATCACGCACCAGCGTATGAATTACACCTGTTCGTGATTTACGGAACCGTGATACCGCTTTGTGGACAGATGAACAAATCCACAGTTCCGATGGAGGTCATACGAAACAGTGAAGTGGATAATGGCCTCTTGTGACCTGGGCTTCATGATAGCAAAACTGAGCGGAAATCGCAACCCGCAAAATCTTTATTTTACCATGAATTTTTCAGTGTCGCAAGGCTCAACAGCGCCCAAATATCAAAGTTTTCAACCCGCTTGAACCCGGTAAA
>JBCLQX010000062.1:0-10611 GCA_041223805.1 Oscillospiraceae bacterium 44-34 | reverse complement strand
ATGGCCCTTTATTGGTCGTTTTTATTACCTTCGTCTGTTTGCCTGGCTTTTACCTGCTTTAATCAGTGCTTCCTTAGTAATACCGCCTGCACGATAAATCGCTGATTGTGCCAGCCAGTACAAGTGGATAAAGTGATCACCTTTGCCGCATCCGCAAAATCAATATCAATCTGATATAGCGATTCTGACGCGGCCTGATTCATGTAGCTTACCAGGCTATCATTGTCCTCAAACTCCAGCTTGTAAGCGTCACTGTCTGCCTCTACCCGCCGCACCGAAAAAATCGGGCAGATATATACGGAGTCTGACGTGGCTACGGTTAGTGCCGGATGCTCTCCCCAATAGTCCTGTGATTCATACCGTTTCAGCAGGCCGAACATTTTTCCACCCGATCCGTTATGTCCATAAATAATCAGGTGATTACTGTCCTCGTTCGTGCGATAATCCAGAAACAGACTGCCAAGGGCATTTTTGCTCCCGTCAGGCAGATGGTTCAAGTAAAACTGATTATCTGCGCCAAGCATTACGGGATAATCCACAGAGGTATCCGGGATTTGAAGCCACACAACAGCGCCGGGGTAATCGTCAGCAAATTCTAAAAGACGCATTGAAAGTTCCGGCAATTCTGTTGTTACGGTTTCATGTTCCTGCTTGTCTGCTTCTGCGTATTTGACGGACATGGATGGTTTCGGGCTGATAGGAACGGGGGATATGGCGTCCCCCGTTCCTCCAATTTGCTCATAAAACTCTTTTCCGTGCTGAAGTTCCACCAATCGAACAGCCAGGATTATGCTGGAAGCTATAAAGACGATCAGGATGAAACAATAGAAAAAGCGAAATATCTTACTTCTGTCCACGCCGTTTTACCATAAGTCTCCGATATATTGTCATGACTGCCAGTAAAATTCCTGATACCAATGTGACCACAATTAAAAGTTGCGTATAATCTCCCGTTTGCGGAATATTGGGGTTATTGGTGGAATTATTGCTGCCTCCATTTCCGGGATTCACAGGGGTGCTTGGTTCATTTGGGGTGCCCGGTTCGCTGGGGGTGCCCGGTTCGTTGGGAGTGCCGGGTTCGCCGGGGGTGCCGGGTTCGCCGGGAGTGCCGAGAGTGCCAGGGGTGCCGGGGGTGCCGGGGGTGCCGGGGGTGCCAGGGGTGCCGGGGGTGCCGGGAGTACCAGAATTGTTGGGAGTATTCGCAATCGCTACTGTGGAATTTGCTTCGCTACCTTCGTGTGTTGTAGTGTCCAAATTATAGCCGGCAGGCGCTGCGGTTTCTTTCAGCCAGTAGCTTTGACCTTTTATCAGCCCCGAAAAAATAACGGTTCCGTCCTGGTCACTCACGCCCGTTTTAATCAAGGTCTGGCAAGCTGCGTCCGCATAAAGCCCAATGGTCGCCCCAGGCAGAGGGGTTGTGCCGCCGCTGATTACTTTATTGACGGTCAATGTCCACTGATCCGTTGTTGAGGTGTCTGTAACCTGATAATTTGCTGTAAGCGTTGCTGTCGTACCATCCGGCAAAGTCACCGTTGGTTCGTCATTAACCTGGGCGGGCACGTTTACAGGCATTACTCCACCATCAGGCCGCCGGACATAGTATGCTGCTCCGCGGCGTATTCCTGAAAATTTAACTGTTCCATCAGAGGAAACGGTTACTTCCTTGACAGGAGCCAAATCAGGTTTCCCCGTGGGATCGGACGTAAATATCTGCACTTTTTCACCCGTCATCGGGATGCCGGATTCATTGACCAGCCGGAACACAAGGTCGGTTGTATGGGCCTCATTGGTCAATTTCAGTGTCAGCTCCGATTTTGCCGCTCCCGCTGTGACCAAAAGGCCCGCGTCTGTTGCGGTCACGCCATCGGGGAGGTCGTTCCAGCCAAAGGCACTCCCATAACCGGGAACACTTTCGGTTTCCACCAATTCATAGACCGCATTGGGCTTTACCTTGAACGACAGCTTTCCTTGGGCGTCAGTTTTCCCTTGGGCGAAGGGCAGGCCCCGCGTATTACTGTCGCTGTCCCATTGATACAAAGTAAAGGACACTCCTTCAAGGGGCGTTTGATTTTCACTATCCGCCTTGGCAATGGTAATGACAGCTTTCCGCGCGGCGACGCCACCGCCGCCACCGCCGCCACCGCCGCTAACGGCGGCGCTGTTGTTTTTGTTGCCGCCCAGCAGGACAGAGCCGCCAGCAAAACGGACGCTGTTACTGTAACCGCCCGCCTGATGGTCAATAATATCCGCCGTATAGGTCAGAACATAAGCATCCCGGCTATCGGCATCAATCGGAAGTTGTACGGTAAATCTGTTTGTGTTCGGGTCAAAGCTGGCGACTTTCAACGGTTCGCCGGTTCCAGCTTTCGCATATCCGGGTTTCTGATCTTTATTTGACGCCGTTGTTCCAGTCAGGGCCGCTTTGTAGAAAAGCAACGTATCAGTGTCCAGTTGGAGCCGTTTGTCCAACGTGTCCTCAAGGGAGGGGCTTTCCGGGAGTGCAAGGCCAAAGGGGTTGATCAGCACTTCATATTGAATAAATTCCTGCTGGTTATTTACTGTGCTGCTCTTGACGAGGCCGTGATTGGAGAAGTTCTGCTGGACGCTGTGGGAAACTTCGGCAAACTCAACTCCGTCCGCACTACCGTTCATGTGAATGGTGTTTGCCACTGTAACCGGCTTATCTCCACTAAAGCCTAAAGTTTCCGGGTCAACTTTCGTGTCAAATGTGATTGTAGTTTTTTCCGTGACCGTACCCAAATTGATGGTCAGCTTTTGCCCTGTCGCATTCGCTGATGCGTCCGCAATCGTTGGGCTGGTGGCGAGGGAGTTTTCCACATAAGTCAATCCCACAGGCAAATCATCCGTTAAGACCACATCGGCCATAGACAGCCCCGCCGCGTCTACTTCTACCGTCCATTTCATGGTGCCGCTGGCGTAATCATAGACCGGCGCTTTTTTGGTCAAGACTGTGGCGCTGACATTGGCCGTACTGTTGGCGCTGGCGGTGCGGCCCGTAGTGGCCTGACTTCCGATTAGCATATCACTTGTCGATATGGTGTTTTTGAACGCTGTTCTTGCTGTGTTATTCGCAAATATACAGGGATCGCATACCTTTGTGGTATAGGTGAGTGTGATAGTTTTTGCGCCGATTTCGCCAACTTTGATAGTAAGTTCCTGCTGGCTATATTGTAAAGCTATAAGCGCTTTTTCATCGTCTGTGGGGGCATTGCCGTCGATTTTGATGGTAATATCATCTATACTGTCCATCAATTCCAGCCCGCTTGTATGCCCAGCAGCACACCGAGGGCCAACGGCCCCCAAATCATCGGTAAAAGTGCCGCTTTTGAGATTGGCCTTGTGAGGATTGATCGTCACCGTCCATTCAATCGTCCGGGTTGCCGCGTTATAGCCCTTATTTGTCTTTACCAGCGTGGCCGTGCCGGGAGTTCCGCTGCCGTCCCCGCTGCCAATATCTTTTTTGGCCTGGGGTGTTGTATATTCCTGACCGCCATACTGGAACGTAAACCATGCGATATTACTGCCCAGGCTTGTTCCGCTGTCGTACATATCTTCCGGGGCGTGGGTTCGATAGGTAATAGTGACGGGCTGGTTATTTGTTGTAATTGGGGAAATCGTGAAGTCGTTATTTGTTCCCGCAGTCGCCGTTACCTCCGCTCCATCTACCTTTACGGAGCCGTCCACCAATGTACTGCCATTGGGGAGCCGGTCATGGAGTGTCAAATTGTTACCATCCTCAAAAGTAAAGCCATTCGGCTGGAATGTGACCGTCCAATCAGTCGTGGAGCCATTACCGGGATTACGGGTCGTGTGTCCCTCCTTTGTCACCCATGTGGGTTGAGGAATCGTAACTGTGCTTTTACCGCTGATGCTCAAACTATTGAACGTACCGTTTTCATCGGCAAACAGTTCAGCCGCATTGCTTACATTCTTGCCGCCTTTGCCTCCTGGTAGGAGAAGATCATCGTTGATAGAGGTCTGATAGGTAATCGTCAGCGGCGTTGCCGGGTTCCCTTGGGTTGCTTCTCCTGCGTTGAATTTTGTGCCGCCAAAGGTCAAAACAGTGTTGCCGCCGTCCACGGATTCTTCTACAAGCACATAGGTTCCTGCGTTTGACGGAATATCATCGCGGGAAGTATAAGTGGTCACGGACGATCTGTCGATTTTCACACTACCATCAACATAGCTGTGCAGGCCGGTATCAATAGTGTCCCGCAGTTCAAAGGGTGTCTCCAGTGTCACAGGGTCACTTGCGGCGGGATTTTGCCACGGGGTATAGTTGATTGTCCAGGTAATTGTCTTATCCTGCAACGCGCCGCCTTTGTTAATCTGCGCTTTTGCCGTCATCGGCTCATTTTCCGCATAGCCGAAAGTGATTTGCTTGCTATTTTCAAATTTCATCGCATAGAGGTTGCTGTTCCCCTCTATGGGACTTTCTCCCGTAGGAACTTGATCTGCCCGGTTGCAATTCAAATAGAAAAAAGCGTTGTTGAGTTCACCATAGTCCGATAAAACTGTATCAGAGCCGTCCGATTTTGCGTCAAATGTGACCCAGGCCCTACTGCCGTCTGAATAGATTTTTCCAAACGGTACTGGGCCATCCTCTGTTTCAATGGTCACTTCTGATCCATCCCTCAAATTAGGCAGAACCAAATGCGGCGAAACTTCCAGGTAGTAGTTCGTTCCTGCGGCAATTTTGGCACATTGTTCGGGCGTGATATTGTATGTATAGCGCAATACCAACTGTTTATCTTTTTCAAGCAGAGTGCCATCTTGAATAGCCGTCCCCTCCGGCTGACCGCCAGCACCAGCGTAGTGAAGGGTAATGCTGTCAAACGTCACAATGCTGGAAAGTTTTTCCTCATCGTCTGCCGCAGATGCCAGCGCGGGGAGGAAGCCCATCAGCATGGACAAACACAAAAGGAGCGCGGCAAGCCGTGCTCCTGAATTGTTTTCTGACTTTGGTTTTCTTTGGAGCCGCTTGCCGCCGCGATTATGGCGATAGAACATACTCATTTTCTACTCTCCTTTATGTTTTCACGAATGTTTAGGAACGTCCCCTTTTTTGGCGCTGGGCTGCAAAAATATTCCGTGTTATTTGTTCCTGATCGACTTCGGTCAATTCCAAAAATCGGCACCCGTACTCGAATTTTCCCTCGTCCTTTTCTACAACGCGCACGATTTGGCTGAACATGGCCGATTCCGGCCTGTCCTCCAACAGCCTGACCTTCAGCAGAAATTTGTCTCCCTCGTGGTATCTGTACTCCGAGCTGACGCTGGCCCCGCCTACACTGATGTTCAGCAGCTTGCAGGGCTTTTCTCCCATTGCCAATCCGCTGAACATGGTGGCGGTGGCGTCAAGGTTTGTGGTCAGACGGAAAAAGGCACGGTCATTTCCAACTCTGCAAACTTTAAATTCCGAAACTGACCACTTTTTCTGCGGCAGGGGCATGATCGCACCCTCCATGTAGACTGCTTTTCGCTCCCGATCACTGTACCCACGGATTCTGACAGGAAGCGGTTCCTCTACCTCAGAAATCGCAGCCTCCGAATATTGGTGCAGCTCCGCCTTGTCCCCATGCAGGCCCATCAGCTTTGCCACAAAGAGTATCTGTCCTGCGGCAGTTGTTACTTCCACCCGCATACCCGAATAAATATCGAGTTCTTCTGTGCCATTTGTATCTTTATCCTCTTGAGGTGGCCGTTCTTTTGCCCTTTTTCTGAAAAGCTCCAATAAGCTCACAATATACCTCCCATATGAATTGATATTTTGATGTCAGTCAGACTACCTTTTTTCCCACAACTGTTTCAGCCTTTCATCGGCCCAAACGACCCGGTTCCGGCCGTTTTTCTTTGCATCGTACAGCATGGTGTCCGCGATTTTTAAGTAAAAATCATAGGCGCTTTCCGTATCAGGAACAATCGTGACCCCTCCGACACTGACCGTGACCCATTCAGCCACAGACGGATCATGGGGGATGTGCAGGTTTTCTACTGCCTGTCGGATTTTCTTCAAGTGTTCAAAAATCTGCTGCGAACTGTCGCCCAGGGACAATGCCACAAATTCCTCGCCGCCATAGCGGGCAAGAAAATCCGTACTGCGTTTCAAATAGGACGCCGCTGTCTGAGCAACGGAAGCGATCACCTTATCTCCGGCAGGATGGCCAAAGGTATCGTTATACACTTTGAAGCGGTCAATATCAAACATACAGATGGAGAACGGAACGTGCAGGCGGATCGCTTCTCTCCATTTTGTCGCGCTGTATTGTTCATACCGACGCCGGTTGGCAATTCCTGTCAGTTGGTCGGTCATGGATTGCTGCTCAATCTGTCTGCGATATTTGTAGAGTTTGATATGTGTGTTGACCCTTGCCTTAACGATCAGGGGAATGTATGGCTTTGTAATATAATCCACGGCCCCTAAAACAAGTCCACGCTGCTCATTCGTCACATCTGCAAGGCTGGTAATCAAGATGACCGGGATGCTTTGAGTCACGATTTGTTCCTGCAACATTTTCAGCAGCGTAAAACCGTCCATTCCAGGCATCACGACATCCAGCAGAATGAGGGAAAAATCTCCCTCGCTCACTAAATGCAGCCCGTCCTCCGCAGTTTGTGCGATGGTAATATCATACTCATCTTCTATAATTGACTTTAGCTGTGCTGCCTGCACAATGCTGTCGTCCACGATCAATATTTTTTCCATACTCATATCCCTCACTATATTTAACTCAAGCTGCCTATTAACAACTTAATTTTTGTTATGTTGTATTAGAGTGAAGCCCAACTGCCCCAATTTCACTGTAAGGACGCAGAGAATCTGAAAAAAGTGCAAGAAAAGACAGGCGAGATAAATATAGAGAGCATCCCGTCAGTTTCTTCATGCCTAAGTTGTAAAAGGACTTGTCAGAAAGCCGTTTTTCCTGTATAATGCGATATGTATATTGACCTGTTGCGGTCTAAACAACAACATAACAAAAATTATGTTGTAAGGATCAGACCCAGCCGCTCCATCTGTCGGGCGTGAACAAAACCGCTCTCTGCGGTATAAATGCGGGTGGTGCTGACATTGGAATGGCCCAGAATATCCGCCAGCCGGGACAAATCCTTTTCCAGCGAGTAATACGTCCGGGCGAACAGATGCCGCAGGTTGTGGGGGAACACCTTGTCTGGCTCAACCCCGGCGCTTTCACACAGAGCCTTCATATCCCGCCAGATATTGGAGCGGTCAAGGGGTTTGCCCGTCCGCGTCACAAACACCGATCCGTCGGTGATTTTTTGTTTTTTCAGATACTTTTTCAGCAGCCCGCACAGCTTCCCAGGCAGAAAGACAGTTCGCCGTTTTCCCTTGTTCGTGACCACTGTACGGCCCAGGGTCACAGCGTCCACGGTGATAAATCGGAGTTCTGATACCCGGATGCCTGTGGCGCAAATTGTTTGAAGGAGCAGGGACAGCCGTTCATTTCCCTGCCGCTGGGCCGCGTTCACCAAACGGACATATTCAGTGCGGGTCATTTCCCGGCTTTCATCACAGAAAAGGGGACGCTGTACTTTCAGCGGCCTGACAGACAGCTTCGGCCAGTCCATGAACTGGAAAAAACTGTTGACCGCTGCCAGCATGGAATTGACTGTGGCTGGGGTATAGGTATCAGCCAGATGCTCTTTCCACGCAATCACGGCCACCTTTGTGACGGCTTTCCCATTCAGAAACAACATGAAATTGTTAAGGTCATGAACATATTTCTTTACGGTGTTCTTGGCTCTCTCTTGTTCCTGGAGGTGCGCCGCATATTGGGAAATGTGGTCGGCGGTAATTGTGAAAGCTGCTTCCTGGCTGAACATGGCAATAATCTCCTTTGTATTCGATGCAGATAGTTTTCCGAATAGAAAGAAGGTTATTCCAAAGTTAGTGAATGTTCACCCCCCCTTAGCGCCAAAAAAATTTGAGAACCGAGCGTGCCTTTAACCGGTATGATAGTGAACGTTCATTATCAAACTACTAAAAATGAACCGCCTCCAGCGGCACATTTTCATTTTCGTCTTGATTTTTTAGGCTTCTCCGGTTTCAAATAGCCGCTCAGTCCAGTGGTTAACAACTGAAACACAGTGTCCTCGGTTTCCTGATTGTCTGGAAGCGTCCCTTCCACCACATACTTTGCGTACATAACAGTGGATGTGAGGACGTGGAGCCACAATAAATCCTGATTGATTTTGTCCAGGCTTGGAAATACCTTTTTGAAAACGTCAACCATTCCAATAAACGTCTTGAAATAGGTCACATCCCGGCTCTTGTCATACTGGGGGAAAAACGTACTGTCCCGAAAGCGGTGATAAAAAACTGTTTCGTCCGGGCGGGATGTCCAAAACCGAAAATAGGGCACCCACAGCGCCTTTACCGCACCCATAGGGTCAGTGAGCATAAGCAGCGGGTTGAATTTCAAATGTTCAAAGATTGCCGCCGCCTGCTTGTCCACATAAGTGAAGCACTCCACCAGCAGTTGATCCTTGCCGTCAAAGTGGCGGTAAATCGCTCCTGATGAAATCCCCGCCAGCTCGCTGACGTTCTGGATGCGCACCCCTTCCAGGCCATACTGCCGTACAGCCTTGATTGCGGCAACGATGATCCGGGTCTTGGTGTCGTCCAGTGTAATCACTTCCCCCCTGCAATAACCACTTCTCCTGTCACCTATTCACAGAGGAATTATATACTAAAGCGCAGCTTTTGACAATACTCTTTTCTCTCTGCTACCAAGAATGCTTTCTTTCAAGACCTTTCCCGCCTTAAACACCGGAACGCTCTGCGCCGGAATTTCCACAGTCTCCTTGGTTTGCGGATTGCGGCCTGTTCTGGCGGCCCGGTGCTTCACCTCAAAAGTGCCAAAGCCAGTCAGCTTTATTTTGTCATCCTTTTGCAAAGCCTCTGTGATTGCAGACAGCATACCATCCAAGGCAATACCACAGTCCTTTTTTGCCATCCCGGTCTTGCCCGCCATACGTTCGATCAATTCCTGCTTATTCATATTTTCCTCCTATTCTGGCAAAGAGTACCCCTTTGCCAATAACATTGTGTGTGTCCAATCAAGTAAAAGACTGGACAAATCTGCATTATATAGTTGAACATCAGGAGTGTCAACAGATCTGAAAGCTTTAGAAATCTGAATATTCCAGCTTCTTACTTTTTTCAGAGGGAAAATATAACTATTATGATTTCTAAGTTGGCGTAATGCGTCTCGATTTGAGACGCATTTTTCGACAGAACACGCGCCGTATTATGAGATTTTACCTTGTCAATGCCAATTTGAAATTGTAAGAAAACGCCGAAGAAATTTTGTAGTTTTTCGGCGGGGGGGTAACAAAACTAAGCGTTTCCTTGCTCAAAAAGAGTGTTCACGATTTGCTGTTTCTGACGCATAAATTCCTTGCGCTCCTTCAGGCGGTAAGACTCGCCCTTGATGTGAATGACAGTGCAGTGATGCAGTACACGATCCAGGATGGCGGAGGCGATGGTGACGTCGGCAAAGACCTCGTTCCACTGGGAGAAGGTCTTGTCGGAGGTAAAAACGGTGGACGTTTTCTCATACCGTCTGGCAATGAGCTGGAAAAAGAGATTTGCGCCCTGGATATCCATAGGGAGATAGCCGATTTCGTCAATGATGAGCATCCTGTACTTGGCCAGAACTTTGAGCTTGTCCGGCAGGCGGTTCTCAAAGTGGGCCTTTTTGAGCTGCTCAATAAGCTGGTGGCAGTTGATGTAGTAGGTGGAGAAACGGTGCTGTGCTGCCACCAGGCCCAGGGCGGAGGCCAGATGGGTCTTGCCCACACCGGGCGGGCCGAGAAAGACTACATTCTCCCCGTTCTCCAGGAAACGCATGGTGGCCAGTTCGTCGATCTGGCGCTTATCTATGGAGGGTTGGAAAGAGAAATCGAAGTCATCCAGGGTCTTCTTAATGGGGAAGCCGGACATCTGGATCTGCTTCTCATAGGCTCGCCTCAGGTTGATTTTGTCGATGATATACTCACGGGAGAGGGGGCTCAGGCCCTCTTTTTTCAGCCGCTCAAAGGGAATCTCGCTGGTGGTGGCGTGAACTTTGCCATTGACCTTGTTGCACCAGGCCAGGGCTTGTCCATTCAAATCTGCCAGGCTGTTGTACTTGATCCCGACCATGAAGTTGTCCCGCACAAACTGCACCGTCCGCTCCACTTTTCCTTTCGTCTGGCCACGGTAGGGGCGGCACAGGATGGGCTTGAACCCGTAAAATCCCGCAAAGTCCTCAAACTGCCGGTTCAGAGTAGAGTCCTCCTGTTTCAGCAGCCGCTTAATGACCACCTGCTTCATGTTGTCGTACAGGATTTCCTCCGGGTAGCCGCCAAAGTACCGGAATGCGTTCTGATGGCACCGGATCAGTGTGTTTGTGCTCATATCCGTTACAAACTCGATGTACCGCATCCGCGAATATCCCAGAATCATGAGAAAGCAGTACAGCTTCTTCCACTTTCCATCCTCGTACACCAAGTGATCCTCGAAGAATCCCCAGTCCATCTGCCCCTGCTTCCCCGGCATCGTCTCAAACCGCACTGTTGCTTTCTCAT
>JBCLQX010000061.1:0-10831 GCA_041223805.1 Oscillospiraceae bacterium 44-34 | reverse complement strand
CCCCCCCTTTGCCGCCCGTAGGGCGGCTCCCTCGTCCCCGCCGCAGCGGATTTTTTCTTTTTGCTTCTTTTTCTTTTTTGTGCGGGAGGTGCTTTTATGGCAAAGGTAGCAAAGCCGAATGTGTTTCGTGGTACGGTCGAGGAATATCGGGCGTTGTATATGGAAAAGAATGCCCACCTGGAGCAGTTTTTAGAACAGGTTACGCCATTTGAATTTTACCGGGAGATTTTCCCGGAGGGGTCTTTTGAGAGGCAAGGCCACTTTGAGGACAGCAAACCGAACGGGATCGCCGTCCATCTACCTGGTAAGGGAGGCTCCATCAACGGGATTGCTTTGGAAATTGAGGGTGACGGTACGGCTAAACGGTACATTATTACAGACGATTTGAAGAAGCTGGATGAACTGAAGGAGACGGATTTTACCATCATGTCTCCTATTTCGTATTTTGGAAAGAGCCGGTCGGGGAAGTTTGCCCGGTTCCTTTATGCCCTGGCCTTTGACCTGGATGGGGTAGGTATGCCCCAGCTTCGAGATGTGCTGCATCAGATGGAAAAAGGGATTTTGCCGAAGGCTACTTTTGTGGTGAACAGCGGGACAGGATTGCATTTATATTATGTCCTCACTGAGCCGGTTCCTATGTACCCGCAAAACCAGCACTATCTGAAGGAGTTGAAGTATTCGCTTACCCGGCAGATTTGGAATAGGTTCACGTCCTACATCCAGCAGCCGCAAATGCAAGGGCTTATGCAGGGGTTTCGGGTGGTAGGCTCCGGGACGAAATTGGGTAAAGGCTATCCTGTGGTGGCCTTTCGAGTCGGTGATCGGGTGGAGCTGGATGCTCTCCTGGAGTACATACCTTCATCTAATGGAGAGCGGCAGAAGTTAGAGGGTATTTTGAGGAAGAGCAGTATGCCTCTGGCTGAAGCTAAAGAGAAGTATCCAGATTGGTATGAGCGGCGAATTGTAAAGGGGGAGCGGCGGGGCCGCTGGACAGTGAAAAGAGATCTCTATGATTGGTGGCTGCGGCGTATTCGGGACGAGATCCGTGTGGGCCACCGCTATCATGGGGTAATGACCCTGGCGATTTATGCGAAGAAGTGCGGGATTGAGGAAGCCGAGCTGCGTCAAGATGCTTATTCTCTGCTTCTGCCCTATGATGAAATGAGCATTGAGGAAGTCAACCGCTTCACCAGGGATGATGTAGAGGCGGCGCTTTCAATGTTCAATGAGGATTATGTGACTTTTCCCAGGGATGATATAGCAAGGCTTTCCGGGATGACTATGCCAGTTAATAAGCGTAATTGGAGAAAACAGGCGCAACATTTGGAATTGATTCGAGGTATACGGGAGATAAAGGGGAGAATGGGGGAAGTTGTAGGTGGTGGTGGTCGGCCGGAGAAAAAGGAACTGGTGGCTGACTATATGCATAACCATCCAGAGGAAAAAAAGAAAACAGTGATAGCCAGGGCGTTGCAAATCGACCGGGGGACGGTGGCGAAGTATTATGATGAAATTTTGGAAGGGTTACAGAGTGAGTAAAAAATTTTTGTAAATGCCGGTTGATATTTTAGCGCAATTATGCTAAAATATTTTCGGAGGTGATACTATGAAAATGATACGGCCCGTGTCTGACTTACGAAATAGTTTTGCGGACATTTCAAAGACAGTCCATGAGACGGCGAAACCTGTATTTTTAACGAAGAATGGCTATGGAGATATGGTTGTTTTGAGCATGGAGGCTTTTGAATCGTTGCAGTTTGAGAGCGAGGTCTATTTTAAACTCCAGGAGGCAGAGAGAGAAGCAGAGCTGACGGATAAGCGGTATTCATCAAAAGAGGTTTTGCAGGCTATGCGGACGGCCATTGGAGGAGAGCAGGTTGTATAAGTTAGAGTATTTGCCTGTGGCTCGTCGTGATATGATTGAGATTGTACGATATATAAGCCAAGAACTTCAGAATCCGACTGCTGCGGATCAACTGGCTATGGAGCTTATTGAGGCGGGGGATAGTATACCGAAGTTTCCATATGCCAATCCTGCCTTTATTCCGATTAGACCGTTGAAGCATGAGTATCGAAAATTGCTGGTACAAAATTATTTTATGTTTTATTGGGTAGATGAAGTAAAGAAACTGGTTACAGTGGCACGTGTAGTTTATGCAAGGCGGGATTATAAACGACTGTTAGAGTGAGAGATTTGATTATGAAAATGATGCTTGGAGAACGGGAGGAATTATGCAAGACTATGAACAGGCCAGTCTGGAGCGATTACAAGCGGCCACTGCTGGCATAGACCTAACTTCCGGGGAGCAAAAGACATTGAAATGGATATCAGGATGGGAGACGTCCACCGTGGACAACGTAGCTCGCATCATTGAAAAGGCTAAAGGAACAGAGAAGGCCGGGGAACTGACCCAAGACGATCTATTCAAACTATGGGGTTTTTTGGAGACATTGAAAAACGTCTTTGAGGAGGAAATCAGGGACGCCACCAGTATTGAGGATGCCACGATCAGGGACACCGTAACCACCAATAACACAAAGTGGACCGCTGAAATTCGGGAGTTACAGCAGAAACTAAACAGAGAGGCCGGGGGAGAATAATAATATTTATCACGTTCCCGGATGAATGGCATGATGTTACTCTGGAGGTGAACTGGGAGCTGACCAGCCCCAGTTGCTGGTACATCTCAACGCTAGGTTTTAAAAATGTTTGCCATATTGGGCTATTTATGAAATTGACCGCTGGACACAAAGTGACCAGCGGTATTTTTTAGGAGGAGAATCAAGTTAGAGCAATCGAAATTTGCGAAATAAGAGCTAATTGCTACATGAAGTGGCATGGTTGCAAGCTGCTTGTGGTTTACATTATAGAAATTTTATAAGAAAATTGGAAAACAACGATAATAAGGAGGAGAGTCCAATGTGCAAGTAATGATAATAGGGTTCTTAACGGATACGAAGATTAATTTTGATAAAAGAAAGGGCGGTTTTATATGAAAAAGCGTATTTTGTCTTTGGCCTTGATCATTGGTTTGTTTGCGTCGTTTTCGATTTGTGCCTATGCGCAGGACGGGGCTGAGTTTACTCCTGAGAATCCAGATTATCTGGTTGAGGAGGGAGTTACTCGTGGCAAAGATCGGCCATCGATCGCAGGTACTCTTCCCTATACAGCAAAGGTGACAGATTTGGCTGCAAGCAAAGGGACTTATACCAACAGACATTTTGTGACCTCCACCGGGACGCTGAATATCTCTGGCTCCCTTGAGTCACGGGGAACAGGTAATATCAAAGCGAGAGCCTTTGAAATTCAGATTTACAATACCGACAGCACTAGTGTTTACGATTCTTATACTGGAGAGTTTGTATCATCTGGTGACTTTAGCTGTTCTTTCAGCAATTTGGATAAAACCAAAAGTTGGTACGTTAAGTTTGTGAATATCAGTGATTCTTCTGCGGGATCGAGCAAGGACATTTCTGGCACTTTCACCATTACGAAATAAGAACGGGTGTAAACTTTATCACCGCGATCGATTACGATCACGGGGATAAAGTTATGTTATAGAATCAAAAATTGATAAACTGGAGAGTTTACATGAATATATTATTTACTTTGGTTGAGATTGCAATAGATTATTGGTTGGAAATATTTGTTGGTATACTACTCTCTGTGGTGTTCTTTTTTGGTACTGGACATATGCGGAGACAATATTTAAAAAATAACAAGATTGAATCAGGGATAGTACGTGAAACAGCTTTACTATTTTTTTTCATGTATTGTGGGTGTATCAGTACACTACTCCTATTACCACCTAACTTTTTAAATATTTTTTCAGAAGGACAGACTAGTATTACTGCTACAGCAAATTATGAGTTTAACCTTGTGCCAACAATTTTTTTATATATTACTGGAGCATATAGCAGTGGAATGTGGGTATACGCGATGTTTATAGGAAATATTATTATTTTTATTCCATTTGGTGTGTTTATCCAACTTTTATGGGAGACTGTTTCAGTAAAAAAATTTTTTGTTATAGATTTTCTTGTTATAATGATTATCGAGACAATCCAGCCCTTTATTGGTCGTAGCTTTGACAGTAATGATATAATATTAAATATTTTTGGAAGTTTGTTGGGCTTTGGAATGGCAAGTTTATTAAATAAGTATGTACCGAAGTTTGTATCTGTGTTTCGATATCAGCGACATTAAAAGATTTTGTTTAGGATGATGCCAACTTGCAACCAAGGCTAATCCTGGAGCATCCATGCTGGTGAGCGGTTTTCGGTTTGTTTCCAGACGGATAGCACGACATTACCTTGGAGGTGAACTGGGAGCCGACCGGCCTCGGTTGCTGGCATATCTCTACACCTGGTTTTGAGAATGTCTGTCCGATTGGCTTGTTTGTAAAGATTTAAGTTGTATAATATAATTAAAATATGCAATAGAAATAACTGATATAACATAAATATAAACGGTGCCGCCTTAACCTGGTGGCACCGTTTTAGTTTGACAACTGCGAGAATATATGATATAGTTTATATAAATTAAATAGTAAACGCAAATTATATCAATTAAATAAAAAGGAGTGAAGCAGTTGAAAGTCATAGCGATAGCAAACCAGAAGGGCGGCGTGGCCAAGACCACGACAACGCATAACCTGGGTGTTGCTCTGGCCGCAAAGGAAAAGCGGGTGCTTCTGATCGACCTGGACAGCCAGGCCAGCTTAACCATCAGCGTGGGCCTGGAGCCGCTGGAGGTGCAGCGGACGATTGTAGACGTTCTGAAGAAGGACGGGGTGCCAATCAGCGAGTGCATCGAGCGGATCAGCGAACGGCTGCACATCGTCACATCCATTATCGACCTGGCGCCGATGGAGATGGAGCTGCTGTCCAGGGCCAGCCGGGAGAAGATTCTGGACAGGGCCTTGAAGCCGGTTCAAGGAAAGTATGACTTCATCCTGGTGGACTGCCCCCCGCAGCTCTCCATCCTGACGATCAACGCCCTGTCATGTGCTGATGGAGTGATTATCCCTGTCAAGACGGACTACCTGGCATACCGGGGCCTGACGCAGCTTCAGGACAGTATCCAGGAGATACAGGAGCTTATCAATCCGGAACTGAAGGTGCTGGGGGTCATAGCTACCCTTTACGAGAAACGGGTAGGGGATGACAACGAGATATTGGCCGCTCTGAAAAAAGAGTATAACCTCCTGGGGGTGATTAAGCGTCTGGCTGTGGCCAAGAAGGGCATCTATGACGGTCTGGCCGTGGTGGAGCAGACGCCCGGCAGCGAGATATCTATAGAGTACAATGCTATCGCTGATATGATGATAGCGGACAAATACGAAAGAGGGGGAATAGACCATGAGTAAGCTGGAGGAACGGGAGAGCCGCAGGAGGTCGTCAGTGGTCGGCAGCATAGTCGATAGTGTGCCGGCAGTGGCCAGCGGGAAGAAGGGCCGGCCAAAGGAGGACAGAGAGACAAAGAAGCGGGTCAGCTTGTCGGTGTTACCCAGTCTCTATGAAGATATACAGAAGATTGCCTATGTGCAGCGGCGGAGCCTTAGTGATTTGATCGGGGAGCAGCTGGAGCAGTACCGGAAGGAGCACGAAAGCGAACTGAAAGAGTATATGGAAATAAAGGTTTACAAAAAAAACGGCCCTTGCAACATGTAGTTGCAAGGGCGTAAACCGCTTGCGGTTTACGCTTAATGACCTCTTCATATAGAATTGGAGGCGATAGTGGATGGAACTCAAAGAGAAGCTGGTTGACCTGAGAAAGAAGAAGGGTCTATCCCAAGCTGAGTTAGCTGAAGCAATCAAAGTATCTCGTCAAGCTATATCCAGGTGGGAAGTAGGATTGGCAATACCATCGGCAGACAACCTCATGTGGCTGAGTAAGTTCTATGAGGTATCTATGGACGAATTGATGGATATTTCTTGTGATGGTGGACCGGAAAAGAGTCAAGAAAAACCGGCTACCAAATCGAAAGTAGGAGTGTCCTCCAAAATCTTGATGTTCTTGTGTGTGTTGGCTGTGATTACTGCCATTGCAATATGGGTTATATTCTCTGTGCGGCAAGAGATAGAGAAAGATGCTATTGGTTTGGGAGAACTTGATAGTGAGATGTATTTACCTGGGGACATGATAGATATGGACATAAACACTGAAAATTCTTAGACTTACAAGGAACGAGGAGAGAACCATGAAAAGAACTGTTGGCATATTAAGTGTATTGGCTATTCTCTGGGGGTGCTTTGGAAACGTCGCAATGGCAGCGGAGGTAAGTACACCAATCCTTTATGAAGAAGTGGCTTTTCTGGAACAAGTAGAGATTACTACTGAAACCAGTGTCAGACTGGCAGAAGATGGGGTGATTTTCTCAAATGGCAGAAGGGAAGGCGTAAATCTTACAGATTTGGAGAGTACAGAGCTGGACGTTGCACAGATTGTCGTTAATGATGTTCTGAGCAATGCAAGGGCTACAGGTTCCATTACATGGGATATTCCAGCAGGAGCTACTGGAAAAGGTAAGACATCGTTCTCCATGGAGGCGGGTGAAAGTATTACTATTAATTGCTCATATTCACCAAGATCGGCAAGTGTAGATTTTGGTCTGCTTGCTCCAAATGGTCGTTTCTATCATATGGAGGGACAGAATGGAAGTATTAATCAAACAATCATTGTAGATATGCGTGGTGAGTACTATCTGGCCATTCGCAATAATTCAAGTAACATTGTAAGTGTCTATGGTTTTGTTAACTATTAATTTTGTAATCTGAGGTTATGATAAGTATAACCTTTGATTAAAGTAAGAAAAACGAATTTATGCAAAAGAAAGGAACGTTGTTTTATGAAAAAGATGTTATCAATGTTGCTGGCTCTTACGATGGTGCTTTCTGTTCCATTTGCTGCTTCAGCGGCAGCACAGCCCCAAGAGCCGAGGTCGCCGGAGGTGGAGATTCTAACTGGAGACCCGGTTGACACTGGAATTACTCCATACACGCAAACACTGCGATTTAACTTGAAACCGGGTGAGTACACCCTCTCCAAAGATGAACATTATATCGAAGGTGAAGATACGTTACTTGTTATTAATTCTGCAACATGGGATCCTCCGACAGAAAATATTAGGATTGGGTTTAGAGACGTTAAAACTGGCACTGGTTATTACCTGGCGTTTACCGGGGGTAAAGTAACCGGAGAAACAATGAATTCAAACGGGATTCCGGATGGGCGATATCAGATTTATGTTAAAAATATGGGGGAAGAAACTGTTATCGGTGCCTTAAATTATGATGTGGATATGAAATAATATGGGAAAAAGTAAGTTGGCTGTTATTGCAATTTCAGTTTTGTTGCTTGTCAGTTGTTCGAGTGGCGTAATTGATCATTCCAAAACGCCGATGAAAGATGACAGTAGCACAGTTGAGATTCCGCAACCAGTAATTCCTATAGATGATGCAACCGATATTCAAAGTGACTTTTCCGAGAAAGAAGTAGTCTTTGATGACGACATAGAAAAGATGAGCTTAGTGCTAAATCATCTCGATACCGCTTCAGTTGCCAAGAGTGAAAAAACGGTTGAAATAGCGTCTGATGGGCTACAGACTATGAAAGTGCATTGCACTTGGGATTCTCCCGCATGTAATATATATATTGGCTTTTTAGACCCTTCAAACGAAAGTAGCTATGTATTTGGTGCTTATGGGGGAACTCTTGAAGGAATTTTGACTCTCAGCTCTGTTCCGGATGGAAACTATCATGTAATAATGTATAGTGATGATAATGAGGATGTTCTCGCAACAGTGCTGTATCAATTTCACTGACAACATGAAAAAGGTGTCCTTGTTTCATAGAAACAAGGACACCTTTTTTAGTGTGAAATAGCGGTTTACCCGTTTATATAATGAACGGGTAAACCGATATACCTTTAATTTTAGGAATATCTTGACTGCCCCGGAAACTTATGGTATACTAAACGTGGGAGGTTAGATACCGCCGAAATAGCTGCACCAGGCTGGCCGCTGCCTGCCGGCAACCAGGTGACATCATCTTCCCACGCTGCTCGTCTGGGCGAGGGTAAACAGCTAATTAGGCCCAGAGCGTCCCGGCTCCTGGCTGGGGGTTTAGCATTTGCTAATCAGAAGCCGTACAGGTTTGATACTCCTGTGTGGTGTGCGGGCTTGCCGTAGTAACCTTTGTGAACTGGAAAGCACACCATTGACCCCGATGTGAGTAATCCTTTTGAAAGCTCGGGTAAGTAAAACGTATCATGTCCCTTCCCACCCTCTGAACGTGGCCGGTTGCACTGTAAAGATGACCGGAGAGCTGCTCCCTCGGATCAAGGAGCCGACAGAACCCGAACTGCCGTAGATGTTTAATAAATAGGGCTGCACACATAAGCAAGATAAAAAGTGTAGGGAGCGATCCCAAACCCGTCACACATAAGACGTTAAAAAGTGTACTTTGCCGATTGTCGAGGCCCACGGGCTGACAGGAGGCGGCTTGGCTTTAACAGCTATAATGTATGTATCATATATAAGATAAGTGCATTATATCATTTATATAAATGATATAATGCAAGTAATTTATTTATATTATTCTGTTTATATAGGCTTTAATGGCCTGGAAAAAGGAGGCAACCTGGTGGGGAGACGAAATAAATCTTACTCGAAAGACTTGCACCAACAAGCCTATGACCGGCTCACAGGAATGCAGTCATTTGGCGAGAGCAAGAGGGCGGCGGTCGCCGCTGGGACGGATAGGGATAAGATTTTCTCCATCAGCACCTACAAGGCATATTGGAAGCACACAAAGTATTTTATCAAGTACATCAAGGAGCACCATCCAGAGTGTACCACACTGAAAAGTGCAAGAAAGTACGCCAATGAGTGGCTTCAGACAAGGGTTGACCAGGGCCTGTCTGCCTGGACTGTCCAGCTGGAGGCCAAGGCCCTGGGCAAGCTGTACGGGATTGCTCCGGACGACGATAATTATTTTAAGCCCCCCAAGAGAAACCGCCAGGACATCAAGAGGAGCCGCGGCGACCGTGTGCGGGATCGTCACTTCTCCAAAACCAATAATGACGAGCTGATTAAGTTTTGCCGGGGGACAGGGCTGCGGCGAAGTGAGCTGGAGGCTTTGAGGGGGAAAGACCTGGTGACCAGGGCACAGATCGAGGCCGGGATCGCCAGGCTTGAAGCTATCCCAGAGGACAAGCGGACGGCCCAGGAGACGAAGCGGCTGGATATGCTGAAGGATACCAGGATGTTTCCAGGGGAGTATTTTACTTTTGTTCGCCAGGGCAAAGGTGGCCGGCAGCGGGTAAGCCCTATCATCGGGAAGAACGTGGAGCAGATCGTGGCCAGGATGCAGGAGACGCCAGCAGAGGAAAAGGTCTGGCAGCACGTTCATAAGAGTGCGGATATCCATTCCTACCGGGCCGAGTACGCCACGGCTATTTACAAGGCCCATGCCAGGGCTATCCAGGATATTCCCTATGACAGAGTGAACAAGGGCACCGGGCGTCGGTATCAAAGCCAGGTCTACACTTGCCGTAAGGACGAGGCCGGGAAGAAGCTGGACAAGGCTGCCATGCTAGTGTGCAGCAAGGCCCTGGGACATAATCGGATCAGCGTCGTGGCCGACAACTACATTCGGGGCCTGTGAGAAGGAGGGAGCTGCTATGGCCAGGTTTGTCAAGGATGGTGCTTTTGGGTATAAGGCTGTCCCTGGTGGTCAGTCTGACCCGGAGTGTACCCATGTGATTTTGACACTAAAGGAGTATGACAAGCTGCTCCAGGAGAAAGCGAGAGCGGAGCAGGAGGCCAGAAGTACAAAATATAGTGCAGAGAGAGAAATTGAGGAGGCAAAACGAGCGGCCCGCTACACGGCTCAAAAAGCCGCTGAGGAGGCCCACCAGACGGTGGCGGGTATAGAGTCGGCACTGGCTGCTGAAAAGGCTGACAACGCCCACCAGCGGGCGTTAAATGCCAATCTGCTGCGGATCGCCAAAGAGAGGGCCAACGCTGACAGGAAGCTGAAGCCTAAGAAAGAGCATACCGGGTATGTGGTTGTTTTCTCTGAAGAAGTAGATCATCAGTACAAAGATGGCAACCGACATGTGAAAAGGGTGCTGCTCTGGAAGACGGTGATACAAAGCCCGTATGTGGTGGATTTTCCAGAGGCGCAGGTACGAAAGCAAATCCTGGAGGAGCTGCTTCAGGAAGATGAAGATGGACATCGGCTGATCGGCAGGCTGGGGATCAGTGGAATTTATAATAAAGGCTATGGCAGCATGATCGAGGATAGTAGATGGTGTGCTGATCCAGATAAATATAATCTTATGATTAAACCAAAATTTAAAGCAAATTTTAGAGATGGTTATTGGGAGGTCATTTGCCTCCACACTAAGCCCCTGGACGTGGTTCCAAAGGATATGAGGGTCTGTGCAAAATAGCCTGTCTGGAGGGCTTGAAAAGCCAAGCGAGACAGGCTATAATTATAGCAAAAAATGGGGAAAAACTCTATTGATAATAAACGCCCCCCTATGGCCTTTAGGCCAATAAAAAAACAGTCGTTTTTTCTCTTAGGAACGGGAGAAAGTCGGAGGGGAATAGGGGGGTGAGCGGAGGCTGTGGGAATGTGGTAAACCCAACGGGTTTTCCATATTTCCATAGCCGGAGCGAGGGGGGGAAGGGGGAGGTGACTTTCTCTTTAAGCCGCCGTAGGCGGCGCTCTTTGGCTCCCCCTTCCCCCCCTTTGCCGCCCGTAGGGCGGCTCCCTCGTCCCCGCCGCAGCGGATTTTTTCTTTTTGCTTCTTTTTCTTTT
>JBCLQX010000060.1:5349-10888 GCA_041223805.1 Oscillospiraceae bacterium 44-34 | reverse complement strand
CGCGTCGTCTTCAAGGTTCGGGTCGAAAACTTTCTCCCGCACGAATAGCAGTGGCTATTATGGAGCCAACTCAAAACTGAAAGGAGAAATGCAAAATGGCAGAGATCAAGAAATTGCTGGACGAGGTGATCGAGGCGGAACTCACCAACTTGAGTTCCCTTTCATCCGACGACGAAAAGAAGTCGGAGGCAATCAAGAATCTCACAGCACTACACAAGCTCCGTATCGACGAGATCAAGGCCAAGACTGAGGCTGACGAGAAGCGTCTTCGTCGGGCTATGGACAGCAAGCAGCATCGTGCTGAACTCACTTTGAAAGAGCGTCAGGCCGATGGTGACGAGGCCGCCCGGGTCAACGAGGAGCAGCTCAAGCAGCATCAGCTCAACGACCAGGTCATCGACCGGTATGTGAGGATCGGTGTGGCGACTGCGGAATTGGTGTTGCCGCTGGTGTTCTACGGCGTGTGGATGTCGAGGGGCCTTAAGTTCGAGGAAACCGGAACGTTCACCTCGCAGACATTCAAGAATCTGTTCAACCGCTTTAAGCCTACGCGGAAGAGTTAAGGCTGCACAAGCGTTGAGGTCGTGTGAAAAACACGGTCTCTTCGCTTTTTTCGTCGATTTTGCAAGGCACTTTATGGAAAGGAGATGACAAAGAGCTCTTTATATCTCTCGACTTAATACCGGAAGTGCTGTATAATACATATGGTTGCTTCCAGATTAACAGGAGGTAATGAAAGTGCGCAGAAAGGAAAATAGGGTTATCAAACCGGCAGGTAGCGAATTGATGGACTACCTGAACAAAGGATACGCAATCTGCAACAAGTGCGGAGCGGTCATGAATCGCAGAGAAGATCCCGAAGGCGGATGTGATATTTATACCTGCCCGTCCTGTGGATGGGAAATTGACGAGATGGACTATGAGTATGAGGATGGGGACGAAATGGAACTCGTGCTCGATGAAAGAGGTAAAAACTGCCTGATTTTCAGGAACGACATGCCGCCCGCCGGATGCAGAGCGTGCGGAGGCCCGTACCCCTACTGCAAAGCATCCTGCAAGATGTTTGACGACTAAAGCATTATCAACGCAGAGGAGGAGTCCCAACAGGGGCTTTTCCTCTTTTTGTTTGGAGGCAGCCATGCGATACCACTATGAAAAACCAGAAATCTATCTATCGATGTACGGAAAACGGTACATTTGTAATCATCCGGTGTATGACAGTTGCACCTTGTTCCAAATTGGCGAAGAGGGTTTAGCTGTGATACAGCAGCGATATGATCCGGAGACAAAGAGGACGTTTTGGACAGAGGTGGACGCTTGGCTGACCGATGATTTATATTTACATCCTAATTTCAAGGAATTTTTTGATAAGCGGGCTGGAGCTTGTACGGACGGGCTCTGGCCCACTGTTACAATCAGGCAAATCATGTGGGCGCTGAAGATGAAGCCCCTTCCCAAGGAGCGGTGGGAAACGGTCTTTGACAGGCGTGATATTTAGCGCCAAATTCGCAGCCCCTATTGTGGATACCAATACCTATGAAAGGGGTTTTAAGGAGTATGGATGAGATGAAGATTGAATCGAAATGGATGACTGGACTGGCATCGAGGTTCATCAAGAAAGCGTTGTGCAATAAGTTTGGCTGCAACATGGATGTTCAGCTTAACGGATTTCGCACGACGGTTCTGGATGATAAGACGCATGTTCACTTGGACGTCGATTTGGAACTCACTAAGGACGAACTCAACAAACTGATGAAAAGCATTGGTCTCTGAGGGCAAGGCCGCATAACAGCGGCTTTTGCTCTTTCCGCAAATTTCGCAAGCCGTATTATGGAGAGACAGTTAGCTCAGTGGTAGAGCGCCTCATGCCTGAGGAGGTCATCGGTTCGAGTCCGATACTGCTTCTCTAATCTTTGAGCCAATCCGACGGCTCTTATATTTTTCAGAAAGGAGAACACCATGGATATCGAGACCTTTAGTATGATTTTAGATGACACATATCTGATAGACATTTGGCTTCCATCATTTCGGTCAAAAGAGTTTGAAAAAATAAGCTGTTCTAAATGGGCGTTTGGTGAAATTAAAGAATACGTTTCTATTGGATTATACCCTTATCACTGCGGCACACTCCAAGACTATTGCGACATTGTTAATGATTTCATGCTAAAGATGCTGAGATATTCAAGTGGAGAGACTAACCCAAAAGTCCGTCAGATATTTAACATTGCTTACAAGGCGGCAGTTAATGTTCTGGATTTACTTCGCAGTATGAAATGACAGAAAGGAGAACGCGCAATGAAACCCAAGTTAAGTCAAAAGGTTGGGCGGGCCTTGAAAAAGGCGTCTCCGACCATCTTGACGTGCATAGGAGCTGTCGGCGTTGTGGCAACCGCGGTTTTGGCCGTCAAGGCAACACCCAAGGCCCTCGAAATGGTGAGGGCGGATAGCCGGAAGAACCACGATGGGGACCCGCACGCTGCGACCAAAGTGGAGGTGGTCAAATCGTGTTGGAAGTGCTACATCCCTGCTGCGGTCACTGGCGCTGCTACCATCGCCTGCATCTTTGGGGCCAATACGCTGAATCGGCGGCAGCAGGCCTCCCTTGCCAGTGCGTATGCCTTGGTAAATCGTTCTTTCATGGAGTACAAAAACAAGGTGAAAGAACTCTATGGGCAGGAAACACATGACCGAATCATGGACTCGCTTATGGTGGAGAAAACGGAAGCCCCCAGTATTTCCGGCAGCTTAACCGGTCGGAGGTTTGATTTCGGAGAAACCGATGACCAAAAGCATCTGTTTTACGATGCGTTTTCCAAGCGATATTTTGAAGCCACATTTTCAGATGTTCTGTTGGCTGAGCTCCATGTAAATCGCAACTTCGCAATTAACGGCGGGGAAATCGGGGTAAGTGAGTTCTACAAGTTCCTCGGACTTGATACTCCTGAGGATATTGCGGACCTTTCCTGGTTTGTGTCCGATTACTACTATTTCATTGACTTTTCGCATTCCAAGCATCGCATCGATGACGGCCCGGATCGGGAACCCATTGAGTGCTGGATGATCGAGATGGATTTTCCTCCTACTCTGGAAGCATTGGAGATGGAGTAATCCGCAAAAACGGCAGGCACCTTTATGGAAAGGAGGTTGCGCTTTATGGAGCAGAAAACTTTGTTTAAGCTGATGTCCCTTGTTGGCCTGGCCCTTGGCGGGGTTGGAACACTGTTGTCCAGTTGGGCTGACAGCAAGGAGCAGGAGGCGCTTATCGAGGAAAAAGTCAATGAAGCACTGGCCGCCCGTGAAAGCGAAGAAGCTGAGGAGCCCTGACAGGGGCTCTTCACTTTTGGAGGACGCTATGAGTAACGATATGGCGATACATGCACTCATTGAATTTCTCTATGAGACCGAGGAACCTCAAATCAGTTGGCCGGACGATGAGTTTGAAGAGGTATCCTTTTCCCGTTGGACTGCTGGAGAACTCATCCATGCCATTATGGACCACCCAATGGTGTCGGCCGAAGATACGATTGAAGAGTTTGCGCTTAAAATGTACGTTTTTTCATGTATGGAAAACGGGAGAAAAGCGGGACGGATATTTTCAATCGCATCCAAATTTGCTTACGAAACCCTTGAATTATTTAGAGAGGAGCATACGTTCTATGACTAAGAAACCGCTTATGAATGTCTGGAAAGGAGCCACAAAGGCGCTGAAGAAGTACAGCCCGCAAATCCTGACCGGCATCGGTATCGCCGGCATGATCGCCACCACCGTCACGGCCGTTAAGGCCACCCCCAAGGCGCTCCAGCTCATCGACGAGAGGGAGATTAAGGAAAACAAGCGCCTCAGCACCGCCGAGGTCATCAAGACCACCTGGAAGTGCTATGTCCCCGCCGCCGTGACCGGAACCTTGTCGGTGGCCTGCCTCATCAGTGCGAGTTCGGTTAGCCTGAAGCGCCATGCCGCGCTCGCCACGGCCTATACGCTCTCCGAGACGGCTCTGAAAGAGTATCAGGAAAAAACTGTCGAGGTAGTTGGCGAGAAGAAAGAACAGGCCATCCGCGATGCCATCGCCCAGGACAAGCTGTCCAGTAACCCCATCGACGATAAACAGATCGTCATGACTGGCAGCGGAGAAACACTCTGCTACGATGTGCTGTCCGGCCGCTACTTCAAGTCCGACATCGAGAAGATCAGGAAGGCCATCAATGACCTGAACCGAGACATGCTCTCCGAGCAGTATGTGTCCCTGAATGACCTGTACTACGCCATCGGTCTCCCCGACATCAAGTTGGGCAACGACTTGGGCTGGAACATCGACAAAGGTTATATCGAGGCACAGTTCGGCACGCACCTGGCCGCCAACGGAACGCCCTGCCTGGTTCTGGCCTACACCGTTGCGCCGCAATATGGCTTCAACATTTTGAGCCTGTCCTGAAGCGCAGATTTTACATCTGCTATTATGGGAGAACCATCCCGAAAATTACTTAGAAAAGGAGAAATTCACTATGGATGACATGAACGTGAGAGCGAACGAGGTCGAGGAAATCGAGACCGGCACCGAGATCGAAGAGGTTGAGGGCAGCTCCAACGCTGGCGCCCTGCTCATGGGGATCGTCGGAGGGTTCATCGCTTACGCCATCATCGGCGGGGCGAAGAAGCTCTGGGCGGTCGCTGAGGAGAAGTACGTCGCGAAGAAGCTGGCCCAGGCCGATGCGAAGCCGGTGGAGGCCGCGAAGCCCGTACCCGAGGAGGCTCAGGACGGCGAGGAGTCCGGTGAGGACAACGAGGAGTAAACAACGTGGTTCACCGAGGGGGAGTACCTGTAACAGGGTGCTTCCCCTTTTTCGTTTATAAAAGTTTGGAGGTACAACAATGCCCGAATATCCTGATAACTCCCATAGCGGGAGAAATTCTGCCAGCCCTCCTGATAAAAAGGTGGGCAAGGTGGTCACCGGAACGGCGAAGACCCGCAAGAAAAGCGAGGCCCAGAAGTTCGCCAGCGCGTTTCTCCCCGATGATGTCACCAGCGTTAAAAGCTATATTTTTAAGGACGTCATCATCCCCGGCGTTAAGAACGCCATTGCCGATGTCGTAAGCATCATGCTGTTCGGCGAGGCGGGCCGTATCGGCGGACGAAAAGGCAGCGGCTCCAAAGTTTCCTACAACCGGTATTACGATGATCGGCGGGATGATCGCCGTGAGTACGGACGGCCCAGAAGCGCTGGCGGGATCGACTATGACGACATTATCTTCGAGACCCGGGCCGACGCCGAATTGGTGTTGGACCAGCTTGAGGCTGTCATCAATCAGTACCAGGTTGCGAGCGTTGCCGACCTATATGACCTGGCCGGCATCACACCGCCTCGCGGCTACACCACCAACAAGTACGGCTGGACTGATATTCGGACTGCTAAGGTTGCCCGTATCCGTGATGGGTATATCTTGCAGCTTCCGAGAACGGTTCAAATCGACTAAGGAGGCGCGCTATGTACGGATACCCCACCTCGTTTGGGTACAGAGGCTTGGTCAACGGCGAGTGGA
>JBCLQX010000060.1:0-5249 GCA_041223805.1 Oscillospiraceae bacterium 44-34 | reverse complement strand
GAGGCTGAGTATCACGAGTACATGAGAGAACTCGCGGACTGACTGTCCGCCCCAATCTATCAATTTTGAAAGGAAGATATTTAACCATGAAAAAGAACGAAATCATGAAGTCCCTGAGCGGAACCGTCCATAAGGTCGGCTTTAAGCTCCAGCGGAAGAGCCCGGAGATCCTTGTGGGTCTGGGCATCATCGGCGCCGTCACAAGCGCCGTTCTGGCTTGCAAGGCCACGACCAAGGCCGGCAAGATCATCGAGGAGGCCAACGACACGATCAGCACCATCCACCAGGCGAGCGAGAACGGCATGACCAACGCCGGCGAGACCTACTCCGACCAGGACTGCAAGAAGGATCTGGCTGTCGCTTACGTCCAGACCGGCGTCAAGTTCGCCAAGCTGTATGCGCCTTCTGTCTTGCTGGGCGCGGCTTCCATCACCAGCATCCTGGCCAGCCACAACATCATGAAGAAGCGCAATGTCGCCCTGGCGGCGGCTTATGCGGCAGTGGATAAGTCCTTCAAGGACTACCGTGGCCGTGTTCTGGAGCGCTTCGGCGAGCAGGTGGAAAAGGAGCTTCGCTACAACATCAAGGCCCAGGAAATTGAGGAGACTGTTACGGACGGCAAGGGCAAGGAGAAGCAGGTCAAGAAGACCGCCGATGTTGCCGAGGCCGGCTGGGACCCCTCCAAGTACAGCCCCTACGCCAAGATCTTCGACGAGAGCCACCCCGATTGGCGGAAAGACGCCGAGCAGAACCGCTACTATCTGCAAGCCCTCCAGGCTCAGGCTACCGATAAGCTCCGCGCTCAGGGGCACCTCTTTCTCAACGAGGTCTATGACATGTTGGGGTTCAAGCGCACCAAGGCTGGCTCCGCCGTGGGCTGGATTTATGACCCGAAGCACCCCGTCGGCGATGATTTCGTTGACTTCGGGATGTTCGAGGTTCGGCGGGCCAAGGCGGTTGACTTCGTGAACGGCTACGAGCGGTCTTTCATCCTGGATTTCAACGTCGTTGGTGACATCACCTCTCTTCTGGCTGACCATCAGGACGAGTCCCTGGTCTGAGGGCATCGCCTATGAAAAAGTTCATACTGCTCTTTATGATGGCGGTACTCTCCTTGGTTACTCTCTCTCGGGCGTTCTTTACGCCGATTGAGGCCGAGGAGATGCCGCCTATTTCGACTGTCAAACCTCTGCCTTTGAAAACGGAGCACGTTCCTGTCACATTTACGGCTATCGAAGAGCCGATACCGGCAGAAGAAAGTCCGGTTTCAGAAGCGGACATCGCGATCATTGCCTTGCTTACCATGGCGGAAGCAGAGGGCGAGTGTGAAGAGGGTCAGCGGTTGGTCATCGACACGGTTCTCAATCGCGTTGATGACCCGCATTTCCCCGACAACATTTACGATGTTGTGTACCAGAAAAACCAATACTCTGGAATGCAGCCGCCCCGTATCGAACGCTGCTGGGTCAAAGACGAGCTCGTCCAGCTTGTGCGTGAGGAACTGGAGAACCGGACGGACTATGATGTGATATTCTTCCGTACCGAGCGTTACAGTGACTACGGCGTACCTATGTTCCAAGTTGAACACCACTACTTTTCAAGCTATGACTAAGAGGAGGAACGATTATGAAAAAGTTTATGCGGTCCCTGCTGTCCTACACTCTGGCGACTATGTCGGGCCTGTGCTTCATCGGCGGCGTGGCCGTCCTGTCGTCCGGGAGGTAACAGACATGGAAGGATTTGCCAATCTGGTCTCCATGATGGACTATGTCCTGGACACCAAGCGGAAACGCCATATCACCGGAGGGTTGCTGCTGAGTGCGGCTTTGCTCTTCGGTGGTCTGGCCGTCACCGTCATGAGCATCAAAGATGAGGAGGATACCTATGATGAGTAAATTTGCTACGTCCGTCGCGTTCTTTGCCGGGCTTGCTGTTGGCGGAGCCACCGCATGGTACTGCGCCAAGGAGAAGTACGCTCACATCGCCGAGCAGGAGATTGCCTCGGTAAAAGAGGCCTATGCTCGGCGCGAGCAGGAGCAGCCGGCCGAGACCCCGGCGACGACGCTGACCCCTGGCAGGCCCCCGGAGAAGCCCAGCATCGTTGACTACGCCCAGAAGGTGCAGGAGGCCGGATACACCGACTACTCCCGTACCGTCGAGCCCAAGCCTGGCCCCAAACCGGGCGAGCTCCCCTATGTCATTTCCCCGGATGAGTTTGGGGAAATCGAGGAGTATACCAAGGTCAGCCTGACGCACTTCGCCGACGGTGTTCTGGCGGATGAGTGCGGTGAGGTCGTCGATAACGTGGAGGAAATTGTCGGCGACGCCCTGGAGCACATCGGCGAATACGAGGAGGACTGCGTGCATGTCCGAAACGACGCCAGACGCTGCGACTACGAAATCCTTGAGGATCTTCGTGAGTTCGCTGAGTTCCAGGAGACCCTTCCTCCGAAGCACTGATAAGGAGGTCTAACCCTTGACCAGAGACGAACTAATCGATCAGTATTTTGATTGGATGTACCGGCTCGTGGTCGATGACCGATATTCTAATAAGTCCTATCGTAAGCTGTTTGTCCGGCTGTACGATACGGAATATGTATATACGATTCCGATGGACGGCAACCGGGCCGAAGACGGCATCGCGCTTAGGTATCGGTTCGGTCGCGAGTATGACTACTGTGACGCGATGGTCGCCGACTTTCTGGACGACCGTTCGTGCAGCATCCTGGAAATGATGACCGCCCTTGCAATTCGCTGCGAAGAGCATCTGATGGACAATCCTGACATTGGCAACCGGACCGGACAGTGGTTCTGGAGTATGCTGACCAGTCTGGGTCTTGGCTCCATGACGGACGCGCGGTTCAATCGAAGCTATGTGGACGCAGTCCTCGAACGCTTCCTTGACCACAACTACCGGCGAAATGGCGAGGGCGGTCTCTTCACCATCAACGACAGCCGCTTTGATATGCGGTCCACTGAAATCTGGTATCAGATGAACTGCTATCTGAACGAAATCATCAGGGAAGGGAGTTTCGTATGAAAAACATCACCCATCAGGTCCTTGTGACGGTCACGCCGTCCAAGGCGTTTCTGGCTAAGCTCAACAAGCAGAGCCGGAGCAACAAGGTCTTCGAGGCTATCGCTGTGATTGCCGCCGGCTGTGCCATCCTGTCCGAGATCGAGCGCCGGAAGCTGGAGGAGCAGGTCTATCAACTCTCCATCCGGGTGAAGAAGTTGGAGCGCAGCGAAGGGGAGTAAACAATGTTAGACTTCTTGGTGATTTCGACGCGCAGCGGTAAGCGTGGTATCATCGAGATCTATCCCAAGTTTATCATCAAGAAGAGCAGCGATTTGATGATTCGCGGCGGGGACTTCTATGCCATATGGCGGGAGGACCTGGGGTTATGGTCGACTGATGAGCAGGATGCGGTCGACCTGATCGACCGTGAACTGGACCGGTACGCTGAAGAAAACTGTAAGCGCTTCGACGAAAACTACCGCGTCATGCATATGTGGGATGCCGAAACTGGTATGATCGACGCTTGGCATCGTTACTGCCAAAAGCAGATGAAAGACCAGTTCCACATGCTTGACGAGAAACTGATATTTTCCAACATCAAAACCGGCAAGAAAGACTACGCCAGCAAAGTCCTGAGTTATCCGTTGGAGGCTGGCGAACCAAAAGCCTACAACAAGCTGATGAGCACCTTATATTCTCCCGTGGAGCGCCACAAGATTGAATGGGCCATCGGCTCTGTTGTATCCGGCGATTCCAAACGGCTTCAGAAGTTTATGGTGCTCTATGGCTCAGCAGGCACCGGTAAATCCACGGTACTCAACATCATCCAGCAACTCTTTGAGGGCTACTATTCCGTGTTCGATGCGAAAGCCCTCGGGTCATCGAGCAACGCATTCGCCCTGGAGGCATTCCGGAGCAATCCCCTCGTGGCCATCCAACACGACGGGGATTTGTCTCGCATTGAGGATAATACCCGGCTCAACAGTCTGGTCTCCCATGAGCTGATGACAGTGAACGAGAAATTCAAATCGACCTATGCAAGCCGCTTTAAGGCTTTCCTCTTTATGGGCACCAACAAGCCGGTGCGGATTACGGACGCCAAGTCGGGCCTGATCCGGCGGTTGATTGACGTCTCTCCCACCGGCGATAAGTTGGACCCGAATGAGTACAAAGCCATTGTGAAGCAAATCGAGTTCGAGCTTGGACCTATCGCTCACCACTGTCAAAAAGTATATTTGGACGACCCGGGCTACTACGACAATTATATTCCGATTGCCATGCTGGGGGCCTCCAATGACTTCTACAACTTCATCGTCGACTCTTACCATGTGTTCAAGCGGGAGGACGGGACTTCCCTCAAGGCCGCCTGGGAAATGTATAAGACCTATAACGAGGAGGCCAAAGTAGCATATCCGCTCAGCCAGCGTGCCTTTAAGGAGGAGTTGAAGAACTACTTCCGCGACTACAGCGAGCGGTTCAGCCATGAAGACGGTTCTCGTGTCCGAAGTTACTACAGCGGATTTCGGACGGAGCGGTTTGAGGGGGAGACTATTGGCGATACACCAGAGGCAACCCCTCGGCTCATTCAGTTCGATGCTACGGAGTCTGTCTTTGACCGGGAGTGTGCTATTTACCCCGCTCAGTATGCGACATCGAAAGAAACGCCCACCCAGAAATGGGAGAAGGTCTCACGAAAACTCTCCCAACTGGACACCAGCCGCCTCCACTACGTCAAACTTCCGGAGAATCACATCGTCATCGACTTTGATATTCCGGACGACCAGGGCAACAAATGCTTTGAACGCAATCTGGCCGAAGCGAGCAAATGGCCTCCGACCTATGCGGAGGCCAGCAAAAGCGGATGCGGCATTCATCTGCATTACATCTACACTGGCGACCCAACGAGACTTAGCCGGATTTATGATGACCACATCGAGGTAAAGGTCTTCACCGGGAAGAGTTCGCTGCGTCGTAAACTTACCAAATGCAATAACCTGCCTATCGCTACGATAAGCTCTGGGTTACCGTTGAAAGGAGAAAGCAGCGTGGTAAACACCAAAGTGGTTCAGAGCGAGAAAGGGCTTAGGGTGCAAATCAAGCGAAATCTCAACAAAGAGATTCATCCGGCTACTAAGCCCAGCATCGACTTTATCCACAAGATTTTGACGGATGCGTATGAGAGCGGCATGACCTATGACGTGACTGATATGCGCAACGCCGTCCTGGCCTT
>JBCLQX010000059.1:0-10987 GCA_041223805.1 Oscillospiraceae bacterium 44-34 | reverse complement strand
TTTGTTACCCCCCCCCGCCGAAAAACTACAAAATTTCTTCGGCGTTTTCTTACAATTTCAAATTGGCATTGACACCCAGGCCCGGTACGAGAAGTATAAGCAGGAGCGCCGGGAGTTTACCGCCAGGAAGCGTGCGGGCCTGTTGACCCCGGAGGAACAGGCGGAGGAAGAACGGCGGTTAGAGCGCAATCGAGCCTATCAAAAGAAACAGCGTGATAAGAAAAGGGCCAGCCAGCCGGAGAAGCCCCACAAGCGGTCATTGGAGGAACTTGCCAAACTGGACAGAGCCGGAGCCGACCTCACCCCGGAGGAAGCGGAGCGGCTTGCCGCCTACAAGCAGAGGAAAGCGGAGGCGGTGAAACGGTGCAGGGAGAAGCAGAAGGCCGCACAGCCCCCGAAGCCCCAGCAACGGACACTGAAAAAACTTGCCGAGTGTGCCGAGGCGGGCTTGCCTCTTTCCCCGGAAGAAGCGGAACGGCTGGAAGCCCACCGCAATCGGAAAAAGGCGGCATTGCAGGATTTGAAAGCCCGCGCCGAAACCGACCCGGCAGCGGCGGCGGAGTTGGCACAGCAGAGAGCGCAACAGTCCGAAGCGGTGAAGAAGTCCCGCCAGAAGATGTATGCGGATGCCGCCGCCGGAGATCCCGAAGCCCAGGCCCGGTATGAACACTTCCTTGCCACAAGGCGGGAGAACTACCACAGGAAGAAACAAGCCGAGGCCGCCCAAGCCACCTAACGCAGATACAGAAAACGCCAGGGACAATGATAGTCCGTGGCGTTTTCATTGTTACTGCCGTTCCAGCAAATCCATATATTTCTGACGTTCGCCCTCCGGGATTTTCAGCGCCGCCATAGCCTGCTCAATCGTCAGCCCCATTGTTTCCATAAGGTTTTTGATAGAGACTAAGATACCTTTTGCAACGCCTTTTTCCTCAACGCCTTTACTCAGATTGCACATGACCGACACCTCCCTTTCCATTGTCTGCGTCATTTGAATGTCGTAATCGTCCTGCAAAATCTTCCGCTTCTCCGCCTCGCTGGTTTCATTGGAGAGAAGCACGTCCAACATCCGAAGTACGCCGTCATAGTTTGCCCCATCCGGCCCGCCAAGGCACAGCATGATGATAGACAGCAAATCATAATTCCTGACAGGTTCTTTGCCCTCGCCTACCAAGTGTTCCTCCACCAGTCGATACCGGGTGATGGTATTCTCCCGATACTGCGGCGGTTTCATGCAAATCCAAATGGAGTAAACCTTCTTGATTTTCTCATAGTGGGGGCCGGTGAACTCGCGGCCATACTGGGAAGAAATCATCCGGCAACAGTAGTATATGCCCCGCTTTATCAGCGGATAGCCGGGGTAAAAATCGTTCTGCGCCTCCACGTTGATGATAAGAGCGATCTGTTCCTCGGAGCCGGGGACGATAGCCCGGAAGCGAATGTCATAGGTGACTGTCCCCTCGCGCACCGATTTGTCCTCGGTATCCATGCCGCTGATGACTGTGCCGCCCTCGTCCGGCAGCACCGGGACGGCGGACACTTGGGGTTGGCCCTCTATGTACTTCTCGGCAATGTCGTTAACATCGCAGTCCTTGTATTCTTCCAGGCAGGACTTCATAATCCGCGCCAGGATTGCCTTTTCAGACAGGACACGCTTGCAGGCGGCATCGTAGCCCGCGCTGTCATCTGTGACGTGCAGCCCCTGGGCGATTGTCGTTTCCCCGTCCACTGTCCTCACCTTCTTTCACTTCATTCTACCACAGCTTTGCCAGAGCGTCTACAACTTTTTATTCGGCTTTTATTATATCGAGCTATGCCCCAAAATGTGCTATAATGTTTTTGAAAAATTTTTGGATTTGATGTAGTATTCGCCGCTAAAATCGTAGTATATAGGTGAAGCCGGAAAGGAGGCGGTGTGATGATAGAAGATAAAAAAATCATTGAAATGTTTTTCGAGCGTTCAGAGCAAGGCATACGGGAACTGGACATGAAATACGGTAAAGCCTGCCACAAGCTATCGTATAACATTGTAAACAGCAGACAGGACGCGGAAGAGTGCGTCAATGACGCTTACTTAGGAGCGTGGAACGCAATCCCCCCGGCGAAGCCAGACCCGCTTTTGACCTATATCTGTAAAATCGTTCGGAACATTTCACTGAAAATCTATTACAGAAACGAAGCAGCCAAACGAAACGGCACTTACACGATTGCTATGGAGGAAATCGAAGCCTGCATAGCAGACCCCAACACAGTGGAAGCCGAGATTGAAGCCAGAGAGTTAGCCCGTATCATTGAAAGTTTTCTGGACACGCTGACCGTTGAAAATCGCGTTATCTTCATACGCCGCTATTGGTTTTCCGATAGCTGTAAGGACATAGCCGAGTTTGTAGGGCTTTCGGAGAAAAATATCTCCGTCCGGCTGACCCGCATCCGTCAGAAAATGAAAAGCTATTTAGCAGAAAGAGAGGTATTTGTATGAACTCAAAGAAATTTTCCGAAGCCATGGGAGAACTTGACAGCAAGTATGTTGATGAAGCTATCAGCTATAGAAAAAAAGCAAAGAAGTCACGCTGGGTTAAATGGGGAACTATAGCGGCTTGTTTTTGCCTTGTAGTCGTAGGAATTACAATAAGTCAAATCCCGAATATTTTCCATGACCGCGGTGCTGGTGTTGACCCTGGCGGGACGCACCCCAATAGAGTAGACCCAATAATCGCATCTTTAGCGCAATATCCTGCTACGGAAAGTATCGAAGATGTTGCAGATGCAACGAGTAAAAATATTTCCGAGGCAGACGCTTATGGCTTTGATACATTGGGTGAATATTTACCGACTTCCTTGCCAGAAGGGTATCATTTTGGAAAAGCAAACCTCTATGAAACCACAATGAAAAATGGGACAAAGTATTATATGCTTCGTGTAACATATACAGCGGGTGAAGGTGCTGCACAAGAGAATATAAACGAAGCGGAAGAAGTTGCTGTTGATCCTAATACTCTTGGAGAAAGTTTTGTTGTCTTTGTCATGAATTATAAACCATCAACAAAAAAACAAATTTACGAACCAACAGACATTACAGAGAGCAAACTTGAACAAATTGGTAATGGCACTTTTCATATTTCTTATGGGGACATCTATGTTGGGATTTCTCCTAATACAGCAACGCCAAACGATATTTTCATGGCGGTAACTGCTATAAAATAAAAACAATGCCACCAGAGGGCAGTCGAGAAAATCGACTGTCCTCTCTTTTACGCCGACAGGCAGAAAGGAGCAAATACCCATGACGAAACCGTGAGGAACTGACCGCCGAGATTGAGGACAGGAAGAAGAAAATCCGACAGATTGAGAACCGAGAAAAGATGTTGCGTCAGAAGCTATCTAAAGGGGAGAACGGGTAATCCCTTTAGGGCGCACTTCTATACATGGTCTGCAACCATGTATCGTGCGCTCTGCGAGGCTACGGCCCAGACTTCCGAAAGTCCGGGCCGTTTGCGTCGCTACGCTCCGTACAAGGGGCTGCGCCCCTTGCGCCGCTTCGCGGCTATCCCTGCGTCCTCGCTGGAAAGGTACATCCGCTTCGCGTCTGTACCTTACCAGCGAGGCTAAAACCGAATACTGTCACCCTTGACTGTTTACCCGACACAGCAGGTAGACGGTCTTTTGTTTTGCGAAAAAGGAGGTCAGACACCATGAAGAAAACACGCCAGGAATTGGAAAAAGAGTGCGCCGAAGCCGCCGCCAAAGTGGAGCAGTACCAGCACCGGGGACAGCGGTATGAGAACCGCATCCGCTACTACACCCAGGGCGAGAGGAAGAAGAGAAACCACCGCCTTATCACCCGTGGCGGAGCGGTGGAGAGCATCGTCCCGGAGGTGCGCGGTATGAGCGAGAGGGCCTTTTTTCTTTTGATGGAAAAGGTCTTTTCCCTGCCGGAAGTTGCCGCTATGGTGAGCCGCGCCACCGACCAGCAGGAGGGCGGATAATTGGCCCTGTTCCATCTCCACGTCACCCAGGTCAAACGGAGCGCGGGACAGTCCGTTGTCACGTCCGCTGCCTACCGGGCCGGGGAGAAATTGTATAGCGAGTATTACGGCGAGGTCAGCGACTACACCCACAAGGGCGGCATGGTCTGCACAGACATTCTCCTGCCGCCCCAGGCCCCCGCAGAGTACCAAGACCGCGCTACCCTCTGGAACGCCGTAGAGAAGGCCGAGCGTGGCAAGAAAGCCCAGCTTGCATATAGCTTTGACATTGCCTTGCAGAACGAATTTTCTTTGGAGGAAAATATCGCTCTTGCAAGGCAATTTGTTTCGGAGCAGCTTGTGAGCCGGGGCATGATTGCTGACTTCGCTATCCACCAGCCGGACAAGGAGGACGGCGGTATTCCGAACCCCCACTTTCACGTCCTCTGTCCTATCCGGCCTATCGAGGAAAGCGGCAAATGGGGCTTTAAGCAGCGGCGTGTCTATCGTCTGGACGAGGACGGGAACCGCATCATGGGCGAGGACGGCAAGCCCCTCTTTGACGCTGTTCCCACCACCGACTGGGGAAGCCCGGAAACGCTGGAGCATTGGCGGGAGGCGTGGGCCGCTATGGTGAACGCCAAATTCGAGGAAAAGGGGCTGACGTGCCGCATCGACCACCGCTCTTATGACCGTCAGGGGCTTGACCTGCTGCCTACCGTCCATGAGGGCGTGGCCGTCCGCCAGATGGAGGCCAAAGGCATCCCCACCGACAAGGGCGATCTGAACCGCTGGATAAAAAAGGCCAACAACATTCTGCGGGATATTCGGAAGAAAATCGCCGGCCTGACGGATTGGATAAAGGCCATAAAAGAAGAATTGAGCCAGCCCCAGGCCCCGACCCTTGCCGCCCTGCTGACCGACTACTATGAGGGCCGGAACGCCGGAGCATGGAGCCGCAACGCCAGGATTGGGAACCTCAAAGATTTTGCCGAGGCCGTCAATTTTCTGACCGAGAGAGGCATTGTCACTCTGGAAGATTTGGAGGCCCATATCGCCGCCCAAGGTGAGCGGGCGGAGGCCATCAACACATCCATGAAAGCCAAGCATGAACGTCTGAATGAATTGAAGGAACTGCTTCGCCTTGTTGACCTCTACCGGGACACCAAGCCCATCTATGACGAGTGGAAGGGTATCAAGTGGAAGGGCAAGCGGGAGGACTTCGAGAGGGCGCACGAGGGCGAGTTGCGGACGTTCCACATGGCCCGCCGGAAGCTGGACAAGCACCGTTCCTCTGCTGGTAAAATCCCCGCCCATGCGTGGGAACAGGAGCAGGCGAGGCTTCACCAGGAGTACACAGGCGAGTATGAGCAGTACAAGCCCATCCGGGACGATTTGCGGAAACTCCAACAGGTGAAGCGCAACGCCGATGCCGCCATACACCAGCAGGAGCAGACCCGGCAGAAACGGCGGGAGGTGGAGCGGTGAAAGACATTTCCCGGCTGACCTACCAGCAGTACCGGGCCGTCCGGCGGATGGTGCATGAATGCTGCAACTATGACGGCGGCAACTGCCTTGCTCTTGATAACGGCTGGGAGCCTTGTGTCTGCGTTCAGAGTATCACCTGTTCCCTGGTCTGTAAATGGTTCCGCGCCGCCGTCCTGCCAACAGACAAGGGGCTGTGTGCCGCTTTGCTCCATCGAGGACGGGCGCGGCCCTGCGCCGAGTGTGGGACGATGTTTGTGCTGCGCTCCAACTGTGGGAAGTATTGTGACGAGTGCGCCGCCATTGTGCGCCGGAGGAAGAAAGCCGCCAACGAACGGGAGCGCCGCAGGCGTGGACATTTAGAGGCTGGAAAGCCTTGCAATCAGGGGGCTTGCGGACGGTCCTCAAAGGGGGGCTGATACATTCCCTTCCCCCACACCAACGTGGGCGACAAAATGGCGCTCACGTTGAATTATTTTTGATGACCAACGAAAGGAGAGCCTATGACCAACGACCCCAGCATGACGATCACCAGCACCACCCCCGCCCCGGAGGGGAGCGACAGCACCAGCAGAGAGTGCAAGACTATCCCCCGGCCCATGACGGAGGGCGGCAACGCTCCACCCGCCCCGGACACGCCGCCACCCGATATGGTAAAGACTGTTGGCGGAACGACGTTTGATATTTACTTCCATTTCAGCCAGACCAGCCGGGAAACCTTCACCGACAAGGTGCTGCGCCTTATTCAATCCGACACTGTAACCTCGGAAAAATAATTGACTTTTTTCTCTATCCGTATTGACAAGACCCGAAAGGCACGGTCGTTCTGGAATGTGGGAAAATGCTCCAGATGGGCGGGTATGAGATCAAAATTCTGAACACTATCGACTTCAAGCAGTCCATGCGGTACAACCCCTTCCGCTATATCTACTGCGAGAATGACATTTTGAAGCTGGTCAACTGCATTATGGAAAATACCAAGGGCGAGGACAGCAAGGGCGGAGAGGACTTTTGGTCCAAGGCCGAAGCCTTGTACTATCAGGCTTTGATCGCCTACATCTGGTATGAGGCCCCGGAGGAAGAAAAAAATATGACCATGCTGTTGGATATGCTCAACGCCTCCGAGGTCCGGGAGGAAGATGAAACATTCAAAAATGCCGTTGATATGCTCTTTGACCAGCTTGAAGCGGAAAAACCGGATCATTTCGCTGTCCGCCAATACCGCAAATATAAATTAGCGGCGGGCAAAACAGCTAAGTCGATCCTGATTTCCTGCGGCGCAAGGATGGCTCCCTTTGACATTGCGGAGGTCCGGCAGATGATGGAGGGTGACGACCTGGAATTAGAGCTGATCGGGGACAGGAAAACGGCTCTGTTCTGTATCGTTTCCGATACGGATATGACGTTCAATTTCATATCAGCAATGGTGTATACGCAGATGTTCAACGTCCTGTGTGACAGGGCGTTGAAGAATGGGGGCGCGCTGAAACAGCACGTTACCTGTCTGCTGGACGAGTTCGCCAACCAGAAGATACCCAATTTCCAGCACCTTATCAGCGTGATCCGAAGCCGGGAGATTTCCGCCCATATCGTGGTGCAGACGCAGAGCCAGCTCAAAGCCGTCTATAAGGATCACGCCGAAACCATCATTGGCAACTGCTCCTGCGTCCTGTTCCTGGGCGGCAAAGAAAAAAGCACCCTCAAAGAGATTTCGGAAACTTTGGGCCGGGAAACCATCGACCTTTTTAACACCTCGGACACCAGAGGGAGCCAGCGGAGCATGGGGATTAACTATCAAAAGCTGGGGAAGGAATTGATGAGCCAAGATGAGCTGGCTGTCATGGACAACGGCAAATGTATCCTTCAAGTGCAGGGCGTGAGGCCCTTTTTCAGCGACAAGTTTGATATTACCCGGCATCCGCAATATAAAAACTTGCTGGATTTCAGTAAGAAGAACGCATTTGATGTAAAAAAATATCTGAGCCGCTATCTTACTGTCCGTCCAGACGACGCCTATGAGAGCTGTGAACTGGACGCGCCTCCTGATCCCGATGATGCCGCTTCCTGACCTGCTTGGAAAGCGGTTTTTTATTTTCAACCCAAAGGAGTGATGCCTATGTCAACAAAGACCCGTATGGTGAGAGCGCCCCCCAATGCCCGTTCTGCCTCCCGACTTTTCCGGGAGGCATTTTTCATGCTCGACCACTCAACCAATCTAACAACGAATATGGAGGTAAACTAATGGAATTTTTCACTTCGGCTATCGGCACTCTGAAGGTCCTGGTGATCGCCCTCGGCGCTGGCTTGGGCGTGTGGGGCGTCATTAACCTTCTGGAAGGTTATGGAAACGACAACCCTGGCGCGAAAAGCCAAGGCATGAAACAGCTCATGGCGGGCGGCGGCGTGGCCCTGATCGGGATGCAGCTTATCCCCCTGCTGGCGAACCTGTTTTCGGTGTAGGCCAGAGGGCTGAACTATGCTAAATATCCTCGACACGATACAAGAATGGCTCAAATCTATCCTGATCGAGTGCATCTTAGGCAATTTCAGCGGGATGTTTGACCAGATCAATACGCAGGTCGGGGAGGTAGCGGCGGAAGTGGGGCAAACCCCGGCGGCATGGAACGCCGGGGTTTTCTCCATGATACGCAATCTGAGCGATAACGTGGTGGTGCCAGTCGCGGGGCTGGTAATCACCTTTGTCCTGACCTATGAGCTTATCACCATGATTATCGACAGGAACAATCTCCACGACTTTGATACCTTCACCATCTACAAGTGGATTTTCAAAGCATTTATCGCTGTCTATCTGGTCACACACACTTTTGATATTACGATGGCGATATTTGAGCTGGGGCAGCACATTGTCCAGCAAAGCACGGGCATTATCACAGGCAGCACCAGCATAGATTTCGCCACTGTCCTGGGTGATGTGGAGGGCCAGTTGGATGCCATGGGCATCGGGGAACTGATCGGCCTGCTGGTAGAAACACTGCTTTTGAGAATCACATCACCTATCCTGTCCCTGTGTATCATGCTGGTGCTGGTGGGACGGATGATAGAAATTTATATCTATTGCTCCGTAGGGGCGATCCCCTTTGCTACCATGACCAACCGGGATTGGGGTCAGATGGGCCAAAACTATCTGCGTGGTCTTGCGGCTCTTGGGCTGCAAGGCTTTTTCATTATGATCTGTGTGGCAATTTACACCGTTCTGATCGGCGGCATTACAAGCGGCGGCAGCCTTCACATTTCCATTTGGAAGTGCGCTGGGTACACCGTTCTGCTGTGCTTCTCCCTGTTCAAGACGGGAGCGGTATCCAAGTCGATCCTGAACGCACATTAACATGAAATGGAGGAAAAATTATGAGCAGCGAAATCACTAAGACCGAGCGTGACCAGACCATCAAGCTGGATGTGAGTGCCAAGGTCTATCCCACGAAGGACCCCAAGCAGGAGAAAGGGAGCATTCTGGCCTTTGCCAGCGCCAACATTGGCGGCTGTTTCGCCGTGACCGGCATCAAGATTGTGGAGGGCAAGGATGGGCCGTTTGTCGCTATGCCCAGCCAGTTCGGAAAGGATAAGCAGCACCATGACATCTGCTTCCCCACCACGTCAGCCATGCGGGAGGCGCTGAATACCGTGGTCATGGACGCTTACCGGGATGTGCTGGAGCAGCAGGCCACCCGCGCGGCGCAGGCGGTGGAGCGGCTTTCCGAGCGGAGTACGAAGCCCTCTCTGCGGGGTGCGCTCCAAAACGCCATGAAGGATGTCGCAAGCCGCCCTCCCCAGGAGGGACAGCGGACAGCGGAGCAGGGGGCGCGCTGATATGCTCCGGTTGGTCCCTGTTTCCCTGAGAGACGCCAACGCCTTTGTAGCCGCCCACCACCGGCACCATAAGCCGGTGGCAGGGCATAAATTTTCCATCGGCTGTGAAGCAGAAGGGCGGCTGGCCGGTGTGGTGATCGCTGGCCGCCCGGTCAGCCGCCACCTGGACGATGGGCACACGCTGGAAGTGACCCGTCTCTGCACCACCGGGGAGCGGAACGCTTGCAGTATGCTCTATTCAGCGGCGGCAAGGGCGGCAAAGGCTATGGGGTATCGGAAAATCATCACCTATACCTTGGATACGGAGGACGGGGCCAGCATCCGGGCGGCAGGCTGGACGTGCGCCGGTCCCGCTGGCGGCATCCGCTGGACGGGCCAGCGCCGCCCAGCCGCTGATCTCTGCCCTCCGCAGAAGAAATTGCGGTATGAGAAACTATTATAAAGGAGTCTTTGATGAACGCAGAAAAATTGAATCAGGAACTATACGATAAAATGACAGCGGAGCAGAAGGAATACCGCTCTTGGCTGGTGGAACAGACGCCGGAGGAAATTCTGAACCATGCTTTTGAATATTCTGCCCGCGAAGATATTCTGATGGCAATAACGGTGCTGACCCTCCCCGCGCAGCAGGCGGCGGCGCTGTTGACCTCTCCCTCTCCGCTGGCGGATATTTACAAGGACTTCCGCAACACGGAGACAAATCAGATGGAAGTTGTGGTGGACTGCATCGAGGGGCGGGCAGAAAGATTGATAGAGAAGCAGCGGGAAGCCACCCGCTCCATCCCACTCTACCAGCAGCCCGGAGAATATGCGAGAGAACACGGGGAACTGGATGCTTTCCGGGCCTCATATCAGGCAAATGTGGCCTGTAAAGAGGCCATAGAAGCAGCGATTCGGGCAGGCTTCGATGGGATGCACCTCACTACAGACCCCAAGGAGATATTGGCAGAGTTCGGCCCGGAGCGTGTGACCTTTGTGCTGGCCGCCACGATCCAGAGCAAAGGATGGGATGAACGCTTTTCCCGCAGCAATAAGGCGTGGGCAGCGGCTGTCCCCATGTTTGATCGGGAAGATCGCCGTCGCCCCTATATTGTCCACATCCATACTACAGTGGTAAATGGCTTTGTTGATATGGTGCGGAAAGAGCTGGTTGCTATGCGGGATCAGCCGGGTCAGACGGCAGAGAAGCCCTCCATCCGGGGCCAGCTTGCGGCGGCGAAAGCGGCACAGGTGGAGAAGCCCGCCGCCCAGCAGCGTCAGAAGGACAAGGAGGCGCGATAAGGTGGACTTGCGGGAAAGGGCGGCTGAGATCGCTAAGAAATATGAGGGCCTGTCTATGCAGGACAAGATAGGGATCATCGCGCAGACCTTTGGATGTACGTCCGGCAAGATCGAAACCTCCCCTTGCTTCAGGAAATGGCGCGGCACAAGCAATATGTCCATCCGTTTTGATAATGGCATATCTATGTTCCTCGGCAATGAGAGGACGCCGCAAACCAAAACCGCAAAAGTGCGGAACAAGTATGTCAACGCCACTTTGATGTGGTATAACCCGGAGATCGTAGCTGCAACAAAGGAAGCCGCTATCGCCGCACTGAGGAAGTGTGAGGTCAAGGATAATATGATCGCCGCACTGTCAATGCCAATTTGAAATTGTAAGAAAACGCCGAAGAAATTTTGTAGTTTTTCGGCGGGGGGGGGTAACAAAA
>JBCLQX010000058.1:0-11921 GCA_041223805.1 Oscillospiraceae bacterium 44-34 | reverse complement strand
AATATGGCCCTTTATTGGTCGTTTTTATTACCTTCGTTTGTTTGCCTGGCTTTTACCTGCTTTAATCAGTGCTTCCCAAGCACAAAAAATACGGACACCAGTTGTCCGACAGCATGGTACACTGTATCCACACCCTGCTCTACGGGGCGATGGGCGCAGCGGAGCAACTTCGGCTGATCCCCAGGAATCCGGTCGCGGACGTCACTGCCCCCAAGCAAAAGCCACCGCCCAAGCAAATCCTCAACGATGAACAGCTCGATACGTTCATGGCCGCAATTCAAGCGGACGATATCTGGCGGGACTTCTTCTACACCGAACTGACCACCGGCCTGCGGCTGGGTGAGATCTGCGGCCTGCGCTGGGAGGACTTCGACGCAGAGCATGGAGTGCTGAACATCCAACGCACCGTTCATGTGGAGAAGGGTGGCGTACTTACTACCGGGGACACCAAAACCTACTCTGGTACTCGTAAAATCGTCCTGCCAGCCAGTACGGTACAGTGTCTGCGAGAGAGGAAAGAAGCGGCACTCACCGATTGGATATTCCCCAATCCGCTGAAGCCAGAGCTGCCTGTCAATCCCCGCACCGCCTACAGCCGATTGAAGGCCCTGCTGAAAGACGCCGGTCTCCCCAGCATTCGATTTCATGACCTCAGACACACATTCTCGACCCACGCGCTGTCCAGCGGTGTGGACGCCAAGACGCTCTCCGGCATCCTGGGTCACAGCCGGGCATCCTTCACCCTGGACACCTACACCCACGTTACCGGCGATATGCAGAAACGAGCCTCAGAGGTAGTGGGTGGTTTCCTGACAGAACTGCTTGGAGAGGAGTTGAAACCATGGCAAAGCGCAGAAAACGGGGCAGCGGTAGCGTCCATCTGAGAAAGGATGGCCGCTGGGAGGGCCGGGCCGTTACCGGTTATGATGACAAGGGTCTTCCAAAAACAAAAAATGTTCTGGCAAAGACAAAATCCGAATGTATTCAGAAGTTAAAAGATTTGACTGCCAGCATCGGGAAACCGGAACCCGCCGCCAAACCAGGTATGACCCTGGGCCAGTGGCTGGATTCCTGGTATCAGACCAGCAAGAAGCCAAACCTGCGGCCCAACACCCAGATGTCCTATGAACAGCGAATCTACAACTACATCATCCCCGCGCTGGGGAACACCCCTCTGGACAAGTTCACGCAAAATGACCTCCAGCAGTTCTACACCGACCTCAAGCAAAACGGGCGAATCAAGAATACCAGCTACTATGGCAGCGGCCTCTCCGACCAGACGGTGCGGGGCTGTCACACCACACTCCGCTCGGCGCTGGAGATGGCTGTCTCCAAGAAACTGATCGCCTGCAACCCTGCCGATGGATGCCGGCTTCCTCCCGCCAAGCCCAGGGAAATGCAAGTGCTCACTCCAGAGGAGGTCCAGCGTTTGCTGATTCAAGCCAGAGAGGATAGCTGCTATGAACTGCTCCTGCTGGAGATTGCCACCGGCCTGCGTCGAGGCGAACTTCTGGCCCTCCAGTGGGATGACCTCAATTTCAAGACCGGGACATTGAGGGTGGAGCGGCAGGTCCATCGGGCCAAGGGAGAGTTAATCATCTCCCAGCCTAAAACCAAAGCCGCCAACCGGACGATCATCCTTCCCGCTCCGCTCCTGGGTGTCATAAAGGAATACCGCCAGCAGGTACACTCCTGCTGGATGTTCCCCTCGCCCAGAAAAGATGACCTGCCCTTGGACCCCGCCTCTGTCCGCAAGCGCCTGACCACGATTCTGGAAAGGGCCGGGTGCAAGCATATCCGTTTCCATGACCTCCGTCACCTGTTTGCCACCATGTCCCTGGAACACGGAATGGACATCAAGACCCTCTCCACGGTGATCGGTCACGTGTCCAGCAGCACCACTCTGAACATCTACGCCCACGTCACCGATGAGATGCGACAAACGGCAGCACGCAAAATCGACCGGGGAATCAGCAAGATCGAGTCCACACAGGAGGCGAAAACCACGGCCAGGAAACTCACCCCCAGCGCCTTCCAGCCTTACAAGGGGAAACGCCGCAAACCAGGCACTGGGTGCGTCACTCAAATCAACGACTATCTGTGGGAGGGACGGTATTCCCCCGTCTGGCCGGACGGCAAAAAGCATCCCCGCAACGTCTACGCCAAGACCAGAGAGGACTGTGAGCGGTTGCTGGCGGAGATGATCCTCCAGATGAAAGTGGAGATCGCCGCTGAAAAGGAGCGGTTGAACGCAAACTAACAAAACGAACGGCTCACCGAACAGAATATCTCTCGGTGAGCCGTTTGTCTCTGTCTGCGGCTGGTTATGCCAGTCAAATCGTGCGTTCGGTTACGGTAACTTGAGTAATCACATCCCGTAGGCGATCATCGCCAACCATATACTCCAGAACCTCATCGGCAGTATCGCACCACATTCCTGTTTGAGCAAGAACTTCTGCGGAGCCTGCCTGTGCAATTACCATACGCGATTTCTGGCCTGGGGCAGGACATACAGTTCCATAGCAACAATAAGAAATACCCTTCCAGTCAAATTGAATCTCGCTGCCGCATTTCATACTCCACTTGAAGTCGCTGATTGTTTTAAACCGATATGCTTCCGGGTCATATTGTAAATTCATAAAGCGTAGTCCCTCCTGTTCATATCGTTTGATTTCTGGGATATTCCCATCAAAATAGTTAATTGGCGGACTGGGGTCAGGTCTAAAAGTGGGGGGTATCCATCGAATAATATGATCGTGAGGATTAGAATGAATTCCATTTGGAACATGGACGGTCTCGTGCCTGATTAGAACCGCTCGCCCTATGGAATCATATTTCACGGTTGCCCAGTATCCACCTTTTCGCGTTGAAATGAATACTCTTTGAATTGTATTAGCCGGCCCCCAGTAAATTGCGTCATTGGGTTTGTTCGGGTTTGGCCTCCACTGTCCTCCATAGGCACTGCCACCGCCTTTCAGCGGCACATCTATGAACGGACTGATTGTATCATAGAACGCCTGCGGTTGTCCACCAACTTTAAAAGCGTCTAAATTCTCTGCTTTGTATGACCTCTCGTAATTCATATACCGCCAGGAGCTGCGGTTATAGTCCACAAACACAACATCGCCCTGCATCTCCGGGAAGGGTGTATTGTAGCAAATTATTTTTTCCGGTTTGATCCGCCGCAGCATCTCGTTGTAACCGGCCATGAACCATTCCTTCTGATCCTGCCGGTTATCATGGGCTGACGCCATATAGGTGGACACAGCAACGGTACTGCCAATCTCGATTCCCTCGAAGCAGAAAGCAAATGTGGATTCATCGCCCCAATTTACAGTAGGGATCACACGGATCCCTTTGGATGCCCAATAAGCGCCGCACCAGCGGTTCCTGAACACGTTGTAAAGCTGCATGACAGGCGCCATTTCAAGATACATACTGAAATCGGGAGAGAGCACCGCCCGGTATCGGGACAGCTTTTCAATGTCGCTGTCCGGATTCTTCCAGACTCGCTCAAAACGGTAATCGTACAGAAAGAAGTGAACCATACGGTCAAGGTGATTTTGGTCCTCCAGGTTGGTCTTATCAAAGCCAATCAGTAGTAAGTCGTCAAAATCTCCCAGCCTTGGTTGAAATTTTGGGATAACGGGAATTATCAGTTTTCCTTTTCCAGGGAATTGGTTTCGCAGCAGAATTTGGCTGGTGCGGTAGTTGTAGTTTTCTTCTGTCATGTCAGAGCCTCCAAATCAAAAGTAAGGACTAACATCCTTCTATATGAGGCTCTTATAGAATTGAGAGTTGTACATCAGTGTACAACTACTGACCGTTTTCTGAAGCTGACCTAACAGTAAAAAGCAGCCCCGCAACGTTTACGCCAAAACTAGAGAGGACTGTGAGCGGCTGCTGGAGGAGATGATCCCCAGATAAAAGCAGAGATCGCCGCTGAAAAGGAGAGGCTGCGGTTGGAAAAGCAAGTTGGTTGATATGAGCCGAGGGACTCTGGAGCGTAAAATCCAGAGTCCCTCGATTTTTCTCTGTCTGTGGGCAGATATGTGGTCACGCAGAAAGTACCAGAATGAAACACGCAATAAAAGTGCTGAATATTGTAGGTATTCCGGGCGTTTGCAGAAGAATCCGGCCCATTATTGACGGTATTATTTCGGCATGGGCACGTCTCTCTGTCCTTACCAACTGCCATGGTAATATTTTTTACATATTTTTTACTTGTTTATAGCTGTTTTTGCTCTATTTCATTTGCTTTCCGACACTCTTTACAAACAGGGTTTCCGTATATTCCACGTCTGTCTGTGGCTGGTTATGTGGTCAGGAACGGCCACCAACCTCACTGTCCCTATCATGGCGGCGAGAGGCACTCCGATCTCACAGACAACCTGGGGAAATGCGACAGGAGATGATCCGCCTCACCATCCAGAGCAGAAAGGTCATCTAGAAAGCCAGATATCCCCTCTTTATAGTAACAGAAAACGGGGCATTTCAAATTCTGTGGCTGAAACATTGTAATGTAATAGTAATTATGACTCCTTGTTTCCAAAACAAAAGTCTACAAGTTCCTCCAGCGCTCCCACTTTCGCCGCCTCTGCCGCATCAGCATGAACGAAATTGTGGGTACCGTCTTTCAGTTTCTCGTCAAAGCCCAAAATGTAATTTGTGGCAATCAGGTAGATGATGCGGGTCGGAGCCATACCGTAGACCTGTTTCTGCAAAATGTGGCAGATACGCACTTTTTCATCGGGAAATGCCGCTTTTAGTCCCTCGCTTCGGTAAAGCCGCTTGACAATCTCCGTGATATAAAGCCCAGATTTCATGTAAAGATCGGCAAAGGTTTTATCCGGGTCGTCAAAGCAGCCGGGATTATTTTCTTCTAACTGATCTACCATCATTGATACTACCCAGCGGGGCGTAAATATTTGGTTTGTTTTTTGGGGAGGGATATAGTCAAAAATATCCTCTTTATAACTTTCGTCGAAATAGTTCGCTAATTGCTGTTTTTTATTCCAGAACTCCTCCACAGAGTCGTTGAACACAACCTCGTCAAAGAGATGTCCTTCAAAATGCATACTCTCTCCTGTCTCCGGATCCGTGTATTTGCCACCGTCTCGCAGAAAACGGAAGTCTTCTATCGTAATACCTGTCACTTCTAAAAACACATTAGCTTCGGTATAGGCATCAAAATTCGCAAGAGTTAGATTACTATCCCCATAAGCCATAATAAAACTGGGAATAGTCCGCGAAAAGCCCCGTAGATGATCGCGGACTTCTTCCTCTACAGATTTCTTTTCCTGTTCGGCCTTGTGTCTCTCCAACTGTTCGACTACTTCCTGAGGCTTTTCCTGAATCGTTTTTTCTACGGAATCCTGTATGGTTGTCATGAGCGTCTTCATCGCATCATCCATATCTGCTTTGAAATCAGATTCCGCCTGCTCAATTTCCCGTGCCGTTATAGCCTCCTTCTGCTTTCGCTCTAGTTCGGCTTGGGCGATCCGGGCCTGCTGTTGATAGTCTCCCTGAATTTTCTGAAAAGTCCGGTCAATCTCCTGCTCAACCTGCTTTTCCAATCGAGTTTGTGTCCCCTTTTTTACACCATATTCCTCGGCGGCAGGTGCCACAAATGTCTCTTTGATATGTGCCTTAACGGTCTCGCTTAATTGGTGGACATGCTGGTCCACTGCTTCAATGGAAGAATTTCCGGCGACAGCCTCCACCTGTTTCTGAATATCCTGTGTAACAACATAGATTTTCGGGCCAAACAAATCCTGCGTCCTGCCGATAATGGTTTCACTGGGAATCGCCACCTCGCCGTCTTCATCCACAGTCACAGTATCCATCCCGTCCAATCGTTTCGGATCTGCTTTCTTGCCCTCTTCACGGGCAGGCGTTAGCTTCTCCACAATTTCCCGAACAATAGATGGCGCGCCAAAAATATTGCTGATATTCTGGAACAGGAAGTTGGACATGAAGCCCCGCCGAACCACCTCCTGACTTTTCAGCCGCCTGGGGATGGATAGCACGGAAGCGGCATCCAACTCCACCATCCGGCCCTCACTGTCCTCGCCTAAAACAGGGAAAAAGTTCAGAAGCCGCCGGATGTTCTCTTTCCTATCATCGCTGGTACCGCGCCCACCTGCAGTATCGGCGGTCAGGTTATTAGCGAACTCGTCAAAAATAATCAGCGTCCGGGCGGGGTCAAAATCAAAGACATAAGCGGCCTCTTTGCGGAAACGCTGGCCGTCATGGGTCACGATACAGGGGTTTTGCGCCCGGAAGGCCGCCTGCATATAGGACGATGGGCTGTTCATATTGCACAACATCAGCACACCACTCCACTCCGGGATGGTAACTCCTACGGTCAACTGGCCTACGGTCAGGGTGATGGTCTTGTCGTAATTGGCAATGGCTGTCTTTACCTGGTCAAAGGCTTTCGTCGCTTGGGCGTCATCGTCGTCAATGCGGCCGTCGCCTGCCGCAAGAATAACTTTATACTCGCTGAAAACCTCATCCTCTCGGAGCAGTCTTTCCAACGCTTTGGCGCTGGCCACCCGATTCAGATACCACATGGTATGGGACAGCTCCCGCCGCAGTTCCGGGGTGGAGAAGGGGTACTTTTCCTGTGTGGTCAGGGTATGGAGGAACTTTCTAATTTCCTCCTCGTGGACAAATTTTCCCCGCTCATCTGTGATGAAAAATTCGTTGAGGTCAAAGGCGTAATCCACAGTATTATCGTCGGACAGGTCCAACCCCCGCTCAATCTGTTTCCGAATCATGCCAGAGAGCTGGTAGGTGAACATGGCCAACTGGGGCAGGGTCTCGTAGGGATTGGCGTCCTCGCCGTTCCAATTTGCCTTGGCCTCCTGCTCGTCTGCGTAGGACCAATTAAAAATCTGCTCCCGGGAAAACTGTTCGCTGGCAAGCTGCTTGAAGGGCGTACCGGACAAATACAGCGTATGCTTTCGCTTAATGCTGCCGAAAGCCCGCTCGGTCTTCATGGTGTCCACGCCCTCTTGAGCCTCGTCCACAATCAGCAGGTCGAACTCCAGCTCGCTCATCCAGCGCAGCTTGTCATACTGACCGCCGAAATAGAGGGAACCCTTCAGGCCTTGCAGCGACTCGAAAGCAATCATGCCGCTCCAATCGTTCTCTCCGCGCGCACGCATGGCAGACATATACGACTCCCGAGACAGCACACCGGGCTTGTCCCTCAAGGCGTCGGTGTCGGACACAAAAGCGTACTTTCCCTGCCAGCCAATAAATTTGAAAAAGTCCTCCGCCCAGGAGTTGGCAATGCTGGGCCGGTTGGTGACGATGAGCACCTTGGTAAAGCCCATCTGCTGGACCAGGTCGTAGGAAGTCAGCGTCTTGCCGAACCGGGGCTTGGCGTTCCAGAGAAATTCACCGCCACCGCTTTCAAAATAGGCGCGTGTCTGTGAAACCGCTTCCTGCTGCTCCTCCCGCAGGGCGTAGGTCAGCTTTTCCTCGTTGCCGGGGAGTTTCCGCTGGGCAAAATCACTGAAATAATTGTGGGATGTGGGGCCGTCCACATGGAACCATTCGGTTCCCCGCTCCCGCTCCAGCCTCACCGTGGACTCCAGATAGGCGTGGAAATCGTGGTCGGTAAAATACTCCCCGGAGCCGTCCTTAAACATGGCGTTGTCCTGCCAGGCCAGCTCAAACTTGATACCGGCAGTGTGGGTCTGCTGCTTGATGCGCTGGGAAACGGTCTGCTTTTCAGTGTAGCCGATCTTCGTCCAGCCCTCGTGGTAGCTGACGCCGGGAGTGTTGTAGGCGTAGATCATGGGGACGACACGGGAAAACGATTGAATTTTTGCAGCTTCCATCATGTCATCTCCTTTACATGGGTTTCGATGAATTGGATTTCGGTTTCGTCCAGACCATATTTTTTGTAAAGCTGCCGGTCGATTTCGGAGATGGATTTGGTCCAGTCGATGTCGGAGGCGGGGGTGAAGTCTTGAAGAGGAACATAGCGCCAAGTTCCCTTGTGGTTGTGTTGTGTAACTTTCAATGTCCCTAATAGAGTCCTTGCAAATTTGGTCTTAATGTATTTACACATTGCAACAGCCTCATATTCTGTATCAAACGCACCAAATCCAATAAACGATTGTGTGTACCCAATTAGGGGTTCCCCAATTAGGGGTGTGGAGAGAACTTCTCCTATAGCGCCACTGCCATTAGATGCAGGTACAATAACCTTGTATTTAAAAAGACTTGCATGATTTTGGTCCAAATACTCTGGCTCAATAAACCGATAATATCGTTTGTTGTCTATTAACCCCAATATTTTAATATCTCCAGTTTGTTCCTCCGCTCTGAACACCTCTAACGATGAAAATATGGGCGTTGTCAAGCGCTTTTCTGTTCCACCACTACCGATTTTCTGCCTATATTCTGGGTGTCGCCGATATAGCACCTCTAAGTTCCACTTATTCTGTTGAACGATAAGATCATCGATTGTTTCAAAATTCGGCTGAGATATAACTTTCTTTAAGATGGAGTTTAGTTCTATATATGCTGAAAAAGCGCCGATTGAGCCAAAGTCTGTCGTGGCGTCTCGATATGTAATGGCAACGCCACCTTTAATATCGGTATTGCTAAAGATTTTTCCGCTGTTCTGCTCATAATACAAGACTTGGAAGTGTCGATCCGCCAGCATTTTCTCGTTCCATGCTTTCGGCGTCTTTCCAGCATTAAATAAAAAACGTGCTGGGGTAATTAACTCTACCTTATCCGCAATTTTAAAAACACCATCCATGAAGAAATTATAGATAGGCTTATCCGAAGTTCCCTCTGTTTCTTCCTGATACGGCGGATTTCCAATCACAAAATCAAACTTCATCGCCCGTTTCCCCCTTGTCGGCAAAGCCAAATATTCTACACTTCCGCCGCCCGTCCAGTTGTGGACAAGGCAGCGGGGCTGTGTCTCTTTCTCTGTATCGCTGTCCAGCATACCGAACCAGTCGATTTCTTGAAGCTCCTCCTCTGCTGTCCCATAAGGAATCGTCCCTCGGAGCCCATCCATCTGAAAAATGTTCCAAGCGATAATATTGGCGGCTTTTTCATGCTCTCGCCGGGTCGGCTTCCGCCGCCAGCGCTCCCACAGGTATTCCTCAAAGGTCATCAGCAGATTGACACGAGAGATTAAAAGATTGTCCCCCTGGAACTCATATCCATAGGTTGCCCCAAATGCCCGAAAGGCCCATTTCAGCCATTCTTCTTCAGTTCGGGTGTTCTCGTTCACCGCCCGCAGCTTTCGGTCCAGCAGGCCAATCCGTTCCGAAACGGGGAGCACCTCGCCGGTTTCCACATCGTAACGGCTCGCCAGAAAGGGGGCCTCCCCGCAGGTAATTTCCAGCACCCTGGTGTCTATATATTTCTGCCAACTGGCTTTGCCGTTCCACGTCTCGTCGGCGTAATCACACATCTTTTTGCAAACCCACAGGGGTGTAAAAACCTCGCCGTGCTGCCGCGTCCGGCTGAACTGCTGCTCCATCTCTTTTCGGGCGCGGGTCTTGATAATACTGGCATTCGAGCCGGTAATCAGCTCCGGTGTAACCTCCTCATTCCTCCCATAGCGGGGGCCAAGGTCGGTATAGGCGTCCGTGGCCCACATGACACAGCGCTTCGTAGTCTTGTCAACTAATAGATTGTCCAACAGGCCCAGCATATGGAGTTTTAAGATGTCGTCTTGGATGTTGAGTATCACGAGCCGTTTCACCTCTAAAAACTTGAGAGTTCATACTGCAAAAGTTGAAAGTAGTTTTTCGTTTGCACGCTAATAGTGAAATGATTTTAGATTTTTCTAAGCTTTTCTTGATTTTTCCGGGCTTTTATTGATTAATACTACTTGAGAGTTCTTTCAAAAAACTTGAGAGTCAGTCTATGGTGTAGTATTTCCGTGGATCATTGGGAGCGGAGCAGTGCTCCTCTATCGGTCCACCATTTTCTTTCAGCAATTTTTTGACATGCTGGAGTACTGCTTGCCTGGATCGGCCAACGCTTTCTTCCAGCCGCCTCGGTGTGCAATGTTCAATATTGGCTATATAGTAGATAATATCCCGGTCCAACGGTTTTAGTTTTGCCCATTCTTGAACCGTGATTGACTTCAAGCCCTCCATTTTCCGCAGTGAACGGGATGCAATGTTGTTTTTTAGCTCTAGCTGTACGGTTCTTCTGTTTGGTTCGCTGAAAACCGGCGGATCCAAAAAATACAATTTCATATCAGTATAGATTCGTTTTACGCCTTCATTCAGCTCACGTACCCATCCAAAATCAGATAGAACACGGGCAATCAACGGATTTCTGGAGAACCTGGTTGTTTGGATATTTTCCACTGTAACAATGCTGGGCAGCCGACCAGGACTTAAAAACTCAATACGGTCATCGAACATTGTAACTCGTATATACTCACCGGAAATGGAGTAATCTCTGTGGGTCACGGCATTCACCAGACCTTCTAGCCACGCAAACTCTGGATACTCAGGTATCTTTCGAAATTTTCCATCTTTTCCTAGCTGTTGAAATTCTCGCATCTGGCTGGCAATCAGTTGTTTACACTCCGCAATCGATTTATGCAATGGCTTTTCAATTGTAAAATCTTTTACAACATTAAACTCAGTACCAACTCCAGCCGTTGTTCCTTCATAACGAAGAAAGCGTACCCTGGCCGACGGCAAAAACTGAGTCGGGATTTTTCCAAAAAGCAGAATTGCTGCTACTGTTATGCTCCAGTTGTCCTCCTTCTGCCGTATCAATCCTCGCGACTTCAAGATATCCAGAGGACTGCTTGCTTGCAAATTTAAAATTTTGCAATATTCTCCAATCAGTTCATCATCTAAATCCTCAAGAGATGCCTCATCTATGACTCGACTTTCAAAACTGCGTATTCCCTTGGAGTATTCAAGTTCCAGCAATTGTTCCGAATTAAGTTTTCTTGACGTGTCTCCGATCCGCAGATACGCCTCGTCATCCTTGGTTTTAATTACCTCATCAGGCATAGGCAAAATATGAAATAAGAAAATTTTTAGCTGACCGCTTACCACGATAATCTCTACTTTATGTTGTGGGATTGTCTTTAAAAAATTAATAGGAATCTGTCTCAGTTCATTTTCACGTTTATCATCAATTCCCGTTATTTCTCCATCATCCTCTATTCCAATTACAATAATACCACCAGAAGCATTCGCCATCGCCGATATCTGATGGGCAACTTTTTTATCAGAAATATGTGTATTCTTCCGTTCAAAGTATTGATTTTCAGGTGAAAACTGCAATTTATCAATTGTTATAGTTGGATCTATTTCAGAAATTGAAATACTCATATTATTCCTCCAGATACCACTTGATGATATAGTTCCAAAACTGATAGTAAAATTATATATGATACGGCTCTATTTGGCAAACCATTTTTGTCATTTGAGTGTACTCAATATATTTCTCTTGAACAGCATCTAATGTTAATAGTATTGAATAGATGATTCTGGCAGTCATCATCAATTATGAACAGGAGCAAATGGTATTAACAATTCCCCGTATAAACAAACAAATATCACGCAGGAGGTCCGCATCACGAGGGACGAAAACGGGAGAGGAGTGGTAGAATAAAAGGGCACGGTACAAGGCCGATTTTTCTTTGCCGCCATGAGCGCGCTAAACAAATTGGCAAAATGCTCTCCCGTTGAACCACAAATTGTCCCGTTCAGCAGGGCAGAAGGACGCATAGTAAAGTGAAGCTATAGGAGAGCACACCGTGACAACAGAAGTGGAGGCCCAAAGATGGAAGTTGTCTATCGGTGCTGTTGTGGGATCGACGTATGTCATCGCCAGTGATAAAATGTAAAAAAACGCCGAGGAAAAAATGTAGTTTTGTGGCGGAGGTGAAGGGAAAAAGA
>JBCLQX010000057.1:0-12663 GCA_041223805.1 Oscillospiraceae bacterium 44-34 | reverse complement strand
GGTGGGCAGGGTACCCAGCGTCTCGCCGTGCTCGACGGTCACAGTCGCCTCGCCGTTCACTCTGCCGCCTGCGGCGTTGAAGGTCACAGTGTGGCTCTCGGGTCTGGCTTCCTCCCAGCGGGCGTTATAGACAACACTGGTGGAGCCGGAGAGAGTGTAGGTATTACCGTCAGCGTCTTTTTCCAACGCATTGCCGCTGTCATCGAACCAGCCCTGGAACACATAGCCCTCACGGACCGGTGTGACCAGCTTCTTTTCCTGGAAGATGGTGCCCGCCGGAATCTCGCCGCCGTTCAGCGCCGCCTTATAGGCGCTGTCAAGGCTGCTCAGCGCTTTGCTGTGGCTGGCGTCCGACACATAAAGCACCCGGGTCAGGCCGGTGGGATTCTTCAGCCCCGCCAGATTCACGCTGTAGTCATTCATCACAACAACCGCATAGAGATACTTTGTGCTGTTGTTGTAAATAGTGAATGCATTGTTGTACACAGTGGGGTTGGTCTCGCCGGTGAAAATCACGCCGGTCAGGCTGTAGCAGTTATTGAAGGCATTGGCGTTGATCTGGGTCAGGCTCTTAGGCAGTGTCACGGTTTTCAGATTGCTGCACTGCTCAAATGCCTTGTTGCCAATGGTGGTAATTCCATCAGGAATTACAATACTCTCCAGCGCGGAGCACTGTTCAAACGCGCTGTTGGACAGTGTGCCAGTCATGTTGGCGGGCAGCTTGATGCTGACCAGGCCCTTACAGTAAGCAAACGCGCCGCTGTATTGGTCGCCAATCACAGCGTCATCATTGGCAATGGTGACATGGGTCAGGCTATTGCAGCCCCGGAAGGCTTGCGCTCCGACGGCGGTCACGCTGGCGGGGATGGTGACCACGCCCGGGTCATCGCTGTCCGCGGTCAGGCTGTTCAGGGCCGCGCAGGTCAGGAATGCGTTCTTGCGGATCTCAGTGACGCCGTCATGCAGCACCACGGTCTCCAGCTTCTTGCAGTTGTTAAACGCTGCCTCGGGCACATAGGTCAAACCGGTGGGGATATTAACTGAGACCAGCTTGTCAGCGTAATAGAACGCATAGGTTCCCATTTCGGTGACACTGTCGGGCAGGGTGATTTCGGTCAGACCTTTGCAGTAGGAGAACGCCCGGTTGCCAATGCTGGTCAGACTATTGGGCAGACTGACCTGTGTGAAGCCGCAATAGTAGAACGCATAATTTCCGATACGGGTCACACCGTCCATTACCGTCAGGGTAATCAGGTCGTTTTTGAGGGAAGCCCAAGGTGCTTTCCCCTGCGCATAATCCGCCATAGCGCCCGTGCCGGAGATCAGCAGCTTGCCGTCGGTCACGGCGAAGTATACGCTCTCGCCGCAGCTTCCCGCCGCGGTGACGCTGGCGGTCCTGGTGCCGTCGGGCAGGAGGATGTCGTTCCCGCTCAGGGTCATTGCGCCATTCGTGCCCACGGTCAAAGTCTTGGCCGCTTCCTCAGAGATGGTGACGCCGGTCACGCCCATGGGAATGACAGCGGTGAGCATCTCATCCACATAGACCTTGCCGCCGGCGGGGATGGTGTAAAGACCATTCTCAGCCACAATCTCATTGTCCTGGCTGTCGGTCACCCGGAGGACGACCGGCTCGTCGGGAGACTTAAGCCGGAAGGACCAGCCTTCGCCCAGGAGGTCGGCCACTGTAAGAACCTCGAAATGGATATCCATATTACTGCTGCGGTCCTTCTCATACAGCAGGCCAAAGCGGTCAGTGGGCTTCCCGCTCTCGTTCAGGAGCTGTGTGAGGCAGGAGTAGTTATACCGTCCCTCATAGCGGACATCGTCCGTGTTCAGCCAGGTGACAGTATTGTCAGCCCCGACGGAGCCGATGCGCACCACGCCGTTGCTGCGGCTATGCTCGCCGCTCACCTTGGTGCCCCAGGGATAGGAGGCCAGAATCAGGTTTTCATAGACTGTCCCATCAGGACTGGTCAGATTCCCCTCCAGATTGATGAAGGAGACCATGACGTTAGAACCGTAGCGCAGGTTATTGTCTTGGCTGTACTGGCCCCAGGTTTTACCGCCATCGGTGCTGTCTGTATAGCTGATGTACTGACGCGTGTTGCGGGAGTACATCCGCAGGGTGCCGTCGGGCAGAACCACGATCTGGGATTCACTGGACTTGCCGGTTCCGTTCAGGTTGCCGGCACGGGCGCCACGGGTCCAGGTCACGCCGTTGTCATCGGAGTAGATGACGCTGGCCAGCTCGTTCCCGGTAGCATTGTCATACAGCGGGAAGAGAATGCGGCCACCGGCGGCAATGGTGCCCCGGCCCGGGCACACGCCCAGGAATCTCTCATTGCTGTTCTTCACATTCAAGAACTGGGGATCATTCCACACCAGGCCCTCATCGCCGATGGTAGCGGTGCGGTGCATGATGAAGAAGGTGGGGAACGCCTTCCACTCAGACTGGCGGAAGAACAGGTTGCTCTGCACGAGCTTGTCGGTCGTGCCGTGCTGGAGGCACATCACGGGGGTGTGGTCCTCACCCTGATACAGATTCAGGAATGCATCCACAGAGTAACCCGTCTCTGTACCGTTGCTGGCGCAGATGGGATGATACTTACCCTCGCCGTTCAGGTCCACATAGTAGGTATAGGCGCTCACGCTGGTGGGGGCGTCGGCGTCCGCCGTGCCCTTGGCGACCAGCATACGGCCCTGGCTGTCAAAGCCGGTACAGGCCTGGCCCATCCTGTTGCCACTCATCAGACCCACATAGGAGGGGCAGGCGTCCACGATCATGTGGAGCATGCCGTTCTCATCCTGAACGATAGATGGGTCGATGAAGGAGGCGCTGGCCTGATTGGTCGTGTTATTCGCCATGTCGGCCCAGTAGTTGACCACTTCCCAGCCCCAGGTCTCGCCGCCGTCCTTGGAGACGGAGACGATGGTGTCCAGGTTCTGGGGGGAGTCAGCCGTAGTCCTCCAGCGGATATCGGAGGCGGCCACGATCCAGCCGTTGTCCAGGGTGAGCAGAGCGGGGATACGGAAGCTGGTGCTTCCGGTAGACTCCTGGGACATAGGCTTGTCAGCGGTGCCCTTGAACACGGTCTCAGCCGGGGTGCCGGAGATGTCCACCAAAGTGGGGGTGTACACCTTCAGCGCGCTGGCGGTATCCACCATCTTCCAGCCATCGCCGCCGGTGCCGTTGAACTCCAGATATTTGCCGCCGGACTTCACATAGAATCTGCCGTCAGCCTCGATCAGAGTGAACACGCTGCCGGTCTCGTCCACGCCGAGCTGCTTCGCCGCGCTCGCACTGGCGGAAGCGGTCAGATAGAGGCCGTCATCCCAGCTCTTCAGCTTGCAGCCGCCTTCGACGGCCACCAAGCTCCACAGCTGCCTTTCTTTTGCAAAGCCGCCATTGATCGTCAATGTCTCGCCTGCCCCGACCCCGAGCTGATCGGTCCTGTCCGATCCACTGGCGTGGTACAGGATACGGGGATCGCCCGCATCTGGCGTATCGTCCACAAAGGCGAACAGCTCGCCGTCGGTCAGCAAGCCGCCGGCCGACGTCACCTGCTGGTAGACGATGGTCTTGCCGGAGGTCGCCGCAGGGAATTTAAACGGGGGATCGCCCTCCGGGGCCACATAGTTCGGATCCGTCACGATAGCGGCGATGGTGTATCCGCCCTCCACGGCCTGGATGACGAAGGTCTCCGCAGCGCTCTCATCACCAAACGGGAGCTGTTCATAAGTGCCCACGGACTTGCCGCTGACGTTCAGATACTTCCCGTTGGTCACGCCCTTGATGGTCCAGCCGCCATCCGCCGTTTTGGCCAGCTGGAAGCGGGTCTCATCTTTGGGAACGTTCACGGTGTCGCCCAGTGTCGCGCTCCACTGGTCAGTGCTGGATGCGGCGCCATACATCAGACGGGCGCCTCCGGTATCGGTAGCTGTGGGAGCGCCAATGAGGTAATAGCCCTCTTCGACCGCACCAGTCACCAGTGTGCCGGTGGCAGCGCTCGCGCTGTCCAGCTTGTAGAGCTTGGTTGTATAAGCCTCTGCGCTCAGGCCCCACTTGGTGGTGAAGCCCACATAGGCCCACATCTTTCCCTCGGGCAGTTGGGGCCCAACGGGCTCATCATCCTGGGTCAGGGTCCAGCCCTCGCCCAAGACAAAGGCAGCGTCGAATTCCTTGTACCAGATGTCCACGGGCAGGTTCGGACGCGAATTTGCGTTGTCGTTGGGCTCGTACAGCACACCGAATTTATCAATGGGCTCGCTGCTGTCCAAATCCCGGAACTGGGTCAGGCAGGAATAGGCAAAATAGGTGCCCGCCTCACCATGATACAGCTTGGGCTCGCCCAGCCAATTGATGGTCCAATTGCCTGTCTCACCGGAGATATAGCCCAGGCGCAGGGAACCGTTGGAGCGATTGCCCCAGGCGCTGTATCCGCCGTTGCCCTCGGGGTAGGAGGCCATAACTACATTCTGATAGACCTCGCCGTTGGGCCCCTTCAGCGTGCCCGCCACATTGATGACGGAGTACATACAGTTGGAACCGTTTGCCAGACCGGAATCCAACTGAGTTGCGCCCCAGGTCTCGCCGCCGTCGGTGCTGTCGGTGTAATGGGCCGCACGGGAACCCTCGCTGCGGGAGTACATACGCAGGGTACCGTCGGGCAGAGTGATAATCTGGGACTCGCTGGTCTTACTGGAATTGTTGTAACCGCTGGTGCGGCTGCCCCGCTCCCAGGTCTCGCCGTTGTCATCGGAGTAGATGACGCTGGTCAGCTCCCGGCCGGTGGCGTTGTCATACACCGGGAAGATGATGCGGCCATCCCCGGTCACAGTGCCCCGGCCGGGACACACGCCGAAGAAAGGCTGGGTCTGACCCGCATAGCGCAGGTTGGGGAAGATAGGATCGTCCCACACCAGGCCGTTCTCAGTCACTTCCGCACTGCGCAGCATGATGAAGCAGGTGGGGAATACCTTCCAGGCGGACTGTTTGTAGAACAGGTTGGTCTGAACCTTCAGCTCAGCGCCCTCTTGCTTGCACCATTCCTGAGTCACAGTTTCGCCGTCCACCTTGTACAGGTTCATGAACGCATCTACGGCGTAGCCGCTCTCGGCGTCATTGGAAGACGCTTTGATGGCGTACAGCGTTTTGCCCTCAAAGGCAACGCTCATGGCCTCATTGTCCACATAGTAGGTGTAGGCGCTGGGGCTGGCGGGGGCTTTCATACCCACGTAAGCGGGGGCATGGGCCACCAGAATGCGGTTCCGGCTGTCATAGCCGGTGCTGCCACCGGTAGCCTTACCGTCAGCCGCCGTCACGTCGATGGCCATCCAGACCTTGCCGTCAGCGGCCTGTACCAGGATGGGATCGATAAACGCCGCGCTGAGGGGGATTCCCTGAACGCTGTTAGCGTAGTCGCCGAAGTAGTTGACGACCTCCCACTCCCAGGTCTTGCCGTTATCCTTGGAGACGGAGACGATGGTATCCAGGTTGGCCGGGTTGTCGTTCCAGCCCGCCCAGCGCACATCCGCTGCCGCCACCAGCCAGCCGTTGTCCAGGGTGATGATGGCGGGGATGCGGTACATCTGGGTGCCAACGTCCTCAGTGGAGAAGGGTTCGCCCTGCGTCGTGCCAGTGAACACGGTCTGGGCGCTGTCCAGGCTGGAGTAGTCCACAGGCTCCTCGGCGATCCAGAGGTAGTACGCGCCGGGAGTGCCCGAAACAGGATTGACGTAGAAGGTGGTCGCCTCGTCCTTGAACAGCCGGTTATTTCCGCTGGCTTCCAGGCTCAGATACATACCCTGAGCGGAATAGGGGCTGATGGTGAAGCCGTTGGAATGCTCGCCCGCCGACTGGAAGACGAACAGGTGGAACGGCTCGCTGCCGCAGACCACGCTGACCGAGCTGCACTGGTTGGTTGTGGGGGCGGAATAGTGCATCACCGCCTGACGGTTGGAGCTGCCGGTGTCAAAATTGATGACATAGTTTCCGGCCTCGATGCCGCCGGTGGCCAGGGTGGTAGTGCTGCTGCTGTCGGTCCCGGAGGCCGTATAAAGCTGAATTTCGGTGGTATCGCCTGCGGCGCCGCTGACATCCCAGTAACGGGAAGAGGTACTGCCGCCGGTGAAGGCCAGATACTTCACCGTTTTGCCGTCCTCAACGGCCTGCTCCGGGGTGTAACCGTCAAACTCGGGCTCAACCTCTGTCTCCCACCAGATGTAGTAGGAGCCTTCCTCGTCAGCGGGAGTGACGCCGAACTTCGCGCCGGTCTCTTTGAAGAGGAAACACTCCCGGCCTTTTGCTGTGCCTCTCTCTGTGGTCAGATAGTAACCAGACCCGTTGGAGATGGTATAGGTCCCGTCGTCCTGCATCGTGAAGGTAAACAGGTGCTCCATGCACTTTACGGTGGTGACACCCCCGGCTCCACACTGGTTGGTATTGGGAGCGCTGATATGCATATCACACTTTTTGCCACCGGTGAAGTTCGCACCACGGATGACATACTGGCTTCCACTAGTGATGGAAGCGGCCAACGCGATTGCGGTGCTGGTGGTGATATTCTCCGTGGCAACAGGGGCAAGGAGCTCAACGGTTTTGGCCTCGTTGACACTGTCCACCCAGCCGTTTCCGTTGGTGTCGATGCCCGTCAGGTAGTGGACATCGGTTCTCTCGTCCGCGATGGCCTCTTCCAGGGTACGGTCCGGCTCGACCGCCGTATAAACGGCAATCTCCTTGAGGAGCTCCTCCACAACCCCGTTTCCGGCGTCGTTCACGACCTCACCCAGGGTTTTATCCTGGTCCGGGAGAACCGTGGGCAGTTCTCCCTCTTCTTCGGTCAGCGGAGGCTGTTCCTCTTTGTCTTCTTCTGTCGGGAGAGGATTTTCCTCATTTCCCTCAACCTGATCCGTCTCTAAGGGGAGCTCCGGTTCATCGGGGATCTTGGTGTCCTCACCCTCCTGCTCCGCCGGCTCAGCGTCCTCCTCGGAGGAGCTGCCCGGTGCGGCTCCGTCCACGGGCTCATCGTTTTCTGTCTCAGGATTGCCTTGAGTTTCGTCCCCGTCCTCAGCGGGGGCAGGCTCCGCCGGCAGTGGTGCGCTATAGGAATTGTCCGGCTCCTCCACTGTCTCCACTGCCGCAGCAGCGGGGAGCAGCGAGAACAGCATACACGCCGCCAGAAGCGCCGCAAGGGGGCGATTCCACTTTCTTCTCATTTCTGCACCGTCCTTTCTGATTAAAATGTTTGTTCGGCCTTACAAATAGGGCATCCCTCCCTTTCTGTGTCTGAAACCCTCGTCCATGCATTGAAGTGCATGGACGCAAAAAGGAATTCCTTTTTGGCTATGTATTATTGATTCAGGGTTCGAACCACAATAATCTACGCTCCTATTATAATCAAAAATCGAAAAAATTTCACTTTGCAAATCACACAAATATTATTCAATATTTTGTGCATTCTATCCAGGTTCAAGTAACTTGCCCCGTTATAATTGTACATTCTTTCGAGATAGTGTACTTTTTTTATAGTTTTTTCGTTCGCTAAAGTGTAAAACGGGCGACGTCTTTTCGACATCGCCCGTCTTCTATGCTGTGATTTTCGAAAAATATTCAGGCATTACGGCTCTTCGTCCTCCCGCTTTTTGCCAAGCAGGGCGAGCATCCCGAACAGGGAGAATCCGCACAGGGCCGCCCACAGGCCGGTACGGCTGTTATCGCCGGTTTTGGGAGTGGGATCCAGCGGGGTCTCGGCCAGAGGGGGTTCCTCCTCAGGAATCTCTACCAGGGGAGGCTCTTCCTCGGGGATGTTCGCCAGCGGGGGTTCCTCGTCGGGGAAGTCCACCAGAGGCGGCTCCTCGTCGGGGATATCGACCCCGGGTTCGGGATCGGGGTCAGGCTCGGGGTCGGGTGTGTGAGGCCTGTCAGGAGTCGGCCTGTCAGGCTTGGGTTTCTCGGGGGGGACGGTTTGATAGGTGTTGGTAATGGTCACAATACCACCGTGCTGCGTGGCGCTGGAGGTATAGCCCTCAGGTACCTCCACTTCCTCCACCGTGTAGCTGCTGTCATGAGACAGGTCCTTCCAGGTATAGCTCCAGTCGTTCGACCCGTCCAAAGTGACAGGGTCGCCCTCAGCGGCGCCGTCCTTATACAGCTGCACCTGAATGCCCTTGGGGCGCTTGTCCTCCGTGTCGCCGGCCCAAACCTTTCTGACAGTCAGCTCGCCGCTGTAAACATTGGTGAATACAGCCTTTTCAGCTTCCGCCTCTTCTGTCAGCGTGCCATCCTCACCGACGGTGACAGGAAGAATGGACTCCACCTCGCCGCTGTAGACAATAGCGGTGAGCTTGGTGTCAATCTCCCAGCTGATCTCCTCGTGCGTGCTCACCTTTACCACGATCTTGTAAATGGCGGGGTCATACACGGTGACAGCGTCCGTCCCGGGGACCTCCACCAGATAGTAGAGGTACTCCCCTTCTGCCTTCAGATCATTGATGGTGAACAGCACCTTGCCGTTTTCATCGTTGACGGCAGGCTGAGCATTGGTGAAGCTGGGCTTGCCGTCCACAATCTGAAAATCCGCCTCCTTCACCAGCGCGAAGGTGAACTCGCCGCCGCTCATAGGAATGTCCTCTCCCTCCGGGGAGATGTCCCTGAACTGCTTCGCGGCCTCCACGGTCACACTGGAGAAGGTCTGGGTGGTGCTTTCAATCGCGCCAATAAACATCACACCGTTGCACATGATGCCGCCGCCATGGGTGTTGGACTCGTTTCCAGTGACAAACACCTTTGCGGCCGCCTCGGCCTTGGCAATATCCTCCTCACTGGGGGAGGCGCTCAGACCCATCAGGTGAGACGCGGCGGCAAAGCCTCCCCTGGGGATGGACAGCTGCGCCACTTCAATCGTAGTGTTCTCGCCAATGCCCTGATAGTCGTTTCCGTTATCCCAGCTTCCATACCAGTTTGCGCTGCCGCCGCCCAGAATTCCGTCAGAGACGTAGCTGGTGTGGGCGCAGAAGTAGTCGTTGGAGCCGTACTCCAAGAACTTCGGGTTGTTCAGCGCCGCCTGGTCCTGCCGTTTGGCGGAACTGCTGCCGGAGCCGTGAGAGGGATCGCCCACAGCGGTATTTGCGAAGCTGGCCAGGCCGTCGGAGGTGGTGACTGCCACCTGTCCGGTAGAGCAGCCCGCTACGCCGCCGCCCAGGCCTTGGGCGGTGTTGTCGGTAACCAGCAGGTTTCGCATCTTGATGGAAGCTCCCTGGCTGACGAAGATGCCGCCGCCGCCCCAATGCTGCGTGGTGTTGCAGACATTGTTGGTGACATAGCCCCCGGTGATCTCCGACCCGCCGCCGTTGATGCGGATGCCGCCGCCCTCGAGCTCTTCAGAGGTATTTCCGGCCACAATGCCGCCGGTCATGGTAAAGTTGGAGGTGCTGATCCCACCGCCGCCGCCTGTCTCTGTGAAGTTTCCGGTGATCTGTCCGCCGGTCACGGTCAGGTTCTCGGCCATAATGCCGCCGCCGCCGCTTTGGGCGCTGTTCCGCGAAATCAAAGCGTCCTCGCCGACAGTCACCTGATAGCTCCCATTCGCGGCGATGCCGCCGCCCCAGCTATACAGCGATGATGTGTTCTCGGCGATCACCGCCTCACCGTTGATCGTGATGCTGCCGGAGCCGCCTTCCGCACAGATACCGCCGCCGACGCCGGCTCTGTTGTTGGTAATTATGCCGCCGCTGATGTCCAGACTGCCGTCCTTCAGCGCAATGCCCCCGCCCCGGCGGTATTCATCGTACCATTCTCCGGTATTTGCGTTATTATCAGCGATGACACCGCCGGTCATGTTCAGGGAACCGTTGCGAACATAGATTCCGTTGCCGAATTGAGCACCGCCCACCAGAAGCGCTTTGCCGTTCATAACGGCGCCGCCCTCCACATAGACCCGGCCACTATCCTCAGCGAGAACACATCTGACCCTGTGGTTGCCGTCGATGATGCCGTCTTCCAGACACAATGTTCCGCCAATGACGGCGATTACCGCGGCGTTTTGCGCATCGTGTCCAAGAACTCCGTTATCCTGTGTGGCTTTGATCCTGCCGGTCTTAACGTCCACAGAGCGAGTCTCCTCAGCTTCCTCGGTCGTTCCAACTCCGGTGACGGTGGAGGTCACAACCTGGCAGCTGAATGTCTCTGTGGCTTCGGAGCTGTCTGTAACCGTCAGAGCGCCGCCAGCCTCTACTCGAAACAGGCTGGAGCCTTCTCCGGGTTTTTGGTTCTCCCAAGTAAGCGTCTGCCCGTTCAGGTCCAGAACGACGTCGCTGGTGACGGCGATCGTCTCGCTGACGGAGAAGCTGCTGCCCAGAACAATGGCCTCTTCGCCGGCTTCAAACGCCGCAAAGAGGTCTTCGGCGGTCTCTGCTGGTTTACTGTCAACAGGCGGTTCAGGCTCTTCGGGTGCTTCAGGTTCCTTGGTCTCGTAGCATGCCTCGCTATGGCTGTGCTCTTCCTTACCGCAGGTCAGGCCGTAGCATTCCTCGCTGTGCCTGTGTCCAGCGGGCTCCTCGTCCTCCTGGAACAAAGCAGCCAGCGGGGCGGGCTCGTCGTCAATTCTGATCTCACTGACGGGCTCAATGGGTTTTTCAGATATGTCAGCGAAATCCTTGACCGCGGAATCTTCAGCGATCTCAGAACCGGCGCCGTCGTCCCCGGCGTCAACGTTGTCACCGTCGTCATTACTGCTGCCGGCGTCGCTGTCTTCGTTGTCTCCTGCGTCGGTGTTTCCTGTGTCTGTGTCGCCGCCGTCGGTGTCTGTGTCGCCGCCGTCGGTGTTCGTGTCGCCGCCGTCGGTGTTCATGTCGCCGCCGGACTCAGAGCTGTCGGTATCTTCAGATTCCTCCAGTCCGCAGATTAGTCCACGGCACGCCTCGGTATGGGTGTGTTCCTCCAAACCACAGATGAGTTCAGGTTCTTCTGTGGCGAAAGCAGAGAGATTGAGCATGCTCAGGCACATCACAAAGGCTACAAGCACAGACAATCCTCGCTTACCTAAATTGATCCTATTTTTCACATTAATTTCCTTTCTTTGCAGGCTCGGACGCAAAGTATCCGGTAACCGGGCTGCCATAGCGACAAACGCCTTAGGCCCCTTGCTTTGCTGTCCCAGCGTTTCCGCCGGTTTGCCAATCGCAACCGATCGAGCATAGTGCCGAAGAGCTTGCGCAAATCCTCTTCGACGCCACAGCCTCAGGCTTTGCGTCCCATTGTTTCCAATGGTTTGCCAACGCGCCTCAAGCTCCGCTCCCGCCACCAACGGCGCGTCCGGCGGCGGGGCAGTCCCACGGCGGCTTTTCCTGGTTCATCGCGACTCCTCCTTCTTTTCGGTTCTTATGAATCAACCGCTGGCGCCCTTGCGTCCGCCCCGGCAAATTCCCGCAAAAAGCTGTCGTGGAGATTCTCCTCCGCCCGTTTCCGGGCTCTCACCGCGTCCTCAAATTTCCCATAGCTTCCCAGGTAGTACCGTCTGCCCTTGAAGCAGATCACCGCGCGCCACGTCCCCTTGGACGGCCGCCATTCCACCCCGGGCACCCCGCTGGTGTTGTTCCTTCTCACCGTTTTGGCCGCCAGCATCTCCACGCAGGTCCCGTCAATATAGGTCAGGCCCAGTTCGGCCTCCGGCATATTCCTCGCACCCAGACATCCGCAGCTGGATGTGTGCCTCGAGCGCAGACGGCAGGTCCTTACCACCGTCTCCCGCCCGCAGTCGCACCGGCACAGCCAGGCGGTGCGCACTCCGATGTTCTCCGCAGGGCACAAAACCGTCAGCTTTCCGTATCGCTGACCTGTCAGGTCCAGCTTTTTTCTTGAATGTGTCAAGCCCCGCACCCTCCTGTGGACAAAATTAATATTTTGTACATCCTAAATATACATAACCTCAGCGGTCAGGCGGAAAATTCCCATCCTTTTCCACAATCATTATAGCACAATTGGTGGTTGATGGAATATCCTCGCCTGAAAATCGGCGAAATAACGAATTTAGGCATGGAAATCAAGGGCTGCAAATTTTTCTCTGTTTACAGCCTCTGTTTTCATGCCATTTTTGCATTTCTTTTTCACTAATTTTGATTTTGAAGGCCCACTTTAAGACAAAATATTAATTTTGTCTATTGCGCCGGAAAGGCTAAGTGACCAGCCGCAGCCTGTCCAGCTGACGGACATGCTCCGCGCCGGTGGTCTGGAGGTAGATTCTGGTGGTGTTGACCGAGCTGTGGCCCAGAACGTCGGCCAGTCTGACGATATCCCGGCAGGCCCGGTAGAACACCGTGGCGAACAGGTGCCGCAGATTGTGGGGAAAGACCTTGGAAGGAGCCACGCCCGCCCTCTTACACAGATTTTTCATCTCCTGCCAGATCTGCCGCCGGCAGAGGCTTCTCCCGCTTTTGGTGACAAAAATCTCACCGGAGGCGGTTTTCTGCCCCTTGGCGTACTTTAAAAGCTTCCGGCACAGCTTTCCCGGCAGCAGCACGGTGCGGATTTTCCCCTTGAGGGCCACGTCCGCACGGCCGGACCGCGCAGCATCCACCGTGATATACCGCAGCTCCGACACCCGGATGCCCGTGGCGCAGATGGTCTCCAGCAGCAGTTCCAGCCGCTCCCTTCCCGTCTCACGGGCG
>JBCLQX010000056.1:0-12735 GCA_041223805.1 Oscillospiraceae bacterium 44-34 | reverse complement strand
TTTCATACCCAGCGCCCCCTTTCCCTTATTTTATCACATCTTTTATCATTTGGGGGGATTAAATCAGCGTTTCCTTAAATCCATGCGTTCTCCCTGATGTTTCATGGCCTCCAATTTCATTTTGTAGGCAAAAGCCCTTTCGCTGGGGAGCAGGCTTTCCCGTTGTAAATTGCTGTCAACCATGATAATCGTGGCGGCGTCATCGTCCAAATCCCGGACAATGACCGGCATGGTTTCTTTCTCTGCCAGTTCACTGGCCCGATGCCGCCTGTGTCCGGCTACCAGCTCATAGCCGCCGCTGGGGTCAGGACGGGCGATAGCAGGAACAAGAACGCCGTACTGCCGGATGCTGTCCGCTGTTTCCATCATGGCATCATCATCTTTGACCTTGAAGGGGTGTCCCTTGAACGAGTGCAGCTCGCTTAAAGGAATTTCTACCACCTTTTCCCGCCCCGCGTCGGCGCGGCTTTCCTCGGTGGAAAACAGATCATCGACCGATGCCAGCTCTACTTTTTTCGCGCTGCTTTTCAAGTTTCAACACCTCCTTGGTCAGATTTGCGTAGCCTTCGGCTACTTTGCCGCCTGGGTCATGGGCGAAAATGCTCCTGCCCTCCGCGCTGGTTTCCTTTGCCCGGACAGAATGGGGAATCTCAGTGCCAAACACCTTGATTTTGCTGCCGTAAGTTTCCCGCAGCAGGGCGGCAATCTCTTTGGCAAAGTTGGTGCGGTTGTCCACCATCGTCAGCAGGATACCGTCTATTTGCAGTTTCGGGTTGATCTGCCGCTTGACTTTGGCTACCGTAGAGAGCAGCTGTTCCAGCCCTTTGGCGGGCAGATACTCCGCCTGGACGGGGATTATGATCCGGTTGGCGGCGGCCAGCGCGTTGACGGTGAGCATACCCAGGGAGGGCTGGCAGTCTATGAGGATATGGGAATACTGCCCCTTTACACTGTCCAGATATTGCCGCAGAATCGTTTCCCGGCTCATAGCGTTTACCAGCGACACCTCCATGCCGGACAGCTGAATATCCGCCGGCATCAGGTCCACGCCCTCCGGGTGGCGCAGAATCCCCTCGCCGGGGCGGACCGGCTGATCGGTCAGGATGCGGCCCATTGCGTCAGAGAGGGTAAAGGGCAGCTTATCCGGCTGGGGATTGCCCAGGCTGATGGTCAGGCTCCCTTGCGGGTCCCCGTCAATGAGAAGCACTTTCTTTCCGGCCTGCGCCAGTCCAATCCCTAAGTTGGCACAGGTTGTGGTTTTGCCCACACCTCCCTTTTGGTTGGCGATGGCGATGATTTGCGTGTTCAAGATAATCACCTCGTTTCTTGGTATGAAAAAAGGGAGAATGTGACCGGAATCAACATTCTCCCTTAGAAACGATATGTGATTGTGCAATAATCTGTCTTTTGTGAGGTTAGCTTTTGAGAGCCATCTCGCCGCAAACCCGCATGAATACTGGATTTTTGCCTGTTTGCTTTCCCTTTCCCCAATAACCTGTGTTCAATGAGTGGTACACCGAACAGTACGATTTTAGCACCAAATAATTTTTTAGTTAGTGCGTTTGCTGGTACTCATACCAAATAAATAAAGTAAATGGGGAAATCTCTCGAAAATGGCTTGACCGGCTTAGGCAAGTCATTTTTCTATCCTACGCACTCCGCAAGGGCCAGAATTTCCCCGGCTCTCTTGCGCTTGCGGCCCTTTTCCTCCGGCTCCAGATAGAGCGATTGAAATTCCTCGAAAGATACGTTGAACTCAATATCCAACTCATATCCCCGTTTGACGTGGACAGCTTTTACAAACTGTGCCACAATCATCTTCTTCGCCTCGAAAGTGCAGTTATCATACAATTCGGCCCAATTCATCAGTTGGGTGTATTCCTTCTTCACCTGCTCGGCGCCGGACACGGTTTCCCGCAATTCCAATTCTGCCGACTGCATCTGGCGCTCCAGCTCTTTCAGTTGGGCGGCGGTCTCGTTCATCAGGCTGTTGAGCAGGTCGGCGCTGAACTGGCTGTTTCCTTGGATAACTTTCAGCGTCTCGGTACGCAAATCCTGATAGTCCTTCTGTTTCTGCTGATACTCGCCTTGCAGACGCTTTACCTTGGCCCTGGCGAGGTCAGCCTCCCGGCCTCGCTGTCTCTCAAGCAGCGCCTGGGGCGGAGCCTTCTGGATTTGCGTCAGTTGGATTCGGATGATTTGATCTACAAGGTTATCCAACTTCTCAACGCTGAAAGAACTTTGGCCTTCGCATTTTCCGGGAACATTCGTCCTGTTGTAGCATTTATAGCTGGTTGTTATGCTTGTGGCCTCTGTCCGGTCTTTTCTGCAATACCTATGCCCGGAAGTTGCCAGCATTAGACGGGCCCCACAGCAGCCGCAATAAACGTTCCCAACTAAAAGCGAGTGGCCCCTGGTGGTAAGCGGCACTTCCCTCTGCTGGACTTTCCGGGCGCTTGCAATCTCCTGTGCCCGCAAAAACAGTTCTTCGTCAATGATTTTCAATTCGGGCAGCACTTCGGATTTACTGTCGCCTCTGTGAATTACACCGATGTAAATGGAGTTTCTAACAGCCCTGTTCACCATGCCTACGGTTATTTCGCCGCCGTCCTTCCTCCGTATGCCCTGTTCTTTGAAATAGCGGCAAAGGCGGAGCGCCCCGTAACCTTCGTGGACGTACTTTTGGAAAATCAGCTTGACGGTCTCCGCGTCCTCCGGGTCAATCACAAGGTCACGCACATCCTGATTTTTCTTATTCATGCGGCCTGTCCGTTCCAACTGATAGCCAAAAGGCGCCCGTCCGCCGGTGTAGTGGCCCTCCTGGGTCAACTGTTCGATCCGGGTCTTGACGCGCATAGAGGTTTTGATGCTTTCCCCGGACGCCTGCCAGTATCGTATGTAGTTCAGCAGTTTGTCAACATGATTATCAAAACGCTGCTGGCCCTCCATGGCGCTCCATACCTCGATGTTCTGCTTGACAAACCACTCTACCACAAAGGGCGTTTCATCGTCCTTGCGGCCCAGGCGGTCAAACATGAACACCAGCAGAATATCAAACCCGCCTTGCAGGGCTAACTTCTGGATTTCCTGAATGGCGTCCCTATCCTTCGCGGATTTCTTGAACCCGGAAACGCCTTTCTCGGCAAATTCCTTAATGATTTCCCAACCGGGGTGCTGTTTGCAAAACTCCCGGCAATACTGCTTCTGCATGGGAATGTCGTCCTTCTCCACCTGTCCCACGGTAGACACCCGGTACAGGCAGACAACGCGCTTTGCGCCGGACCGTGCCGCTCCATCTGTGATACTGCTGATTGCTTGAAGCATTTGCTCTGCCATATATACTCCTCACTTTCCGGGTGGACGGTGTATATATGGCGGCCAGAAATATTCTGTTTTCAAGGTGCCATCTACTACACCATTATTATCTCATATTTCTACAAAAAATGCAAAAAATCAGCTTTTCCGCATAGTTCCATTGGAAATTAAAGTATCTTTGATATTCTTGACTGCTGCCGGATTTTTCTCGCCGCTATATCTGACAGTGATTTTGCAGCCGTCAACATAGAACACCTGGGGCCGCTCTGCGGGCTGATCGGCCCTTGTTGATAAAGTTACCCCTTCCATCGCATTTCCTCCTCGTAAAAATGACAGGACCGCCCCCGGCTGTCGGACGCGGTTCTGATATGTCAGCCGGACCGGAGATACTGCGTCTGCGTAATGCGGCAATATCCCGGCCCGGCTGTTTCGCTTGGAATAGGGGAAATGATGATCCGTTATTTTTCACCCCCTGTTTTGATAGATTGCCGTTTTATCCAAAGTCGTTCCTGCCCCTGGTTCGTCAGCGGCGTGTGATCCCCCCAGGCACGCAGACGGTATACTCATAAGGGTACATATCCTCTTTGGTCGGTCATTCCGTTGTCAAGGTGCATGGGCCGGACCGTCGCCAGTCCGCACAGACGCGCCGTGGCCGGTACGCCTGTGCCGCTTGGCGGCTTGTCGAAATGTGTCTCAACTTGAGACGCATTTGGGGGTGGCCCGACTGGACGGCTCCAGCCGGGCCGAATAAGATTGCTTACAGCCAGTCGGCCACCACATCCATCAATCAGGCGGGTGTGACACAGTTCCGGGAAAGTTTCTCCACCAGCTCACAAATTCGATGCGCCTTAGTGGTCAAATCAAAGGCCATAGCCTGTTCTCCGCTATTCTTCTCGATGATCTTCACTCCGTAGCGCCCAGGCTCACCGTCATTCGCCATAATGTAGTATTCAAGGGCAAGCGGTCTCCCGTCCTCTGCCTGGGTCAGCTTTGATGTGTAGGAAATGTCCTGCATAAATTTTCCTCCCCGTTATATTGAAATGTTGCTGTTATAGGTGGTCACGCCGCCTTGAACGTCAGCAGGCCGGCGATCAGCTTGATTTCCAGACGGCGGCGCAGAGCTTCATCCACGCAGAGATAGGTGTTGCCGTATTCATCGAACAGGCAGCGGGTGGACAGTTTAGCGATGTAGCCCTCATAGTGACACAGGACGGCGGCAACGGCGTCAGGCTCGCCCTGCGTGGCGGCCTGGATGGTATTGCGGGGCAGGAGCTTATAGCGGGGTTTGCTGTGGCTTTTCTTTCTGCTCATGTTCATTCCTCCAATATCTTTCGTAACATATCCAGGGTGCTTGTCCGGCGGCGCTGGACGGCAGGCCGGGACAGGCCCAGCTCGGCCCCGATTTCTTCGTCCCGCATTTCGAGAAAGTAGAACAGCAGGATAATTGCCCGTCGGTCAGCGGGGAGCACGGACAGCGCCCGTACAAGATCGGCGTCAAGCACTTCAATTTCCCTTCCCAGCAGCGGAAACACGCGCCGGTCCGGGGCATATTGATCTATGTACTGGAGCTGGTTCTGTTCGGTCCTGGTCAATTCGGAAAACGTAGTTTCCCACTGGCCCAGCCGCTTCTGTTCCCGGATCGCGTCAATGACCTCATGTTTCAGCAGCCGCTTACAGTAGGCGTCAAAGCAGCAGGCCAGGTGTTCGCTGTCCCTGTTCATGCGGCCACCTCCCGGATTATGGAGGGCCTGTGTTTTTGCCCCTCTATCAATACCACGTTGGCAAGGGGGGTCTCTGCTCGGTTCAGGCGAAAGTAGTGCTTTCTCACCAAAAGGTTATAAAAAGCGATGGGTTTCCCTCCCTGTGTCCACTGCCGGGAAATAGGGAAATACCACAAACTTTTACCTAAAGGCAATATTTCTGTCGAATAGGAAAAGGCCGCCGCCCCTTGGTTCGGGGCAGCGGCCTTTGTCGGCTTCCGGCCTGTTTGTGATGTGATGCACCGTTTCAGCATGGCGCCATCCTCCTTTCGTAGATAGGAAAATGGTAGCAAACATTTCTCCTATTACTCTCCCGGAAATCTCCTATTACTCTCCTATCGTTCGCAAGTTTCGCTGGAATACGACGTAAACTTATAGCCCACACGGTGAACCGTCTGAATATAGCATGGTTGGCGTGGATTCGTCTCAATTTGCCTTCGGAGTTCATGTATGGCACGGTCTATGGGTTGGGTGTACTCCATGTCCCAGGCGTTCTCGCATATCTGTTGGGCGGTCAGTACAATACCGGGATTTCGCATGAAATAGAGCAGCAGCGAAAATTCCCGATGGCGCAGGCTCACAGGCTGTCCGCATACCTCCACCGTCTGACGGGCCGGGTCTATGTAAATGTCCCCTTCCCGAAAGGGGGCAGTTTCTCCGTTGACGGGGCTGTTATAGTGATTATACTGCGTATATCGGCGCAGTTGGGCATAGGCCAATTCCGCAATCATGGGATAGGATTGTTTGCCGGAAATACACATATCCGCGCCCAACTGAACCATTCCCCACACATCATCCTCCGGGGTGTCGGACAGGACGATCACCGGCACAAAGCTGGTGCGCCGTATTTCAGCCAGCCATTTGGTTTGCCGGATGCTCCGCAGGTACTCTAAATCCACAATCAACAGATGGAAAATCTGACGATACAGGAGACGGGTCGCTTCCTGCACCGTAGAGCATACGGTACAGAATATGTCATGCTGGGCAGTCCTCATTTGCAGATCCATGAGAAGATCATCGGCAAGCCCTATCGCCAACGAGTTGTATGCCATTTAGATATTTCTCCTTCCTGAAATGTGTCTCAATTTGAGACGCATTTTCGACAGTATTCGCATGACGATATGTAAAAATGTGGGGTGGAAACCGCCCCACACTTCATGGCCCTTTATTTTACAAAGTTCTATTTGGATGGAAATATGTTTTTGCTTTTATTCGCTATCTTTACCAGGCTGAGCATAACTGGAACTTCCGTCAGTACACCTACGGTTGTAGCGAGAGCCGCAGGGCTGGTCGTGCCAAATAATGCCACAGCCACCGCAACAGACAGTTCAAAGAAGTTGGACGCCCCGATCATACCAGCAGGGGCCGCAATATCATGGGGTAACTTCAACAGCTTGCAGGCAAGATAAGCGATGAAGAAAATCAAGAAGGTTTGAATCGTCAGCGGCATAGCTATCAAAACGATGTGCAGGGGATTTTTGAGAATGACTTCGCTCTGCCCCATGAAGATCAGTACCAGCGTCAGCAACAGTCCGATTGTCGTGGCAGAATCAAACTTGTGGATAAACACGTTTTCAAAGTAGTCGGTTCCTTTGCTCTTGACTACCAGCAGACGGGTCAGAACACCACCAGCCAGGGGAATCACCACAAAAAGAACTACACTGAGGAATAGCGTATCCGTCGGCACCGCCACATTGGAAACGCCCAGCAGGAATTTCACGATGGGAACAAATGCAAACAAAATAATCAGATCATTGGTAGCGACTTGCACCACGGTATAGGCTGGATTTCCGTTGGTCAGGGTACTCCATACGAACACCATAGCGGTGCAGGGAGCCGCCCCCAGCAGAACCGCTCCGGCCAGATATTCGGTTGCCAAGTCCGGCGTAATGAACGCCTTGAACACCGCAAAGAAGAACAGGGACGCAATACCATACATTGTGAAGGGTTTAATGAGCCAATTCACAATCCATGTTACAAAAAGCCCTTTTGGATTTTTGCCTACGTTTCGCACACTGTTGAAATCCACCTTCAGCATCATAGGATAAATCATCACCCAAATCAAAATGGCCATCGGGATGGATACACGCGCATATTCAAAGCGGTTTAGCAGTTCGGGCAAAGCTGGGGTAAAATGGCCCAGCAGTACGCCTACCACCATACACAGAAACACCCATACTGTTAGATACCGCTGGAAAAAGCTAATACCAGCATGATTGTCTTTCATGGGACACCTACTTTCTCAAATTCACTTTCTTCAATGTGTTTCTTTTGAAAAGAGCCGTCCCGGATAGTTTCGGGGACGGCTCTATGGGGCTAACGCAGTTTTTCCTTGAGCTGAAGGACCTTTTCTTCAATTTGCTGGATCGTAGCCAGAAAAACATCGTCCGACTGGCCGCTGGGATCATCCAGCCCCCAGTTTTCCATGTACTGACTGGGGAGAATTGGGCATCCTACATTGCACCCCATCAAAATCAATACATCCGGGGTAGGAATATCGGAAAGGAGCTTGCTGTGCTGGGACTGCTCCATATCAATACCATACACCCGTTTCATCAGTCGCACAGCATCCCGGTTGATATGCTCTTGACGCTCTGTTCCCGCTGAATAGCTCTCAAAGACATCTGCGGCCAGCTTTTTCCCAAGGGTCTCCGCGATTTGACTGCGGCAGGAATTGTGAACGCACACAAAGGCCACTTTGGGCTTGCCGGTACAGTTCAGTTTCTTTTGCATGGCCTGAGATCAAAACCCCAGCTTGTGCAGGAGTTTCACCACATCGCCAGCTTTCATCACCTTACCAGAAGAAACGACCTTGTCATTGACCACCAGCGCAGGCGTAGACATAACTCCATAGCTGGCAACAGCCGCCATATCGGTCACATACTCCACAGCAAGGGTGGAACCGATTTCCTTTAGAGCGGCCTGAGTGCTTTCCAGCAAAGCGTGACAGTTCTTGCAGCCGGGGCCAAGGACCTTTACGCTGTTCAGAGCGCCGGTGCCATCCCCCTTCTCGGCCTCATAGGTTTCCACCGGGCCGGTGCAGCAACAGGCCGGTTCCGCTTTCTGTTCCGCCGTCCCGCCGCAGCAGGAACCGCCCTCCGGCTCCTCCACGATCTCCATGTTGCAGCAGCCGCTGCCGCCCTTTTTGCCGCCAAACAATCCGCCCAGGAATCCCTTTTTCTCACTCATAATCAAATCGTCCTTTCAAAAAATGTTGATATTGCCACCCGCATTGATAAGCGGATAGAGCCAAGGTTGTTACATGACCAAATTGAAAATATAGCCGGTAATGGTCGCCACCGCGAAGATGCACAGCACAAAGGTAATGACCATCTTCTTTTTGAAAATCGAGCCGAGCAGCGATACCTCCGGGATGCTGGCCCCAGCGCCGCCCAAAATCAGAGCGATCATCACGCCGGGTGCCACGCCCTTTGAAATCAGGATGCTGGCAATAGGGATCATCGTTTCCGTGCGGATATACATGGGAATGCCTACAACAGCCGCCAGCGGCACGGCCCACAGGTTGCCCGCTCCGGCGAAATTCGCCAGCAGATCGGTAGGGACAAATTCATAGATAAAGGCCCCAATACCAGCTCCCAGCAGAAGGTACAGAACGACACCTTTGAACAGGCCGAAAGCGTCCTTGATGGAAATTTTGAACGCCTGGAGCTGCTTCTGCCAGAATGTTCCCTGCATCGTTTCCCAGGATACGGCATCCTGACGCCCACCCCGAACGGAAACATTTTTGATTTCCTTTTCAAATCCGGCAGCATCTAAAATCAGGCCCATGACCACCGCAAACGCAAAAGTAAACGCCATATAGATGACAGTAGCTTTGATACCGAAGAAGGCCAGCATCAGCGTGACGATTGCGGGGTTCAAAATGGGCGAGGTCAGCAGGAAGGAGATAGCCCCACAGAAAGGCGCTCCGCTTTTGAACAGGCCCACCAAAACCGGAATGGTGGAGCAGGAGCAGAAGGGCGTCACCGCGCCCAGGAGTGCGCCGAGGACACTGTTCAGCCCTTTGCGCGGCGTAGTCAGTATCTTTTTGATGCGCTCCTGGGAAACATAGATTTGCAGGAGCGCCACCAAAAAGCTGATGCCGATAAACAGGGCAAACAGTTCGCCAAACAGCATAAGGAATGTTTGGCCTGCATGGATAAGGGTTTCACTGGTGAACATAGACAGATACCTACTTTCTCAAGATAATGAATTGATTGTTCTTTTGTAGAAAGCGGTTTGTCAACGTGACCGGCAATGTAGCCGACTACCGCAGATGCACATAAGCGGTTCCTCCTAAAAAGCCAGATAGAACATATAGAATCCAATGAGCAGGATTGCCGCGCCCATGCCCCATTTCAGCCATTGGCTGGCCTTTCCGTACTTCTCATTTTGGGTCAGAGAACGGACAAATCCTACCGATGTACCCGCAAAGATCGTCAGCGCACCGTGGCCGATGGAGTAGAGCAGCAACAGGAGCATCCCCCATGCTACACTCCCCTTTCCCGCCACGATTGCCAGCAAAGCGACCAGCACCGGCGTGGCGCAGGGAGAGGAAAAGATACCGCCTAAAATTCCGGCAATCAAAGCCCCGGCGTACCCTCTGCGGGTGTTCTTCGACAGCAGATAGGTGGAGGGAATGAAGTTAAAAATTTCCCAGGTCTGCAAGGCCATCAGCACCATCAGGATGCCCAAAATGAGATACCACCAGGAGGCCGAGGTCCCAATCAGTCGCCCTGCCAAGGATGCCAGCGTTCCCAGGATGGTAAAGGTGATTGCTGAACCGGCGGCAAACACCAGCGACAGGCGAAACGCCTTTTTAGGCTCTGTACCCGTTCCTCCTACATAACCAATCACCAGGGGGATGCTGGAGAGTGAGCAGGGAGTAAACGAGGTCAGCACACCCGCCAGCAGCGCCAGCAGCGGGGCCAGCCAAACGCTTTCTGAAATCAAAGTGCCGAGAGTGTTCAGCCAGGAATCAATCACGCCTCCACCCCCATCTCTGTGAGGATCAGCCGCATTTGCTCCTCTGTCAATCCGCCTTGATGGACTGTAAAGACGTGTTCTCCCGTTTCCCGTGAACTGTATAGGATAAATTCAATCTTTTGGGCTAACTCGTCGCTGGGGACAAAGGGTGTTCCATCCGCATTTACCATCACCTGCGTGGGAATGACCTGGACAGGGACATTCGATGCTGCCTCGGCGTATTCCCATACGTCCACAAATTTGATAAACGCCTTGCCGGTCATTTCCTCATTCATCGTTTCCAGCACCGGGGCCATCTGTTGACAAGGAATACAGGAATCGGAGCCATAGTCCACAATGATGGGCAAGCCATGCTCGGCCAGAGCATCAAAGTCGATAGCCTCTGTCGCGGTCAGCGCAAAGGCAGCATCTTCCGGGGCAGTAGAATCCTCCGGGGCCTGGGTAGCCCCAGGAGGATTTTTGAAAAGATAGATACCGGCGATGACAGCCACGATCAAGCAAGGAACCAAAATTTTCACAAGTTTCTTCTTTGTCATAGTCCCTCCATGTTAGATAAACAAATATTGAAACGCATTGAACAGATAGCCGACAAGGATGATGCCCACAGAGCAGATTGCAATAAACAGGGCAAGCAGTTTTGGCTTTACCGCTTTGCGGAGCATGATGATGGAGGGCAAACTCAACGTGGTAACGGCCATCATAAAGGAGAGAATAGTGCCAAGCTGTGCGCCCTTCGCCAGCAGCGCCTCCGCCACGGGAATTGTGCCAAAGATGTCCGCATACATGGGAACACCCACCAGAACAGCCAGAAACACGCCAAAGGGGTTGTTGCTGCCGAGGACAGCTTGAATCCAGCTTTCGGGAATCCAGTTGTGAATGATTGCGCCAATGCCCACGCCAATCAGGATGTAGGGAAACACCTTTTTGAAGGTACTGACTACCTGATCTTTTGCGAAAATCACTCGGTCACGCTTTGTCAAAGTAGGAGATTCTAAATCCACGCTGCTGGCGTTTCGGATAAATTCTTCCACATATCGCTCCATGTGCAATTTTTCAATCAGGGTGCCGCCTGCAACGGCAATTACCAGCCCCAACACCACATACCAAACAGCGACTTTTGCACCGAAGATACTCATTAGCAGTACCAAGCTGCCAAGGTCAACCATAGGGGAGGAAATCAGGAAGGAGAAAGTCACGCCCAGGGGCAGACCCGCGCTGGTAAAGCCGATGAATAACGGGATGGACGAGCAGGAACAGAACGGCGTTACTGTTCCCAGCAGGGCGGCAATAATATTGGCCCCAATGCCGTGGAACCGACCCAGGATGCGCTTGCTCCGCTCCGGCGGGAAGTAGCTCTGGATGTATGAGATTATGAAAATCAGAGTGCAGAGCAGGATGGTGATTTTGATTACATCATAGATGAAGAATTGAATACTCCCACCCCAATGGGATGCGGTATCCAAGCCGAGTGCCGACACAAGATTTCCAATCAGTACGTTCAGCCATTTCATGCCAAGAATCTGATCCTGGATGAACAGCCCGATTGCTTGTAGCAGTTCCATGCGATATGTCCTCCATAAATAAAATCCATAAATCGCAATCTGTCGATTTATTATTGCTAAAGCAAACCGCCACTGGCCACATGGCGGCTTACTTATCGCACAAACATAACATCATACGGCGGCGCGTGTTGAAGTGCAGGAGCAGTCAATAGTTTCCGCCTCTGCTGTGCAGGTGGTCAGTTGAGTAAGCAAGGCAATCGCCTGTGCGCTCCCCTCCGGGTCAATGCGGTAGTGTACCCACTTTCCCTCTTTCCGGCCAACGACAACACCAGAATCGCAGAGGATTTTCATGTGGTGGGAAAGGGTGGACTGCCCTATGTGCAGTTCATCTAACAGCTTGCAGGCACACTTCTCACCCCCGCGCAACAGCGATAGGATGTGCAGTCGGTTTTCATCGCAGAAAGCCTTGAAAACCCGTGTACTCTGTTTATCGGTTAGGTACATCGTCTCACCTCGTATCTATTTTCTTCGATGTTATTATATGCGACACTTCTAAAAATGTCAATATGTTTTAAGGAAATTTTGAGGTTCGTTAATGCGTCTCAACTTGAGACGCATTTTTCGACGGTATTCGGGAGCGGTTAAAAGCCATTCCATACCGGCGTCTGGAAGTATAAGAACGTTTGTTTATCCTGGCAATCCTCCTCTGTCAGATCCCGCAGGCGCTTTCTGGACTTGGACAGGAACAGCTTGCTTTTCAGCGGGGGCCGGGCCTGATGGGTCTCCACCAGCGTGTCCACCTGGAGGGCGCAGGCATAGCAGCCCGGCTCATGCTCCCGGATATAGTGATAAAAATAGTTGGTGTGGTAGGGGCAGAACAGGCAGCAGCTCGCCCTGGTCGCCAGCCCCCATACGATCTTGTTGTAGGCGTAACATTCGGCCCGTGTCCAGCCCATTTCCACCAGCGGATAGCGGTTGACAAACAGGGTTTGCTTGCTCTCCCTGGCCCGCCGCCGTTCCTCCCACATGATGCCCATGTGGAGGGAATGGGCGTGTACGTCCAGCGGCAGGGTCCGCTCCCTGGGCTTGTAGCGCAGCAGCTCATAGCGCACGAATTTTTCAATGACCTTGATTTTATAGTCGTAGGTGCATTGGCGTGGCATTTTCCCCTT
>JBCLQX010000055.1:0-13100 GCA_041223805.1 Oscillospiraceae bacterium 44-34 | reverse complement strand
GGTGAACAGTACGGATGATCGCTTGATTGTGTTCTATAACTTCACGGAAGAAATGGAGCGGATGCGGGGGATTGTCCAGGGGATGAACCGGCCTGTTTCTATTCAGAACGGGGAAACCAAAGACTTGACCGCCTACAATTACAAGGCCGATTCCGTGACTTTTGTTCAGTATCAGGCCGGGGCAAGGGGCGGAAATTTCCAAAAGGCCAACAAAATCATTTATTTCAGCTTGCCGGAAAGTTGGGAACTGTGGGCGCAATCCCAAGAACGTATTCACCGGATTGGACAGGAACGGCCTTGTTTCTATTACCTGCTGATCTGTCCCGGAACCGTTGAAACCAACATTCTTGACACGCTGGAACTGCGAAAGGATTACAATGATGAACTTTTCAAACAGTATGAAACCACCACATAAGCGCCGGGGGACGTATTGGCGGGATTTGGTGTTGGGCTTCATTGTTGGGGCGCTGGTTGCCCTGCTGATTGGTTTGGCTGTGTCCAAGATCACCACCACGGCCAAAGCGGATCAGGATTTTCCCGCCGAAACCCCCGCCGATTCGTCCCCATTGTGGACGGTACAGCCTTCACCGGTGGACACCCCAACAGAGGTTCCCGCCACAACTCCACCCCAAACATTATTCCGGGTTACGGCCTATTGTGCCTGTGAAAAGTGCTGTGGTGAGTGGGCAAAAAACCGGCCCAATGGCGTTGTATATGGCGCGGCGGGGATTGAACTGGTTGCCGGTGTTTCAGCGGCTTCCCCGTTGCCCCTTGGAACTGTTGTTGAAGTGGAAGGCTTGGGTGAATATGTGGTTCAGGATCGCCCCTCCAAATGGGTTATTGAGAAATACGGCAAAAACCAGCTTGATATTTACTTTGATAACCATGAAGAAGCCTGTGCCTTCGGCTTGCGATATTTGAATGTCTACATAAAGGAGGAACCAAAGTGATCCACTGTAAAAACAAATGCCCTTTGGGGAAGTTTGACGGCTGTTGCCGCTCTTGCCCTGACCGGCCCGATTGCCCGGAAGCCTGTGAACACGATCCCGCCCAATGCGGGGATGCCACTTGGGACGAGGAAACCGCCCTGGCCGTGTTCCAGAAGTCCCAGCTTGCCACCCTGAACGCTATTGCGTCCCTGACCGCCCACAAGAAGGCCATTGAGGAACAGGAAAAGAACATGAAGGCGGCGCTGTTCGCCGCTATGGAGCAGTACGGGATCAAGAAATTTGAAACCGATGCCCTGACCCTGACCTATGTTGCCCCCACCGTTTCCCACGGCCTGGATTCCGCCAAACTGAAGAAGAAATACCCGGATGCGGCGGCGGATTGCGCCAAAGATACCCCCAAGGCCGGTTATGTCAAGATCACCCTGAAGGATGGGGGTGGCGGGAATGGAGCCTGAAACCTTGTCCGATGCGGAACACAAAGCCTTTGTTTCAGACCTGACCCCGATTGTGTTGAACACGGTTCATTCTTTGATTGAATTGGCGGACAAACACAACATTGATCGGGATAATGTCATGGAATACTTTTCCACTTTGTTTTCCACGATGGCTGAAATTTCCACCTTTGCGGGGTTTGAAGGCGGTGGTTCCCATTGATCATAAAATGGCACCCTTGCCCCGGCCACCCTAACTATGAAATCAACCGATTGGCCCAGGTTCGTTCCGTGAAAACCGGGAAACTGCTGACCCCTTATGACGATGGTTCCGGTTACTTGCGTGTCAAGCTGGATGGGATGAATTGCCGGTTACATATCCTTGTGGCGCTGGCCTTCATCCCCAACCCGGAAAACAAACCGGTGGTGAACCACAAACGGGGGAAGAAGCATGATTGCAGGGCTTCCCAACTGGAATGGGCCACCGTATCCGAAAACACCCAACACGCATGGGATCACGGGTTGATTTCAAGGGGGGGGTGAAAAACCGTGGCCGGTGAAAAAAACTTTGAAAACCGCCTGAAACGCTGGTTGGAGGGGGAAGGGATTTACCCTTTGGGCCACCCTTCGGACAAAATGCCGGTTGCCCCTTATGGCTACTATGAAAAGCGTTGGGGCGGGGGCCGGTATCAGAAAAGTGGTTTGCCGGATATGCGGATTGTGGTGAATGGGTTGGCCCTGGAAGTGGAGTTGAAGAACACCAACGGCACCCCGTCCGAATTGCAAAAGCACAATATCCGGCAAATCAACCGAAGCATGGGCCTTGGGTTCGTTCTGTACCCTGAAGGGTTCCCCGAATTTCAAAAAATTGTAAAGGTGGTGAAAACTTGCCCACCCAATGTTCCCATAGCAGAATTGATTGCTTCCGTTCATGCCCTTTCAAGTATCAACTGCGATACCTTGACCGTCTACACACGATCCCGGACACAGACCCCGCCAACGCCTTGATTTTGGGGACGGCCCTTCATACCGGGATTGAACAGGGCGTGGCCCAGGCGGTGGAGTTCTACCAGAACAGTTTCCCGGTGCTGACTGATGAACACATTGACGAAGTGATCAAGTTAGAAACTATGATCCCCAAGGCGGCGGCGCTGTTGCCCCCAGGGGGCCGGTTTGAAGTCCCCATTGGCAATGCTGATTTTATCGGGTTCATTGACTATCTGGTTCCCGTTTGCAGGATCAACACCACGGAAACAGATTGGTTTGATCTCTATGATTTCAAGTATTCCAACAATTCCAAAAGCTACATGGAAAGCGGCCAGCTTCACGAATACAAATATTGGTTTGAACTGACCCACCCCGGATGCCGGATCAGAAATCTTTATTTCCTGTTCGTTCCCAAAGTAAAAATCAGGCAGAAGAAAACGGAAAGCCTGATCCAGTTCCGGGAGCGATTGCGGAAGGCCCTGGCCGATGCCACCCCTTGGGTGGAGCCGGTGCAATATAACCCGCTGAAAATCGTGAATTTCCTGACCGATGCAAAACACATGATTGAAGCCCAGGATTTCCCCCGTAACCCTAACCACTTTTGCGGGTGGTGTGAATATGAAGAATTTTGTCAGAAAGGATGGGATTACATGATACTTCCCAAAAATGAGCGCCGGAACCTGGACGCGCCCCAAAAGAAAGTGATTTGGGTTTATGGCGCACCCTTCAGCGGCAAGACCTACTTTGCCAACAGCTTCCCCGATCCCCTGATGCTGAACACGGACGGCAATATCAAGTTCGTGGATGCGCCTTTCATCTCTATCCGGGACACTGTGACCGTGGAAGGGCGGCTGACGAAGCGCCTGTTGGCCTATGAGGTTTTCACAGACGCTGTGGCCGAACTGGAAAAGAAACAGAACGACTTCAAAACCATTGTGGTTGACCTGCTGGAAGATGTTTATGAGGCTTGCCGGGTGTATATCTGTGACCGGCAGGGCTGGAAACATGAATCTGATGATTCTTTCCGGGCGTGGGACATGGTTCGTTCTGAATTTCTGAACACCCTGAAGCGGCTGATGGCCCTGGACTATGAAAACATTGTTCTGATCTCCCATGAGGATCGCACCCGTGACCTGACCCGGAAAACCGGGGACAAGATCAGTTCTATCAAGCCCAATTTGGCTGATAAGGTTGCCAACAAGGTTGCCGGGATGGTTGACCTTGTGGCCCGGATCGTGGCGGATGGGGATGATCGCCAACTGTCTTTCAAAACATCTGAAGTCATTTTCGGCGGCGGACGGCTGACCGTCCACAACAAGGAAATCCCCCTGGACTATGCCGCCTTCTGTCAGGTGTACCAGGAAGCCAACCAGAGGGCCGCAGGAGCCGCCCAGGGCCGGGGTGGTGTAACTACTACCCCCAACCCTGAAACGGCTGACAGCGCCCCGCAGACGGGCCGCAGACGGGCCAGAAAGTCTAATGAGGAACCGGCCCCGGCTGATCCCGTTCCTGGCCCGGATGCTGGCCCGGCCTCCGGTGAGGGTGAGAACCCCAGCCTTCCCGGTTGCCCGGACGCTGAACGCATTTTCAAACAGCATGAAGAAAACCCGGAAATTCCCCTTTGCCCGTCCATTGATGCGGCTGGTTGGTGTCACAAACAGGGCGGCCCCGATAAATGCCCCTTGTGGGACAGGCCCATGGACGGCGGCGAAGCGGAGCCGGAACCCGCACCCAAGATGGATGTGAATCCGCCCCGCCGTACCCGCAAAAAGCGTGGGGAAAGCTGATGAAAATTGACCCTTGCCCCTGTGTGGTAAGTCTGAAGAACGGTTCCAATCATACCCTGTTCAAATTCCGGAATTTTCTGGATTTGGTGGATCAGGAAATGGGCATGGATGCGGCCAAATGGCTGGAAACCCATGTGAACCAGCTTGAAGCGGCGGCGGATTACACCACGGCCAAAATTGAAACCGATCTGACTGGCTACGAAGCAAGTTTGGGTTCCAACACAACGGCGTTCATGGATATTCAAGAGGAAACCGGCGCTATCATGGAAATCTTAGATAGCCCCCGGATCAACCGGAAAAAGATTGCCGCCGCTGTGGAGAACATACGCAAAACCATTAAAAATCAAATTTGATGGAGGTACTTATAATGGCTATTGATTTTGACAAGATCGACAAGTCCGTTGACCTGGAAGGGTTGCGGAAAGATGTGGAAGATGCGTCCGCCAATGGCACCGGGGATTTCCCCACCATTCCGGCTGGCAAGTATGAAGTGGCCCTTGTGTCCCTGGAAATCAAGGGAACCAAGAAGGACAACCGGCCCATGCTGGCCGCTTCCTTCAAAATCCTTTCCGGCGAGTTCAAGAACCAGCGCCTTTTCATGAACCGGGTTCTGTACGGCACCAAGAATGACGGCAACATGATCAAGTCCGCCGTGGGCTGGCTGAATACCCTGGAAAGCGGCGTGGTCGTGTCCTTTGAGGGCTACAAGCAGTTTAACCAGCTTGTCCTAGATGTGGCGGAAGCCATTGATGGGACGTTGGAATATGCCGTGGAGTATGACCCGGATCAGTTCAATTCCATCAAGATCACGGAAGTGTTTGACGCTGAAAATTAACTTTCAACAGGCCGGGGGAGTGGGCGCAAGCCCCCCCCCCGGTTGGCCCTATGGTGAAGCCTTCCCGTGGCGGGGCTGTTTCCACTAATTCACCAATTCAGTTCAGGAAGCGGGTGATAGCGTGATTTTCTATGATTTTGAGGTTTTCAAGTATGATTGGTTGGTGGTTTTCATTGACCTTTACGCCAAAAGGGAAACCGTCATTATCAATGACCCGGATCAGCTTCAACAGTTCTATGATGCCCACAAGCTGGAAATTTGGGCGGGTTACAACAGCCGGAACTATGATCAGTATATCGCCAAAGGGATTTTATGCGGGTTTGATCCAAAGGCGGTGAATGACTGGATTATTTTGGAGGACAAGCCCGGTTATAGGTTTTCCAGGGCCTTCAGGGAATACCCCATTATCAACTATGATGTGATGCCCAATCCGCCAATCAGCCTGAAAGCCCTGGAAGCGTTCATGGGCCATTCTATCAAAGAAACCAGCGTTCCCTTCGATATTGACCGGCCTTTAACTGAACATGAATTGGCGGAAACCGTGAAATATTGCCGCCACGATGTTGAAGAAACCGTGGAGGTATGGCTTCGGCGGAAAGAAGATGAATTTGACGCGCAAATGTCCCTTGTCAAAGCCTTTAATCTGCCCATTGGTGACATTGGGCGCACGAAGGCCCAGCTATCCGCCAAAATCCTTGGGGCCGTTCAGCGGGATCACGATGATGAATTTGAAATTGAATTTCCGCCCACCTTGCGGATTGAAAAATATAAATCCGTCTTGAACTTTTATAAAAATCCGCTGAACCGGGACTATTCCAAAACCCTTGCCCTGGATGTGGCCGGGGTTCCCCATGTGTTTGCGTGGGGCGGGTTACATGGTGCTATTCCCAAGTATTCCGGGGAAGGGTGGTATATCAATGTTGATGTTGCGAGTTATTACCCCTCTTTGATGCTGAAATATGGCTGGATTTCCCGCAACGTGAAAGACCCGGCCCGGTATGCTGAAATTTATCATAAGCGGTTGGAGCTGAAGGCCAAAAAAGACCCCAAACAGGCCCCATATAAGATCGTCCTAAATTCTACCTATGGAGCCATGAAAGATCGCCACAATGCCCTTTATGACCCCCGACAGGCCAACAATGTATGTGTTGGCGGTCAACTGCTGTTACTGGATTTGATTGAACGGTTGGAAGATCACTGTGACATTATCCAGAGCAACACGGATGGTATTTTAATCAAATTGCGCCGGTATGAAGATTTTGACCTGATAGATGATATTTGTTGGGAATGGGAAGAACGTACCGGGATGCGCCTTGAATTTGATGAATTTCAGAAAGTTTTCCAAAAGGACGTGAACAATTATTTGATTGTTCCGGCTGGCCCCCTCTATGACGAAAAGGGGAAGCCCCGTTGGAAATGCAAGGGGGCCTATGTCAAGAAACTATCTGATCTGGACTATGACCTTCCCATTGTCAACCGGGGGATCATTCAGTATTTCCTATATGGAACCGCCCCGGAAGAAACCGTTGGAGCCTGTACCAGCTTACGCGATTTCCAAAAGGTGGTAAAGGTGTCCAGTAAATACCGCTATGCCCTGTATTCCCCTACCACTACCACGGAAAAGATCAGGGATGAAAAGGGCCGTTCCAAGACCGTGAAGCGGTTCAGCGGCGGGGAAATTCAGATAGATAAAACTTTCCGGGTGTTTGCGTCCACGGATCAAAGCAAGGGCGGGTTGTTTAAGGTGTCTGGCAAGATAATCAAGGGCCGGGAGAAGAACCCGGAACAGTTTGCCAATACCCCTGAACACTGTTTCATTATCAATGACGATGTGACAGACCGCCCGATCCCGGATGAACTGGACAAGGGATATTACATTCAATGGATTTATGACCGCCTGAAAGATTTTGGCGTGGAATTTTAATGGGGGGGGGATTTTGCGAAATGGAACCTTTATTCAGGGGCTATGTGCTGACCAAAGATAAACAGTGTCTTGAAAATTTCAAAGGTGTGAAAAGGCTGAAAACCCTGGATGATGTGCGGGACGCTGATGAATTTGCCGCAATCCTTGGGGAAGATACGATCTTGATTGACGTGGACGATGGCCCAACGTCTGATCTGCTGTTCAGCATGGTTCAAGATTTGGGGCTGAAATGCCGGGTGTACGCTACTACCAGGGGGAAACACTTCTATTTCCGCAACCCGGAAGGAACCGTGGAAAAAAGCTGGACAAAACAAACCCTTGCCGTGGGTATTAAAACGGATGCCAAAGTGGGCCGGAATAACAGCTATGCCATTATGCGGTTCAAGGGTGTTGATCGGGCCGTCCTGCTGGATTGCCCTGAAGATGAAATCCAGGTGGTTCCCAAATGGCTGACCCCTGTAAAAACCAATCAGGATTTTATAACGATGGAAGCCGGGGATGGCCGGAATACGGCCCTTTACACCTACATTCTGACCCTGCAAAGCGAGGATTTCACAAAGGAAGAAGCCCGTGAATGTATCCGCCTGATTAACCGGTATGTTCTGCCTGATCCGTTGGGGGATCGGGAATTAGAAACCATTTTGCGGGATGATGCCTTCAAAAAGCCGGTGTTTTTCAAGAAAAATACATTTTTGTTTGACAAATTCGCCACTTACTTGAAAAACAACAACCATATTGTGAAAATAAATGACCAACTTCACATTTACCGGGACGGTATCTATACCCCCGGAACAATGGCCTTGGAAGGGGCCATGATCAAGCACATTCCAGACCTGAAACGGGCGCACCGTTCGGAAGTGCTGGCCTATCTCCAAATCATGATTGAGGAAAATACAACCACCACCAACCCTAATTTGATTGCCTTTACCAACGGCCTTTACAACATCAAGGATGGCAGTTTCAGAGGGTTCACCCCGGATGTGGTGATCACCAATAAAATCCCCTGGCCCTACAATCCCGCCGCCTATTCCCCGTTGCTTGACCATACCCTGAACCGGCTGGCCTGTGATGATCCTGAAGTCCGGGCGTTGTTAGAAGAAATGGTGGGTTATTGCCTGTATCGGCGGAATGAGTTGGGCAAGGCGTTCATTCTGATTGGGGACAAGAGTAACGGAAAATCTACGTTCCTTCATGTGGTGAAGGCCATGTTGGGGGATGCCAATATTGCTTCCCTTGATCTGAAAGAACTTGGGGACAGGTTCAAAACCGCTGAACTGTTCGGCAAGCTGGCAAACTTGGGGGATGATATTGGGGATGAATTTATTGCCAATGCGTCCACCTTCCGCAAGCTGGTTACAGGGGATCGGGTGAACGTGGAACGTAAAGGACAAGACCCCTTCGAGTTCAACAACTATTCTAAATTCCTTTTCAGCGCCAACGTGATCCCCCGTATGAAAGATAAAACCGGAGCCATTCAACGGCGGTTGGTGATCGTCCCCTTTGACGCTAAATTTTCCCCTGATGATGCTGATTTCCGCCCCTACATTAAAGATGAACTGTGTGAACCGGATGCCATGGAATATTTGGTGATCCTGGCCCTGGCCGGATTGAAGCGGGTGTTGAGCAAAGCCAAATTCACAACATCCAGCCGGGTTCAGAACCAGCTTGAAGAATATGAAGAAAACAACAACCCCATTATTGGGTTTGTTCAGGAAATCGGTATGGATGCTGTTGAAAATGAAGCAACCAAAGATGTTTACCGCAAGTACAAAGAATATTGCATTGTGAACAATTTCCAGGCTCTTTCCAATATTGAGTTTTCCCGGCAACTGTGTAACCGGTTCGGGCTGACAACTAAAAACCAACGTATCAAGGGAAAGCAAACCAAAATTTTTGTGAAAGGCGGTGAAGGCTGATGCCTGGATCAACAAAAGTATTCAAGACCCTTGGGAGTTCCAATCATACCCCGGATGAACGGGCGAAATTCGATTATTACGCCACTGACCCCCAGGCGGTGGAAATGCTTTTGGCCCTGGAAACTTTTGCCCCGGTGATATGGGAACCGGCCTGTGGGGAAGGGCATATTTCCAAAGTGCTTGCCGCCCACGGATATGAAGTCATTTCCACCGACCTGATTTATAGGGGCTTTGGTGATCCTGAACCCATGGATTTTCTGACAGAAACCTTCCCGGATTTTGAAGGGGATATTGTCACAAATCCGCCCTATTCAGCCGGGTTGGAGTTTGTGAAACGGGCGCTTGAAACCGTCCGCCCAGGCGGGAAAGTCGCCATGTTCCTAAAGGTTCAATTTTTGGAGGGAAAACACCGGGGTGAACTGTTTTCAAAGACCCCCCCCCGAACCGTTTACATATCCCGTTCCCGTCTGGCCTGTGCGAAAAATGGCGATTTTACCCATACTGAAAGCGCCATAGCTTATGCGTGGTATGTATGGGAAAAAGGCTTCACCGGTGATCCGGTGATTAAATGGTTTAATTGAAAGAGTGGTGTATATGGAGAAAAAGAAATGTCCCCCGGCCAATTCCAAATGTGTTATGTGTGGGGCTTCACTGGCAACCCGTATGGAATACGATTGGGCCAAAGTAAGGCGGGGCGGGATCGTGTGTATCTGCCCTAAATGCGCCGGAAAGAAGGTGAATCGGAATGGGTAATCCCAAGAAAAATGCTGAAGGATATGCTGATCCCACGGCTTATGCCGCCCTTGCCCCGGTGATCCGGGAGGAAACGGAACAGCAAAAGCGGGTTAATGCGCTGATCTATGTGCTGAAGTACATAATCCGGGCCACTGGTTTTGAACTGCTGAACCGAATTGAAATTAAGGGTTCCAAAACAGGGAGGGAATACCGGTGAGCGTGGGCGGTTGTCTAAACTGTCAATATGTAGATCGTGGCAGAAAACAAGGTGAAAAGATACGGTGTAAACGATGGAGTAAATGGGTTATGCCCTATGGGGAAAGTTGTTGTGAATATGGCTACACCTTCCCTTCTATGGAAACGCTGGCCCGGATGGTGAGGTATGATCTTGGTGACTATAAAAAGAAAAGGATATAGGCGGGTTGGATGGCTGGAACAATGCTGGTATGTGTTCCGGTGTCTGATCCGGGAAAGGGTTCTGAAGCATGGAACTTGATACCATTTTCAATCAGGATTGTTTAGTTGGCCTGAAGGCCCTGCCTGACAAGTCTATTGATTTGATCCTGACCGATCCGCCGTATGGGAAGAAAGCCGACAAGGGAACCAACGGTTTTGGAGCCGCAAAGAACCGGCGCTATTCCGGGGGTTGGGATGGCATGATCCCCCCGCCTGAACTGTTTCAAGAAATGTTCAGAGTTGCTAAAAATCTAATCATTTTCGGCGGCAATTACTTTGGGCATTTACTCCCACCGTCCAACTGCTGGATATTTTGGGACAAGAAAGGGGATGTTGCTTTTCAAAATCCCTTTGCTGATGGGGAATTGATTTATACCACGTTCAAGAAACCTGTGAAACGAATTGTATTCAAGCAACAGGGTTTTATTACTGACAGTAAAGATAAACGATACCACCCCACGCAGAAGCCAACGGAACTGGTTCAACAGCTTATTGAAATGTTCAGCGAACCCGGCCAACTGATTTGTGATCCGTTCCTTGGAAGCGGAACCACGGCGGTTGCCGCTGTGAAATCCGGGCGGCACTACATAGGCTATGAAATCAACCCAGACTATTTTCAAATCTGCTGTGACCGCCTGGATGAAGCTGAAGATGCCCTTCCAGTGTCCTAATGTTACGGTTGGGGCGGCGGTGTTACGGTTGTGTTACTGATGCCGAAAGGCCGGAAACCCTTGAAAATACCATATTGTTACTGGTGTTACTGATGTTACTGATTATATATTACTTATAAAATAAAATAAATAAAAAATATAGAAGAAATATATATAAGGGATGAGTAACGCCAAAATCAGTAACATCCGTAACAAAACACCGGAACCCATTGCGCTACAAGGGTTTTAGCCTGTTACTGATAGATTTGAAATGTTACCGATTAGCTTGATTTGTTACGGATGCCAGAAAGGAAGTGTTACATAATGACCGACAAAGAGAAATCCCAGGCGGCGAAAAGCTACCTTTCCAAAATCGCTTCTACTGATGCGCTGATTACGCAGTTGCAAGGGCTTGTGTATGAACTTCGGGGACAGTTGAACGGCCAAAATTACGCGCTGACCCCGGATAAGGTGCAGACTTCCGGCCCAAAAGACAATATGACGGCCATTGTTGACAAGATCGTTGATTTTGAAGCCGATATTGACCGGCACATTGATAAACTGGTTGATTTGAAACGGGAAACCACGGATTTGATTAAGATAATCCCGGATCAGACCCAACAGGCGCTTTTGATCGGGCGCTATGTATGCCGGAAAACATGGGAGCCATTGGCGGATGATTTACATTGTTCTGTTCGATCTCTTTTCCGCCTTCACGGTAAGGCCCTACTTGCTTTTTATGAACTCATGCCGGAAAGCTGATGTTGTCATTGAATGGCAGTTGTATCCGTGTTATAATGGCAATGTGAAATTGCACCTCTGAAAAGGGGTGCAATTCTATTTTCAGAAAGGTGGTGAATACCCATGACCGCGAAACAGGAACGATTTGTTGAAGAATACTTGATTGACCTGAACGCCACCCAAGCGGCAATCCGGGCGGGGTATTCCCCCAAGACGGCCAATGAACAGGGTGCAAGACTGTTAGCCAAAGTTAGTGTTCAGACGGCGATTTCCAAGGCCCAGGCTGAAAGGAGCCGCCGAACCGGGATCAATCAAGACCGGGTGATCCGGGAACTTGCCAAGGTTGCGTTCCTGAACCCGGTGGATGTGATCGACATGGACAGCGCCACGATCCAGGGGGAAGCCAACCGGGATGATACGGCTTGCATTGCGTCCGTCAAGGTGAAAACCATTCCCACGGACGATGGAGCCATTACGGAACGGGAAGTTAAGACCTATGACAAGCTGAAGGCCCTGGAACTGTTGGGCAAGCACCTTGGAATGTTCACCGATAAACTGAAAGTTGAAGGCGGGGTTCCGGTGGTGCTGTATGACGATATTCCCTCCGAATAAAAACACGGTAGTAACAAAACGGCCCTGAAACCCTGATATTCCAAGGGCCTGTGTCTATTGGGTGATAAAGCCATGAAAAATGTTCTTCCTCTGTCCACTGTGGTTGGCGGCGGCTATAACAAGTTTTGGCATTTCAAGGGCCGTTACCGGGTGTGTAAGGGGAGCCGCGCAAGCAAGAAATCCACCACCACGGCGCTGAACATTATCAAACGGATGATGGAATACCCGGATGCCAATACCCTTGTGGTTCGCAAGGTGTTCCGAACCCTGAAGGATTCCTGTTTCACCCAACTGAAATGGGCCATTCACCGGTTGGGGGTGGATGCCCATTGGGAGGTAAAGGAAAGCCCCCTGGAAATGACATACCGGCCCACCGGCCAAAAGATTTATTTCCGGGGCCTGGATGATCCCTTGAAGGTAACGTCAATCACGGTGGAGCATGGTTATTTGTGCTGGTGCTGGATTGAAGAAGCATATGAAATCAGCAATGAAAAGGATTTTGATATGCTTGATGAATCAATCCGTGGCGCTATCCCCCCGGAAACTGGCCTGTTCAAGCAAATCACCCTGACATTCAACCCCTGGAATGAACACCACTGGATCAAGGCCCGGTTCTTTGACCGGCCTGATCCCCAGGTGTTGGCCCTAACTACCAATTACCTGTGTAATGAATGGCTGGATGCCGCTGATCTACTGGTTTTTGAAACCATGAAGAAAAACAACCCCCGCCGTTACCGTGTGGCCGGGTTGGGGGATTGGGGCATTGTGGATGGTCTGATCTTTGAGAATTGGGAAGAACGGGCCTTTTCCGTGGAGGAAATCAGGAAGGTTCCCGGTATCAAATCCGCCTTTGGGCTGGATTTTGGCTATACCAACGACCCCGCCGCCCTGTTCTGTGGGCTGGTAGACAAGGCCACAAAAACCATTTGGGTTTTTGATGAAATCTATAAAACCGGTATGAGCAATGAAAACATTGCGGATGCTGTGAAGCGGGCCGGATATGCCAAAGAGCGGATCAGGGCGGATTGTGCGGAACCCAAAAGCATTGACCGCCTGTATACCTTGGGCCTGATCCA
>JBCLQX010000054.1:0-14445 GCA_041223805.1 Oscillospiraceae bacterium 44-34 | reverse complement strand
GGCAACTCCACCACCGGCACCTACCGCCCCTTCGGGCTGGACTGCTCCGGCTTTATCGACTGGGCCCTGCGGAACGCAGGGCTGCACAGTGACGGCCATTGGTACATCGGCACGAACCTGACGGCGGTATCACAGACTGACGCTCTGCCGGGAGACCTCGCCTTGTACCCGGACGCATCCCACGTCGGTATGGTAGTGGGCCGGAACGGGGCCGGGAAACTGCTGGTCTGCCACTGTTCCAGCGGACAGAATAACGTTGTCGTGACCGAGTTCACAGCATCCGGCTTTACCGTTGTTGGCAGGCCCGGTATTTACAGCACTTGATTTTGTCGAAATGCGTCTCAATTTGAGACGCATTTTCTGTTGGCCCTATACTGCCCATTGTGGCGGTATAGGGCCAATTTTTTGCGTTTTCCGGCGAAAAATGTTAGCATTTTCGGGGGTGATTTTACTATGCTGATCTGGAGCACACTCGACATTTTAAGCTATGGGGCGGGGACGCCCAGCACGACACTGGCCCTTATGTCCTGCCAGAACGCCCAGCGCGGCCCGCCCTATCCATTTCCGAAAGTGCCCATCTATGACGCGGTGATCTTCTGCGACCTGCACAGCGAACCGGGCTGGGTATATGAACAGGCCGCTTTTACCGCCGCCGCCTGCTGGGAGGCGGGTATACCGTTCTACTGCCTGGATGCCGACCTGTACGGGGACTTTACCCGTAACTTTGGACGCGCCCGCACCGCCTGCATCCCATTCTGGACCCTGGGGGATGACGGGAAGAAGGGGAAAATGCCACGCCAATGCACCTACGACTATAAAATCAAGGTCATTGAAAAATTCGTGCGCTATGAGCTGCTACGCTACAAGCCCAGGGAGCGGACTCTGCCGCTGGACGTACACGCCCATACTCTCCACATGGGCATTATGTGGGAGGAGCGGCGGCGGACCAAGGAGAGCAAGCAAACCCTGTTCATCAACCGCTATCCGCTGGTGGAAATGGGCTGGACACGGGCCGAATGTTACGCCTACAACAAGATCGTATGGGGACTGGCGACCAGGGCGAGCTGCTGTCTGTTTTGCCCCTATCATACCAACTATTTTTATCATTATATCCGGGAGTATGAGCCGGGCTGCTATGCCTGCGCCCTCCAGGTGGATGCGCTGGTGGAGACCCATCAGGCCCGGCCCCCGCTGAAAAGCAAGCTGTTCCTGTCCAAATCCAGAAAACGCCTGCGGGATCTGACGGAGGAGGACTGCCAGGATAAACAGACGTTCCTGTATTTCCAGACGCCGGTTTGGAACGGTTTTTGACCGCTCCCGAATACCGTCGAAAAATACGTCTCAAGTTGAGACGCATTTTTCATAGTGAACATGATATAAAAGACGGAGAATATTTTACGCAAACTGACTGTTATACAAAACCTCATACTTGCCATGCAACGCCATGAGAATGTCACGGCGGGCTATTCCTTGATTTAAGGATTATTTAATAACTTCTATGCTACAATCGAGTCACAAACCGAAAGGAGCAATAAAAATGTATTTACGAATACTGAAAAAAGACCTAAAGCGCAAAAGGGCGATGAACGTGATATTGCTGGTATTTATTATACTCGCATCGATGTTCATGTCCTCAGGCGTGAGCAACATCATCACCGTGACGACTGCGCTGGACAGCTATTTTGAAATGGCAGACGTGCCCGATTATTGGGTGATGAGCGAAAACAAATCCTCAGACAAGGACATTTGCGGGACGCTTGAAAACGCCTCCGCGATAGACGAGGTCCGTATCGAGGAGGTCGTCCGTATGTCCCAGTCCAATATTGCGCGGGTCGGCGAACCGCTTAACGATTCCAACGCCAATCAAATATTGGTATTACAGAGCGACAGAGATATGGGGATGAATTATTTTCTGGATGACGAAAGTATTCTGAAAAGCGTACCGAAAGGGGAAATTTACGCTGCCCGTTACATAGCGAAAAACATGGGGCTTAAGACAGGTGACAAAATTACTGTCGAAATAGAGGGCGTAAGCCACGAATTTACCTTTGCGGGCAGTTTCAGGGACGCTATCTGCGGCACGGAATTGATAGGAGTTAAAAGGTTTATCATAAACGGCGAGGAATTTGACGAATATATATCCGACAAGACGATAAAAAATATGTATGGTGGGAAATTCTTATACATACACACCGCCAATCTTGACAAAACCCTGTCCCAGATAGCGGATATATCCGACAACTTTACCTTTGCGGCTGCCACGGATACACTGGGTCAAGCCTATATTTTTAACATGATAATCATGGGTCTTATCCTTGCGGTGAGCCTTATTCTTATCATCATATCCTTTGCGGTACTGCGGTTCACCATAGCCTTTACCCTCTCTGAAGAATTCCGCGAGATAGGCGTTATGAAAGCCATAGGCATACGGAACATAAAAATTCGAGGGCTGTACCTTACAAAATACTTCGCCATTTCCGTTGTCGGCGCAGCACTCGGCTTGATGCTCAGCTACCCATTCGGGAAAATGCTTATAAGTTATTCCTCGGAGTCTATTATAATAGACAGCAGCAATAACGGATTTGTAAACATTGCCTGCGCGGTTCTGACAGCGGCTGTGATTCTTCTGTTCTGTCTCAGTTGTACGGGCAGGGTGAGCAAAATGTCCCCTATCGACGCTGTAAGGAACGGGCAGACAGGGGAACGCTTCCGCAAAAAAGGCGTTATGAGCCTTGGAAAATCGCGGCTTGGCGCGACGGCTTTCCTTGCCGCAAACGATATTGTTAGCAGTCCCAAACGCTACGCTGTCATTGCCTTTACGTTTTTTCTGTGTATGTCGCTGCTGATAATGCTTTCCAATGTCACGGCATCTCTTAAAAGCGGAAAGCTGCTGAAATATTTCGGGAATGCGGACTGCCACGCCGTTGTGGACATCGGCAACGAAGCTGTGAAATTTATGACCGTGGACGGACATGAAAAGGTTAAAAAATATCTTGATGATATGGAGCAGACCCTTGCGGAAAACGGTATGCCTGCGGAATGTATGACAGAATATTATATTTATACGATGATAAGATACGGCGAACAGGAAAGCAAGACAGCTATACTTCAGGGCACGGGAACAACAATGGATATGTACGAATATTTAGAGGGTACTCCTCCCCAAAACAGCGACGAAATTGCAATGACCACACTTTTGGCAAAAAAGCTGGGTGCGGAAATAGGTGATACCGTTATTGTGTCCTACCCGACGGGCGGAACGGCGGAGTTCATCATAACCGCTCTGTATCAGGCAATGGTCAACCAGGGTATATCCGTAAGGGTTCATACCGACTGCGATATAAACTATATCGCAGCAAGCGGCTCCCCCGGTACACTGATAAAATTTACCGACGACCCCGACGATAAGGAAGTATTAAGCAGAATTGAAAAAATCGAGGAGCTTTATCCTAAGCTTTCAAGCGCTAAAACAGCGGGCGAAACCGTAAAGGACAACACCGGAGTAGGCGATGCCATAGATGCGGTTAAAAAAATGTCCGCCGTCCTTACGGTAATTTTAGCCGCGCTTATAACCGTGCTTATGGCGCGTTCCTTTATCGCAAAGGAGCAGGCGGAGATCGCTCTTATGAAAGCCATAGGCATCAGGAACGCAAAAATATACGGACAGTACACCTTAAGATTTTTTATTGCGGTGGCGGCGGCTGTACTTCTTGCGGAGCTTTTGGGTATGCCCATTACAAAGCTTTGCTTCGACCCTATTTTCAGGACGATGGGGCTTGAAATGGGCGTAGAATATATACGGAATCCTGTGGAGATATACGCAGTATTCCCTGTTATCGTCCTTACCGCCACAGCCATAAGTGCGTTTTTAACCTCGCTATACACAAGGAAAATTAAATCCTCCGATACGGCAAGCATTGAATAATGAAAGGAAGAAGCAATTATGAATATTCTCGAAGTAAAAGACCTCTGCAAAACGTATATCGTAAACAAGCGGCAGAACAACGTATTGAAAAACGTAAATTTCACGATTGGCGAGGGAGAAATGGTCGCCGTTATGGGGCCATCAGGTTCCGGAAAATCCACGCTGCTGTACGCAGTTTCGGGCATGGATGATCTTACCGCAGGGGAAGTGAACTTCTGTGGAAGAAATATTGCAGGGATGGGTGAAAGAGAACTTGCAGACCTGCGCCTTGATGAAATGGGTTTTATCTTTCAGCAAATGTATATGCTGAAGAACCTCACCATATTGGATAATATCATACTTCCCGCAACGCAATCCAAAAAGCAGCGTGAACCCCGCAGGGTAACGGCGCGGCGCGGCCAGGATCTCATGCGCAGGCTCGGCATTATCGACATTGCCGATAACGACATCAACGAGGTTTCGGGTGGTCAGCTTCAACGGGCGTGTATCTGCCGCAGTATGATGAACGACCCGAAAATGATTTTTGCCGATGAGCCGACAGGGGCCTTGAACCGCACTTCCTCCGACGAGGTAATGGAGGAACTTGTCAAATTAAATTCCGGGGGAACAACAATCATGCTCGTTACTCACGATGTCAAGGTCGCGGCAAAATGCACAAGGGTCATGTACATTGTTGACGGGAACATAAAGGGGGAGTATGATTTAAGCGATTGCCCCATCCAAATGAGAGAGCGGGAGCGGGCATTGAATAACTGGCTTCTGGAGTTAGGATGGTAATATGGATATTCTCATTGTTGAGGATAACAAGGAACTTGCCGATCTGCTGTGTGGTTTTCTCCGTGCGGAAAATTACACAGTATCGGCGGTTCAAACAGCCGAAGAAGCCTTGCTGCTGTACGAAGAATACGGCGCAAGGCTTGTCGTGCTTGATATAATGCTGCCTGGCAGGGATGGATTTTATGTTCTGGAAAAAATCCGTACAGAAAGCAATACGCCGGTACTGATCGTAAGTGCGAAAACGGAAAAAGAGGATAAGCTGAACGGACTGAATCTTGGTGCAGATGACTACATTGAAAAGCCCTATGATATTGATATTATGCTTGCAAAAATCAGCGGGATTTTTAAGCGGCGGTACGCTCTTGATGAAATTATCGACGGCAATATACGCATAAATAAGGCAAGCCGTACCGTTTACAAAAACGAAAAAGAACTGGAAATGACCACGAAGGAATTTGATCTGCTTTTGCTTTTGATGGAGAATAAGGGCAGGGCTTTAAGCAAGGAATACATTTTTGGACAGGTCTGGGGCAGCGACAGCTTTTCGGAACAGCAGACACTGACGGTGCACATAAAATGGCTGCGGCAGAAAATAGAGGACATCCCCAAAAATCCTAAAAAAATAGTGACTGTATGGGGGGTGGGTTATAAATATGAAAGCGTTTAACAGAATTTTTTTGGCAGTTACAGTTGCTATAATCCTATTGTTTGCTGTTGTGAATATGATTTTTGCTGCCGACAAGACCGTTGGGAGCAGGCAGTATCGGGTGGAGATAAGCCGTCTTGCCCATGAAATAGAAGCGAATGGTTCTGCTGACATTTCCGAATGTGTGTATGTAACAAATATTGAGCAATACGGAGAAAAATTTTATAGTACGGACAGCGACTATGTGATCTATGAGATAAACGGAGAACTTTACCGCTTCGATTACAATATCAACAGCTACTCCAACAAGACGTATTTTATGGGAATTGTAAATGTTGTTCTCGGCGTTATAGCGATTTTATTTATCTCAGTTATGCTTTATATAAAATACGAAATTCTTGCGCCCTTTGAACGCTTGAGCAGTCTCCCCTACGAACTTTCAAAGGGGAATCTCACCATGCCGATAGAGGAAATGAAAGCCCGTTTTTTCGGGAAGTTTCTTTGGGGAATTGATGTTCTCCGTGAAAACATCGAACAGCAAAAGCAGAGGGAACTGGAAATGCAGAAAGAAAAGAAAATGCTACTGTTATCTCTCTCTCACGATATTAAAACACCGCTCTCTGCGATAAAGCTGTACTCGGCGGCACTGTCAAAAAATTTGTATTCGGACACGGAAAAGCAGCACAAAATCGCTGAAAGCATCAATGAAAAAGCGGACGAGATTGAGAGGTATGTTTCGCAGATTGTGACAGCTTCAAGAGAAGATTTCCTGAGCCTTGAGGTGAATATAGGGGAGTTTTATCTTTCGGAGCTTGTTGAAAAGATCACAGGATATTATAGGGAAAAATTGGCGCTTATCAAAATTGACTTTACCGTAGGGAGATATAAGAATTGTCTGCTTTCAGGGGATTTAAGCAGGAGCGTTGAAGTGCTGCAAAACATTATGGAAAATGCTCTCAAGTATGGCGATGGCAGACGTGTGGAATTGATTTTTCCCGAAGATGATGAATGTGTTCAGATTGCGCTCAGGAATAGCGGTTGTACGCTCAGCAGGGACGATTTGCCGCATATTTTCGAGAGCTTTTGGCGTGGAGCAAATGCGGAAATCATTCGTGGTAGCGGGTTGGGACTTTACATTTGCAGACAGCTTATGCACAAGATGAACGGCGAGATTTTTGCGGAAATCAATAATGACATCATCACTGTTACTACTATTTTCGCAAGAGCATGATTCATTTATGATAAGTTTCTAATTTATTAGGTTGAATTGATCTTTAATAGAGCCCTTCTTATTTTATACTCTCCTTATCAACAAGAAACTTTGTGTAATTTTGCACCACTCTTTTGAATCTTTTTTAGAAAATCTTGCGGGGCGGTTCTTACCGCCCCGCTCTTTCAGAGAAATCATGCGAAAAATGTAGAAACGCGTCTCAATTTGAGACACATTTCGGAGAGAAAGGGGGGACTACCTGACATGACATACAGTGTATTGACCGTAGGGCTGCCTGACAAATTGATTAAGGCCCTACAAGCCCTGATTTTCCAGTATGATTTGAGCTTTACCTCATCGGCAACTACACGGGAGGCAAGCAGGTTGTTGGAGCAGCAGGTATTTCATTTGCTGATTATCGGACTGGATTATCTGAAAAATATCCATCAAGCCGACTGGCTGACAGATATTCGGCGGGTCAGTTTTGTACCGCTCATCGTCTTATCCAGCACCCCGGATCAAGACGTGAATAGCATGGTGCATCTGGGCGCAGATATGTGTATTTCGGGGAAGCCCCCTCTTTCTACGATTGCCGACCACGCCTATGCTCAACTGCGGCGATATACAGAGTACAACTATTATGACAATCCCGCCAGCATGGAAACCGCCCCTTTTCGGAGGGGAGATATTTATATAGACCCAGCCCAACAGAAGGTAAAAGTATGCGGGCGGCCTGTCAGTCTGCGCCATCGGGAATTTTCCTTGCTGCTCTACTTTATGCGAAACCCAAACATGGTACTGTCCGCCGGGCGGATATGCGAGAACGCTTGGGGGATGGAGTACACCCAGCCCATAGACCGCGCCATCCATGAACTCCGAAAGCAAATTGAGCCGGACCCGCGCCACCCACGCTATATCCATACTGTTCATCGCGTGGGCTATCGTTTTGTGGAGTATTTCAGCGAAACTTGCGAACGATAGGAGAGTAATAGGAGATTTCCGGGAGAGTAACAGGAGAAACGTTTGCTACCATCTTCTTATCTATGAAAGGAGGATGGCGCCATGCTGAAGCGGTGCATCACATCACAAACAGGCCGGAAACCGATAGAGACCGCCGCCCCGAACCAAGGGGCGGCGGTCTTTTTCTGTTCGACAGGAACACCCTTTTTATGGGGGAGTTTACGGTATTATCCTGTTTTCCAACAGCAGGTGCAAAAGGGGAAATTCATCGTTTTTCATAACCTTTTGACGGGAAAGCACTACTTTCGCCTAAACCGAGCAGAGACCCCCCTTGCCAACGTTGTATTGACAGAGGGACAAAAATGCAAGCACTCCGCAATTCGGGAGGTGGCCGCATGAACAGGGACGGCGAACATCTGGCCTGCCGTTTTGACGCCTACTGTAAGCGGCTGCTGAAACATGAGGTCATTGACGCAATCCGGCAGCAGAAGCGGCTGGGCCAGTGGGAAACCACTTTTTCCGAATTGACCAGGGCCGAACAGGGGCAGCTCCAGTACATAGACCAGTACGCCCCGGACCGGCGTGTGTTCCCGCTGCTGGGGATGGAGATAGAAGTGCTTGACGCCGATCTTGTGCGGGCGCTGTCCACGCTCCCTACTGACCGGCGGGCGATTATTCTGCTGTTCTATTTTCTCGAAATGCGGGACGAAGAAATCGGGGCCAAGCTGGGCCTGTCCCGGCCTACCGTCCAGCGCCGCCGGACAAGTACCCTGGATATGTTACGAAAGATATTGGAGGAATGACCATGAGCAGAAAGAACAGACACAGCAGGCCCCGCTATCCGCTCCTGCCCCGCGATACCATCCAGGCCGCTATGCAGGGCGAGCCTGACGCCGTTGCCGCCGTCCTGCGCCACTATGAGGGCTACATCGCCAAGCTGTCCACCCGCTGCCTGTTCGATGAATACGGAAACACCTATCGCTGTGTGGATGAAACCCTGCGCCGCCGTCTGGAAATCAAGCTGATCTCCGGTCTGCTGGCGTTCAAGGCGGCATGACTACTTACAACAGCAGCATTTCAATATGACAGGAGGAGAGCTTTATGCAGGATATTTCCTACACATCGAAACTGGCCCATGCCGAGGATGGGAGGCCGCTTGCCCTTGACTACTACATTATCGCAAATGATGGTGAGCCGGGGCGCTACGGTGTGAAGATCATCGAGAAGAACAGCGGGGAACAGGCCATGGCCTTTGATTTGACCACTAAGGCGCATCGAATTTGCGAGCTGGTGGAGAAACTTTCCCGGAACTGTGTCACGCCAGCCTGCTTGATGGATGTGGTGGCCGACTGGCTGTAAGCAATCTTATTCGGCCCGGCTGGAGCCGTCCAGCCGGGCCACCCCCAAATGCGTCTCAAGTTGAGACACATTTCGACAAGCCGCCAAGCGGCACAGGCGTACCGGCCACGGCGCGTCTGTGCGGACTGGCGACGGTCCGGCCCATGCACCTTGACAACGGAATGACCGACCAAAGAGGATATGTACCCTTTTGAGTATGCTGTCCGCGTGCCTGGGGGGATCACACGCCGCTGACGAACCAGGGGCAGGAACGACTTTGGATAAAACGGCAATCTATCAAAACAGGGGGTGAAAAATAACGGATCATCATTTCCCCTATTCCAAGCGAAACAGCCGGGCCGGGATATTGCCGCATTACGCAGACGCAGTATCTCCGGCCCGGCTGACATATCAGAACCGCGTCCGACAGCCGGGGGCGGTTCTGTCATTTTTACGAGGAGGAAATGCGATGGAAGGGGTAACTTTATCAACAAGGGCAGACCAGCCCGCAGAACAGCCCCAGGTGTTCTATGTTGATGGCTGTAAAATCACTGTCAGATACAGCGGCGAGAAAAATCCGGCAGCAGCCAAGAATATCAAAGATACTTTAATTTCCAGCGGAACCATTCGGAAAAGCTGATTTTTTGCATTTTTTGTAGAAATATGAGATAATAATGGTGTAGTAGATGGCACCTTGAAAACAGAATATTTCTGGCCGCCATATATACACCGTCCACCCGGAAAGTGAGGAGTATATATGGCAGAGCAAATTATTCAGACAATCAGCAGTATCACAGATGGAGCAGCACAGTCCGGCGCAAGGCGCGTTGTCTGCCTGTACCGGGTGTCTACCGTGGGACAGGTGGAGAAGGACGACATTCCCATGCAGAAGCAGTATTGCCGGGAGTTTTGCAAACAGCACCTTGGTTGGGAAATCATCAAGGAATTTGCCGAGAAGGGCGTATCCGGTTTCAAGAAGTCTGCGAAAGACAGGGACGCCATTCAGGAAATCCAGAAGTTAGCCCTGCAAGGCGGGTTTGATATTCTGCTGGTATTCATGTTTGACCGGCTGGGCCGCAAGGATGACGAAACGCCCTTTGTGGTGGAGTGGTTTGTCAAGCAGAACATCGAGGTATGGAGCGCCATGGAGGGCCAGCAGAGGTTTGATAATCATGTTGACAAACTGCTGAACTACATACGATACTGGCAGGCGTCCGGGGAAAGCATCAAAACCTCTATGCGCGTCAAGACCCGGATCGAACAGTTGACCCAGGAGGGCCACTACACCGGCGGACGGGCGCCTTTTGGATATCAGTTGGAACGGACAGGCCGCATGAATAAGAAAAATCAGGATGTGCGTGACCTTGTGATTGACCCGGAGGACGCGGAGACCGTCAAGCTGATTTTTCAGAAGTACGTCCACGAAGGTTACGGGGCGCTCCGCCTTTGCCGCTATTTCAAAGAACAGGGCATACGGAGGAAGGACGGCGGCGAAATAACCGTAGGTATGGTGAACAGGGCTGTTAGAAACTCCATTTACATCGGTGTAATCCACAGGGGCGACAGTAAATCCGAAGTGCTGCCAGACTTGCAAATCATTGATGAGGAATTGTTTTTGAGGGCACAGGAGATTGCAAGCACCCGAAAAGTCCAGCAGAGGGAAGTGCCGCTTACCACCAGGGGCCACTCGCTTTTAGTTGGGAATGTCTATTGCGGCTGCTGTGGAGCCCGTCTGATGCTGACAACTTCCGGGCATAGGTATCGCAGGAAAGATGGGACAGAAGCCACAAGTATCATATCCAGTTATAAATGCTACAACAGGACGAATGTTCCCGGAAAATGCGAAGGTCAAAGCTCTTTCAGTGTTGAAAAGCTGGACAACCTTGTAGATCAAATCATCCGCATCCAACTGACGCAAATCCAGAAGGCCCCGCCCCAGGCGCTGCTTGAGAAACAGCGAGGCCGGGAGGCTGACCTCGCCAGAGCAAAGGTAAAGCGTCTGCAAGGCGAGTATCAGCAGAAGCAGAGGGACTATCAGGACTTGCGGGCTGAAACGCTGAAAGTTATTCAGGGGAACAGCCAATTCAGCGCCGATCTGCTGAACAGCCTGATGGACGAGACCACCGCCCAACTGAAAGAACTGGAGCGCCAGATGCAGTCGGCAGAATTGGAATTGCGGGAAACCGTGTCCGGTGCCGAGCAGGTGAAGAAGGAATACACCCAACTGATGAATTGGGCCGAATTGTATGATAACTGCACGTTCGAGGCGAAGAAGATGATTGTGGCGCAGTTTGTGAAAGCTGTCCACGTCAAACGGGGATATGAGCTGGATATTGAGTTCAACGTATCTTTCGAGGAATTTCAATCGCTCTATCTGGAGCCGGAGGAAAAGGGCCGCAAGCGCAAGAGAACCGGGGAAATTCTGGCCCTTGCGGAGTGCGTAGGATAGAAAAATGACTTGCCCAAGCCGGTCAAGCCATTTTCGAGTGATTTCCCCATTTACCTTTTTATCTGGTATGAGTACCAGCAAACGCACTAACTAAAAAATTATTTGGTGCTAAAATCGTACTGTTCGGTATCGTAAAAATAGCAAACTACTTTTGCGTATCTGTGGACTGGTTGCTGGGACGCTCGCCAACAAAGTCACCTAACCCAACACTTCAAGAAGTTTGTATTTATACGGGCTTGTCCGAAAAGGCTGTGGATTTTTTTCATAATTGGACTGCACCGGGTTTGGAGGTAGGTCCTTCATATCTATCATTTTTGAGCCAATTAATTGAAAGTGCAGAGTTTGACATTTTTATAAATAATCTGTTCCAATTTTTTCATGCTGTTGCTGCGAAACGGATTTTGGAAGGTATCCCAGTTGACCAACAACAAAGAAGTATTCAGATGACAATTCATAAGTTGGCTAGGGGTGATATCTACATCAAATCGCCCCAATTGAGAGAAAAGGTAGAAGAATACTGCGAGTTTCGATGGAACTCTAGCCGAGAAGCATATACGTTAGATGTATCTGATGCATATGAGTATCATGTAACTCAAGCGCTTTCTGCTCTTTTGCGTACTGTGCGAGATGTTGCTCAAGTACAGGCTATGGGCATGTTATCGGACACTCTTGAGAATATTTTGATGCTAATCAACAACGAAAAGATTGGTCCTGAAGGGGAAAATTTTATCAATAAAAGAATCAAACAGGTATTTCAAGGGCTTTCGTTTTGACCCTTCAAATTACCCTTTAGCGCATTTCGTATGTTTAATATTATTTGACAATAATTGCATTTTCTCGAAGATTTAGTCATGAAAATTTCCCTATTTAAACGTATTTTACACATAAATCAGAACGGGTTGCAATTCGAATCCAGTCACTCGGACCAAGGGTGAGTCCTTATAGGACTCACCCTTTTCAATTTACATATTGATGATTCCTATAAAATCGTGTATAATAAAGCACAAAAAAGATAGGAGGTATTTTATGATGAATAAATGGGTAGCATCTTTAATATCCTTGGTCTTAGCTGTTATTTTTGGTATTGCATGTTTCTTTATGCCCGAGAAAGTTGATTTATTTTGGACTATCGTTGTTTCTATTCTAACCTTTTTAATATCTTTTGTTTTTGTAGAGCTTACTGACCATATCAAAAAAATTGAAAAAAATGATATAAATAGTAACTACAAGTTTTTTAAAGATTCAGGGATATCGGAGTATCAGAGCGATTTTTCAAAACTCGATTTCACTTCATGCATTTCAGGAGCCACTCATATTAAACTTGTATTGTTGTATTCTAGCAATTTTATTGTTAAGTATATTGACAGTTTGCGGAGGTTTGTTGAACGAGATGGCTCTACTTTTGAAATAATATTGTTGACGAATAACAAAGATACTAATTCGTTTAAATATGTATCAGATAAATTTGGATATGGAGAAGATAAATTATTTGAAAAGATAAATGATTTTGTTAAACTCCTCCGTGATGATTTGCTTCCATATAAAAGTTCAAAAAGCAGTATAAAATTATCATTTACCAATTATATTCCCGCATATACTTTATATATGTTTGATGAGTATGCGTATATTACTCTCTACAAAACTGCTCCGCAAAGAACTACAGTTGTTCCTTGTTTTCGCATTGAGCGAGCGTATGACTCATCATTTTTTAATTTCTTAATAAATGATTTCAATGATATTAAAAAGAATAGCGAGTCACAAAATCTTGGACAAGACGTGTAAATGCTAGTATAGGACGGCATGTCAGGGATAAACCTCTTGCCAACGGCTGACAAACCATTGATATTACTCCATTTTTTAAGTCCTATAATTACACTCCGGCTTTTCTTTTTGCCTCAAGCCTGATAACAGAATTCATTTCAAATGCCCGTGATCCACTGCCACACAGTGGATCACGGGCATTTTACGTATTCATATGTCAAGTGGAATCAGAAGATCATGTCTCTAGAGATTTCCGCCAGGGAGTGGACGCCGCACATGGCCATGGTATCGGCCAGCTCGGACTGGAGCTTATCGGTGAGCACCCTGACTCCCTCGGCGCCGCCGCCGTAGACGGCGGTAACATAGGGCCGGGCCAGAATACAGGCGTCGGCCCCCAGGGCCAGAGCCTTGCATACATCCACGCCGGAGCGGATACCGCCGTCTACCATCACCACCAGCTGTCCCTTGACGGCCTCGGCGATGGCCGGGAGGACCTCGGCGGTAGAGGGCACGCCGTCCTGGACCCGGCCGCCGTGGTTGGACACCACAATGCCGGCCGCGCCCGCCTCCAGGGCCTTCCTCGCCCCCCTGACGGTCATAATTCCCTTGATGAGGAAGGGCACTCCCGCGTACTCGATGACCTCCCGCAGCTCGGCCACCGTCTTGGAACCGGCGGGGGGATTCAGCCCCTTGAGGAAGGGCAGGCCGGCGGCGTCGATGTCCATGGCGAACATCCGGGCCCCGGAGGACTTGGCCTGGTCCAGCTTGGCGAAGAGGGTGTCCCGGTCCCAGGGCTTCACGGTGGGAATGCCCTTGCCGCCGTTCTGACCGATGGCCCTTGCCGCCGCGGCGAAGACGGCGGGGTCGGTACCGTCGCCGGTAAAGGCAGCGATGCCGGCCTGAGCACAGGCGGGGACCAGAATCTCGTTATATTCCTGGTCGGTGAACTTGTCGCCGTAGTGGAGCTTCACCGCGCCCACCGGACCGGCGAAGACGGGCAGGTCATAGGTCTGGCCGAAGAGCGTGAAGCGGGTGTCCGCTGGGCCGTTGGCGCAGATGGTGTCCATGTTCAGAAAGATTTCCTGCCATGCGTCGTAGTTCCGGGCGGCCACGGTCCCCGTCCCCTTGGAACCGGGGCCGGGCATGGCGTTTTTACAGGCCCGCCCGTTGCACACCGGACAGACCTTACAGTATGGGCCGCTGCACGTCCGGGCGGCCGCTAAAATTTCTTGGTAAGTCATAGGTTACCCCTCCTTGTTTTTCTCCCTAAATCATACCGTCCGCCGGGATTTTCGTCAAGAGAAAAAGGGCGCAGTTTCCCCTCGGTTCCGTAAGGTGTACGCGAACATGCAACTTTTCGGGAAATCCCGCCAGGGTTG
>JBCLQX010000053.1:0-14774 GCA_041223805.1 Oscillospiraceae bacterium 44-34 | reverse complement strand
ATTTTTCCCGCGCTCCAACATATCCCTCACCCCTTACTCCCTAGTTTATCATCTTTACATGAAAAAGTCTGCCTCTTTCAGCCTTGATGGATACCAGTATCCGCGTGGACGGTAAAATAACGACTCGACGAGAGTTTATTATCAACTGTATCAAGGACGGCTGGGTGCCGCAGAAAAAGGATGGCGTTACTTCCTGGTACAAGCGCGGGGGCGAGTATAAGGAGAGCAACCCCAGAACTGAATACGAACTGCATAAGGAAGGGTTTGTGTATGTGTATAAGATCAGCAAGACCGAGTATGACTTTGCGGTCTATCTAGTGGAGCATGGTGCTGCGTCCTAACCGGGCTGCACAGCCCCGCCTGGACGAATTGCGCGTTGTTGCTATTCAGAAAAAGGTATCCTTGCAAAATCGAAGAAAAAAGCATATAATATAAACAACAAGGGAGGATAAAAGAATGCCAACCAACATAACACCTCTATCCCAGCTTCCCCTTTCTGACGATTTTATGTTCGGAGAGGTAATGCGGCAGCCCAAGGTATGCCAGCTTTTCCTGGAGAGCCTGCTGGGAAAGGACATTGCCCGTATTGAGTATATCAGCAAGCAGGAGGATCTGACGGATGACGTTTCCGGGCACGGGATTCGTTTGGATGTCTACCTGAACGATGCCGCTGGTACCCACTACGACATCGAGATGCAGAAAACCAGCAGCAAAGGGCTTGAGCGCCGTATCCGATACTATCAGGGCGGCATCGACCAGCGATGCCTGGGCAAAGGACTGGACTATACGGATCTGCCGGAGAGTTATGTGATTTTTGTCTGTGATTTCGATTACTATCACGCTGGCCTGGCCCGCTATGAGCGTGTAAGCATCAATGGCCGTGAGGACATCGCCTATGATGATGGTAGCCATGCGATCATTCTGAACAGCCGCTATCAGGAGGGCAATGCTCCTCAGCCCATTCTGGAATTTTTGGACTATGTCCGAACCAACAATGACCAGATCCAGCCGTCGAGTGAGCTGGCACAAAGAACCAAACAGGCCGTACATACCATGCGTAGCGACCGGACAAAGGAGGTATCTTACATGACGTGGGCAATGAAAACTAGGGACTTGCTCCGGCAGGGCCGCGAGGAGGGCCGTGAAGAGGGCCGTGAAGAGGGCCGTGAGGAGGGCCGCGAGGAGGGCCGCGAGGAAGGTATTAAAGTTCTCGTGGTCACACTGAAGAGACTTTCCCAGGGGTTAGATTTAGTCATCCAAACGGTGGCAGAGCAGTTTGGCTTGTCCCCGGAGGAAGCTGAGGAAAAGACAAAGCAGTATTGGGAGCAGTGATCTGCCGCACAACGCATTCAAAAAAGGATTGCAATTCTCTGTTCCATCGGATATAATCCAATCATACAGTATCAGTTGATTGCAAAAGCAGTCAAAGTAACCGTGTAGCAAAGCGTCCAGAGGTATTCGTACCTTTGGACGCTTTTTTATTATATATGGTCCTGCGGGGCAGAGTTTGGGACGCTGAAAGGCGTCCCGTTTTCATTTTAGGAAAAGGAGGAAGCAAAAATAGTCTGATGACCTGAACACAACAACCGTATTCTCAACAATACTGATTTAGGAGGAATGAGCCATGCCGAAATTTGAAGAGATTGCTCATGAGGGCAGATGCGATGTGTGCGGAAAACAAACTAACGTTGCAGTATGCGCTTCATCCTGCGGGCCGATCAGTCTTGCGTACTGCCGCAGCTGCCTGGAGGCTGGACTGGAACCCTATGGGATCATGCTCGCTTATATTTCCGGCGCCGGCCACTGGCCAGACGATATAAACCCCGCATACCAGGAGCTTGTCCGTAAAAACCTGGCGTTCCACGGCAAAACCGAGGAGGAATTTGCTGCCGGTAATGGAGAGGGCGTATGGGTGTTGGTAGACCCAAAGACGAAGCAGGCCCATGATACGGATGCCACAGGCGGAGGTTATGTGGGGATTTTGGATAATGACAGTTGCTATTATCCCGGCCTGAACGCAGGACAGCTGATTCCATTTGAGTTACGTGGCTCTTATCGACCGGTAGCCAATTTCCATTCGTTCCTCTCCAAACTGCCCAGGCTGACGCCGGAGGGGAAGGCGTTGCTCTTGGAAAGAATCGCAATGTACCAGGCGGGCCATAACCGTCCGACAGACCCGTCTGATCCACACTATGAGGGGCCGCTTTGCTGTGCCTGCCAATACTGACCAGAGCCATGATCCCAACGAATGGAAGGAGGAACAGGGAGAGCCGGATGCCGCATACAAGCAAGCTGTGGCAGCTTGAGGCCATGACCCATATACCGAATCATGATACACCACCCTGGCTATGGTCCGAGCGGTAGCCAACTCGCCGCAGGCTGTAGGGGGTGCCGGAAAAGCTGCGGAGGTAAGTCCTGTGGAGCGGTCCAGCCAGCCGCCGCCCGTTGCTCATAGCTTTCTTATCAACGCTATCGGCGAGGAGAGTTATGAAAGCCGCCCTTTCGAGGTGGTTTCCATAGTACTATTAAGTAGTTATGAAAGTGATGAATCAAATTCCATTTGGGGAACGATATACGTTGAGTATTGAAGAGGCTGCACAATATTTCCGGATTGGTGAGCATAAGCTTCGACAAATCATTAACGAGAACAAAGATGCGGATTTTGTCCTCTGGAATGGAAATCGCGTACAAATTAAAAGGAAATCATTTGAAAAATTTATTGATCAGAGCAGTTGTATCTGATTTCAAAAGTACCTGAATCCTTGTGGCTTGAAACTTGCAAAAGGGAATCTGATGTGGTAAAATAAAATGCTATGTCAGATTTCTTTTCTTTTCCAGAAAAGGAGTCACTATGTCAGAAAAACGCAGAGACAGTAAAGGTAGAGTTCTACGGAATGGGGAAAGCCAGCGTGCAGACGGGAAGTATATGTTCCGTTACACTGATGGCACAGGTGAACGGCATACCGTGTATAGCTGGAAGCTGGTGAGTACCGATAAGCTAAAGGAGGGACAGCGTGACTCGCAGGCATTGCAAGATATGGAAAAACGTATACTGAAGGACCTTGATGACAGTATTAAGACCAGGGACGCTGAGCATACAACGGTGGATGATCTCTTTGATCAATTTATGGATATCCGCAAGGATTTGAGGGAGAGTTCCCGCTGCTGCTACAATGATATATACAGGAAGCATATTAAGCCTGTAATTGGACATCGCCCAATCGGCAGAGTAAAACCCACAGAAATCCAAAAACTGTATCAGATCATGGTAAGCGAATCTGGGGTTAATCCGACCACCGCTCAGAAAGCACATTCCATTATCTATCAGCTGTTTGAGAATGCTGTAATGGACAATATCATCCGTGTGAACCCTGCGTCAAATGCGTTCCGCAATTTCCGTAAGACCGCAGAATTGAACCCTGCGTGCAGGGAGCCATTGACGGTAGAGCAGCAAGAACTTTTTATTGATTACATTTACGCTTCTGAAAAATATAATAGGATGGCAAACCTGTTCACAGTGTTGCTTGGCACGGGAATGCGGATTGGAGAAGCCCTTGGCCTAAGATGGTGTGACTGCGATTTTGAGGAAGGTATTATCCATGTAACGCACGCCCTGCTTTATAAGCAAGGGGAAGATGGCAACTATCGTTATAGGATATCTGCTCCAAAAACAGAAGCGGGTTTCCGGGAAATACCGATGTTCGATGAAGTAAAGGCAGCTCTGCAGCGGGAGCGTGGGAAACGGAAATCGAAAAAGAAAAAATTTGTTGTGGATGGATACAGCGATTTTGTTTTCCTCAATAATAACGGACAAGTCTACACACAATCCTTTGTTTATGACACGATCCAGGGTATCACAACCTCCTACAACAAGGAAGAGTATGCAAAAGCGCTGGAAGAGAAACGTGAGCCGTGCTACCTTCCAAAGATTAGTGCTCATATTCTGCGGCATACGTTCTGTACACGCATGTGCGAACAGAATATCAACATTAAGGTTCTGCAAGATGTTATGGGACATCGGAACATACGCACTACAATGGAGACTTACGCAAAGGTGTTCCGAGATAAAAAGGTTGAAGCGGTGATGGCGCTCAATGGGGCTTTTAAGATCTCCTAATACTTTAGCCGCATATCAGAGAACGGCATTACATGGCACAAGTTCTCAAAAGAGTGCCCGCCGCACTGCTTGAAACCTTGTATCCTTACAGCCGCAAGGGGTTCCGGGGTCTTGCGGTGTAAAACGAAGTGCCGAGTGGTTTTACACCAAAATTTACACCATTTGAGCGAGAAAATATGTCGGGATATGAGAAGATACAGGAAGAAGAAAACCCTAAAAACCCTTGCGACACAATGGTTTGAGAGGTTTTGAGAAGAAAGGGGTGGTTGTGTGTACCTAAAAGCATTGGAGATCCAGGGATTCAAGTCCTTTCCCGACAAGACGGTCCTCACCTTTGGCGAGGATATCACGGCCATTGTAGGCCCTAACGGGTCGGGCAAATCCAACATCTCCGACGCCATCCGCTGGGTGATGGGAGAGCAGTCCACCCGGGCCCTCCGGGGGGGCAAGATGGAGGACGTGATCTTCGGCGGCACCGCCAAGCGCAAGCAGACGGGCTATGCCGAGGTCTCTCTGGTGCTGGACAACACCACCCACCTCTTTGATATGGAGGAGTCCGAGGTGATGGTCACCCGGCGGTACTACCGCTCCGGCGAGAGCGAGTACTACATCAACCGCCGCTCCGTCCGCCTCAAGGATGTGAACGAGCTGTTTATGGACACCGGCCTGGGTCGGGAGGGCTATTCCATCATCGGTCAGGGCCGCATCGACGAGATCCTGTCCGTGAAGTCCGCCGACCGCCGGGAGGTCTTTGAGGAGGCCGCCGGCATCTCCCGCTACCGCCACCGCAAGGAGGAGGCGGAACGCAAGCTGGAGCGCACTGCCGAGAACCTGGTCCGAATTAACGATAAAATATCTGAGCTCGAATTGCAGGTAGAGCCCCTCCGGGAACAGAGCGAGAAGGCAAAAAAATTCCTCGTCCTCCGGGACGAGCTGCGGGGGCTGGAGATCTCCGTCTGGCTGGACACCCTGGAGCGTATCCGGGCCAGCAGCATCAAGCTGGAGGCCGACTACCAGGAGGCCGCCCGCCGGAAGGAGGAGGTCAAGGTCTCTCAGGAGAAGGCCTACGCCGCCGCAGAGCAGTACTCCGAGGCCATGCGGGAGAAGGACATGGAGGCCGACCGGCTCCGCTTTGAGATGCAGGGCCGTCAGGCCCGGGCCAACGAGCTGGAGTCGGCCATCGCTGTGCTGAAAAACGACATCCAGCACAATTTGGAGTCGGCCCAGCGCATTAAGGCCGACCTGGAGCAGCAGGAGGGCCGGGAGGGCTCTCTGTCGGAGCAGATCGGTCAGCGGAAGACCCGTCTGGCCGAGATTGAGGCCCAGCTGGAGGAGGGCCGGTCCGCCCTGGAGACCAAGAGCCGGGAGGCGGAGGAGGCCGCCCGGTCCGCCGGCACCCTGGCCAAGGAGCTGGAGGCACTGCGCGCCCAGGCCGACCTGGGCACCGCCGGGGCCGCCGAGGCCAAGGCCCTGCTGTCCGCTCTGGCCGCCGCCGCCCAGGAGGTCATGGACCGGGACGGGACCGTCCGCCGGGAGGCCCACGAGCTGGAGGACCGGCTGGAGGAGGCCCAGAAGGAGGCCCGCACCGCCAAGCGCCGGTATGACAGCGCCGTGGAGGAGCGGGACGCCGTGAAAAACGTGATCCAGGGCTATCAGCTGCGGATGGAGTCCCGGAAAAGGAAGTGGGACCAGGCCAAAGACGGGCAGGTCAAGCTTCAGATGGAGGAAAACGCCCTTACCTCCCGGATCAAGCTGCTCACCGAGATGGAGCGGGAGCACGAGGGCTATACCAAGGCGGTCAAGCTGGTGATGAACGAGGCCCAGCGGGGTGCCCTCCAGAACATCCACGGGCCGGTGGCCGACCTGCTGAAGGTGCCCGACCGGTTCACCGTGGCCATTGAGACCGCTCTGGGCGGGGCCATGCAGAACATCGTGGTGGGCCGGGAGGAGGACGGAAAGGCCGTCATCCAGTATTTAAAGCGCCGGGACGGGGGCCGGGCCACCATCCTGCCCCTCAGCTCTATCCGTCCGGGTTTCCTCCGGGAGGGGGAGGCCCTGAGCCGGGAGCCCGGCTTTGTGGGCATTGGCGACAAGCTCATCTCCTTCGACCCCCGGTATCAGAGCGTCTTTTCCAACCTTCTGGGCCGGGTGGCCGTCATGGAAAATCTGGACGCCGCCATTGCCGCCGCGCGGAAGTACGGCTATAAATTCCGCATCGTCACCCTGGACGGCCAGGTGCTGAACCCTGGCGGGTCCATGACCGGCGGCTCCGCCAGCCGCAGCGCTGGCATCCTCAGCCGGGCTAACGAGCTGGAGCGGCTGAACAAGCAGCTCTCCGATATCCGCGCCCGCGTGGCGGACGTTGTGAAAGCGGTGGCCGAGGCGGAGCGGGAGAGCACCGCCGCCGCCTACGAGCTGGAGACCGCCCAAACCCAGCTGCGCACTTGGGAGGACGCCATCCTCAAGGCAGAAGGCGAGCTGTCTCACTGTCGGAGCGTGGCCGCCGACCTGGAGCGCCAGGGAGAGGGCCACCAGGAGGAACTGGATCAGCTCAAGAGCCGTTCCGCCCAAATCGAGGCCGACACCCAGACCGCCCGCTCCCGCATCCAGACCCTGGAGGGGGAGACCGCCGCACTGAAAAGCGAGGCCGAAGGCAAGGCCCGGGGCCAGACTGAGGTGCAGGAGCGGTCCGCCCGCATCGCCCAGGAGATGGCCGCCCTCACCGCCGCCCAGGCGGCCCTGGAGGCGGAGCGGGAGGCCACAAGGTCCGGTCTCTCCGAGCTGGAGAACCTCAAGGCCAGCATGGCGGGCGACCGGGACCAGAGCCGGGCGCTGATGGCCGACTACGAACAAAAAAATCTGGGTTTTACACAGGAAATCGAAGAAAAACAGCGGGCGCTGTCCGCTTTGCAGCGCGAAAACCAGAGCCGGAACGAGACTATTTCCCAGCTGAATCAGGAGAAGATCGACCTGGAGGGTCAGCGGGTGAAGGCCACCCGTGAGAGCCAGTCTCTCAACGAGGAGCTGCTGCGCACCGAGGGAGAGGTCTCCCGGCTGGAGCAGAAAAAGGTCTCCGCCTCCATGGAGGAAAAGCAGATTCTGGACAGGCTTTGGGAGAACTACGAGCTCAGCCACGAGTCCGCCCGCCAGCAGCGGGTGGAGATCGAGTCCGTCCCCAAGGCCAGCCGCCGCATCGCCGAGCTGAAACGGTCCATCTCCGGGCTGGGCAGTGTAAATGTGGGGGCCATTGAGGAGTTCCAGCGGGTCAATGAGCGGTATACTTACCTCACTGACCAGCGGGACGACGTGGACAAGGCTAAAAGGGAGCTGGAGGACATCATTGCCGGCATCACCAACGAGATGAAAACCATCTTCCAGCGGGAGTTTGACACCATCAACGAGGCCTTCGGCCAGACCTTTCTGGAACTCTTCGGCGGCGGCAAGGCCACCCTGGAGCTGGAGGACCCCGACGATATCCTCAACTGCGGCATTGAGATTAAGGTGCAGCCCCCGGGCAAGGCGCTGAAGATCATCACCCTTCTGTCCGGCGGCGAGAAGGCCTTTGTGGCCATCGCCCTGTACTTCGCCATTTTAAAGGTACGGCCCACACCCTTCGTGGTGATGGACGAGATCGAGGCCGCTTTGGACGACAACAACGTGGCCCGCTTCGCCCACTACATGCGCAATATGTCGGCCAAGACCCAGTTTATCGTCATCACCCACCGCCGGGGCACCATGGAGGAGGCCGACGTCCTCTACGGTGTCACCATGCAGGAGCAGGGGGTCAGCCGGATGCTCACCATCAATTTGAATGATGTTGAGAAGGAGCTGAATATCCGATAAGGAGCTCCGGAGTCCTTTCGCAGGGGCGGATATCATCCGCCCGCAAAATACCCGTCTATGCTGCGATAGAGGCGGGTAATGCCCGCCCCTACAGACCGCTGCGGGACAGCCCCCAGCCCAGATAGATCCCGGTGAAAAAGGACGCCCGTTCCTGAAGAGCGCCGTCAGAGTGTATGGCGTCCTCCAGACGGAAAAAGAGGTCTCGTGTGTGGGGGTCGGAGATGGATGTACATTCCTGCCAGAGCTTTTGTATATATTCTTCCCGCTCAATTCGCTCTGGCATTTGCCGGTAAATCTGGTATGATAGGTCTTGCAGCTCCGGGATGTTGTAGAGCAGCTCGAAAAGACTGAAGTTCATTGCAACAGCTCCTTTTAGCTTATTTTATACGTATTATACACGCAAAATTTTGGTGTGTCAAGTGAGGAGACGAAAATGAGTCAATTTTCTGATTCCTTGAAAACAATTCGGAATCAATCGAAAAAAACGCAGCGGGAAACTGCGGAATATCTGGGAATCAAAATCCGCACTTATCAGAATTATGAGGGCGGACAGAGTGAACCGAACATTTCTTCCCTCATCAAGCTGGCCGACTTCTTCATGGTCAGCCTGGACGAGCTGGTGGGCCGGGACTGGATCGGGCGCTAGATTGGGAGGGAGTACCATGAACGGCAACAAGAAACAATCCGGCGACTGGAAGCTGATTGTGGGGGGAATCCTGCTTATCATCGTCCTGTTCGCTGCAATCAAGTTCATATTCTGGGGGTTGGAGCAGGTAATCCCCAAGGCTCCGCCGGACGTGTCCCAGAGTGTATCTGCCTCCCAGGACGTGTCCGCCGCCCAGAGCGGTCAGGAGTCCCCCAGCTTCTGCGTCCACTGCGGCAAGGCTCTGCCCGAGCGTTTTGAATGGGGACAGTTCTGCCCGTATTGCGGGGAGAAAATCGAATAATAAGGAGTATCACCTATGGGTTTTTTTGACAAGCTGAAAAAAATCAACATCTTCTCCGGCTTTGGCTCAGAGATTACCGATGACTTTTACGACGAGCTGGAGGAGTCGCTGATTCTGGCGGACACCGGCATGGACGTGACCCTGGAGCTGGTGGAGGAGCTGCGCCGCCGGGTGAAGGCGGAGGGCGTCAAAACCATCGAGGGGGCCCGGGAGGTGATGGTCCGGGTCATCGCCGATGCCCTCAGCGCCGGGGACACCGCCCTGAACCTGTCCACACGCCCCTCGGTGGTGCTGTTCATCGGGGTGAACGGGGTGGGCAAGACCACCACCATCGGCAAAATCGGCCATCAGCTCCGGGGCCAGCGGAAAAAGGTCCTCTTCTGCGCCGCCGACACCTTCCGGGCCGCCGCCGCGGAACAGCTTACCATCTGGGCTGACCGGGCAGGGGTGGACATCATCAAGCAGCACGAGGGGGCCGACCCCGCCGCCGTGGTCTTTGACGCTATGTCCGCCGCCAAGGCCCGGAAGGCCGATGTGGTGCTGGTGGACACCGCCGGCCGGCTGCACAACAAGCAGAATCTTATGAATGAGCTGAACAAAATCTCCCGGGTCATCGACCGGGAGCTGCCCGGCTGCGCCCGGGAGACCCTCCTTGTACTGGACGCCACCACCGGCCAGAATGGTCTCATTCAGGCCAAGCAGTTCAAGGAGGCGGCGGGCATCACCGGCATCGTCCTCACCAAGCTGGACGGCACTGCCAAGGGCGGTATCGCCATCGCCATCGCCAAGGAGCTGGGCGTCCCCGTAAAGTACGCCGGCGTGGGCGAGGGCATCGACGATTTGAAGCCCTTCGACGCCCAGGAGTTCGCCCAGGCGCTGATCTAAACCAGAGCCCGTTTTCCATTTCGAGCAGCAAACAGGTAGGGAACGCAAATCGAAAGGAGATCATAATGATGAGCAATGAAGAAAAGATTTTAGCAATGCTGGTTGACCTGAAAGAATCGACAGACAAACAGTTTGAATCTATGGACAAAAGATTCGAAGGAATTGACAAACGGCTTGATACGATGGACAAAAGATTCGAAGCAGTTGACAAACGGCTTGAATCTATGGACAAAAGATTTGATGCAGTTGACAAACGGCTTGATACGATGGACAAAAGATTCGAAGCAGTTGACAAACGGCTTGATACGATGGACAAAAGATTTGAAGCAGTTGACAAACGGCTTGAATCTATGGACAAAAGATTCGAAGCAGTTGACAAACGGCTTGAATCTATGGACAAAAGATTTGATGCAATTGACAAACGGCTTGATACGATGGACGAGCGCATGGACCGCTTGGACGAGCACATGGACCGCTTGGACGAGCGCTCCCAGCGGACCGCTGTGCTCCTGGAAACCGAGGTGGACCGGAAGCTGAACCTCCTCTATGAGGGCCATGAGACGATTATGGAATGCTTGGACAAGCTTGCGCCGAAGGACCGGGTGGATGAGCTTGAATCTGACGTTATTGTCCTGAAAACCGCCGTTAAAATGCTGACGCAGGAAATTGCCGAGCTGAAAAAGGCGCAGTAAAATTTTTAATCAATTATCCATAGACACACAGAGAAAATATGGTAGAATAAGGGGGAACCGTGTATGAAGCTGGTGCTGGCCAGCAAGAACGCCAAAAAGCTGGTGGAAATGAACGACATCCTGTCCCATCTGGGAATCGAGGTCTGCTCGGAGGCGGAGGCCGGGGTGGACCTGGAGGTGGAGGAGACGGGGACCACCTTTGAGGAGAACTCCCTGCTCAAGGCCAAGGCCGTCATGGAGGCCAGCGGTCTGCCCGCCATCGCCGACGACTCGGGACTGTGTGTGGACTGTCTCAACGGGGCCCCGGGGGTGTACTCCGCCCGGTACGGCGGCGAGGGTCTGAGCGACCCCGAACGCTATCGGATGCTGCTGGACAACATGCGGGGCCAGATGACCCGGACGGCCAAATTTGTCAGCGTGATTACCTGCTGCTTCCCCAACGGCGACGTGCTGTCCGCCCGTGGGGAGTGCCCCGGCACCATCGCCTACGCCCCCATGGGAGAGGGCGGCTTCGGCTATGACCCGGTGTTCTTCGTCCCGGAACTGAAAAAGACCTTCGCCCAGCTCACCGCCGACGAGAAAAACGCCATCTCCCACCGGGGAAAAGCGCTGGAGGCTTTCAAAGAGAAATTAGAGGAGTATCTCGGATGATTTGTAGGTGCGGATATTATCCGCCCGTGGACACAGCGTATGATTGCGCGGGCGGATGATATCCGCCCCTACAGAAAATATCGAAAAACGAGGATGTTTGAATGGATTTAACAAGCAAACAGCGGGCCCAGCTGCGAGGGCTGGCAAACAGCATTGACACGATTTTAATCGTAGGCAAGGAGGGCATCGGGGACAACCTGGTCAAGCAGGCCAACGACGCCCTGGAGGCCCGGGAGCTGATTAAGGGGAGAGTTTTGGAGAACTCCCTCCTCTCCCCCCGGGAGGCGGCGGAGGCACTGGCTCCCCTCACCCGGAGCGAGGTCGTCCAGGTGATCGGAACAAAATTCGTGTTATATCGTCCAAGCCATAAGAAGGACAAGAAGGATAAAACTATCCTGGTGAGCGACAGAAAAAGATAAAATTTTCATTCTGAAATAAGGCGGTGTCAGTGATGAAAATCGGAATTTTCGGTGGAACCTTCAACCCTCCCCATCTGGGGCATCTGGCGGCGGCGAGGGCGGCGATTGAATCGCTGGAGCTGGACAAGCTGCTCATCGTCCCGGCGGCCGTCCCGCCCCACAAGGAGCTGCCCCAGGGTACGCCGGCCCCTGAGCATCGGCTGGCCATGTCAGAGAAGATGGCCGACGCCCTGCTGATGCCCGGGACGGTGGAGGTCTCCACCATAGAGCTGGAGCGTCCCGGAAAGAGCTACACCGCCGACACCCTGGCGGCCCTGCGGAAGCAGTATCCCGATGCCCGGATGTGGCTGCTGATGGGGACGGACATGTTCGCCACCTTCCACCAGTGGCATGACCCGTCGTCAATTCTGGCCCAGGCGGGGCTGTGCGCCTTTGGCCGGAGCGAACGGGACGACAAGGCGCTTTTTGCCACCCTGGCGGAGGAATTGGAGGAGACGCTTCCCGAGGCGAAGATCACTGTCATCACCCTGCCTGAGCTGGTGGAGATATCCTCGACAGAGCTGCGGGAGCTGCTGGCAAAGGGGAAGGGCGGGGATTTTCTCCTCCCCGCCGTCTATGGGTACATCCTGATGAACGGCCTCTACGGCACCCATGCCGACCTGAAGCACCTGGACATCCCCGAGCTTCGGGCCTGTTCCTACTCCATGGTGATGCAGAAACGGGTGCGCCACATCCGGGGCACCGAGGAGGAGGCGGTCCGCCTGGCCAGACGCTGGGGGGCCGATGAGACCATGGCCCGCCGGGCGGGTATCCTGCACGACTGCACCAAATACCTGGAGCTGGAGGAGCAGTTGGCGCTGTGTGGGAAATACGGCGTAGAACTGGACGAGTTGGAGCGCCGGGCGGTAAAATTGCTCCATTCCAAGACGGGGGCGTGTATCGCACGACACGTTTTTGGGGAACCTGATGAGGTATACAACGCCATCTTCTGGCACACCACCGCCAAGGAGGACATGACCACCCTGGAGAAGATCCTCTATGTGGCCGACTACATGGAGCCAAACCGGGACTTCGAGGGGGTGGATCGGCTGCGGGAACTGGCCTACCGCAACCTGGACGCCGCCCTCCTCCTTGGGGTTGAGACCACCATTCAGGAGATGAAGGACCGGAACCTGCTCGTCCACCAGAGCACCCTGCGGGCTCAGGCGTGGCTGCGGGAGCATGGAGTGACGACAGAGGGATAGATATATGAGCGATTACAACAGACAGTGCGGGAAGAGGGAGACAGCCGGGGAAGGCTGGTGGAGCCAGTATCGAAGTTGGCTGGCCGGCCTGGACCGGGGAGCCAAGCTGCGCTGGCGGCTGTGTCAGGTCCTGGCGGTGCTGACCCTTCTGGTCGTGGGGGTCACGTTGTATCTTCGCTCCTGGATCAGGCTGCCCAACGTGCCCGACCTGCCCGGAACTGTCCCCCCTCCCGGCGGGAACATCTCCCAGAGCCAATCCAGTCAGCCGGGAGACGTGTTCTACGAGGGGGGCGAACTGCCCGATGTGACCCGGAGCGGCAGGAAAGAGGGGTACTACACCTTTCTGCTGTGCGGACAGGATTCGGTGAGCGGGGCGACGGACACCATGATCCTCATCACCTACGACACCAAGGGACAGAAGATCAATGCCATCAGTCTGCTGAGAGACACCATGATCAACACTTCGGCCTCCAGCAAACGCCTGAATACGGTATACGCCCGAAACCGAGGGGACCGGAGCCTGCCTCATAGGGAGCGGGTGGAGAACGGCATGGCCGCCCTGCGGCAGGAGGTGAGCAGGCTCACCGGCGTCTACCCCGATTTTTATGTCCTGGTCCAGTGGGAGGCCATCGGCAAGCTGGTGGACGCGGTGGGAGGTGTGGAGTTTGAGGTCCCCTTCGACATGGATTATGACGATGACACCCCGGGACAGGATCTGCACATCCACCAGAAGGCCGGCCTGCGGCTGCTGAACGGTCAGGACGCGATGGAGGTCATCCGTTTCCGCAAGAACAACGATGAGACCATCATCCTTTACGACGCGGGCCGCACCCAGATCCAGCGGGACTTTCTCACAGCGGTGCTGAAACGGTGCCTTGCGCCTGAAATCCTGCTGAAGCTGCCCACCCTGGCTCAGATTTTTACTGAGAATGTGGACACCGACCTGACTGTGGGCAATATCCTGGCCTTCGCCCAACTGGCGGCGGGGATGGACACGGAAAAGGACCTGAACTTTGTCTCTATGCCCTTTGATAACGTGGCTTACCGGAAGGCCTCCATGGTTGTGGCCCGACAGGACGAGCTGCTGGAGCTGCTTAACGACGGCCTCAACCCCTATGTGGACGAGATCATGGCCAGCGATCTGCAGCTGATCTACAAAAAGAGCGGCGGCGGCTTCGGCGTGACCAACGCCTCCCTGGCCGACCCGGCGCTGAGTCAGGCGCCAATATCCAGGCCAAAGGAGCCGGACCGCCCGGACGAGACCCAGCAGCCGGAGGACGTCAGCCCTGACCCGGAAGAGACAGAGGATCCCGGCGGCGTTGGGACCATAGATCCGGAGGATATCTTCCCCCCTGTGGACAGCGGGAAAGAGCCGGAAACAGAGGAAATACAGTAAAAACAGGAAGAAAGGAGCAAAACGGATGGAATCCTATGACTTGGCGGTTTTGCTGGCCAGAGCGCTGGACAGCAAAAAGGGAGGCGACATCAAGGTGCTGAAGACGGAGGGCCTTACTACCCTGAGCGACTACTTCGTCATCTGTACCGCCACCTCCAACACCCAGGTAAAGGCCATGTCCGACGCCTGCGAGGAGGCGGCGGAGAAAAACGGCGAGCGGGCCCACCACATCGAGGGACACCGGGGCGGGACCTGGTTGCTGATGGATTTCTCGGCGGTGGTGGTCCATGTGTTTACTGACGAAGCCCGGAAGTTCTACGACCTGGAACGGCTGTGGAGCGATGCAGAGGAGCTGGACCTCAGTCAGATCTTGGTTCAGGAATAAGAAGACGGCGCAGGTCCCCACCGAGGGAGTTTGCGAAGCACGGCAAGGCCGGTCCTGTGTAGGACCGGCCTTGCCGCATTTTCAACACTCTATTAAATTTATATCAGCAAATATCTCCAAAACAGGGTAAAATATCAAAAACCAGAAAGGAGATGCTGAAATGGATGAGCGGCTGCTGACAATGGATCGGCTGGA
>JBCLQX010000052.1:0-14902 GCA_041223805.1 Oscillospiraceae bacterium 44-34 | reverse complement strand
CTCCACGTCCTCGAAGGGCAGCTCCACCAACGGAGTGTCGGGGTCCTCAATCTCCACAACAGGAGGAGTGGGACGGGAGCTGCTGTTCCGCCGCCACTGAGCGGTCAGGGTAATGTCGCCGGTAATCGCGGTGTTGGCGTCAAACGGGGCGCCATCCAGATACCAGCCGCGGAATCTGTAGCCGCTGCGGCTGGCGGTGGGCAGGGTACCCAGCGTCTCGCCGTGCTCGACGGTCACAGTCGCCTCGCCGTTCACTCTGCCGCCTGCGGCGTCGAAGGCCACGGTGTACTTGTTGATCTCCCACTTGGAGGTGATGGTCATTCCGTCATCGGCCAGGGTGTCAGCGGTGACCTTATCCTCGCCGTCGAACCAGCCAATGAAGGTGTAACCTTCCTTGGTGGGATTCTCAGGCAGGATACCAGCCAAGGTGTCGCCCTCCTTGACCTCGTATGCTTCGCCGTCAATCGTGACAACACAGGTATTCTTGATCTTCTCCCACTTGGCGGTGTAGACAGTCTTGTTGAAATCAGGGATATCTGCCACGCTGTCGTTCTCATCGAACCAGCCTTGGAAGATATAGCCCGTCCGCTCAGGTGTGGCCAGGGTGCCGGACACAACCTCGGAGACTCTGCCGCCGTTGAGGTTGGCGATGTTGTAGGTGCACTTGTTGTTGTAGTTCAGGGCAGCGGTCAGCTGATCGCTGGGCTCGCCATCCACATACACTACAAATTCTTCAATCTTGGCCGACCATTTGGTGGCGAAAGCACTCTCGGCGACGGTCTCAGGCGCATCGCCGAACACCAATGTGTTCAGGCCGATACAGGCGGAGAACGCGTTGGCGTTGATTTTGGTCACGCCGGGGGCAGTGACGGCAGACAAAGCCTTGCTGTCCTTGAAGGCGTTCGCGCCGATGGTGGTCACGCTGTCAGACAGGGTGACAGAAGTCATATTTGTGATCGCGCTGAACGCATAGCTTCCAACCCCGGTCACGCCGTCCATAACCTCAACGGTCTTGATCTTGGAACTGTACTCGTTGCCGCTCCAGGGAACATTTCTGCTGCTGCTATAGTCCGCAATTGCACCGGTCCCGGAAACCAGGAAGCGGCCGGTGGAGGGCACAAGCACCTCATAGGTCTTATTGGATGTAAAGCAGTACAGATGGGTCTCGTTCTCCACCTCGGAATCGTCAGGCAGGATCACGGTGGAACCCTCAGGCAGGACCAGCTTGTTCCACTTGGTGTCCACCGTCAGGTCCTTGAGGGCGTTCATGCTGGGCACGGTGACGGACTTGACCGCATTGGGGATTGTGGTCGCACCCAAAACGGTGCCGCCGGGGATGGTCACGCTGCCGTCGTCATTGACGCAAAGACCTGTGACCTCCTCATACTGGGCAAGGTAGACCATAACACGCTCGCCGAGGTTCTCATCCTTTGCGGCGGGGGTCTTCCAGCCAGTGAAGGCATAGAAGCTGTCACCATCAACATAGCCGGCAGGAACTGTCTTGCAGTAGGTAACGGGAGAAGGTGTATGGCTCCCGTCCTTACAGGCGCCGACATGGGTATTGTAGACCTTCTCACCGCTGTGAGTCAGCCAACGGTACTCATAGCCGTACCACAGTTCCAGGTACATAAAGTTGCCGTTGCTCTGCCGGCTGATGCCGGGGGTCTCGATCCCACTGGAGATAGAGGGAATCACCCAGCCAGAAGCCTCGCTGTAGTACAGCGTGGCAACACCATCAGTGATGGCAAAGCCCACATCGTCCCACAGAAGCTCGTGAGCATATATCTTGCCCTGGTTGAACCGGCTGATCCACCCCTGGACGCCCGCCGTCAAGGTCAGCTCGCAGGTGTAGGGGTAGTCATCCCTGCCGCTCTCGACCACAGGACCGAGCTCGTAGTCATCGGCGGTCAATGTGTACTGTGTATCATGCTCGCCGTAATAGTCCCGCATTTCCACTTTCAGGATGCTCGAGACCTGAGACAGGGTGGGCTTGCGCACACCAGTGTTGATCTCACTGCTCTGACCGGTGTAGTGCAGGTTGGACAGCTCCATGCTGGTGATACCGCTGCTCTGGGGATCCTTGCCGCACTTGAAACCAACAGCGTCCGCCACAGCAACGCCGCCGAAGCCGCCGTCGTTGGGCAGAGTGCAGACAGTGTCATCCACCTGGAACAGAGTAATCTTCGTATCAGTCCACTTGATAGTGATGTGGTAGGTATGATCCTTTACCAGCTCAGGCCCGGCAAATTTGGGATAGGCGCCAGTTCCGCCGTAATATTGCACGAACCATTTGCTGGAATTGTCATAACCGATATACACATTCTGTGCTACCCCAGAATAATTGAGGCCAAAGCCCAAACAGATATTGTCGCTGCTGGACTTGGGGGTCATGTCGAAGGACAGAGTCCGCTCGCCCGCACCGACAGCCGCGATAGCCTCGTTCAGCTGCTCGTTCATGAAGAACGCGGGAGGCGGAGCGCCGTCGCAGTTGTTGCCGTTGGCCCCAACCGCGGTCAGAGTCAGCTTGCCGTTCGCCTTGGAGGGAGCGACAGAGCCGCTGACCTTGGTGTCCTCGACCTGATACCAATTGTCGTTGGTCGCACCGTCAGGCAGTCCAGCCTCGGCCCACTTGGCGGTGTAAACAGCGCCGAAATCCTCGTCCTCGGGAAGGCTGTAGCTGTCGCCCTCACCCTTCACCAGAGCCTTTCCGTCCACGTCGTACCACACGCCGGCCACGCCGTCCTTGACGGGTACAGCCAGAGCGCCGTCCATATACTCGTTCACAGTGTAGCCGTTGAGATTGGCGACACGGTAGAAACTGAGTTTGTTGAGAGCGGTGGTCAGGTCGTTCGTCACATAGGTCTCACTGTTGACATACACAGTCAGGTCGGTGGGACGGCTATATCCGAACAGGAGCTCGGGACTGTCAATCGTGCCGGGTGCGCCCCGCAGTACCAGATTCTTCAGACCGGTGCAGCCAACAAAGGTCTGCGCGCTGCTGGTGCTGATGCCAGCGGGCAGCTCCACGGTCTCCAGGGCGGAGCAGTTCTGGAACGTCCAGCCGCCCAGCGTAGTCACGCTGTCGGGAAGGACGATACCGGTCAGGGCCTCACAGCCGCTGAACGCACGGTCCTTAATCTCACGTACACCCTCGTGAACGGTGATGCGCTTCAGAGCCACACAGTTCTCAAAGGCAGATTTTCCGATGGTCTGAACACTTTCAGGAATGGAAACATCGGTCAATTTTTTACAGTTATAGAAAGCATTTTCACCGATGTAGGTTACGCCCTCCATAATCTTGACCGTCGTAATCCCATTGCCCCAGGTATTCATGACCCAAGGAGCGGTTGCGTAACCAGACTGTCCAAAGTCGTCCATCGCGCCGGAACCGGACATCACAAACAGCCCGGCGGAGGGTGCGATCACAGGATAAGCGCCGTTGTAATCGCAGCAGTACAGTTTGGTGTCATTCACTGTCGTACCGTCGGGCAAGACAGTCATGCTGCCTTCGGGCAGAGTGAGGATGGTGTAGTTTGCTGCCGCAGAACCACTATTGACAAAGACATTCAACCCGCGCACATCCGCCTCGGGCACCTTCACGGAGGTGATGCCCTTGGGCACGGTGGCGATCTTCTCGCTGTCCACCCACAGGGTATAGCCGCCGGGGATAGTGACCATTCCGTTCTCGATGGCGGCATTCACTCTATCGCCGTTGACAGTCTCAGAAACCTGAATGCTGGTATTGGCTTCCTCCCACCTTGCGGTGTAAACAGTGCCGTCATAAGCCGGATTTTCCACCTTGCTCTCATCAGAGAACCAGCCCGAGAAGATCTGGCCCTCGCGGTCCTTCAAGGTGGCGAAGCCGCCGTTATTGAGCTCAGCAATCTCGCCGCCGTTGAGGTTGGCGATGTTGTAGGTGCACTTTTCCGGATAATGGTTCAAAGCCGTAGTCAGCTGTTCGCTGGGCTCTCCGTTTACATATACGATAAGATCTGTAATCGTATAAGATGCGTATTGACGAGTGAAAGCGGTTTCATTGACGTTCACAAGCGAACTGCCAAAAACTACATTTTTCAGCGAGGTACACTCACTGAACACCATATCGCCGATCTCTGTCAGCCCCATGGCAGTAACTTGGGTCAGGGACTCGCAATTCGCAAACACAGATATTCCAAGGTCAGTCACACTATCTGCCAAAGTAACGGTCTTCAGATTCTCGCACCCGCTGAACGTACGGTTACCAAGGCCGGTCACGCCTTCCATGACCCTGACTTCCTTGATGCCCTCACGGCTCTCTCCCTTATACACCCAGGGGGCGCTCGCACTATGAGTTTTATAGTCCCGCGTGGCCCCACTGCCGGACACCAGGAACAGTCCGGTGGAGGGAACAAGCACCTCATAGGTCTTATTGGATGTAAAGCAGTACAGCGTAGATTCGTCAGTCACAGTGCTGCCATCGTGGAGAAGCACACTGGCCCCGTCAGGCAGGGTCATGGTCTCTCTGACAACCGTCAGCCCCGCAAGATCATCCACGCTTTGCACAGTCACAGAGGTAACCGCCAGCGGGATTGTAGAACTTCCCAGCTTGGTGCCGCCGGGGATGGTCACACTGCCGTCTTCGTTGATGACAAGACCCTCAACTTCATCATAGTTGGCACGGAAAATCATGACCATCTTGTTATCCGGATCTTGCTCGGCAGGAACCTGCCAGCCAGTGAAGGCATAATACTTGCCATTCTCCACATAGCCAGGGACGCCCGTCGGCCTGTAAGTGGGTGCGGAGTGACTTCCGCTGCAGGCACTTACAAATCGGTCAGTGACAAACGGGGTCCCATCATGCTGCAGATAGCGATACGAGTAACCGTAGCGTACATAAATCTGCATAAAGTTCCCGTTGGTCTGGACACTGACACCGGGAGTCGAAATCCCGCTCCCGCTGGGCGGGAAGCACCACTTCTCTTCTTTCGCACTGTAGTACAGCGTGGCAACGCCAGTGGTCGTACCAAGGAATCCGTCCTTCGCTGTCAGCAAAACGTGGTCAAATTCCTGTGATTCGTTAAACTTGTCGACCCACTCCTGAACGGTATCGGTCAGAGTCAGGTCACAGACATAGGGGTAAACACTGTTGAATGTCCGCATGTTGCCGAGGGCATAGTCAGCAGCAGTCAAAGTATAGATTGGCCTATGGCTGCCGTTATAGTAATCGTATATCTGTACCTTCAGCAGTTCCGCAATCTCTTCCGGGGTGGGCAGCGCGGGCCCCACATCAACAGGAGGCTCAGGCTCTTCGCTTCCGCCCTGATCAGAATGGCGGAAATCCCAAATTTCAGCCTCGGCAGAATTATTCCACTTGCCCAATACCAAAGCGAAATTATTGATCTCCTCCACATCGTCCAAAGCCATCAAATCAGCATAGCTGTCATCGACTATATCCGTCAAAACAGTGTTTCCATCCTCAGTCTTCACACTGAACGACGCAACAGCCTCATCAGGATTCCAGGACAGCTCCACTTGATAAGTAGTGTTTGCTTCCGGTGTAGACTGATTCTTGTCGGACCAGTTTGTTCCAGAAACACCATATCTCTGGGTGTACCACTGATTATTATTGTAGCCAAGGAAAAATCCCTGCGACGGGTCTTTGTAGTTGATAAATACACCCATTGCGGCTACAGTTTCGAAGCGAAGCTTGAAGCTGACAGTATAATTCCCATCAGCGTCTGGCTCCAATGCGGCATTGATATCATCATTTAAAAATACCGCAGGCCACTTGTTCGAATCACTGCCGCCGTCTTTTCCATTCCCGCTCCCGGCCTTCAGGTGCACGCCGTCGTCCGTGTCCTCACAGACAGCGTCTGTGCTCTTCACCGTAACGGGATCCTGATACCAGCCGCTGTTCGTTACACGGGGCTCAACGTCATTCGCGGTCGGGGCTACATCTTCCGCCTCTCCGAACTCCTCCTCAGCGGGAGGATCGTCCTCAGGCTCGTCTTCCACTGCCTCTCCCTGGGCAGGGGAATCAATTGTAGTCTCTTCATCATTTTCTGTAGCGGGAATTTCCTGGTCATCCAGCTGTTCGGCGGGGTCCTCGCCGGGTTCTTCGTCAAGCTCCCCGGCGTTCCCCTCCGTCATCTCCTCCACGATCTCCTGCGGCGTCTCCGGGGCTGTCTCCGCGAAGGCGGAAACCGGGAAAAGGGAGACGAGCATACAGGCTGTCAGGAGGGCCGCCAAACGGCGGGTCCACTTTTTCTTCATTTTCGCACCGTCCTTTCTGATTAGAGTGTCTGTTTCATCCCGCGAATAGGGCATCCCTTCCTTTCTCTGTCCGAAGTGTCTCGTCCATGCACCAGGAAGTGCATGGACGCAAAAAGGAACTCCTTTTTGTCTGATACCGGAGCTCCGGACAGGATAAATACATTATCATTATAGCACATTAAAGAAAAAATTCACTTCGCAAAACACACAAATAATTTTTAATATTTTGTACAGTCCGTCCAATTTTATATAACCGCTCCACGCCGTTTTGACCGTTTTTACAAAATTACGAACTATTTTTATAGTCTGCCCGACATGGGAACGCGCCCGGCCCCAGAGCCGGGCGCGCTTTACAGCAGCTCCCACTGGAAATTTTCAAATTTCAGCCGGCTGCCCAGCGTGGTTCCCTCGGGGAGCAGGAACATGGTGATGGAGTGCTCGCTCCCGTCGTCCGCTGACAGCTCAGCGTAGTCGCCGTTGACGGCGCGGACGGTATACAGAATGGTGTTCAATGAACTTTCCTCCTTCTGACCGGACAAAAGTCCGGTTTATCGGACCATTTCTCTTGTATACTGTAGTTAGAATACAAGGAAAGGAGCCGGACGTAATGGATTACAGTATTGTATGGGTAAGGGGACATGTAGAGGTATACGACTGGGCGGGGCGGTTTTGCTTCTCCGCCGACAGCGAGCGGGAGGCTCGGGAGGAGCTGGCCGCCTCCGCCGCTTGAGCCGCTTGATTGGAAAAAGCCCGAAGCTTACGCTCCGGGCTTTTAAATGTCTTAGTACATGCCGCCCATGTCGGGTGCGGGAGCGGCGGGTGCGGGGGGCTGGGGCTTGTCGGCCACCAGAGACTCGGTGGTCAGCAGGACGGAGGCGATGGAGGCGGCGTTCTCCAGAGCGGAGCGGGTGACTTTGGTGGGGTCCACGATGCCGGCGGGGATCATGTCGCAGTACTCCTCCTTGTAGGCGTCGAAGCCGTAGCCAACCTTGCCGGACTCCTGGATCTTGGCCAGCACCACTGCACCGTCGATGCCGGCGTTGGCGGCGATCTGCTTCACGGGCGCGGTGAGGGCCCGGGCGATGATCTGCACGCCGGTCTTCTCGTCGCCCTCGGTCTCGGCCAACAGCTTCTCCACGGCGGGGATGGCGTTCAGGTAGGCGGTGCCGCCGCCGGCGACAATGCCCTCTTCCACTGCGGCGCGGGTGGCGTTCAGGGCGTCCTCAATGCGCAGCTTTTTCTCCTTCATCTCCACCTCGGTGGCGGCGCCCACCTTGATGACGGCCACGCCGCCGGCCAGCTTGGCCAGCCGCTCCTGGAGCTTCTCCTTGTCGTAGTCGGAGGTGGTGATCTCAATCTGGCTCTTGATCTGGCCAATGCGGGCCTTGATCTCCTCGGAGGATCCGGCGCCGTTGACGATGGTGGTGTTCTCCTTGGTGACCTTCACCTGGCGGGCGGAGCCCAGCATGTTCATCTGAGCCTCCTTCAGCTCCAGGCCCACGTCGGCGGAGATGACCTCACCGCCAGTGAGGATGGCGATATCCTGGAGCATCTCCTTGCGGCGGTCGCCGAAGCCGGGGGCCTTCACACAGACCACGTTCAGGGTGCCCCGGAGACGGTTGACGATCAGGGTGGACAGGGCGTCGCCCTCCACGTCCTCGGCGATAATGAGCAGCTTCTTGCCGGACTGGACCACCTGCTCCAGAATGGGCAGCAGCTCCTGGATGTTGGAGATCTTCTTGTCGGTGATAAGAATGAGGGCGTCGTCCAGCTCGGCCACCATCTTCTCGGTGTCGGTGACCATATAGGGGGTGATATAGCCCCGGTCGAACTCCATGCCCTCCACCACCTCGGAGGAGGTCTCGGCGGTCTTGGACTCCTCGATGGTGATGACGCCGTCGTGGCCCACCTTCTCCATGGCCTCGGCGATCAGCTTGCCGATGGTCTCGTCGCCGGAGGAGACGGTGCCTACCCGGGCGATATCGTCGGAGCCGTTGACCTTCTGGCTGTTGGCCTTCATGGCCTCGATGGCGGCAGAAGCGGCCTTGGCGATGCCCTTCTTCATGACCATGGGGTTGGCCCCGGCGGCCAGATTTTTCAGCCCCTCCTGGACAATGGCCTGGGCCAGCAGGGTGGCGGTGGTGGTGCCGTCGCCGGCCACATCGTTGGTCTTGGTAGAGACCTCTTTCACCAGCTGGGCGCCCATGTTCTCAAAGGGGTCCTCCAGCTCGATCTCCTTGGCGATGGTCACGCCGTCGTTGGTGATGAGGGGAGCGCCGAACTTCTTGTCCAGCACCACGTTCCGGCCCTTGGGGCCCAGGGTGATCTTCACGGTGTCGGCCAGCTGGTTGACGCCCTTCTCCAGAGCCTTGCGGGCCTCCTCGCCGTAGCAAATGATTTTAGCCATAAAGCATTACCTCCAAATGTTTGTTGTAGGGGCGGATAGCATCCGCCCGAAAATTGTGTCTGCCTGTAGGGCGGGACGACCTCGGCCCGCCGCGTTTCAAGTCCCCGCCAACGGTGCGCCGGGTTGCCGCGCCCTGTGCAGGGGGACGGGCGGATGCTATCCGCTCCTACAGAGCTTTACTCCACAACCGCCAGGATGTCGTTCTGGCGGACGATGGTGACCTCCTCGCCGTCCAGCTTGACCTGGGTGCCGGAGTACTTGCTGGTGATGACCTTGTCGCCCACCTTCACAGTCATGACGACCTCCTTGCCGTCCACCGTGCCGCCAGGGCCGACGGCAATTACCTCGGCCACCTCGGGCTTCTCCTTGGCGGCGCCGGTGAGGATAATGCCGCCTTTGGTGGTCTCCTCAGCCTCCACCAGTTTCACGATGACGCGGTCAGCCAGGGGTTTGAGTTTCATAACAGGTTCCTCCTTATATGACTTAATTTTTTGGAACAACAATTTCAGTGTTTAGCACTTGTTTTTATCGAGTGCTAACTCTGCATAAGATAATAACCGCTTCTGGCAAAAAAATCAACCCCAATTTCAAAAAATCAGGGGTCAATTTTAAAGGATTTACATTTCGTTCACAAACAGGACACAGGAGTGCTAAAATCAATCCCCATCTCCGGCCTTGAAGTTATACACCGGACGGATAATTCGCTCAATTTGGGCGGTGGGGGCGATGTTGTCTACAATGGCCTCCATCGGCTTGTAGGCCATAGGGCACTCGTCCAGGGTGGCCGCCCCTACAGAGGTAGTATAGACGCCGTCCATCTCCTTTTTGAAGGCGGAGACGGTAAAGGACTGCTTGGCCTCCGCCCGGCTCATCAGCCTCCCCGCCCCATGGGGGGCGGAGCAGTTCCAGTCCTCATTGCCCAGACCGGTGCAGATCAGGGAACCGTCCCGCATGTTGATGGGGATAAGCAGCCGCTCCCCCGCCCTGGCGGACACCGCCCCCTTGCGCAGGACCATCTCCCCTGTGTCGATATAGTTGTGAATGGTGGTAAACTGGTCCTCGGCGTGGAACTTCATGCCCTTCAAAATCTCATCCACCATGGCCTGCCGGTTCAGGGCGGCGAACCGCTGGACAATCTCCATGTCGTGGAGGTAGTCGTCGAACAGCGCCCCGGAGACGTAGGCCAGCGGTTTAGGGATGGCGGTGCGCTTGGTATTGCGAAGCTTTTTCAGCTCCTTCTGGATGGACTTCTCCTTCCCCTGGGCCTTCAATTGGGCGATCAGCTCCTGTTCCGACTGGGGGTCGGAGCGGTTCAGGGCCTGATAGCCGGCGTTTTGGTAGAAATTGGCCACCTGGAGACCCAGGTGCCGGCTGCCCGAGTGGACGATGAGGTACAGCCGCCCCTCGTCGTCCCGGTCCACCTCAATAAAATGGTTGCCGCCCCCCAGGGTGCCCACGCTCTTCTCTCCCCGGAGCAGGTCCACGTGCCGGGCGCAGCACAGCTCCTCCAGTTCAATCCGGCCGGCGTACCGGTGGGCCTTCTCCCGGATGGCAAAGCCGGAAGGGATATTCTCCCGGACCACCCGGTCCAGTTTCTGCATCTCTATGTGGTCCTCCCGCAGGCGGACCGTCTCCATCCCGCAGCCGATGTCCACCCCCACCAGGTTGGGGACCACCTTGTCAGTGATGGTCATGGTGGTGCCCACGGTGCACCCCGCCCCGGCGTGGACGTCAGGCATCAGCCGGATGCGGCTGCCCTGGACAAACTCCTGATTGCACAGGGTTATTACCTGGGCGATGGACGCCTGGTCCACTACATTTGTAAATATTTTGGCAGTATTATACTGTCCGGATACCTCCAGCATGTTCCTCACCTCATTCCTTCCAAGCAGTCTGCCTCACAGCGCGCTGGAATATTCCCCGTTCCAAACGATTTGGCGGTATCGATCCGGGTCTGTGTCCCCCTCAGTGGAAAACAGGAGGACGCGGCTGTCCCGGTCCAGTTCCAGCACCGCTCTCAGCGATCCGCAGTCCTCGTCCTCCATGATGGCGGAGACAGCCCCCATACCCACAGCGCCGGATTCACCGGAAACCACCGCCGGGTCCCCCCTCAGGGGAGCGGCCAGCATCCGCATCCCCCTTGCGCTCACCCAGTCGGGGCAGGAGAGGAAAGCACTTGCTCTGGAGCGCAGGATGTCCCAGGCCAGGGGACTGGGCTCCCCGCAGGCCAACCCGGCCATAATGGTTTGAAGGCCCCCGCCCACCGTCCGGCTTCCGCCGTCGCCGGCCAGGGCGCTTTGATAGAAGCAGTCCGCCGCCCGGGCCTCCAGCACAATCACCTTGGGCGGGCTGTCGGGGTACCGGTTGGCAAAATAGCCCGCTACCGCCCCGGCCAGGGACCCCACCCCCGCCTGGACAAACACATGAGTGGGCCGGCTCTCCAGCTGCTCCGCCGCCTCCGCCGCCATGGTGCCGTATCCCTGCATGATCCAAGTGGGAATCTCCTCATAGCCCTCCCAAGCGGTGTCCTGAATCACCACGCCGTGCTCAGTCTTTGCCGCCTGGGCGGCGGCCATGCGGACGCAGTCGTCGTAATTGGCCTCCTCAATGGTGACCCTGGCCCCCTCCCGGGCGATGTTGTCAAATCTGCTTTGGACGCTGCCCTTGGGCATGAGGACCACCGCCCGCTGTCCCAGCTTCCCCGCCGCCCAGGCCACTCCGCGGCCGTGGTTGCCGTCGGTGGCGGTGAAGAAGACCGCCTGACCGAACTCCTCCCGGAGCCGTTCGCTGGTCAGCCGGTCGTAGGTCATCCTGGACACGTCCTCTCCCAACTCCTTGGCGATGTACCGGGCCATGGCAAAGGAACCGCCCAGCACCTTAAAGGCGTTGAGGCCGAAACGCCAGCTTTCGTCCTTGACCCAAAGCCCTCCCAGGCCCAGCCGCCGGGCCATACCGTCCAGCCGCGCCAGAGGGGTCTCCCTGTACTGAGGAAAGGAGCGGTGAAAGGCCCGGGCCTTGTCCACCTCTTCCAGCGCCATTATGGACAGCCGCTCCTCCCCGCCTGCGGGTATACGGTTCAGGACCCATTTGATTGAATTGTCCATTCTGCTCATAAAGCTCCTCTCTCCCTCCGCTTTTTCGGTGGATTTATTTTATCATACCACAGAATCCCCGATTGTCAAAGCATTTCTCCCGCCCCGCATCCGGGCGTGATCAAAAAATGCCGAAGAGGATACCCTCTCCGGCATTTGATTCAATTCCTTCCAACCGCCGCCATCAGGCGAAGGGATTCTCGGTGGGATAGGGGAGGGCCTTGGGCTGATTGTAGGCGATGTCCTGGACGCCCAGGAACTTAAAGACCTCAAACAGGGCCTTGCCGTAGTGACCGAAGGCCACCGCCCCGTGGTGGGGGTAACGCTTCTGGATCAGCACGTGGCGGTAGAACCGGCCCATCTCGGGGATGGCGAACACGCCGATGCCGCCGAAGGAGCGGGTCTTCACGGGCAGAACCTCGCCCTGGGCGATGTAGGCCCGGAGAACACCCTCACTGTCGCACTGAAGACGGTAGAAGGTAATGTCGCTGGCAGCGATGTCCCCCTCCAGAGTGCCCCGGGTGAAGTCAGGCTCGCTGTCCTTGGGCTCCAGCAGCCGGTGCTGAATCAGCTGGTACTTCACCGCCCGGTCGGCGCACAGCTTGCAGGACGGGGTGTTGCCGCAGTGGAAGCCCATGAAGGTGTCGGTGAGCTGGTAGTTGAACTTGTCCTTGATGTCCTCTTCATAGAGGGAGGCAGGGACGGAGTTGTTGATATCCAGCAGGGTGACGGTGTCGCCGGAGACGCACATGCCGATGTACTCGGACAGAGCGCCGTAGATGTCAACCTCACAGGAGACGGGGATGCCCCGGCTCACCAGGCGGGAGTTGACGTAGCAGGGCTCAAAGCCGAAGGCCTCGGGGAAGGCGGGCCAGCACTTGTCGGCGAAGGCCACGTACTGCCGGGCCCCCTTGTGGGCCTCGGCCCAGTCCAGAAGGGTGAGCTCCAGCTGGGCCATCCGTTCGTTCATCTCAGGGTAGTAGCAGCCCTCGCCCATCTCCTTGGCCATGTCCGCGCACACCTCGGGGATGCGGGGATCGTTGGCGTGGGCCTTGTAGGCCACCAGCAGGTCCAGCTCGGAGTTCTCTTCGATCTCCACGCCGATCTCGTACAGGCCCTTGATGGGGGCGTTGCAGGCGAAGAAGTCCTGGGGCCGGGGGCCGAAGGTGATGATTTTCAGCTGGCTCAGGCCGATGAGGGCGCAGGCGATGGGCTTGAACTCGCCGATCATTTTGGCGATGTCCTCGGCGGTGCCCACAGGGTACTCGGGGATAAAGGCCTTAAGGTGACGCATGCCCAGGTTGTAGGAGCAGTTGAGCATCCCGCAGTAGGCGTCGCCCCGGCCGTTGATCAGGTCGCCGTCCCCCTCGGCGGCGGCCACGTACATGCAGGGGCCGTCAAAATTTTTGGCAATGAGGGTCTCAGGGGTCTCGGGACCGAAGTTGCCCAGGAAGACCACCAGGGCGTTGCAGCCAGCCTCTTTGACCTCGGCCACCGCCTTAAGCATGTCCTTCTCATTCTCCACGGTAGTCTTGCACTCGTAGATGTTCAGACCGTTGCCGGCGCAGGCGGACACGATGGCGGAGCGGCGGCGCTCAGACAGGTCGATGATAAAGCAGTCCCGGGAGACGGCAATGATGCCCAGTTTTACCTCGGGGATGTTAGTAAGCATGATAATTCCTCCTCAATTCTAATTTGCGGTTCCTGCCCCTGGGGCGGGATATCAGATATCCGCAGCAATGTCGATATTTTCGCCCTGAAGGCCAATGTGGGCCCCCTGGGCGGCTTCGGAACTCTCCGAATGGGCCAGCAGCCACTTGTTCCGGGCGGTGAGCCACCTGTCCTCCTCGTTCAGGGGTGCGGCACCGGGAACACCGGTGTTGGTGCCCCGGGGCAGGACCACCGCCACCCGGAAGCCCTCGTCCTCGTTTACGTGGCAGGGGGCGTAGTGCAGGGTGGTGGCGTAGACCTCCACCGCCGCGCCGGCGGGCACCCGGAAGGCTTTCACCTTCGCCGTGTCCAGCAAGCCGTCCACGATCTCCTCCTGCCTGGCCAGCAGGAGGATGAAGTCGCCGGTGCCCACGTTCACCTCGCTGTCCCGGTGGTACTCCAGGCAGTTCAGTTTCGTGTTCCGGCCCCAGCACATGCCCAGCTGGACAGGCATTCCGCCGTAGGCGTTATTTTGGAGCTGGCCGTAGGTGCAAGTGGTCTCCAGCACGGGAATGCTGGGCTCGTAGGCTACCCCCGCCTCGGGCAGAGGGATGGTCTTCATAGCTTTCAGCAGGCAGGTGGTGTCGTAGCCCTCCAGCACCTTGCCGTAGGGGATGAACTCAGGGTCATGGATGGAATAAATTTTCATGGCGTATCACCTCGTAGTTTGTTCAGACAGGCCTGGCACAGCTTCCCGCTGATGGGGAGAAAGACTTGGGCGCAGGGGCCTACCAGGCAGGAGCATACAACGGTGCCCAGTCCCACCACACCTCCCAGCAGCCAGCCGGACAGGGCGAAAAGGACATCCACCGCCACCCGGACGGGGCCGAAGGGCTTTTTCAGCCTGTCGCTGAGCACCACCGCCACTAAATCGTTGGGGCCGGTACCTGCCTCGGAGCGGATGACCACCGTCATACCGAAGGCCAGTATGACGCACCCGGCCACCAGAGCCGGCAGCCGCCAGGGCAGGGCCAGCTCCTCGGGGAACAGGGGGGCCAGGGGGAGGGTCCACAGGTCGATGATGGGTCCGCCCAGGGCCATGCACAGCATTGTTCCGATGCGCACATAGCCGCAGGCGACGGCCAGCAGCACCAGCACGATCAGGAGGCTGACCAGCAGGTGGACCCGGCCGTGGGTCATCCACTCCGGCCAGGGCAGAGCTCGGCAGAGGCCCTGGACCAGTACGTTGAAGGGGTCGGAGCCCAGATCAGACTCCAGAAACAGTGTGACGCCCAGGTGGGCGACGGTAAGTCCCGCCAGCAACAGGACCACCCGGACGGCCAACTCAGTCCAGACGGCCTTTCTCACAGTCCCGCTCCGTTCATAGCGGCGAAGACATCCTTCAGCGCCGGGTAGACGGTCTTAGAACCTGTATTCATAATCGTTTGAGCAAGGTGAGGAAATGGGAGATTTTGACCATAGTCTCAGCGGAAGAGACGGA
>JBCLQX010000051.1:0-15203 GCA_041223805.1 Oscillospiraceae bacterium 44-34 | reverse complement strand
GTTTTGTTACCCCCCCCCGCCGAAAAACTACAAAATTTCTTCGGCGTTTTCTTACAATTTCAAATTGGCATTGACACACTGGAAGTATCGGATGAAATCGCCGTCGTTCTTTCCACTGGGGGCCGTCTGTGTGACAGCTACAAGCGGCGCAAGCGGGAGCATAACGAGTGCTCCCTGGACGTTGACCCCGGCTTTGAGCCGGATGTGATGTTCCCGCCCCTGACCCCGGAGGAGATTATTCTGGACGAGGAAAACCGCTCCGCCCTCTACGCCGCTCTTGACCAGCTCCCGCCCATTCAGGCCCGGAGAGTATATGCTCACTACATTCTGGGCAAGAAGAAGTCTGAAATTGCCAAGGCTGAAAATGTGGTGGAAAGCTCCATTTGCGACAGTATCCGCCGGGGTGTTAAAAATCTTGCGGAAATTTTGAAAAATTTTTACGGATAGGGAGCAACAAACAGCCCCTAACCCGCCTGATATATAAGGAGGCTTATGCACCAAGAACAACTGAATACACAGTATTCCAGGCACAAAACCTGCGTGAACAGCGACAAAAGGCGCGCCGCCAGGACAGCCCGCTCAAGGAGGTAAGAGAAGCGGGCCGAGCGATCAGCGCGAACCTTTGACCCGGACCTGGCAAACCGGGCGCGAGGACAGCGCGGGGGATAATGAAACTTGCTCACGCCCTCCCATAGACTTGCGGGGGAGCTTCGCAATCCTGCGGAGTTATGACAGCCGGAGCCGCCGGCGGCCTGGGATGCTCCCCTGTGCCGGGGCGCGTGGCAAATTCGGCGCAATCATGGATCGAAATGGATTTATCCTCGCTGGACTTCTGGCCACCGTGACCAGAAGTGGGGCAAGTTGAAGGGCAGCACTTGTTCGGGTGCTGTCTTTCTGCGTTTTTCCACATCCTTGTGCCCTGGGGCTGTCTTTGGTATAATATACTTGTAAAGGTTGACAGCTCCATTTCCCGATAGGAAAGGAGCTATCATGGAAAACCGTATCGACGCTATCTACGCCAGACAGTCCGTGGACCGCAAGGACAGTATCAGCATTGAAAGTCAAATCGAGTTCTGCAAGTACGAGTTAAGGGGTGGGAACCACAAGGATTATCAAGATAAGGGCTATTCCGGGAAGAATACGGACAGGCCAAAATTTCAGGAGCTTTTAGCCGACATCCGCCAGGGCTTAATTCGCCGGGTGGTGGTTTACAAACTGGACCGTATCAGCCGTTCCATTCTGGACTTCGCAACCATGATGGAACTGTTCCAGGAGTACAACGTGGAGTTTGTTTCCTCTACGGAAAAGTTTGACACATCTACCCCGATGGGCCGGGCCATGCTGAATATCTGTATCGTGTTCGCCCAGTTAGAGCGCGAGACGATCCAGAAGCGCGTGACCGACGCTTACTACTCCCGGTGTCAGCGGGGTTTCCACATGAGCGGTGCCGCCCCCTATGGCTTCAAGCTGGAGCCTACCACCCTCCAAGGTATCCGCACGAAAATGATGATCCCGGACCCCGCCACGGCGAATATTGCCCGGTTGATGTTTGAGATGTACGCCGAGCCGTCCACGTCGTTCGGGGATATTGCCCGGTACTTTGCTGAAAACAATATCCTGATTTACGGCAAGGAATTGAAACGGGGGTTTATCTCCCAACTGCTCCGCAACCCAATTTACGCCCAGGCAGACCTGGAGCTGTACGAATTTTTCAAGGGCCAGGGGGCCGTGGTGGTCAACGACGCGGCGGACTTCGCCGGGACAAACGGCTGCTATCTCTACCAGGGCCGGGACGTGCAGGAGCGAAAACACAAGGATCTGCGGGGGCAGATCCTTGTGTTGGCCCCCAGCGAGGGTATTGTTTCCGCCGATACCTGGCTGCGGTGCAGGAAGAAGCTGCTGGCAAATATCACGTTCCAGGGAGGACGCAAGGCCCGGAATACCTGGCTGGCCGGAAAAATCAAGTGTGGGCGCTGTGGGTATGCCCTTATGAGCGTGGGCAACCCGGCAGGGACGCAGTATCTTCGGTGCTCCAAGCGGGCGGACAACAAAAGCTGTGAGGGCTGCGGGACGTTGAGGACGGCAGAGTTTGAGCAATTTGTCTATGGGGAGATGGTGAAGAAGCTCTCCGAGTTTCAAACCCTGACCGCAAAAGCAACGACCGTCAATCCTAAGCTGACCGCCTTGAATGTGGAGCTGGCCCAGGTGGAGGACGAAATTGAAAAACTGCTGAACACCCTGACCGGGGCCAATACGGTTCTGCTGTCCTATGCCAACGGGAAAATCGAAGAACTGGACGCCAGCCGTCAACGGCTGATAAAAGAGATTGCCGCATTGAATGCGGAAACAATCTCCCCACAGAAAATCGAATTTCTGTCTGCCCATCTGGAAAACTGGAACACGATTGACTTTGACGACCGACGGCAGGTGACGGACATCATTCTCTCCCAGGTCCAGGCCACCAGCGACCGCGTTTCGTTTGAGTGGAAAATCTGAAAATTTTTCTCTCTGCGCTTTATACTATGGCCTGTGTGCCCTTGTTAAGCGTTGCTATCGGAAAGAATTCTAAATTTCTTTATACTCAAAAGAAAATATTTGTTGGCTCAGAGTACACAAATTTTTATGATCCCGTTGCAAGCTAATCTTAGGAGGGAACTATTTTTGATGTTTTGTAATGCAAAGGATATCATTAAGCGCATACTCAAAGACCCTTATGGATTTCCGGAAGAATGTGCGTGGATTGAATACAAAGACGCATATCCATCCAGCCTTACTCGTAAGGATAAAGAAAAACTAGGACAAGAGGTCACTGCTTTTTTAAACTGCCTGCAGGCGTTTGGCCGGGAGAAATTTATTCTATTTGGAATCCACGAAGACAAAAAAGGAAAGACAAAGGATCGTGTCGGCCTTGGTACGTTTCAGTTTCCGGATGACAATGAATGGCAGAACGTATTCTCTCATATAAAGCCAGTCCATCCCACAGTAGAAACGGGAATCGTAGATTATCAAGGGCTAAAATTTGGATATTTCTATATATCAGCAGACAATTATCGCGGACCCTACAGTTATCCCAAGAATGGGGCAGATCAGTACTGGATCCGGCGGGGAGGCAGTAAATTCAACATGGAGCCCGAGGAGCAAAATGAATTTCATCGGAGGGCCGAGGAAATCACGCAAAAAGGCACTATTTTTTCAAAGACTAAGGAGTCTATGGTGCTATCTGTGATTGGTCAATATGTGGAGGAGAATAAATATGACCAGGCCCTGGTTGTTTCTCAGACCAATGACAGCTTTGAACAATTCCAGCAGCGCTGCATCTGGCAGGGCATCCCAATTCAGCGGGAGCAGAGCAGATATCTAAGTATTCCTGCTTCCACTGCCCAAATAGATGCAAAACATGAGCGGTTGGCCCAATTCTCCCCAGACGATGCGGCATCGGCTATGGAGATCATCCGTTATGTGATGGAACACCGTGAAAATTACTATTCCGTAGAATTGCTGGAAGGCGTTTTGGATACGTTGGCTTTCTTGTCCTATATTGGCTTTTCTCATTTTGCCCAGAAAGCCATTCGTGTTTTTGTCACCATGGAGCTGGTTTGCGACAAAAGGTATGGAGATAGAATTTCGTATATTGCGGAGATCGATCCCGAGTTCCTTCTAAATCTGCTGCAGTCCAATAAAGGGCTTTCCAAGCACAGCAAAGGAACATTTATCCGGGCATTACAGACTATCGCTTGGTTCCCAGAATATTATAAAGAAGCCTCGCGATTCTTGTGGGAGCTTGGAGGTAAAGATGCGAACGGCGCATTGTACAGTCTTCTCCGTGTAGAGTCAAGGGCAACCGCTGCCTGCTTTTCACAAAAGCTGGATCTGATTCGGGAGATTGCTGCCAAGGATCAGGAACTAGCGTTCAATATCCTACACAGTGCGCTTAATTGTAATCACATGGTATACGAAAGAGGCCCCGTTCCCCAAAAATATCTCCGTCTGTTCAAGTGGCCTCAGAATGTAGAATCTGCCAAACTGCAGACCTATTACAATGAACTTCTTGAGCTGATCAATAATGATGTAGATCGCATCCTGCTGCTCCTTCCCCGAAGGCTTGCCCCATTTCCATACAGCAACCTGAATTGGCTGGCCAGTTGCATCGAACATATAGAACCAAACCTCAAAGACTCAGGAAGCAGAGAAAAATTGTGGGATCGGCTTTGCAATTTGCCTCTGGAATACAGTCATGGAATTCCCTTAGAAAGCGAGTTGAGAGACAGATTAATCGCCATCGGCCAGAAATTTCGGCCAAATGATCCAGATGACTATTATCGTCGGTGGTTTCGCGAAAACAGCTATCTACAACTCCGTATTGAAGATATCGATCCCCAGATCTTACTTGGCCAACTCGCAGAGCGGCAGAAACACGCGCTTTTGGATCTATACAAGCAAGGTGGGATTGGCAGAGTCATCTCTTTCCTCTCTACGGTCCCCGAACGATTCATCCGCCTGCCATACTTTTCGCTGGATCTGGGAATTGTGTTTACGCTGGCAGATGATAGGGCACTTCTGGAGGCTTTTTTTGATGCTCCGTATAAATATGGGTACTATTTCGCTGCAAAATTCCATGAAAAAGGATGTGAGTGGATATCAGATCTCGGCATTGCGGCGATTCCGTCAGACCAAAAAGCAAAGCTTTTCTGTGAACTGATTCCCGATAAAGAAGATCTGCCGTTTTTTGATACGCAAATGGGTGAGGATGCCAAGCTGTATTGGTCCATGGTGAAGCCGGCCAAGCTGTGGAATTGTATAGAATCTGCCTTTGACGCGTTTGAGCGATACGGTTTTCTCGAAAAAGCGTTTGATTTATTGTCTCAGGACTTTGGCCGCTTGAAGGATATATCCCCACAGTGGCTATTCCAGCGTCTGATGCTGCTGAAGGATCACCAAGATATCAATATGCCCAGTTATGAATTCGCCAATATTTATCATTCTCTGTCACATAGGATGGAATCCTCGAAACTGGAAGAACTGGAAAAGCTGTCTTTTGATCGATATGGAGATAGACTGTTTGCTAATGGAGTACAGGAGCTCAGACCCCAGGTTACTTTCTGGCGGATTGCAAACGAACCTGAGTTTCTTCTGAATTATGTTAAGCAAATTGACGGACCGGTTTGTTTCGTAAAAAAATTGTTGGATCAGTGTGATGCCGCACCAGAGAATATTCAAAACTGGCTGGATGGAATCGATGCACTCTGTACTTCTGAACCAGAGGATATCCGGAGCAAGATAGAGGAGCAGGTTGGATTTCTGCTCTATAACCATTTGGAGAGAGACAGGAGTAGCGGTCATATACTGGATTCCACCACTGCTGAGGCGTTGGAACACTCAGAGAAAAAGCGGATAGGGTTTTTCACTCATGCCTACTACTCTTTCTCTGGTTGTCATGTGAATGGCAGGCTTGAATACGACGTTAAAGATCGGGAAGATGCGAAATTTTTTGCAGAGCTGGCAGATGTACAAAAGGCTAATGGTAAAGAGAAGCTGGCAGAGGATCTCCATGCTTATGCGAAGTGGTTGATGGCAAGTGTAGAATCCGTTTAAAACTATAGCCATATGAGATGAAAACCTCAGTGGATATTTACCGTGCTTTTTTACAATTAAAGAATATTTCAAGTGAAATCTTTTGCTACATCGATTTCGAAAAATCGATTTTGACCGCTTACTCCAGATGGACATTGGACGAACACCTATTATTTCAAAGGCGGCTTTGCTGTGATGGTGTGGCTCTGATGTCAAATGAACAGCGGAGGTCAAGGTATAAGCCTTGGCCTCCGCTGTTTTGTCGGTTTATTTCGTTTTGCCTTGGGCATCCTGCCACTCCGCAAACTCCCGTTGGCCCTGTTCACTGTCATAGTATTTCCGTATCTCCGGGACGAGAAAACGGGCAAAAGTTTCTATGATAGCCTGCGGAAGTTCGATTTCACAGTCTACTTTATCAGGTTGTTTTTTCGCCAAAGGCATTTCCCCTTTCCAAAACGCAGGACAAGACCCGCAGGCGGGAGGAACAGGGAAAGGGTAAGCTGTTCCCCCCAACCGGGGCCGGTTATTAGTTCACGCCGAGAATGGCGCGGATCAGTTTGTTTTCCAGACGGCTTTTCATGTACTCGTCCAGACAGGCGTGGGGACAGCCGCTTTCGTCGTAGACCGTCCGGGTGCAGAGCTTGTTTATGTAGCCTTCGTAGTACCGCAAGACCTGCTCCACAGCGTCAGCGTCCCCGGCCTGGGCCGCGTCGCTCACCGCCAGCGGCAGCAATTCACGGCCCTTGTAGTTCCGGCGCTTCATGGCGCTAACCTCCTTTCCTCGCTGTCAATTTCGTCCGCAGGACATTCAGCGATTTTGTTCTGCGCCGCTGGACGGCACTCCGGGACAGACCAAGGGCCTCGCCAATCTCGCTGTCTGCCAAATCCAGCACCAGGCGCAAAATCAAAATGCTTTGCTCCTGCTCCGGCAGACTGGCAAAGGCGTCGGCCACCTGCTGGCTTCTGATCGGCAGGTTGTACCCGCAGTACGAAAATACATAGCTATCACTGGGGTAGTCATCAGCTGAATACAGCTTGTCCATCGCCGTCTGGGGCAGACGCTCCAAGGACGTTTCCCGGCTGGCCCGCCGCTTCATTTCCCGGATGTAGTCGATTGCCTCGTGCTTTAACACGGTCTTGCAAAAGGCGTCAAACCTGCATCGTTCGCCATAGTCGCGGGGGTTGGTTTCCAACTTCTCACCCCCTTTCGTTGGGGGATGGTGGTGGTACTTTCCCTTTCCGCTAACAGAGCGTCCGGCGGCACAGGTTTTGCGCGCAAAACCGCTCCCCGCAGAGAAAAAAGTGAAGAAAATTTTTCGAACCGCAGGAAACAACAAAAATTGCCCGGCAGGTCACAGACCTGTCGGGCGAAAGATAAACAATACTGTGCAGAACCTACACTGTATAGTACATACTTGTGGCCGCAATAGTCCCCGGTGGAGGCCGGGCTTTTTTTGACAAATCAAGGGCTGTCAGATTGTGTCGATTGGCTGTGTACTTCATAGCGGCTGCCTCCTGTCAGCCGCTGTATCTGCCAGCGTTACCGCGTCGCTCTCTATGGAGATGAAAAGAACGGCGGCTTTCATTTTTTGAAAACCACCGTACAAAAAGGCATGAAAAATTTTCTGCCAGCAGCGGTTTTTTTCTTTGCTGCCACTGCTGGCAGGTTAAAACAGTATTAGTGTCTACGCCAAAGTTTGCATAAGGGTAAAGAAATGTTGCGCCTCACCAGTGCTGAAATACGCATACCACGCTTCCAATGTGTTGCGCTGGAAAACATCTAACCGTTCAATAATCTGCTTTGCCCACAGTAAGCTCCCAGTGGAACTTGCGGTAATCAGATTACAGTCTGCCACAGATGGTGCGTCAACAAAGAAATTCTGTCCGTTATAGCTGGGAGAAACCATTTCAAGGTATCCGGCTCCATTACTGGTGTGCGGACACTGATCCAGCAAGCCAGCATTCGCAAGCGCGGCAGTGGCCCCACAGATAGCGCATACCAGAGCGCCCGCAGAAATCAACTCACCGGCTTTTTTAATAACAATACTATGCCCCGGATCGTCCCATGTGTTTGCTCCAGGCAACAGCAGCACACTCTTTTCGCTTACTGCAATTTCGCTGATAGTGCAATCGGGAACAATAGTCAGACCGCCCATTGTTTTGACCGGCTCCGTTGAGATAGCAACTGTTTTGACTGATACTTCGGGCGCGCCCTTTTTGAAAAACCGCCCGGAGTTCAATTCCGCTGTAACATAGCCCAACTCCCAATCGGCCAAGGTGTCAAGGACATAAATGTAGACTGTGAACATAATACCCTCCATTTTCTTTGGTCTTGTTTTACTTACACCGTAATCTTACCACTTAATTATTGACATCAGTATGGCAACAATTTATAATGATATAAAGGCTCTTTGAAAGGCGGTTGCCAGATGAAAGTTGATAGACTTGTCAGCATCATTATGACGCTCCTTGACAAAAAGCGTATGGGCGCGCAGGAGTTAGCAGATATGTTTGAAGTTTCTCCGCGCACAATCTATCGTGACATAGACGCAATCAACTTAGCTGGCATCCCTATTCGTTCAATATCAGGAGTTGGGGGCGGCTTTGAAATCATGCCAGAATATAAGATTGATAAAAAGGTTTTTTCAACCGCCGATCTTTCTGCAATCTTGATGGGGCTTTCCAGTCTTTCAAATATGGTACGAGGCGATGAACTAGTAAATGCTCTTGCGAAAGTGAAAAGTTTTATCCCGGCTGAAAAAGCGAAAGATATTGAAATAAAGACAAATCAAATTTGTATAGATTTAAGTCCGTGGATAGGTAATCAAAATATACAACCATATTTAGAAACGATTAAAGCAGCTTTGCAGAATTGCAGACTACTTTCTTTTGAGTATATAGCTCACCATGGAAATAAAGCTGTACGGACGGTTGAGCCATATCAGCTTGTATTAAAAAGCAGCCACTGGTATTTTTATGGGTATTGTTATCACAGAAACGACTACCGCCTATTTAGGTTATCTCGTATGTCGCATCTGCAAATGAGACAGGAAACATTTATGCCGCGAAATTATGAAAAGCCAATTTTGGATTTTGAGGAAATTTTGACGGCAATGCAGATGGAAGTTAAAATTCGTATTCATAAATCTATACTGGATAGAGTGCTTGAATACTGCACATACGACCACTTTACGCCAGATGGGGATGAGCATTATCTTGTGAATTTTCCATTTATTGAAAACGAGTATTATTATGATATTCTCCTCGGATTTGGGGATAAATGTGAGTGCATTGAACCTTTATACATTCGTGAGGAAATGAAGCGCAGAATTTGTCATATAGCCGCCATCTATGGTGATTAGCGATTGCAAAAAATATCCAGGACATGATGGATATATCAAGAAGCGGAACGGGGGAACGCTATAGTAGCAAGCATAAGATTGCGTTTTATTAGGAAAACACACTGTCAAAAGGATTTTATACTTTGGCGGGGGTCAGCCCGCCTCGGCGGTGTCAGTGGTGTTGATTTCAATGTACTCGGCAATCCGGCGGAACTCGTCCGCAAACTTAAAGTGAACGCTTATATTGCCGTTTTCGTAAACCTTGATATGGTCTACCAGTTCAATCAGAATTTCGCGGGTCAGCTTTTCGATGTTCTGATATTTTGCAAAAGCTACCAGCGCGGGATGCTGCTGGTCAACGCCGTTTGAAAGCTCTTTCCGTTCAGCCGTCAGCCGGGCCAGCAAATCCGAGAGCCCAGCGGCCTGCCGTTCATAATCGGCTTTCATTTCCCGGTATTCCTGCTGGGTGATTTCCCCGTCTTTCCAGTCTTGATACAGTGACTGCTTATAGCGGGTGATTTTCGTCAATTCCTTTTCCTTTGCGGCTATCTGGTCGTTAAGGCGGTGGGATTGACTTTTTTTCAGCGGGGCCGCATTGATACGGGCTACTATTTCCGAGTAGGAAACGGCGGTGCTCACTTGATACTGGATAGCGAACAGAACGGCGGCCTCTAAACGGTTGTGCTTGATAGAGTGCATGGTGCAGGCCGTCCGGGAGCGGTTCTTGTAGGTGGAGCAGGCATAATATACATTTTTCCCGCTCTGGCTCCGGGTGACGGATTTCCCACAGTCCGCACATTTCAGAAAGCCGCTAAACAAATGGAGCTCCCGGCCCTTTGGGGTCGTCCGGGTATCCCGGAGCAGGAGGGCCTGCACCCGGTCAAAGGTTTCATGGGTGATGATTGCCTCGTGGGTATCGGGGACGCGCACCCATTCTTCCTCCGGCACAGCCTCAATCTGGTGTACCTTGTAGCTTTTCACCCGGCGGCGGCCCTGCACCAAATCCCCGGTATAAATGGGATTTTTCAGAATGTCATTGACAATCTTGTTTCCCCACATGGGATTGTCAGCCACGGCGGGGGAATAGGGCAGGCCCTTTTCTATCCGGTATGCCGTGGGGCTGGGTATGCCGTGTTCGTTCAGATAAAGCACAATCGCGTGTTTGGTGGTTCCTTGCAGGCATAGCTCGTAAATCTTCTTGACGATTTCAGCGGCCTCCGGGTCAACGATTAGCTGGTGTTTGTCCTTGGGGTCTTTTATGTAGCCGTAGGGAGCAAAAGAGCCGATGTACTGACCGTTGCGCCGCTTATAATCAAAAACCTGCCGGATTTTCTTTGAGGTCTGATAACAATACTGGTCATTCATCACGTTTGTTATCGGAACGATAATGCTGTTCACGCTATCCGGGTTTAGGTAGCTGTCCACGCCCTCGGCCAAGCTGATAAAGCGGACGCCCATCTGTACAAAAAGGTTATCAATCAGACTTCCGGCATCGCTATAATTCCGGGCGAAACGGGAAAGGTCTTTCACCACAACGCAGTTGATTTTCCCGCTCATTACATCCCCCAAGAGCCGCTGGAAACTTTCGCGCTCCGTATCGGTTCCCGTGTGGCCGTCATCCACATACTCGGTGTAGCTTTCAAATTCTTCCGCATGGTTGAAGTGAAAATCGTTGAGTATGTCGCGCTGATTTTTCACACTGTTGCTATCGTCAAGCCCCCGATTGATTTTCTGTAAATCCTCACGGGAGAGCCGGATGTAGCCGCCCATTTTCCAGAGCCGGGCCGTATAGGTAGGGGTCAAAGTCTGCTGATACCCTCTGTTTTTTGTTCGTGCCATTGTTCCTCCTTCCCTATCACATTACACTTATATTATAACTCTGTCCGGGGCAATCAACAAGGATGTCGATGCCTCGGGACATTTTGTCTCGAAGTAGGAACGGGCCGCAACAGCAGTTACAGCCCGCTCTTTTGCCGGATAAGAAAGGCGGTCAGCGTCTCCTGCAGGGAGGGGCCGCCCTCGGCAAATTCGATTTTCACGCCCACGCCGCCCACGCTGAAGCAGTACGGATTGACGGCCCGTTTCACAAACCGGGCCAGCCGCTCCTCCCGGGGGAGGGTGCGGTCAAAGGCCATACCGCTCACGTCAGCCAGCGCATCCGCGCTCACCGCGCCGATGTTCACGCTTTTCATTTGTTCCAGCTCTTGTGCGGTCAGTCTCACGGTAAAACCTCCTTTTGCGTTTTGGGTTGTGGGGAAACGCGAAAGGACAGCACCGCGAAAGTGCTGCCCTTTGGCCTGTCCCCACCTCGGGACAAATTGTCTCAAACTTGTTTGAAAGAGGAAACGCCGGGCCCGTATGTTCGGCCCGTCAAAAGACAGCAGGTAGCGGCCCGGCGTTCCCTTGTTTTGTGCGGCGGCCCCAAGCGGCAAGCGGCCAGCTTGTCCCTCGCGGATCGTGGCCGTGGGGTTGGCAATCTCCCCACTTGCGGCGGTGGTGTTGGTCGCTCGTCCTCCCGTGGGAGAAGTCCCAGCGCACCCGCCGCCCGGCTCCCCACGTTCACCCGGGGCCGCCCGCTATTCAGTTGTAGAGAAGAAAAAACTTTCTCTCATATACCACCAGAAAAATGGAGCAAATGGAGACGGCAATCACGGATTTTTTCTCAAATATTTTTTCATCTGTGCGATGCCGCTGAGAACGGAGCGCCGCACCGCGCTCTTATCCACGCCCTCGGCCTGGGCAATCTCCCGGTAGGTCATGCCGAGGATAAAGTGAGCGTCCACCCGGCGGCCCTGGGTTTCCGGCAGGCTGTTCAGCGCGTTCCACAGACGGCAGAACCGCTCCTTGAGCTCCAGAACCTCGTCCAGGGTGAGCTCGTGCAGGCAGGCGGAATACTCGATGCCGTCATCCGCATCCAAGGAATAGTATGCCTTGTTGTAGCGGGCCCGCTCGGTATAGGCCGCCTCGTAGCGGACACTGGCCTGGAGCGCCTCGGCCACATCGTCAGAAACTTCCATATATTCATCCTGGGTGTACCAGTAGTAAAAGTCGCGCAAGTTGATGATAGTCATTGTATGTACCTCCATATCGTTTTTTGTGGTTGGGTTGCGGGAAACGATATGGAGGGCGGCGGGGAGCGACACCCGGGGGAGCCGCCCCGCACCTTGGGACTGTTTGTCCCAAAGTGGAGCCGACAAGAAACGACAACGCCCGCACAGCGTTGTACTGTGCGGGCGCATAAAATGACGTAATTCTTTATGTACTTACAAATTTCGCATTGATGGCCGGAGTAACCCTGTGGAGGGGCTAAACTTTTTTTAACAAATTAAGTTGAGTGCAGATAAAAAAGGACATAACGATACCTCCCAGATACCGCCGTGTCCTTAAAAATGGGCGACTTTAATACACCCTCCGTTTTCCAATTTTCAAAAGAAAGCGGCGGCTTGAAATTTGTTATTTCAAAACCGCCGCAAGGCTACTGTATTTTGTTTTGGCGCGTAATAATCCAGCCGCCGAAACAACGGTTTTTTTTACGGTTTGTCCAGCAGCAATATTGGGCTTATTCAAATATGTACTTTCTATTTCTCTCTTATTAACAATATCATTCCCCAAATACCACCAAGTAACAGAACCTCTAATACGCCTAAAATGTGTATGATATTTTTCAAGGAAAAGTTACTAAAAAGGGTCACCAGATGATTGACCCCTAACCCCCAGCACAATAACGTGGATTGTAGCGTTAAAATTATCATAAATTCTTTCTTTCTTTTCAAGAGAGTATAAGCGATTGATACTATAAGTCCTACATTCCACAGTGCAATTTCTCGTTGCCAGCCATATGCTATTCCCCAAACAGAATATCTTTCAGCTAATTCAGGGAAAAAGATTTGCCAGATTAATGCTCCACAACAAGCAATAAACATAAAGGTTAGATAAAACATCAAATGCTTTGATGAATTGAATTTCGGCTCCCTTTGCATTTTACACACCCTCCCCAAAACATGAAATTTATTTCATGTTTTAGTATAAAGGAATAAAATCAAAATGTCAAGAAAAATATGAATTTATTTTCATATTTCTTGATTTTCTCCTTTGGTGGATATATAATTAGTTTGTCAGAACCAAGGAGGTGAACTTATGGCTACTAATGAAGTGCGTATCCCAAAACAAAAGCGTTCTATTGAAAAAAAAGATGCAATAATTAAGGCAAGTTATACCTTGTTTTGTGAAAAAGGGTATTATAAGACAAACACTGCTGAAATTGCTAAAATGGCCGGTGTGTCTACTGGAATAGTGTATAGCTATTTTCAAGACAAGAAAGACATTCTTATAGAGGTTGTAAAACTGTATATTAGTAGATTAAACAAACAATTTCAGCCGATTTTAGAGTTTTTCGATTTTGAAAAAGATTTTATAGTTGTGATAAACAAATTCATAGATACGGCTATTTCATCGCATCAAATGAACTTGGAAGCACATAATGAGTTTTTGGCATTAGCTCTACTCAATGCAGATATTCAAAACTTATTTAATAAATTTGAAGAAGAAACTTTAAGCATTCTTTTAGAGAAAATAGCAAAGTATTCATTAACGACAGATGAACTTCTACTTGAAAAACTTAGAGTTAGTTATGGGATTATTGAAAACCTTTGTCATAGTTATATTTCTTCCAAAATACGAGAGGATGAATTAGAGCAAATGAAATCTATTTGTGTTTCATTAATTGTGGAATTACTTCAAAATCCCTAATCATATCATTTGATAGATGAAATTTAAAATTACATTAGGTAATGTTATGGAAATAAAGCAAGATAAAAGACGACTTAATTTTCACGATATAGGGCAACACTAAGTGGGCTCGAAAAGCCAGTAGCATGACGCAGGAGCACCTGGCCAGCTTGTAGACCTCACCCCTCGCTCCATCATGTATATTGAGAACCGGGGTCAGCACACCAGTCTCAACGCCTTTTACAAACTCGTTACCCTTTTTGATATTTCCGTGGATGAATTTTTCTACCCGGACAAGCTGGGCGGCGAGAGTGAGCGCCGGAAACACATTGACCGGATGCTTAACGATATGGACGAAAAGGAGCTTATCATCATAGAGGGAGCCGCAGAGGGTATCAGAAAAGCCAGAGAAACGGAGGGAACGTAAGAAAACGCGACCTCCGTCTTTTCGCGCCATGTATAGGGGAGCGCACGAAACGGCAAGCAATTCGGGTGTGGCCACACCCGAAATTTTTGCTGGGCCGCAGGCCCGCAAAAATGCTTGTTGGGGAGCCTCCCCAAACCCGGCTCTTTGGGACAAAATGTCCCAAAGAGGTTGGCTGCGTCACCGCCGCTATCGCGTCTGTTCCTTATCGTCCCGCCCGTCCGTCAGGCCGAGCAGATGGTCGATGTTGGCCTTGACCGCCACGGCCTCCCGCATATCCCGCTGGGCCTGCCGATACTCCGCATAGAGGGCCTTTTTTCTGTCCGACAGCTCCCGCCGCTGTTTTTTCAGCGCGTCCATTTTGGGGAGCTTTTCACCGCCTAACAATTCATTCATAGCGGCCCGGGCCGCCCGGTAGGTGGCAAGCTCCGCCTCGTGCTCGGCAAGGTATTTTTTCGAGTACCGGGCCGCCTTGTAGCCGTCAAACACGGGCCGGGCCTTGGCATAGTCCACCACGGCCCCCATCAGCCCGGAGACTTTGGAGAGGGCGGCCTCGGTGGTCTGGAGCTCCCCGGCCAGCGCGTGGGCCCGGTCAACCGCCGCCGTGGTCTTGGCCGCCAGCGCGTCATAGTCGGTCAGATTATTCTCCTGCAAAAACTGGAGCGCGGCGGCCATCTGTTTTAGGTTGTAGACTTTCGCCCACCGTTCATAAGCCGGGCCCTTGCCCTCGGCCATGCGCTGTTGGATGTCAATGATAAGGCCCACCTGCCGGATCGGGGGCGGCGCGTCCTTGGGGAGCTCCGGGAGGGGCCGCTCCCCGGCAATCACCGCCCGGATGTCCTCGGGGTCAAAGCCCGCGCCGAGGGTGGATGCCCGGAGCCGGGTGTATTTATCCTGCCCCGGCGCGAGGAACGACACCACGCCGCCCCGCCCGCGCTTGACAGCAAAGCCAGACTCCTCCATCAGCCGCAGGAACGCGGCGAAGTCGGCGGGCTTTTTTTCAAGAGCCGCGATGATTGCCAGCCGCACCCGCTGCTGCGCGGAGGGCGGCTTGTCGCCTATCCACTGGCCATAGTGGAGGAAACGGCCCTTGCTGTGCTGTTTGGGATTTTGTATCACGGACAAATCATGCTCCAGAC
>JBCLQX010000050.1:0-15539 GCA_041223805.1 Oscillospiraceae bacterium 44-34 | reverse complement strand
TGCTGGAAAAAGACAGCGCCGCTGACTGAGCTCAGCAACCAAATGCACAATAATGAGGCCGCCGCAGGAATTTTCCTACGGCGGCCTTTCGTACGAGTTCTGTTATGCCGCTTTGATCCTGTGCTTTTCGGCGTAGCCGGTGAGAATCAGGGTGAGAGCGCCGTCGCCGGTGACATTGCAGGCGGTGCCAAAACTGTCCTGAAGGGCGAAGATGGCAAGCATCAGACCGCGGCCGGTCTCGTCAAAGCCCAGAATGGAGCCCGCTCCCACAATCAAGCCCATAGAGGCCATCACCGTGCCTCCGGGGACACCGGGCGCACCGATGGCAAAGACAGCCAGCAGTACGCAGAACAGGACCATCGTGCCCGGTTTGGGCAGACCGTCGTAGAGCACCTGGGAGACTGTCATACAGAAGAAGACCTCAGTGAGCACCGAGCCGCACAGGTGGATATTGGCGAACAGAGGCACGCCGAAATCCACCATGTCGGAGCGCAGGCCTTTGCTCTTGTGGGCGCACTGGAGGGCCACAGCCAGGGTGGCGGCGGAGGACATGGTGCCCACGGCGGTGAGGTAGGCGGGGCCATAGTGCTTTACCACCTCAATGCCCGACCGGCCCGAATAGGTCCCGGCCGCACCGTAGAGAATGGCCAGCCAGATATAGTGTCCCGCCATGACGATGACGATGGCAATGAGGAATATGGGCAGCTGTTGGGTGATGGAGCCGTTCCAGCCCAGCTGGAAGAAGGTGACGGCGATGAAGAAGGGCAGGATGGGGATGATGACCCGCTTCACGATGTCCAGCACGATGCTCTGGAACTCGTTCAGGACGGCTGCGATGGTCCGAGCACCGGTCCACACAGCGGCCAGTCCAATGAGGATGGATAAGACCAGGGCGCTCATCACGGGCATGATCTGAGGGATGGCCAGTTCAAAGGGGACGGGCAGGCCTGCGCCCTCCTCAGCAGCGGCGGCGATGTTCAGATGGGGGATGATGGCGTAGCCTGCGGCCATGGACATGAGGGCGGCCAACACCGAACTGACATAGGCGATCACAATAGCCACGCCCAGCAGACGGGTGGCGTTGCTGCCCAGCCTGGTGATGGAGGGGGCGATGAAGCCGATGATAATCAGGGGGACGCAGAAGTTGATCAGCTGTCCCAGGATGTATTTGGCCGTACCGGCGATGTTGACCACAAGGCCGGCGAAGGGCAGGGTGCTCCCCTGTGGGACGAGCAGGCCCAGCACAGCGCCCGCGATGACGCCGATGAGCAGGCGCAGGGGCAGGTTTTCGGACTTTTTCATAACATGACTCCTTTCTTTTTTCCACACACCTTTACAAGAGAAGGCTTTTATCATAGCATATTATGGCTGAAAAATCAATTTTATGTTTAGGGGGAGGGGCCTGTCGGGCATTGATTGGAGGAATCTGAAAGGGCGGCCTGTGGCCGCCCTGTTCTCAGCTCAGCAGAGTGTGTTCCGCCAGAATCTTCACGCCCATGCCCATCAGGATCAGTCCGCCGGCCAGCTCCGCCCGGCTTTTGCATCGGCTGCCGAAGAGGCTGCCCACCTTCACCCCCGCGGCGGAGAGGACAAAGGTGGTCACGCCGATGAGGAGAACGGCGGTGAAAATCTCCACCTTCAGAAAAGCGAAGGTAACCCCCACCGCCAGCGCATCGATGGAAGTGGCCACCGCCAGGGGGAGCATGGCATGGGGGGAGAAGGAACAGTCCAGTTCCTCCGCCTCACCGCCTCGGGATTCCCGCACCATATTGAAGCCAATAAGGCCCAGCAGAACGAAGGCGATCCAGTGGTCCACAGAGACAATCATCTCCTGAAACCGCACCCCCAGCAACCAGCCGATCAGGGGCATCAGGGCCTGAAATCCCCCGAACCATACCCCGCAGGTGAGACAGTGACCCAGACGGGGACGTCCGGTGGATAGCCCCTTACAGATGGAAACGGCGAAAGCGTCCATAGACAGGCTCACCGCGATAATGAAAAGCTCATACAGCCGCATGACAGGTCCTCCTCAGAAGATGGTTTCCGCCCGGTGGGCGCGGAGAAATAGAAAAAGACCCACCTGTCCCCTGGACAGGTAAGTCTCGTCGTCTCAGGCCCGGCCAGAAGAAAACTCTTCAGTATGTTGACCGGACCGCACCCAAGGATGCCGGCTACTCCCTTACGTTTGCCGTCAGTGTATCACAAGAATACTGCCCATGTCAATCTATTTTTCCCAAGGACATTCCATGCGTGAAATTTCGCTGTGTGCCTGCGGTGAGAAATAAAAGGCCGGCCCATGGGGGGACGCTCTGGATGGAAGTGTCTCCCATCCGGGCCGGGCCCCTTCTTATGGCTCGCCGTACAGCAGCTCAAAGCTCTCATAGTGATCGTCTGTGTAGTAGATCAGGCCATCGTTGGAAAAAACGATGCGCTTGGCGCCCCGGGAGTTTTCACCTGTAGTATCAATATCGCATTCGGTATAGGTGCGGCCTTTTTCCTCGGGGAGCAGACCCTCCCGGTTGTTGAAGCGGCTGCCCCCGATTGCGGTGCCCTCACCGATGTAACGCTCTACATTGCCGCCGTGCCAGCCGGCATCCTCCGCCTCCTTTTTGGTCACGTAATTGCCGGGCAGATCGCCGTACAGATGGATGTACAGGGCTACCTCGTCCTTGGAGGTATACCAGCCGTCCTCGTCCAGGGTTTTGTTGCCCTCTCCGCTCTTTTCGGAAGATCTGCCGCCCTCCAGGGCGTTTTGGACGCTGTTGTCCAGGCCCTGATTTTCATCCGGAAGATTCTCCACCGACCGGCTGCTTCCATCAGAGACGGACAAATCGCCGGGAAGGAAGGTGGCGATTGTATCGTTGGACGCAGAGGGGATAAAGGAACCGGCTCCGTCCCCGCAGGCGCTGAGGGACAGGGTCAGCAGCAGTGCCAGCAGCACGCTGGAATATCGTTTCATCTCGCTATCACTCCTGTTTCATTCGCTTAAAATCCAGATAGCTCTCCAAAATCAGAGAGGCCGCCACGGCGTCCACAATCTTTTTCCGTTTCCGGCCGTTCTTGCCTTGATTGAAGAGAATCTGATGGGCGTCGACGGTGGTGCGCCGCTCGTCCCAGAGAATCACCTTCATGCCGGTAAACGCCTCCAGCCTAGCGGCAAACTCCCGATAGAGATCGGCCTTCCGGCCGTCGGTACCGTCCATATTTTTGGGGAAACCCAGCACCAGCTCATCCGGGCGGTGTTCTTCCACCAGCCGGGCAACCCGGTCCAGGACCACCTCCTGACGCCAGCTGTTCACCGTAAATGTGGAGCCAGCCAAAAGGCCCGTGGGGTCAGACAGCGCCACCCCGGTGTGGGCGTCTCCATAGTCAATGGCCATAACGCGCATAGCGGCCCTCCTCCCGTTTCTGCTTATTATACAGGAAAAACAGCGAAAGAGCAACTAAATTTCCTTCGGAGGAGTCCCTCCGAAGAAAATTACCATTGACTTCCTGTGCGGCAGCCCTCATAATAGTAAAAAAGCCGCTGCAAGGAGGATGCTATGGAATATTACGCTACTCTGGGCGACCCCTGTGCCCGGCGGGAGGTGCTTGACAAGCTGTTTCAGGCGGGCATGACGGGCATCCGAGTCAACCTGTCCCACACCAGTCTGGACAAGTGCGCCCCGCTGTTGGAGGAACTGTACTGGCCCGCCGCCCGGCGGGTGGGACGGGAGGATGCCCACCTGATTCTGGACCTTCAGGGGCCGGAGCTGCGGGTGGGGGAGCTGCCCAGACCCATCCCCCTGCGGGAGGGGAACGAGGTTCTGCTGGGAGACGGCGGCATTCCCGTTCCCCAGAGCATTCTCCGAACCGCCCGCAGCGGGCAGCAGATTTCTATTGACGATGGTGCCCTTCTACTGGAGGTCCGGCGCTCCAATCCCTCTGTTCTGCTGTGCCGAGTGCTTCAGGGCGGTCCGTTGCTCAGCAAAAAGAGCCTCTCTCTTTTGGGATCCGACGTGGACACCCCCGCCCTCACCCCCGCCGACCTGGAGAATTTGCGTCAGGCAGGGCGGTTCGGCGTAACTCATATCTTGCAGCCCTTCGTCAGGGGCGGCCAGGATATCCGGGTTCTGCGCCGGACTTTGAATGAGCTGGGGCTGGAGAAGGTGCGGATCATAGCGAAAATTGAGGAGCGGCAGGGAGTCCGCCATCTGGGCGAGATCATAGAGGCGGCGGATCAGATCTGTATCGCCCGGGGGGACCTGGGAAATTCCATGCCCCTGTGGAAGCTGCCCGCGCTCCAAAAGGACATTGCCCAGCGCTGCCGGGCGGCGGGCCGGGAGTTCTGTCTGGTTACCCAGTTGCTCTGGTCCATGGAACAGCGTCCCGTTCCCACCAGGGCGGAGGTGAGTGATATTTATAATGGCGTGCTGGACGGCGCCGCTTCGCTCATGCTCACCGGCGAGACCGCCGCCGGCAAGTGGCCCGTTCAGGCGATGGATTATCTGGTGAGGACAGCTCAGGAGGCGCTGAAGTCGATGTAATGCCGCCGGGCGGGAGTAAGGCCTGTTCCCGTTTCGAAGGGGACAGGCCTGGCATTGCGTTGACGGCAGGTGGACAAAAATGTCCGTTGAAAAAATCTCCGCTTTTTCTAAAAAAAGACTTGACTTAATGTGAAAAGCTGGTATAATATGTCTTGCTGTTTCACAGGCCAAAACAGCAACATATATGATACGCAGTAGTATCGAAGTGGTCATAACGAGCACGACTGGAAATCGTGTAGCCTGATAAGGGCTCGAGGGTTCGAATCCCTCCTACTGCGCCATGATAAGTTGACAGATTACACCAGGGGAGTAGTCTGTCAACTTTTATATATAATCACATAAAACCTTTGTGCCGCAGTAATTTCACTGCGGTATTCTTATTTGTAGAAGGAGAATTATAATGAACGTGATACAAAAAAGTGAAGCAATCAAGAACGGTCTCCGGAAAGGCTTTCAGGACGGCAGTTCCAAAATGGCAAAGCGCAAATGCTACGGATACACGATCAATTCTGATGGAGAGCTGGAAATAAATCCGGACGAAGCCACGGTGGTGAACTGGATATTTGAACGGTATCTTGCTGGTGACAGCCTTGGGAAAATTGCTGCGGGTCTGGAAAGGCAGGGCATTCCCTCCCCCACCGGCAGGCCCAAATGGAATCGGGAAGCCATCGACAAACTGCTCTCCAATGAAAAATACACCGGACGGGTGCTGCTCCAGAAGACGCTCAGCACCGGCGCTGTTCAGATCGAAAACAATGGCCTCATGGAACGGTATCTCTACACCGGCTCCCATGAGGCCATTATTTCTGACGAGATGTTTATGGCGGTACAGCAAGCGAAACTCAACCGTTCAAAAGATCCGCAAAACCAAGTTGCCATGAGGCTCGCGTTCTGATACAATATTACTTCTGAAAAACAATCTAGAAAAAAGATGCAGAAAGTGGTAAAATAGACAGCATGGAACACGTAGATTTACGAAAATTGAATAGCGGAGAACTCACACAGGTACGCCGTCAGGTCGTACGCCTCAAAAAGATGGGGAAACCCGGGAAAGAGATTGAGGAAATAACCGGAGTACGGCAGAATCGCATTAGCGAAATATGGACGGCGTATCAGCGAGAGGGAGACGGTTCCCTGGAACCGAAGAAACGTGGCTTCCAGAAAGGGACACATCTGCGGCTGACACCGGAGGAGCAGGCAGAAATACGAGAAGCGGTCATAACACGCCATCCAGAGGAATTTGGGATCCCCGGCAGTCTGTGGACGCTGAAGAGAGTGTGCGCATACGTCTGGAAAAAGTATCGGAAAAAGATATCAGACGGCAGTGTGTCGGATTATATGCGGCGCTGGGAATTGACCTGCCAGCGCCCGGTGAAACGCGCCCGGAAGCAGGATCCTTCTCGCATCTAAAGGTGGCAGGAGGAGGAATATCCAGCCATTGCCCAGCGAGCCAGGGCGGAAAATGCCGTGATTTACTGGGGAGACGAGACTGGGATCGACAATTGCTCAAACTGTGAGCGCGGGTTTGCACCCAAAGGGCAGCCCCCGGTTCTGCCAGTGGAGACGAAAAGGGAGCGGCTGAATATGCTTTCCGCCCTGAGCAGGCAGGGGAACGTACGCTTTATGCTGTATGAGGATTCCATGAATCAGCAGCGCCTGATCCAATTTATGGACCGGCTGATTCGGACCTCCAACCAAAAGGTCTTCCTGATTTTGGACAATCTAAAGGTACATCATGGGAAAAAGACCGCAGCCTGGCTGGACAGGCGCCAGGATAAAATCGAACTGTTCTTTTTGCCGCCCTATGCCCCGGAGAGCAATCCGGATGAATATCTCAACCACGCGCTCAAGCTCTCGGTCCATTCTGGCAGCTTGCCTCAGACCAAACGCGATATCCGCCATAAAACAGCTTCTTTTATACGATCCTTACAACATTGCCCTGATAAGGTCTCCGCTTTCTTTCAACATAGCCAGATTTCCTATGTTCTAATTCGGGAGTAATAATAAAAAATTGGCTCAATCCAAGAACTAGAAAAGGTAAGAGGTGCACATGATGGGTGATGTTATAATCTTTAATGATGAAAGTATAGATTTTATATGGAATACAATCCAAAATCAACAAATTATTTTCCGCCCTGAAATTGCACCAGAGGGCAAAATAAAGTATGATATATTTGCAGCGACAAAGAGAAGAAAAACATTTACCCTGTTTGTAGATAGAAATATTCTGAGTAGCCTTTTGAAATTCTGTGAAATAGGCAGCCTAAAAAACAAAGGAGAATCTCAGCTTATTGGTGTAATCATGGCATGGGCAATATTTAATGATATGCCAATCAGTGCTGGAATGGCAATCAAGGAACGAGCTTTCCAATTACGTTCCCAAGAAAAAGGCTTGGTAGAGTTGCAAAAATTTCTTGAAATATTTGAAGTATATCCTGGACAAATGTGGCTACAGGTTGCTGAAGGGCAGTTAGCAGAGATCCCGCCAATCAAATACTCAAATACACTTGCACAAAACATATCCGTCAATTATGCCGATGGTGGAGATCATTATGATATGGCAGTCTCTTCTCTGCTCCACGCCGTATGGCTATATAGAGATCAGACTAAGCGACCCATAGAGAAAGTACGCGAGTTTATCCAATGGATGTATGATTATTTGTTAGTAAGTGAGTATCTGTTGGTTTATGTAATTATGCTGTTTACTGGGCAGGACAATATTAAAGCCCCCAAACACGCCAACTCTAACGATCTTGGAAAAATTGTTGCTGGTTGCAAAAATCAAGCGTGGGATATAGCATATCTGACAAATTGGAGTACACTGTACTCAGACACAGACAAGTGTTCTGAGGAATTTTTATTTGCAACCAACGATATTTTGTTAAAACGAATCTTTGTAAATTGTAATACTCCATTCGGAGTCAATGGTCTACTCTTTAATGTGTTTCATAAAAAGGAATACAATCAGCTTATGGATTATATTGAGGACAGGGTACGCAACAGAATTAAGCCTGATTTTGGTGGGAAACCTCAAGTATATTTTCAAGAATTAATTGAGGAGGAAAAACGAAAAATTCAAACGCTGCTAAAGATATGAGAGAGTATAGTTGCTGTCTCATATCGATTACATTCGTACTTATTACGGCAGTTTTGCTCAAAAAAGGATAGCAGTCTCTGGTCGGATCAATGTCAGTCAACAACGGAGGCACAATTACTCGCTACCAATAAGGAACAAGCCCTTGGCTTATACGCTGTGGGCTTGTTCCTTATTGGTAGCGAATAGCAGATGACAAAAAGATCCCCCTTAAATAAAAATCGATTTTAACCACTTATTCCATGATAAGTTGACAGACTACACCAAGGGAGTAGTCTGTCAACTTTTATGTATAATCACATAAAACCTTTGTGCCGCAGTAGTTTTACTGCGGTATTTTTATTTGTAGGAGGAAAATTATAATGAATGTGATACAAAAAAGCGAAGCAATCAAGGCCGGACTGTGGAAGGGCTTCCAGGACGGCAGTTCCAAAATGGCAAGACACAAATGCTATGGGTACATGCTTAGTTCCAACGGAGAGTTGGAGATAGATCCAGATAAGGCCAAAGTGGTACGCTGGATATTTGAACAGTACCTTGCTGGCGCCAGCCTCGGAAAAATTGCTGCCGGATTGGAAAAGCAGGGCATCACTTCCCCTCCCGGCAGGCTCAGGTAGAGCCGGGAGGCAATTGACAAGCTGCTCTCCAACGAAAAATACACCGGGCAAGTGATGCTCCAAAAAGCAGTCAGCACAGGCGCTGCACAAATCGAAAATAATGGCCTCATGGAACGGTATCTCGTATACCGGCTCCCATGAGGCCATTATTTCTGACGAGATGTTTATGGCGGTACAGCAGGAGAAACTCAGCCGCTCCAAAGAACCGCAAAATCACATTGCTATGAAGCTCTCGCTTTGATATAATGACGAAAATTGCGGGAGGTCGTGCGAATGCGAAAGGTGACTGAAATTCTTCCTACGCAAGGCCATCGTTCAATGGAACTGCGTCATCTTCGCGTAGCTGCTTACTGCCGGGTCAGTACAGAGTTGGAGGAGCAGACCAGCAGTATCGAATTGCAGGAGCGGCACTATTCACAGCTGATTTCAGCAAATCCCAATTGGGAAAGTGCCGGCATTTTTGCAGAAAGAGCTACTGGCTTAAATACAAAAGAACGGCCAGAGTTTCGCTGGATGATCGCACAGTGCCGCAAGAAGAGAATTGACTTGATTCTGACGAAGTCTATCAGCCGTTTTGGCCGCAATACGCTGGATATGCTGCGTTCGCTGCGGGATCTGCGTGGCTTGGGTGTAGAAGTCTATTTTGAGCAGGAGGATATGTGGCTGAACGAACAGCGAATACAAATCCTGCTGACCGCTTACTGTGCCTTGGCTCAGGCTGAGAGCGAGGATATGAGTCGAAATATCAAATGGGGAATCAAGAGAGGCTTTGAGAAGGGCACCTCGGGCTACGCTGAATTTGTGTGTTTTGGGTATAAGCGTGGAGATGATGGAAGGCTGGCTATTGATGAGCCTGACGCTAAGATTGTTCGGAAGATGTTTGAGATGAGGGCTGCTGGAAGTAGTCTTGGAACAATTTCAAAATGGCTGTATGAAAACAAAATCGTTTCCCCAACAGGAAAACCCCACTGGAGCCGGGAGACGATCAGCAAGCTGTTGAGAAACGAGAAATATGTGGGGGATGTTCTGCTCCAGAAAACCTTTATAGCGGATTTGTTTTCTGGGAAACAGGTTAAGAACCAAGGTGAGTTAGAGAGATTTTTGATACAGGAGCACCACCCGGCGATTGTAAGCAGGGAGCTGTTTGAAACAGTCAATCAGGCACGCAAAATAGATCCATAAAGGATTGATAAAAGTCAATACCGGCAAACAACAAAGTGCTTGCTTTTCCCTCTCCGGCATCAGCTTTTCTTCCTGAATCGTTGTGCCGCGAAGGATTCAACGAAAAATCGATTTTGTCCACTTACTCCAACGAAAGAAACCTGTTTTTTGATTGAATCAAAGAGCAGGTCTCTTCTTTTGCCTGAAGAAATTGCCCAATTTCATTGCTCAAATAGATCAAGGTGGAGGCTTGAGTGCTAAAGATGCCTCTAATCCGCATATAAGCAGAAACACTTCAAATCAAATATGCCTATCTGTAAGTTTAGAAAGGAGATGCCTTCATGTCACTTCCATATGGATTCATGTCAGTTTCTGGCAACCGCATCATCGTAGATCCTGAAAAAGCAAATATCGTCAAAACAATTTTTCAGCAGTACCTCTCCGGCATGAGCCTGGGCGGGATTGCTGATTTTCTTTTTGATCGTGGGATACTCTCCCCAAAAGGAAAAGAGCACTGGACACAACCGGTACTCAGCAATCTGCTCTCAAACCAGAAGTACATTGGCTATATCATCAGCTTTGATGACTTCTTCTTGGTACAAGGAGAAAAGAGCAAACGCAGCAACATTGATGAAGATACCAATCAGCGAAAGGTCACCCGGTACAACTCCCAGAGTGTACTGAGTGGCCTTTTGGTTTGTGCTGAATGTAATCATAACTACCGGCGCATTACCCGCCCATCTGGGGAGATTGTCTGGCGCTGCGCCAGCCGTGTGGAGCATGGGAAGACGTTCTGCAAGCATTCTCCTTCTATTCCAGAGGAAACAATTAAAGAGCTTATCTGTAAGAAACTGGGGATAAGCGTATTTAATGAGAACCAAGTCAGGAATCAAGTGAATAGTATTTTGATTCATTCGGACGGTTCTCTGCAAATTGAGCTGCAAAATGTAGAAGATTTCGGATTGCTGCCGAATTAAAGCTATCTTTCTGGTATGCCATGTGGTATAATATCCCTATATTCAAGTTTGCCCAAAGAAAGGGAATTTGCCATGACGGAGAGAGATGCGCAAATCGAGGCACTGTGGACTTATGAGATATCTACGGAAAAGATTCTCAGGCGTTCGGTAAAGAAAGGATTTATTACCCAGGGGAAGCAGATGAGTTCTCAAAAAAGCTGTTTGAGCAGTTGGACATCCAAAAGATTCCCGGATTTCTCCCATCGCCTCTTGGAGAAAAAATGTACGCTGAGGATGTGCGGGTCAATCCCTATGCTCCTTTAATAAAATAGTTAAAGGAAGAAGCTTCTACAGCCCAAGCTATCTTATCCAAAGTTGGATATGAAGAAATATGGAAAAATATCACAACTTATAAATTTCAAGAGAATGCTCGTGCTGGCCTACTCTGCATAATACCTACTATCCACGTACCATGCAAACATCACCATTGCGGTTTAATATGACTCTTTGAACCTGTACTCACAAGAGGAAAAAGCAGTGGTAAAATAGGAAATATGGAAGGGAAAGAGCGAGAATCGTATCCCAGCGACTTGAAAGATAGGCAATGAGAAGAAATTGCCCCACTCTATACAGGGGTGCGCAACTGCGCATGGAGCAAACGGGAATTGACGGATGCAGTACTGTATTTGGTGGATTCATGGTGTAAATGGAGACAACTGCCCCATGATTTTCCACCATATTCAACAGTACACAGTTTTTATCGCCGCACTCGGATCAGTGGGCTTGAGATAAAATTCTGGAACATCTTTTGAAAAAGAGACGAACAAATGCTGGACGCGAGGAGAGTCCAAGCTATGCGATTATCGATTCCCAGAGTGTGAAAACGGTAGCAACCAGCGAAGAACGCAGAATTGCCGGAGAGAAAAAATGAAAGGCAGAAAACGGCACATCGTAGTGGATGTGCTAGGGTGCTTGTTGTCTGTTTGTGGTTCATGCTGCCAATATTCATGAAACAAAAGGCGGAATATCTGCCGCCAAACGAGCATATGAGCGGCATTCATCTGTTCAGCAGCCCTGTGCGGACGCTGGATAGCGGGGGTACTTTCGTTTCTGATTTGAAGGATCGGATTGATCTTGACGTTGATATTTCAGAGAAAATCAAGCCTCATCAATGGGAAAAGCTCCCTTGGCGATGGGTGGTGGAACACACCTTCTCCTGGATCAATCATTCCAGTCGCCTCAGCAAAGATTATGAAATTTCCGTTTCCCCCGATGAGTCTATGGCTATGATTTCTCATTTCCACGCGCTGTTCAAACGCTTATGAATACACAAGTTCTTACATTAAAAATACGGACACATCACAGTAAAAATAGATAACCAACGACTATAAAAGGAAATCTATATCTCAATGAAGGAATGTTGATAATCGGAATAGTGAAGAAACAATTTCAAAAATTTTCAAAGATAGAACAAAAAGAAAAAGAGGGTGTAACTTCCATGGACAACATTAATAGTTTGAGTTTTATCTTACATGTATCTGATTTCCATTTAACTGACGGAAAAAACGAATTTGCCAGTGAAGCGTTGAAAGTGCTGTCAGAGAAACTAAAACTTGAAGGGATTAAGATTGATTATCTACTCCATACTGGCGATGTTATAGATTCCAGCGATATCTATGAAAAAACCGCCGCTTCTCTTGCCTGTTGTAAAGATTTTTACAAAAACTCAGGTGCAGGAGAAGAAGCTCCTAAAAAATTCGACTTTTCTCTTTTTGAAACAAAGGCCCCCAAAGAGGATAAGCAAGCATTTAACAAGCAACTCGAAGATTTTGTGAGAGAGCGTTTTGCAAATGCTGTTAGTGTCATACAGAGCTTTATTTCCGCTTTAAATATTTCTCCAGGCAATGTGGTAATCTGTTGTGGGAATCATGATGTTTTGAGACCACTTAATATTGACGGAGCAGAAGTCAAATGCGAAAAGATTAACAATGAAGAAAAGGAATGTTGGGAGTATAAGAATTCCGATAAAGTAAAGGATATTTTTTCTCCTTTTGAATGGTTCCTTGATCAATTAAAGACGGCGAATAGTCAAACACGATGCGGGACAAAAGAAATAGTTACTCACTGCACATTGAATAATTTGAATATAATCCTACTCAATACTAGCTGGAAAAATCCAAAAGACATAACTCCTGGTTATTTTTGTGCTCGCTGTGATCAGTTTGAGCCTCTGATTAGTCACCTTAACCAAAACAAAAGCAAATCCGCAAACACAATTAATATTGTTATGGCCCACAAGCCAATTTATGAAATTTGTGAGAAGGCTCGGCTTTCTTATCAGCGATACATGAAAACTCCTTTCATGTCTGCTCTTCAAGAGTTTATTAATGGATCGGGTATTTACCTCTGTGGAGATAAACATACCCGTAGTATTTTTGGTTCCCGTTTTCATGATATTCCACATTACATTGGTGGTGAGCCACTTACGATTAGAAACAGAGAAACCGGTAGTTTTGAAGTAGAATACAATTTACTCGAAATTGGGGATTGACGCCCTGGTATTGAACGAAAAATTCATTTGAAAAGTGAAGACGGGCAAAAATGGGTTTGCGATTTGCGCCCCCAAGATACAATTGTATCAGACTTATATGATGCGAGTAAGGATTTCCTAGTTAAAAATGTGCTAGAAACAATTGCAACGCCCAAAACACTACACACATGGGAAAATTTATGCCAAGAGATCTATAGATGGCATAAACCTGAAAAGGTCCTGTGGTATACTAATCTAGACAAATTATATAAGGCTATCTGTAAATACCGCGAATGCGGGAGAAAAGAAAGGCCCTGGAATGAAGAGAACATATTTTCTTTTGTTTGCGGAAGATTAAAGGGTCAGATTAGTACGGAGAATTTTGGAAATATACTGAATATAAGAGGCGAGAACAGCTCCGGGAAAAGCACTTTCCTTGGCCTTTTGTACATCTACCTTTTATATCAATATAGTATTGGTTTAATTGATTTTATACCTGCATACTTTAATTTAGAAAACCAAGAGGTACTAAAAAAAATTCAGGATGGAATCTCTTACCATGAGGCTGCTAAACAAATATTTGAAGATTTTGCAAAAAAAATTAAAGACATTGCGATGCGAGAACACCAATCAGTTTGCTATATCATTGATGGTCTAGATGAGCAAGATTGCTGGAGTTTCAGTTCTGAGGACAGCATTGGTAGAGGAATTCTTGATGTTCTTTCAAAATGTGAGAAAAGCTACTATATTATGTCATTTAGCCAACATCATCTACCTTATTTTAAGAATACAATGCCACCCCGGACATATAGCGATTCTAGCGATATAGTATACTTTAATCCCATTGCTATTCAAGAAAAGGGTTCAGAAGACACAAGATTTATCTCTTTTGTAAATGCATTTGTCCAGCTTAAGAACTTCCCTGGACGAAAGACAAATAATGTTGAACACGTCTCTCTAAGTGAGGAATGTTTAGAGCCGCAATATGAACTTATCCGGAATTTCAGGCGCCTTATAGTAAATCCAGGATTTATGTATCATAATTATAATTACATTATGGATGCTAAGGAACACCACGGTAAATCTGTTGATGATATTTATGATTACTATATTGGTAGACAACACGAAATGTGTCTGCAAAAGTTAGGGTATGGCTTTATTCACTATGCTCCTGCAATGGCTTTTTTCTTTTCTTATAAAGGATATACTTATGAAAAATTTAAACATTTACAAGAGGATTATACCTTGCGAGAACACCATATATTTAAATTAATTTGTGAAAATCGCGAAAAGGTATATGATGCTTTTCTGTTTATCAAAAAGCAAACAGACGCAAGCGAGTATCTAATTGCACTACATTACAATAGAGAATTTCGATACTATGCTGAACACCCAGGAAAACCAATTGAACAAGGGTCTATACTTAATGATTTCATTGCGCGTAATGTTGCTGTGTTGATTAGAAAACTTTGGAGCGATACAAACAAGTTTATGATTGTATGCGAGAAATTGTTACAAAGGAACGAACTGAGCAATTGTCTACAATCTATGTTGATATATTGTTTAGCTCACCTAAAGATGTATGCACCATTTCAAGACAGACTCCATAAAGAACTTAATATTAAAGCTACAAGTACTCTTCAGAAGCAGCAGTCAAATGCCACAGGAGGACAATCTACCACAAACGAATGGCTAATTGATGGCGATGATAATGACCAGAAGCTTGAGTGTTTTATGAACCTCAGTCTAAAGCATACTATGAAGATTTTTGAATTTATGGGCACAAATAATTCTGTCAAATTAGTAAAGGTCCTTTTGGCAGATAGAGCATTTTGTAGTTATAATCGGCAATACCAAATGCTCTATTATGGTGATTTGTCCGTTCGAGGTGAAGATAAAAGACGTCCGCTAAATCCAGGAAATGATATTGTGTATAAAGGTTTTGATTTCCACAATACTTTTAATTATTTATATGTAAAATTAGCTTCGGACGATGCCTACCCATTGCGAGAATTTGATATGTTCACTATGTGGGACCTGATTCGTAGTCGATTATCAACCGAGCATCTTCAAAAATCTCTTAGACCAGAAGGAAAGCCGGATACTTTTTTCTATTGGGATTCACTTCGTGAAAAAGCAGATAAAGTCTTAATGCAGGCATACATTATCTTTGATACATACTTAAAAAAATTCTCCCAAAATAAGGAGACAAAAGATAACACTCTTCCAGATGAAATATTTAAATATTTTTCTATCGTACGAGATTTTCTTAAAGATATTATAAACGAACGTAAAAAAGCAATTTTGGATGCAGATAAAGCGAAACAAATGTTGCGAAAGTTTGATCGGGAGGTTGAAAAGACATCTTCGCAGAAAAAGCAAACTACTAAAACAAAATGACTTTTCCATATAGCAATCGGCATTTGCCACATTTGGGTAGAAGATGCTGTAGAATTGTGTTTTTTGTATCACTAATTTGCTCGGCACTATATTGAATGAGAAAATCGATTTTAACCGCTTACTCCAACCTGTGTCGCCAAAAAAGATGCAGGCGAAAAACACCGCATAAAAATGCGGTGTTTCAGCCTGTCGAAAAAGTCTGCCAAGAGGCAGACTTTTTCATGTAAAGATGATAAAATAGGGAGTAAGGGGTGA
>JBCLQX010000049.1:0-16286 GCA_041223805.1 Oscillospiraceae bacterium 44-34 | reverse complement strand
TTTTGTTACCCCCCCCCGCCGAAAAACTACAAAATTTCTTCGGCGTTTTCTTACAATTTCAAATTGGCATTGACACTCCCGGCAGGCCCGGACCTGGGCGTCTATGCTGGCTTCGTCCTGCTTGTCTGAGCTGTACCGGGCGTAGATTACGGCGTCCTTCATAGTTCCCCTCCTTTTCTGTTGCATTTTGTCGGCGGCTATGGTATGCTGGTGATAGGAAAGAATTATCTTTCAGCGCTGCTAGTAACGGTAGGCGGTTGGCCCTCTCGACAGAGGGCAGCTTCTTTGCCCTCTGATCTCACGAAAGGGGGGCTTGCCCAATGGTCACATACAGTGAACTGTTCCAGTACTCACTTGTCATCATCGGCATTATCGGCCTCTTTATTGCGGCCAATAAAAAGAAGTAACCGCCCTCGGTTCCCCAACCCGGCGGTTACTTCAATCGTCTAACTAGGGGGCTACCCGCTTACCGGCAGCGCCCTTTCTATTCTCAGTATAACCGCATATTCTCATTTTGTCAATGCCCTGTGCCCATTCGTGGGCATGGGGCTTTTTGCTCCCCGGTTCGGGGGAGTGCTTGATTTTCAGCAGACCCCAGATTTGGGGGCAGTTCATCAGGGGGACGAAATTTCATCCCCTACTTCCCCTCCTGCGTCTCCTCTGCGCCCTCCGGGGGCGGGGTGGTTCTGTGCCCTCCTGCGGAGCTGGAGGCGTTTGTGGGGGCGTTTCTGCGCGATAGCGGGGGATTTCGGTTAATTCCTTTACACGCTTTGCGGCCTCCCGTTTTCCGGAGAAATTTAATTCATGGAAGTATTATCTGTGCATGGTGTCGGAGGACTGCACTGGAGATTGCACACAGTGCTGGATCAATTATCTATGGGCGATCGGAGAGGGAAGCGCCGAACTGCCCAGAAAGGGGGCGACAGTATGAGCAAGTACGACATTCCCCTGCGGGCGATCCAAAAAGGGCGCGACCTCAGTGCAGTGCTGAAGGAATACCAGCGTATCTACGACGGAGCAAAGAAGGCCGCCATAGCCCCAGGAAAGAGCGAAGATGAAGTCTTTGCCGATACCTTGATGGGCGCTGCATATCGAATTTACCTTCTGGGTGTCGAGGACGGCATGAAGCCATAGCAGCCACCCACCAAATTGAAAGATTCACATAGTATTTAGGCATAAAAAAGGGGACAGCATGAAAATAACCGTTGCATATTTGCCGGGCGATGAACAGGCCGCCACAGCCGCGCTTGCGGCCCTTCGCCGCCTCCATCCAGACGGGAAAGTGCGGAAAAGTGACCGACACCCGCCGTATTTGCACATTTACTTGACCACAAAACAGCAAAAACAGGGGAACGGCGCTTGACTATGCCGCCGTTTTGTGGTAAACTAAATATAAAATAGGGCATGAGTACCGTCCGCAAGGGTTAGCCGATAAAAGGCATGGGAAACAGCTAAAAACGCTGTTCTCATGCCTTTTTTCATATATTCAGCCTACCCAGGCGTAAAATGGAGGTATTTATGAGCGAGAACAACCATACTCCCACCCCGGAGGAAGAAGGGGGCAAAATGTTCACCCAGCAGCAGGTGAATGAGATCGTCCAAAAGCGTCTGAGCGAGGAACGGGAACGCCTGACCCGCCAGACGGAACAGGACACCCGCGAGCGCGAGCTAGAGCGCCGTGAACTGGCTTTGAAGGCAAAAGAGGACAGGGCCGCGAAGGTGGCCGCTGCGAAGGAATATTACCAGGGCAAGGGCATTACTGGGAAGGCCCTGGACGTTGCCATGAAGGGCAGCGCCGAGGAAATTGACGCCCTGGAGCTGACAGACGGACAGGTGAAAGACTTCGCCGCCATTGATAGCCTGATCGGCGGCGTGTTCGCCGGTCTGGTGGCCCATACAACCACCGTGGGCGCTCCCGTGGCGCATCCCCCCGGCAGCTACCAGCCCCCTGCCGATGACAGACTGTCCGATATCTTCAAGCCTAAAATCTGATTTTTAGGAGTGATACAATGGCTATTGATTTAGTCACAAAATTTCTGCCCTATGTGGATGAGGTTTTCAAGAACGAGAGCAAGCGCGACCTGCTGACCAACAGCGATTTTACCTGGAGCGGGGCGCATAGCGTCAAGATTTACAAGGTCAACACCGCTAAAATGAACGATTACGGGCGTTCCGGTCCCTCTGAGGGAATTGGTCCCGCTAGCCCTTGTGTAAAAGTAGATACTCCAAAAGTGCATAAGCATGAAGCGAAATACTATGAAGATGAAGATATAGGGCGGCTCTTGCATTGTTTAGATGACGAATACAACCAGGCCATTACGGCGGCTGACGGAATAGAAGATTTAATCTCTTTTGAGAATTTGACTTCTCGACAGTGTACCGATATATTTAACGCCTGCTCTGCTTTATAGGCTGCGGACAGTTTGGCAAATCGTTCGTCCGTCAGCTTACCTGTCACGTTGTCCTCGGGTAAGCTTTGTCAAGGGTGTTTTAGAAAAATCTCGCCCTCTACATCTGGCGAAAATAAATTCAAATCCGACAATACGCCTGCTTGCTATCTTTCGTCTTCCATGATATACTCTATACCAATATCGGGGAATAGCCTGTATACTTGAAATTCCAAAAAACCAATACGAAAGATAAAGGGGAGCATGCATATGAAATACCGGGGTCTCAGCACCGACTGCTGTCGAATGCTCGAATCGTCATCTGGTCTGCGTGCACTGATGGAACGCGTCTGCAAAGACCTGGCCTGCTGCGTCGAGGTGCGGTACAATTACCTGAACTGCTACTATCGGGGCGGTTCTCTTTTTAGAATGACATTCAAGCCTAAGTCCCAAAAATCAGAATTCAAGTTTGACCCCAAGTATTTTGCTTTGAAGCAGCCCCTTTGTGCTACATATGAGGATCTAAGGACTTGGAATGATTCCAGACCCGACAATCCAGAGGCATGGTTGGAGCGGCTGGATGGACTGAAGCAGGTTATGGACGCCTGGTTATCGGAACATCCGAAAGTGGAGCGGGAAACACAGCAAGAAATCATCAAGCTCAATACATTTGCCCAGGGAAATTACCAAACGATTGATATAGAGTTGGCGATTCCAAAGGATCAGAAAGCCGGGCGAATGGATATTATTGCAGTTCGGCGGAAGGGGGAACGGTTCGTTCCTGTCATTGTGGAATTAAAGCATGGGACAGGCGCTTTCGACGGGAAGAGCGGAATCAGGAATCACTATGATAACATAATGCGATTCCTGGACCGTGAAGGCGGCGAGGAATACCTGATTGAGACGATCCGCCGAATCTGGGACGCAAAAAGGACATTAAGGCTTCTGAAAGAGCCGGTACCGGATGCCGCCACGTTTGATAAGGCAGAGCTGTTGTTCGCTGTGACCGGTTGGCTGAAGGGGAATACAGACGATATCCGCAAAAGGCTCCCCGAAACACTGAGCCGGACGGTTCGTGTGGTAGTCAGCCCCACAAAGGAACTGTTTTTCGACAACGGGATATCACTATAACAGAAAGCAAAGCGAGGAGAGCGTGGTATGGCTAAACTCATCATCCACCGCGGCACCCACCAGATCGGCGGCTGCTGCACCGAGATCACCTCCGGCGGGGAACGTGTGCTGATCGACTTGGGGGCCAATCTGCCCGATTCTGATGCCCCTATTCGGGATGACGAGCTCATTTCAAAGGTTTTTGATGGCCGTCCGGCGGCAGGGATGCTGTTCACCCATCCCCACGGCGACCACTACGGGCTTTACAAAAAAGTCCCTGCCGACGTACCTATGTACATCGGTCCTATGGCGAAGGAAATTCTGAAGGTCCTTGTCTCCCGCCTGGACTATATCTCCGAGGAGAAGGGCCTGCCAGTGGTGGAACGAATGCAGACCTATCAGGCAGGGGAGGAGTTGGGTGCGTTCCAGAATATCCAGATACTCCCCCTTTACGTGGATCACTCTGCGCCGGACGCCTATATGTTTTATATCCAAACTGCCGGAAAGAAGATACTCTTTTCCGGGGACTTCCGGGATCATGGCATTGTGGGGGAACGGGACCGGCTCTGGCGGACGCTGGAAAAATTTGTACCCAGGGGCATCGACCTTCTTGTCACAGAGGGAACCATGCTCAGCCGCACCGGTGAACTGGGAGACACCTTTGTCAAGTCGGAACGGGAACTGGGGGATAAAGCGGGAATGCTGTTTCAGAAGCACAAGTATAATTTTGTGCTGGTGTCCTCCACCAATCTGGACAGCATCATGGAAATGTTTCACCACACCCCGCCAGGGATGCACTTTGTCTGCGATGCTTATCAGGCGGAAGTGATTCTGACCGCTATGCGCGGGATGGAGCGCAAGGGACATTACCCGCAGTACCAAGCCTCCAAGGAGCACTCCTGCATCCGGGTCAGAGGGCGCAGCCGGTGGGGCTATCTGCGCGGGCTTGGCTTGTTGCTGAAAAAGACGGTTGGGATCATGCCGGTCACGGACGACAGCCTGAAACGCGATGGCTTTGTGATGCTGGTGCGGAAAAACGCCAATCCGGCGCGGAAAAGCATATTCGAGGAAATGCGGGACGAATTTTATCCTGTAGACGGCCAGATCATCTACTCCATGTGGGACGGCTATCTGAAACCGAAGCACGCTGACCAGGCCCTGATCGACTTCATCGGCGGACGGCCCATAGAGCCGCTGCACACCAGCGGCCACGCCTATGTGGAAACTATCGCGAGGCTGATCGAGGCGGTTGACCCAAAGGCCATCGTCCCCATGCATACCGAGCGGGCAGAGGAGTTCACCTCCATCCCAGAATTTGCGCCCTACAAGGATCGTGTGCGGGTATTGAGGGACGGTCAGAGATTATCGCTGGATACCCTGTCTGTCCAAGCAAAGGAGGAGAAATCGTAATGTTGATCGACCACATCCCTGACTGTACCCGGCGGCTGCGCTGTCCCGACGCAGAAAAAGACGCCTGCCTCAGTACGGTGACAGAGCTTCTCTGCTTGTGGCGGGTCGTCCGCAAAGACGGGCTTCTAGCCATGGGATGTTCCTATACCTATCAGGAGCCGGATACCTTTTTCAAGGCCTGTCTGCTGGACGCCAGCGAATGGATACAGACAGACAAGGAACCCCTGCTGGAGGCCCTGTTTGCTCAGTATCTGCTGGCCGGTGACTACCAGGGCGGGGACTTCCTGCGCAATGTCGTGGCTGCCGAGGAGATTCTTGCGTTCCTGCAGATCCTCCCCCAGGATTGGAGTCTGCCGGGCTTTGAGGCTTGGGGGGAGCGGCTGACCGTTGCTGTGCAGGGATATTTTGGCGTAAACTATCGGGAAAAGGTGCAAACTGCGATCCGCCGGGAAATTCAAAAATGGAACCGGGAAGTTACAAAGGCCTCCTTCCTGCCCGAGTTTGACACGCTGGCGGAGCTTCCCCTCCCGCTGTGTGACAGACTGCTGCAAGATTTGCCGGCGGAGATGCGGATCGCTCTGAAATATGCCAGCGGTACGGTACAGGATCACTTGTTGTCTGTCCTTTCCCAGAAAGAGCGGGAGGCCTTTGACGATGAGTTGGAGCTGTATACGAACTTGCGGGAAAGCGACGTAAAAGCGGCACAGCGCAAGGTTTTGGAACAAGCCGCAGGTTATGACGTATAAGCGTGGAAAACACTGCCCGCTTCCGGCAGTGTTTTCCCGATTCCGATTGCGTTAATACGTTTGAAGAGAATATGGAGGGCGGTATGCTATACTGCCATCAAAGCACGGGTGAGTGTGCCAGGAAGGAGATTAGGATGGGCAAAAAATGGGGGAGCAACGAGGACATCCATATAGGCGGTATTTTCTGCTGTTATGCTGATAGCTGGCCGAAGTATTATCAGGTGACGGCGCTGCGGGGCAGGACGCAGGTGATCCTCCATGCTGTCCGTTCGGAAATTTACATCAACGAGGGCATCGCGGAGAGCAGCTCCCTGTACTGGCGCCGGGAGCGGACGCGGCCCCTGACAGGGCAGCTCCTGCCTGCGGACGAGACCATGGCCGTTGTATTTTGGGAGCGCGGAAAGGCCGTCAGGGTTACTCAAGAGGAGGTAACAGCTTGGGTCCTCCCCTGCCGGTCTGTGGACGACAGGCCCCAGCTCCAGGTGATGGGAATCGCCGGGAAAAGAATGCATGTCACATTAACACTGGGACAGCCCAAGGACTGGGAGCCTTGGGACGCAGAAATGATTCGGAAGCTGGAGGAATACGCACTCCAAAATAATGAAGTCTTCATTAAGCATCTGAAAGGAGACAAAGAAGCGTCATGGCCGGAGTATCCGACATGAAAACCAAAACCAGCCGTATCCTCTCGGTCTATCATCTGTTTCTCAACTGCGAGGAGGTCTCCTTTCAGGAGTTCTCCCTGAGCTTTGGCGTAAGCCGATGTACCGTCCTACGGGATCTCCGCTTGCTGCGGCAGGCGGGTGTCCTGGAAGCCCGGTGGGATCGGATGCGGCAAGCCTATGTCCCCATGACACTGGAGCCATTTCCACTGGAGGAACAGGATAACAAGACAAGGCAGAAGTACTTGGAAAAACTGCGGCGGCTATGTCTCCTGATGCGCCGGATGGGTGAGGAGGACGCTGAGGACGGCATGAACAAGGTGGAGCTTTACCGTGAGGTCCTGCCGGGCATTCCAGACCGCACCCGGCAACGGGATTTTAGGGAGCTGGAAAAGCTGGGCTATAAAGTGAAGTACCAGCGGGGCTTCGAGGACGAACCGGGGCAGTGGCGCTATGAGATTCCCAGTGCCTACGGTCTGGCAACTATTCCGGGAATGAGGTGGTCATAATGTGGATTCTGTTTATTTACCGCAGGAGGTAAACGATCCCGGCGGGAGGGAAAAACGGATTGAGCGGTTTGCGGCGGAAAAGATGCGGGAATACGACGAGACGATTTTCCTCTGTGTCTCTCCCGCAGACAAAGAGCGGAAGAATACGTTTTGTCAGGCGGCAGCGTCACTGGGATATACGGTGCGGGACGGACCGTATGCGCCCAGATACCGGCGAGGGAGTTGACAAAAGAGCCGGGGCAACGGGCCTTCCCCCCACATAAGCGGATTCATGGACTTCTGGGTGGAGCGGGGCGTGGACATCCTGGACCTGGGAGATGTGGATAGAGAGGTGGAATGATGCTTGAGCTTTTGACAGGCCCCTTGGGACTGATTTTGGTGTGTGCCGTCATTTGGTGGGGCCTCACCTTCAACAGCCACCTGAAGAAACGGTATCACTGTACTGCCTGCACCGGCTGGGGCATCGGTGGCGGTATTGCGGGGATATTCTGCTGGATGCTGTCCTCTGGAGCATTGGGCGGTAGCGGCATGGAGCGGCTGATTGCGGGTGGAATTGCTGTGTTGATTACTTTGGCTCTGTTTTTCAGCAACCGGGAAAAATCCGGCAGCACCTTCCAAGGCATTATGATGACGGTATGGCAGATTTTTGTGGGGCTGGTGGTGTTCATGATCCTCGGTATGTTGAACAACGGTAAAAAGAAGAAGGAAAAGAAGTGAAGCGGTATCCTCAAACTATATGATTGGGCGTTTTAGGGGGGAACATCCTGATGGACATATACAGCTTTCTGAATTCCAAAGACATTGCGGAACATTGCCGCAGGCTTCAAAAAACCTGGACTCCGCTGCAAATGGCGTTGATTATCAGCCGCAGTGACCGGTCTGTCCCGGATAAGCACAGGGCATGGCGGGAACTGATTTCCGACTACCCGGATATGCCAGTGCCGCCGCTGCCGGAGTGTGAGATCACCAACGGCTTTGAAAGCCTCCATAAGATGCTCCTGGCGCAGATCGACTATGAAAAGTGTGCTTTACGGAGCTTCAGGAACGATACAAGAGAACAAGCTGAAATCAAAACCGAACCCTGCCAAGTTGATCTGCCGCCAGCCATCATAGAAACCTTTGCCCGGTTCCTTGTCCCAGAGATACGAAAATACTATGACAGTGAACAGGGCCAGCGGGAGTTTGCGGAGTAGCAGAAGCAACACATTATCAAGCAGTAAAGAAAAACTAAGGCGGTGGCTAATTGAGGGAGATTTTATGGATCTATTTTGCGTGCCTGATTGATTGTTTCAAACAGCTCCCTGCTTACAATCGCCGGGTGGTGCTTCTGTATCAAAAATCTCTCTAACTCACCCTGGTTCTTGACCTGTTTCCCAGAAAACAAATCTGCTATAAAGGTTTTCTGGAGCAGAACATCCCCCACATATTTCTCGTTTCTCAACAGCTTGCTGATCGTCTCCAGGCTCCAGTGGGGTTTTCCTGTTGGAGAAACGATTTTGTTTTCATACAGCCATTTTGAAATGGCTCCAAGACTACTTCCATTAGCCCTCATCTCGAACATCTTTCGAACAATTTCAGCGTCAGATTCATCAATGACCAGCCTTCCATCATCTCCACGCTTATACCCAAAACACACAAATTCAGCGTATTGCGGCCAAAACCGCTGATAGACTTCGTCAGAATCAAGTCAATTCTCTTCTTGCGGCATTGTGCGATCATCCGGCGAAACTCTGGCCGTTCTTTTGTGTTTAAGCCAGTAGCTCTTTCTGCAAAAATGCCGGCACTTTCCCAATTGGGATTTGCTGAAATCAGCTGTGAATAGTGCCGCTCCTGCAATTCGATACTGCTGGTCTGCTCCTCCAACTCTGTACTGACCCGGCAGTAAGCAGCTACACGAAGATGACGCAGTTCTATCGGACGATAGTCTTGCGTAGGAGGAATCTCAGTCATCTTTCGCATTCGCATGGCCTCCCGCAATTTTCGTCATTATATCAAAGCGAGAGCTTCATGGCAATGTGATTTTGCGGTTCTTTGGAGCGGCTGAGTTTCTCCTGCTGTACCGCCATAAACATCTCGTCAGAAATAATGGCCTCATGAGAGCCAGTATAGAGATTTGGGACATATCTGGCCCTGGCTGGCCGCGGCCATTCTGCTGGTGTCTGTGCTTACCTCCCTGTTCTACGCGCACTTCATCACACGGCCCATTGTGCGATTGAGCGGAATCTCCCAAAAACTGTCTGAATTGGATTTCAGCTGGCGGTGCGGAGAACAGCGTACAGATGAAATTGGTACGTTGGCCCACAATCTGGACGAACTGGCGGATCACCTATCCCGTTCCATGCAGGAACTCCAGACCGCGAATGCTGCCCTTCAAAAAGACGTGGAGCGGGAACAGCAGCTGGAGCAGGCCCAGCGGGATTTCTTCTCGGCGGTTTCCCATGAGCTGAAAACCCCCATCACCGTTTTGAAGGGTCAGCTGGGCGGGATGTTGGACGGAATTGGCGTCTACGCGGATCGGGACAAATATCTGGCCCGCAGCTTGGCTGTGGCAAACCAGATGGAGAGCCTGGTACAGGAGCTTTTGACTGTCTCCCGTATGGAACGGGGCGGGGAGCTGTCTATGATTCCTGTGGAGCTCGCCGCTCTGATTCGGAGCTGTCTGCAAAATTACGACGAACTTTTCCAGCAGAAAGAACAAACAGTTGTCGTCGATGCCTTTCTCACCATTCAGGATGACGCCGGTGCCCCACTCGGTGGCGGGACGCTGGAAGTCGTCCTCCTCGCTGGCATCATAGACCAGATCGAAGTTCTGATAGGCCAGGGTGTTCCGGTAGTTGAAGTGAACACCAGTCAGGATGCTCTGAGTGTCGGTGTAGTAGACATCCCAGCGGTCGCTGTAGTGCACAGGCACAGCCTTGGTCATGGTGTTGAACACCATCTCGGCCACATTGTCACAGGCCAGCAGCTCGTTGGTGTTCAGCTTCAGACCGCCGAACATGTCGACCTTGGTGGCCTGGGCCACAGCGGCCAGAGCCCAGTCCTGACCATCCAGCTCATTGGACTGGAAATAACCCAGCGCGCGGGAGAGCATCAGGGCGGCCTGAGCGGTGGTCACGGTGTCGTCAGGCCCGAACCGGCCGTCGCCGTAGCCGTTGATGATGCCCAGGGAAGTGGCCAGGTTGATGTAGCCGGTGTAGTAGGCGTTGGCGGCCACGTCGGTGTACTGGGTCACGCCAGCAAACTGGCTGACCTGCAGTTTGTCGCCGTAGAGGATACGGCAGATGAGGATGGCCATTTGCGCACGGGTGACGGCCTTGTCAGGCATAAAGTTGCCGGACCCGTCGCCCTGCATGACGCCCAGTTCCTTCAGGACTGTGGCGGCGGTGACATTGGAGATGTCGTCCGCGTCGTTGAAGCTCAGAGCGCTGGAACCGACGACCATCATGCCCAGGAGCATGACGGAAGCCAGGGTCAGTCTGAGAGCCCGCTTCATGTTTCTCATAGAATGTTTCCTCCTTTTAATTTTTTCCGGCCATGAGAGAGGCCGTCTTGGTAGAAAACTCGAGCTCTCTTACAGGCTTGGTAGAATCAAGAGATTTAACATTTCTGTAATAAAGGTTCTACATTTTCTCCAAATATTTTGAGGTTTTAGAACTTTTCGCTGATTTACGAAGGTGTCACGTCCCTTACCCGCCTCTCAGGATTGCGGAAAAGTGAAGGAAACCGGCAAAAATCAACTCTTTCGATGTAAAAACGTTCTTCTGGTAGACATCCGGTAGATGTCCTAAAACATGGAAAAGCCGCCAGCCCCTGGGTTTCAGGAGACTGGCGGCTTTTTTGGTAGACATTTGGTAGACTGGACTGCACAAGGCTGTACAGAGCCCTCGCAGCCCTATGCATCAAATTTAACGTTTAGATCTTTCAGAAAATTAATACATCTCTGTGCTCGTGTTGTCAAATTGTCCAACAAAAACAATACATCAATATGTAAAACAGATAAAATATAATACAGCTATTGACATTTCATTTTATTATACGTAAAATAAAGTTAAAGACACCTGAGATGTAATACATCATCAGGTGTCAACACAAAAACAAGGAGGAAACACAAATGAAAATGAAAAAAATCCTATCCCTGTCTCTGGCGCTTCTAATGGCATTCAGTATTGCTGCTTGTGGCAACGGGACAAAGGGCTCCAGCAATTCCAATCCTGGTTCCGCCCCCAATTCCAGTTCCGGTTCCCCTGCTGTACAACCTACCGATTCCGCATGGCCCAGTGATAAAACTGTCCAGATGATTATCCCCTTCGGAGCTGGCGGTGACACAGACCTACACTGCCGCGTACTGACCGATCTGGTCTCTAAGGAGCTGGGAACTGATATTGTCTGCACAAACGTAACCGGCACATCGGGGACCATTGCGGCCCGGCAGGTCATGGACAGCGCTGCGGACGGCTACACCATTCTTTGGCATCAGACTTCTTTCCTGATGGCCAGTCTAATGGGTATCTCTGAGTTTGACTATACTGACTTCACCACTGCCTCCACCGTCATCGAGGACATGTCCTCTTTCCTGTGTGTTAACGCAAAAAGTGACAAATTCAGCAATTTTGGAGAATTTGTCCAGTATGCCAAAGACCACCCCGGCGAGCTGTTGGTAGGAATCTCTGTAGGCGGAGATGCACATCTGTATTCTCTGATTATGGCAGATAAGCTGGGTATCGAGCTGACCTATGTGGATCTGGACGGCACCAACGAGATTGTTCCCGCTCTGTTGAATCAGGATGTGGACCTGACCATCGGCATTTATGGCACCTATAAGGAGTATGTGGACAAGGGCGAGTTTGCCGCTCTGGCCTATTTCGGCGATGAGGCCCCCACCGGCTCTGACATCCCCACCTGGAAATCCCTCTCTGGTGAAAGCTTCCCGATCGGCAAGATGTTCGGTTACTGGTTCCCCGCCGGCACGCCTCAGGATATTGTAGACAAGTTTAATGCCGCAGTGGAAAAGGTCTCTACTTCTGACGAGTGGAAGGAGCACTGTGCTTCCTATTACATCACTCCGGTTACCCGTGTCGGCAGCGATGCGGTCACCTATCTGGATAGCCAGTATCAGCTGATGGGCGGCTATAAGGATGCCCTGCTGGGCGGCTGACCTTTTCCTATCAACACCAGGGGGCGCACTGTCAAATGTTAATTCTAACCTTTGGCAGCGCACTCCCCTCTTGTGCTTTGGCTAATTGAGGAATATAATATGAAAAAAACATCTTTCTTTCAGTTTGTCTCCAGGTATCGAATGACAATCTGCGCCGCGGCGCTGTTCATCTTTTTTGCGCTTGTTATTTATTTCACACAAAATATCCGCCTCCTCGTCACCACAATTTCCGTCGATGCCAGATTCTGGCCGAAGGTGGTGGGATTTTTGGGCTGCGGCTTCAGCGCGATTCTATTTTTTCAGAGTCTCTACGAAAGCCGGCTTGTGGAGAAGGAAGCGATTTCAGAAGCCGATCAGGAACCGGCCGCAGAGGAGTCTCAGGATTCTTTTCGGTCCGCCAAAACACTGGTTCTCATTTTCCTCTATATTCTGGGACTGGAACATCTGGGCTTTTTTGTTATGACAATTCTCTATCTTTTTGCCCAGCTTTTTGTCCTTTCTGAGCCTAAAAAACGAAATATCAAACATCTGATCTTTATTACCCTGTTATTTACCGCGGCTGTCTATGTGGTGTTCCGGTATGTGTTCCAGATGCTGCTTCCGGCCGGTACGGTCTGGAACTACATAGGAGGTCTTGTATGAGTGACTTTTTAGCCGCGTTTCCTCAAATTTTCTCCTCTCCTATGGCTTGGGTACTGATTTTCGGCGGGTGTGTCATAGGTATTATTTTCGGCAGTATCCCGGGCCTGACCGCGGGGATTGCCATTGCCCTGTTTCTGCCCCTGACCTTCAAAATGGAAATCGTCCCCAGCTTCACTCTTCTGCTGGCCCTGTACATTGGCGGTATCTCGGGCGGGCTGATTTCCGCTATCCTGCTCAAAATCCCGGGAACTCCCGCATCGGTCGCCACTGTCTTTGACGGAGGTCCCATGGCTGACCGGGGGCAGGCTTGGCGGGCCCTTTCGGTGGGTATTGTATTCTCTTTCATCGGCACCCTGATCGGTGTTCTGCTTTTGTGCTTTATGACTCCCATTCTGGGCGCCATCTCTCTAAAATTCGGAGTGTTTGAGTATTTTTCCATTGCGCTGTTTTCCCTGACCCTTGTCTCTGCCCTATGCGGCAGCTCCATTACCAAAGGCCTGATCGCCTGTCTCATCGGGCTGTTTCTGGCCTGTGTGGGAGCTGCGCCCATTGACGGCTTCTCCCGGTATACCTTTGGCATTCACGCGCTGGACGCGGGCTTTAACGAGGTACCCGCACTGGTTGGCCTGTTCGCCATCTCAGAGCTTCTTAACAGCACACGCTCCAACCAGGAGGGCGGCAGCCTGGCCCGCTTTGAGCGCAAAGGCTTTGGCATGTCTGCCAAGGAATTTTTCGGCCAGCTGCCCAATGCCATCCGCTCCGGTCTGATTGGCGTATTTGTCGGCGTCCTGCCCGGAATCGGAGGCTCGGTCTGCAACCTGCTGGCTTATGGTGTGGCAAAGAAATCCTCCAAATATCCGGAAAAATTTGGTACAGGGATTATTGACGGCATCGTGGCCTCTGAGACCTCCAACAATGCCTGCATCGGCGGGACAATGGTCCCGCTGCTTACGCTGGGTATTCCGGGTGACGCAGTCACCGCTATCCTTTTGGGGGCGTTCACCATCAATGGACTGTCCCCCGGTCCCATGTTCTACTCTGAGAACATCAAACTGATTTACATCATTTTCGCTCTGATGTTCATCTGCGCTGTCGCCACATTTTTAATCCAATACTTCGGCATTCGGGCATTTACGCAGCTGCTCCGTGTACCAAAAAATATTCTGCTGCCGATGGTGCTGGTGATGTGCATTGTAGGTTCCTTTGGTGCAAACAACCGGATTTTTGATGTTTGGACCCTGCTATTCTGGGGTGTGCTGGGCTTTATCCTCAACAAATTTGATATTCCCCTGACACCGATTATCATGGGCTTTATCCTGGGACCCATCTGTGAAAAATACCTGCGCCGCGGATTGATGATGAGCAAAAACGACTTTACCGTGTTCTTAACCAGACCGATTTCAGGGACATTTCTGGTACTGGCTATCGCCATGATTCTTGCCACTTTGATTGCTCAGACAGTCAAGCTGAAAAAATCCGCAGCGAACAGAAAGAAGTGACTATTATGCGAAATATCTTTCGCAATCAGTTAAAAGAAAATTTGAAGCAGGGCAAGGTCCAACTCGGCGCTTTTATCACAGCACCTTGTCCGGAGGTAGTAGAGGTCCTGGGGGTCACAGGCTTCGATTTTGTCATCCTGGACACGGAGCATACCGCGATTGGAATTGAGACGGTGGCGGATATGATCCGCGGCGCCGAGGCACAGGGCATGACCGCTGTGGTCCGGGTCTTTGACGATACCCCCAAGCTGCTCTCCCGCTATCAGGACATCGGGGCTCACGGGGTTCAGGTGCCTATGGTTCACACCGCTGAACAGGCGGAGCGGATTGTACGCGCTATGAAATTTTCTCCTGACGGTGTCCGCGGCATGTCGGGGGGGCGGGGGACAAAATGGGGACGTATCCCCCAGTACCGCCAGACCTCCAATGAGGAGACGCTGGTCGCGGTGATGTGTGAATCCGCCGAGGGACTGAAGAACATCGAGGAGATCGTTCGCGTTCCAGGGCTGGATGCCGTTTTTGTCGGCGCATTCGACCTCTCTCAGGCCCTTGGAGTCCCAGGTGACACCACCCACCCTCTGGTGGAGCAGGCCATTGAAAAAATCCTGCATGTCTGCCAAAGCGCCGGCGTGATTCCCGGTATTGTAGCGCCCACCATTGAGATAGCCCAGAAGCGGATCAGCCAGGGATTCCTGTATGTGACAATTCTGGATGATATGGCTTTCTTTGCGGACGCGGTGGCGCAGCGGCTCGCAGATGTAAAAAAATAAGTCCCTTTCTGCTCTGTGGCAGACACAATATAAAAATAGAGGATGTCGTTTCATGCGCGAGGTAAAATACAAATATCAAGTCACAAAGCAGAAGCTGATTGACTATGTGGGACAGCTGCCGGAAAATACCCCTTTACCCAATCGGAATGTCCTTGCGCAGCAATGCGGTGTTGCCAGGGTAACGCTGGAGCGTGCCATCTCGGAGCTGATCGGCGAGGGGGTCCTCGTCTCCATGGATGGCAAGGGCACTTACGCCGCGGCTCCTGCGGTAAGCTCCCCAACTGCCTGCCTATCCCCCAGCACCTGGGCCATACTGGTGTACAGCATGACAAAAGGAACAGCTCCGATGATCTTTCGTGGGGTGGAGGATTTTACTAACGAACACGACATCAGTCTGATCGTCTGCAACACGGACAACGACCCGCAGAAGGAAGTGGACTACCTGAAAAAGCTGTGTAGCCGGAATGTGGACGGAATCATCCTGATCCCCAGCACCCACTCCGCCCCAGTGGGGGAGGTTTTCGACGAGCTGGAGGAAAAAGGAATTTCTGTTGTGGCCTGTAGCAGACAGGTGCCCGGCTATGACTTCCCGGGTACCTTTCAGAATTTTTTCCAGTCCGGTTTTATGGCCACCCAGCACCTGCTGCAGCTGGGATGCCGGAAAATTGCCTATTTTGCCACGTCCCGCTACAGTACCATTGAGGACCGCCTGCAGGGGTACTTGGCTGCCCTGGACCAGCACAATTTCCAGCACCCGGAGGATCCCGCCCATGCGGCCAAGGGACTCTCTAATATTACCGGCGACATCAGCGAACTGTTCGAGAGCTACCTCTATGAAAATCCGGAGACGGACGGAATCTATGTCTTTAATGACCGGCTGACGGTCATCCTGTATGACGTACTGAAAAAACTGGGGCGGGTTCCCGGCAGGGATATTCGAGTAATTGCCAGCGACGACAGCGGATTCAGCGGGGCCTTTTCTGTTCCGCTGTCCACGGTGGATTGTCCTACTTATGATATGGGGCACTCTGCCGCCCAGCAGCTCTTTGACCTGATTCAGGGAAAAATTGAAAACAGGCATATTGTACTGCGCTGTGAGTTGAATGCCCGTACCAGTACGCTGGGCGAATGATACGCAAAAAAGCTGGAGCAACGCCCCAGCTTTTTTCATTTTTGGATAAAATTATGACAAGAAAAGCTTGGATTTACACTCGTAAAGAACCATTTATAAAACGACAATATTTACGAGCAGTCACCAAAAAATCAACCCCTTGTGACAAAATTGAACATCCAGAAAAAAACACGATTTGACAATCGTGTCAGCCTGTCGAAAAAGTCTGCCAAGAGGCAGACTTTTTCATGTAAAGATGATAAAATAGGGAGTAAGGGGTGAGGG
>JBCLQX010000048.1:0-17625 GCA_041223805.1 Oscillospiraceae bacterium 44-34 | reverse complement strand
TTTCATACCCAGCGCCCCCTTTCCCTTATTTTATCACATCTTTTATCATTTGGGGGGATTAAATCAGCGTTTCCCTAGGTCTTGTTTGAAGCACGACACAAGCATCCAACAGGAAAAATCCTATGACCCCATTTACTTTTTTTCCTCTATACGTTATGATATAGAGGATAGGCACACTCTGCCGCAGGCTCACGGCGCGGAAGCCAGTTCTCCCGCAGGAGCGAATTTCTTCACCGAATTTTAAGAAAAAATCAATTCCAATTTGGGATTTTTCTGCTATAGTATATAAGCAGGGTCGGCGGCAGAGGACCAAAGGCCACCACAGATATGGGGGATGAAAAATGTCTGACTATCAGGACCGGAAAAACAACGGCGACGGATTCTACTGGCTGATCGCTCTTGGACTGATCTTTACCGGCGTGGCCGCTCCGGTGGGCGTGCTGATGATCGTGATGAAGGTGCTGGGCGGAGACCAAAAGAAGAAGAAACGGCAGCAGGGGCGCCATCCTTACTACCAGCAGCAGTCCGGAGGTGCAGGGGCCCGGACCTCCCGCGAGGTTCCCTCCTGGGAGGCCCCCTCCCAGGCCGCTCCTTCCTGGGAGGAGCCCGTTCAACCCCCTCTCCACCCCAAGAAAAAGAAAGGCAAGGTCCGAGATCTGATCGCCGAGCTGGATAAAAAGGGCAAGAGCTGGGCCATCGCCGGGGGCGCCACCGCCGCCGGCTGCCTGATTGCCTTTATCGGCAGCCTGGGGGACCCGCTTTATTGGCTGTTCAATGGCGATTTCGCCTTTTTTATCGAGGAGATCATGGGCCTGATGGTGCTTCCCTGCATCGCCGCCGCCGGCTTGGGCGGCCTGTGGGTCGGCCTGCGCAAGCGCAAGCAGGCCAGCCGTTACCGCAATTACCTGGCCATGGTGGGCAGTCAAAGCTCGGTGTCCATCTCCGCCTTGGCCTCGGCCACCGGCCTGTCCCCCTCCAAGGTGCGGGACGACCTGGCCGACATGCTGGACGACGGCCTGTTTCCCCAAGGGTATCTGGACTACGGCGGCGACCGGCTGGTCCTCACCGGCGAGGGCATCTCTCAGCCCGCCACGGAGCAGCCCAAGACGGCTCCCCCTCCCCCCAAGGAGGACGAGAACGCCATTCTGGCCGAGATCAAGGCGGTTAACGACGCCATCAATAACGAGAAGATGTCCGCCCAGATTGACCGAATCGGGATTATTACCGCCAAAATTCTGGACTATCAGAAGACCCACCCGGACAAGGCCGTCCAGCTCCACAGCTTTTTGAGCTACTACCTGCCCACCACCCTGAAGATCCTCCGGGCTTACGCCCAGCTGGAGGATCAGGAGGTGTCCGGCTCCAACATCACCGCCGCCATGCAGCGCATCGAGGGCATGATGGACAAGGTGGTGGAGGGCTTCGAAAAGCAGCTGGACCTCCTCTTCCAGGGGGACGCTATGGACATCACCACCGACGTGGAGGTTCTGGAGCGTATGCTGGCCAAGGATGGCCTGTCCGACCAGCAGGGCCTTACCTTGGGACTGTAAGCAGAAAAACTATTGCGGTCCCCGCCTGCTCTCAATGCAGGCGGGGACCGTTTCATCATTGATATTTCTCATAGACCTGAAGGATCTCTTCGGCCTTCTCCGCTACAATCAGCGAAATCGTCAGTCCGTCCTTTCGGACGGCACCTTGCTGTATGATAGGCATGTACTCTGTCAAATACACCTGGGCGGCTTTCTCCTTATCCTCCAACCGCTTCTCCAGCTTCTCCTGGATATCCACGGCCGCATCTTGGTTCGTTGCCTGGATAATGACAATCTCGTCCGGACCTGTCCCCTCCTCCAGAAGCAAATAGACCGCGCTGTCGTAGCTGTCCTCTGAAATTCCCGTACTGTCAAGCAGCAGCTCCTCCGCCAGATCTACCATCTCCGGCAGCTCCACCTCCTGCTGGATCGTCTCAAACAGCTCCTGGGGCTCCGGTAATTTCTCTTTCTTCGCCGAACAGCCTGCCAGCAACGCCGCGGCCATCGCCACCGCCAGCAAGACACGCCGCTCCCTCTTCATTCGCACACCCCTCATCCCTTGTCTGCCGCAAAAGCATATAGTGCGTCTACTGCCGCCTGGGCTCCGGTATTGCTGAGATGCAGGTAGCCATCCCGGCAGAAGTCATCGGGCAGAGCCCCGTCCTCATTGGACAGACACGAGTGGATATCAACATAAGGAATGTCCCGCTCCTCGCACAGGTCGATCAGGGCGGTGACAAATTCATCGATCAGCTCGTTGTCGAAATTCCGGTTTGCGGTATAGGCGGGCAGCCATTTGGAGGCCACCTTCGGGGGATTTGTCAGCACGATCACCTCGCCCTCCGGGAGAAGCTTCTCCAGGCTGTCGATCAATCCGCCGTAGTGCTCCACCGTCCGCTCCACCGACGGGGCCACGGCGGACAAATCGTTCAGCCCCAGAAGCAAAAATATCCGGCGCGGGGCAATGTCGGCGACCAGCTCCTCCAGAGGGGCCTCCTCCCCCCTGTAGCTGTAAAGAAGGCACTGGTCGTTCTCCCCCGTTAAGTCAGCCAGGGTAATGCCCGCCACCGACGTCAGAAACTTGGCCTCCCCCAAGGTCGCAGTCTCCTTCCGCTGCGCCGCCACATACTGCCGGATCCCCTCCATGATAGAGTCTCCAATAAACAGTGCCTCGTCAAAATATGGATCGTTATGTTCCAGAATCTCTGGCTGAGATATCCCGCCCCCGGAGCCGTCCTCCAGGCCGCCCTTCGATGTGTTCCCCTGGCCGCTCCCGGAAACATCCTCCAGGAGCGGCATGTCCTGACTGTCCGCCGACGTACCGGCGCTCTGACCGGCCGACGGCAAACCGGGGTCCGGAGAGGAGGAACCGCCAGAACCTGTGCCCGCTCCGCAGCCCGCCAGAAGGAAGGCCAAAAACAGACAGAGACAACTCCGCCTGGGCTTTGCAAATTTTCTGATCTTGCCCAGATTTTTCACGCTCTCACGTCCATTCTTTTATCTCCGCCGATAGGTCACATACCGGAACCTGAGCCCCTTTTCCTCCAGTTCCGGGCCCTCCTCCACAGCCCGCCACTCAGACAGCGCGTCCAGGTCGGGGAAGAAGCAGTCGGCCTCCGGAAAGCGGCCGGCGACCCTGGTCACATAGGCGGTATCGCACTTGTCCAGCAGAACTGCGTACACCGAGGCCCCGCCGATGACAAAGGCGTCCTCCGGGGCCACGGCCAGCAAGGCGTCAAGGTCTGAAAAGACCTCAGCCCCTTCGGGGGCGAAGCCAGGATTTCGGGACAGGATCAGGTTGCGCCGGCCCTTCAAGGGCCGGCCCCCGGGGAAGGTGGCCAGGGTCTTTCGGCCCAGAATCACCGTGTGGCCGCTGGTCAGCGCCTTGAAATGCTTCAAATCTTCCGATATGTAGACCAGCTGGTCGCCATCCTTTCCGATGGCCCAGTTCTGGTCCACAGCAACGATCACGTTCATCATTGTATCCCTCTATACTGCCACCGGTATTTTCTGATCCAGGGGATGGGCCTGGTAGCCCTCCAGCTTTACGCTGGAGGGGGTGAAGTCATAGAAATCGGTGACAGACTTGTCCAGACTGAATTGGGGCGCGTCGTAGGGTTCGCGGGCGATCAGCTCCTCCACCACAGGGACGTGGCGGTCGTAGATGTGGCAGTCGGCGATGACGTGGACCAGTTCCCCGGCCTCGAAGCCCGTCACCTGGGCGATCATGTGGAGCAGCACGGCGTACTGCATCACGTTCCAGCCGTTGGCGGTGAGCATGTCCTGGGAGCGCTGGTTCAAAATGGCGTTGAGGGTGTTCCCCGACACGTTGAAGGTCATGGAGTAGGCGCAGGGATAGAGGGCCATCTCACTTAAATCGTGGTGGTTGTACATGATGGCCAGGATACGCCGGGAGGCGGGGTCGTTTTTCAGGTCCCAGAGGACCTTGTCCACCTGGTCCATGTCCCCCTGAGGGTAGTGGTGCTTAACCCCCAGCTGGTAGCCGTAGGCCTTGCCGATGGAGCCCGTTTCGTCCGCCCAGGCATCCCACACGTGGCTGTTCAGGTCATGGATGCTGTTGGACTTCTTCTGCCAGATCCATAGCAGCTCGTCCACCGCCGACTTGATATACTGCTTCCGGACGGTGAGAATGGGAAATTCCTTCCGCAGGTCGTAGCGGTTCACCACTCCGAAGAGTTTTACTGTGTGGGCGGGGGTCCCGTCCTCCCAACGGGGGCGGACCTCCCGGTCGGTGTCCCAAACGCCCCGGGACAGGATGTCCTTGCAGTTTTGAATAAATATCTGATCGGCGTAGCTCATTGTCCGGCTCCTCTTTCTTTTTACATCGTTTAAACATCTTACCACAGGAAAGAGCGGAACGCAAGACGCGTCCGCCCTTTTTTCATACTCCCTTGTATTTCTTCCGCGTGGCGATCCCACCCCGAATATGACGCTCCGCTTTGTTCTGCTCCAGCACTTCTTTCACCTGGAGATAGAGCGTCCGGTTGAAGGCAGGCAGGCGCTCGGACAGGTCTTTATGTACCGAGCTCTTGCTGATGCCAAACTTTTGTGCCGCGGAGCGCACTGTCGCCCGGTTCTCCAGGATGTAGAGCGCCAGACGCTCGGCCCGTTCCTCCATGTTTCCTTTCAAAGCACAACACTCCCCGCCTCTTGCTGTTCCATCCTATGCGCATTTCAGCGGAGATATGAGCGGTTTTCCTTTTGAGGAATAGACTGAAAAAGGGAGGGATCGTCTTGGGAAATCTTTTGGACTATTTGGCCTGGCGGGGAGATCTGTCTTTGGAATGCGTCCCCTTCGGCCCGGTGGACGCACTGGCTCTGTCTGCCCTGTCTTACATCCATCTGGAAGGTCTGATCTCCGGCGAACCGGGAGAGCCGATCCCCTTGGCGCAGGCGGCGAAGCGGTATCTCGCTCTCCCCTCGTCCCGGCAGGGACAGCGGCGGTGTGACAGCGACCTGGCCCTCCTCCGCGCACTGGGAGAGGCCCCCCGGTTTGCCGGGATGGGCCTGACCTGCCCGGTGGACCGCTTCGTTCCGGAGGAGGAGAGTCAGTTCGCCGCCCTGACCGTCCTCACCGGAGACGGCTCCGCCTTTCTCTCCTTCCGGGGGACTGACGGCACCCTGGTGGGCTGGAAGGAGGACTTCAACCTCAGTTTTCTGGATGTGGTCCCCGCCCAATTGGCCGCCGCGGCCTATATCCAGGCCCTTGCCGCCGGCTTTTCCGGCCCTCTGATACTGGGCGGGCACTCCAAGGGGGGCAATTTGGCCATCGCCGGCGCCTCCCTGTGTCCGGTCAGGGTCCGGGACCGCATTCGGACCGTCTACTCCTTTGACGGCCCAGGCTTCGGTCCCTACCTCCTGGCCCGGCCCGGCTATCAGGAGCTGCGTACCCGCATCCGCAGCTTTGTGCCGAAGTCCTCGGTGGTGGGTCTGCTTCTGGGCCATGAGGAGCCCTGTACCGTTGTCGACAGCGACCAGGAGGGTCTGTTCCAGCACGATCTATACTCCTGGCAGGTGCTGGGCCCCGGCTTTGTCCGGCTGGAGGAGATTACCGCTGGAAGCCTGATGATCGACCGCACCCTGAAAAACTGGCTGTCCAGCCTGACCAATGAGCGGCGGGAGACAGTGGCCGACATGCTTTACAGCCTGCTGTCCGCCGGAGACGCCAAAACAGTAAAGGAGGCCCTGGAGCCCGCTAACCTGGCCAGCGCCCTCCGGGCCGCCCTGTCCAGCGATCCTCAGGATCTCCTCATTTCAGCCGCCTCTCTTGGCCGGCTGGCAGGCGCTCTCCTCCGGGCGCTGCCGCTCCGAAAACAGACTTAAGGCAGCGCCTCCGGAAACCCGGAGGCGTTGGTTCAGTCATTCCAGTTGTCGGTCCGCTCACTAATGATATACCGCGGCCGGTGTTTGCTCTCCATGTAAATTTTCCCCACATAGATGCCAATCACGCCCAGGCAGATCAGCTGAATGCCCCCCATGAAGCAGAGAATGGCCACCATACTGGCCCAGCCGGCCACTGTGTGCCCCGTCAGCTGGGAGACCACCGCCCAAATCACCCCCGCAAAGCTGAGCAGAGAGATAAAGATTCCCAGGCCGGTAATCAGCTCCAGAGGTTTTGTGCTCAGGCTGGTCACCCCATCTGCGGCAAGTCCCAGCATCTTCTTCAGTGGATAGTGGCTCTGGCCGGCCAGCCGCTCGTGGCGCTCATAGCTGACGGTGGAGCTGGGGAAGCCCGCCAGCGGCACCAGTCCACGCAGGAAGAGATTGACCTCCTGAAACTGATCCAGCTCCCGGAGCACTCGGGCGGAGATCAGCCGGTAGTCAGCGTGGTTAAAGACCACCTCCGCCCCCATGACGGAGAGAAAGCGGTAAAAGCTCTCTGCGGTAAAACGTTTGAAAAAGGTATCCGTCTTCCGGCTGCTCCGCACGCCATAGACCACCTCGCTGCCGGACAGATAGGCCCGAATCATCTCATCCATGGCGTTGATGTCGTCCTGCCCGTCGCAGTCGATGGAGATGGTAACAGCGCAGCGCTCTCTGGCCTCCATCAGACCGGCCAGCACCGAGCTTTGATGTCCCCGATTCCGGCTCTGCCGGAGGCCGAGACACAGGAGATTCTCCCGGGCCAGTCCTTGGATCAGCTCCCAGGTGCGGTCCGAGCTGCCGTCGTCCACAAAGAGAACCCGGCTGTTTGGAGAAATCAATCCCTGTGCCGTCAGGTCCTCCAGCTTTTGACAGAACATAGGAGCCGTGATGGGCAGGACCTTTTCCTCATTATAGCAGGGCACCACAATGTACAGCACCGTGTCCGTCATGCTCTTCACTCCTTCTCTCAGCTTCATCGGAACCGGACCACAGCGGTTTCGTCAATCATAGCCGCATAGCCGCGCTGGGGATAGCGGGGCATGGCCTGAACCTCCTCCCGCTCCTCCAGCCACTCCCCAGTGACGGCGTTAACCTGCCGCTGCATCACATTCCGAAAATAGATTCTATAGTTATAGCTGATGGGCGAGTTGAGGGTGATCCCTATCATGCTGGCCACCGTCTCAGTGCCCGGAGGAGAAATAAGAACGTCATGGGGCGTGCCCACAAAGGCCACCTGCGTCTCCCCCTCCACATAGCCCTCCAACCGCTCCACATCGTACATTACCTTGGTCATCAGCGACAAAGTAGACTGATACTGGACCTCTTTTCTGGTGTAGACCAGGTTGGCGGTTTGGATGTTTGCAAAGATCAAAAAGCCTATGCACAGACAGACCACTCCAGAGAGAATCCTGATCCAATCGAACGTCTGCCGTTCCTTCCACAGTTCCCTCGCAAGAAGCAGAGGAACCAGATAGAGCAGCCAGAAAGCAAAGAACATCAAATCGTGGGTCATGCCGCTGAGCATCCGCATGAAGTTGGCCCCCATGGGCAGCCCGGCCGCCAGCACCAGAAAGAGCGCCGTCTCCAGGCCTCCAACCTTCCGCCTCCGAAGCAGAAGCAGTGAGGCAGACAGGCTGAACAGCGTCAGCAGTGTATTGACTCCCGCTACCACCTGCCTGGAGTAAGCGGAAGCGGTATCCAGCACGAATTTTGCCCCAATCAGCTTATAGCAATCCACCAGCCGCGCCAGAATGGGCTGGTCGTTGGTCCAGAGGACCTCCATGCTGTTATAGGTGCCCGCAATCATCTGCACACCCATCATACGGCACACCGTCGTCGTCATAACATAGTAGCTCAGTCCACCCAGCAGGATCATTCCCATCCCGAACAGACCGTTGACAACGACCTCCCCGCCTCCCCGCCGCTGGAGCAGGTCCAGCATGGAGCGCACCATGATCAGTGTGATAATCGTGGGCAGGAAGCTCTGATAAAACCCCAGCGAGAGGGCTGTCAGCCCCACGCCCGCAGCCAGGAGACACCATTTTTTCTCCCTGGAAAACAGCCGCCAGCACATCACAGCGCCTACCGAGAGCAGGATGGAGCAGGAATTTGTCCCCAGCCAGGGGAAAAAACCGCCGGTGAGGGATATAATGGTCCGGTTGGTCACAAAAATCCCCGCGATCATCAGCAGGACCGGCTTTTCCCTCACCTCCAGCAATCTCGCCACAAGAAACACAGCCAGCCCCAGCCAGAGCAGAGCCAGCGCCCCCACCGTCCACGGGGTGGACACGCTCGCGCCGGTCAGATGACGGTAAAGCGGGACCATAATACGACCCAGCGCCATCTGTTCCCCGTCGTTGGAGGCGTCCGAATAGTAGGCAACCAGCCCATCGCCGGAGGGGTGGAGATTCAGAAATGCAAAAGCGTGAGCCAGCAGACCCAGAAGCGCAGTAAACAGCAACGCATATCTAAAGGTCTCCACCCGGTCCACCGGACAGTCTGGTCTCCGCAACTCCCTCTCAAAATGATTCATAGCAGCCCGTCCTCTCATTCGCAGCTCCATACACTATACGTTTGCCGACCTTGTTTGTCAAGAAATTTCAAAATCTTTCCCAGAAATATCCTATTCCTGACGCACAATTTTCGCCGTATACCTCAGCTTGCCCAGATCTCTGCCCCGCATATTCAGCTGTCCGACCAGGGCGGAAATCTCCCCTTGGACCCGCTCTACCTCCGCCCTGAAATCCCGGGCGGACAGGCGCAGAGCGCCATGACCCAGGATGATCAGCTGCTCCAGGCCGTCGGAGGTGGCCACCCGGACCCGGTGGTTTTTCCCCAGGTCGTAGGTGGCCTTTTCGATATAGGCGTCGGCGGTCTCGGCCTCCTTGGTGTAGACCACATAGATATTGTTTTTCTTCTCCACCGAGCCGGGGTTTCCCTTCACCTTGTAGGCGTCGAACACCAGGATTACCACGCACTTACGAAAGCCCTGGTAGTCGGACAAAATGTCCTCCAGGGCCGCCCGGGCGGCGGATACATCCACTCGGGCCAGTGCGGTGAGCTCCTCCCAGGCAAAAATGATGTTATAGCCGTCCACCAGCAGATATTCTGGCCCGGACTTTTGGTTTTTGATGCTGTATTTTCCCTCGTCCAGACTGGTGCGGGCGGGCTTTTTCCGGGTCTGGAAGGCGGTCTCCCGCTCCACCTTCCCATAGGTGCGCTCAAAGACGGCCAGCAGCTCCTTGTCCTGCTCCAGACTTCCCCCGCGGCGTGAGCGCTCACCGGCGGGGGCAGGTGGTTCCGGCGGGGATGTCTCCCGGTTCAGGCGCAGGCCGCTGTCCACGTGCATATGCGCCCGGACCTGATCCCACTTGACAGTCACCCCCGCCCCATGGGAGCAGAACACCGAGTCGGGCGGGTTGTCGATGTCCCGCTCCGGGTCGTAGGCAAAGCGGGACACAACCTCCTTTTGGCCGGCGCAGGGCTCATAGCCCCGCAGGGCGCAGGACAGCCGCCCCCGCCCCCTGGTGTAGGCGGTGACCTCCCGCCAGTAGTCCCGCAGGCCGGCCACCGGGGCGTGGCCTGTCAGAACGGACAGTTCCCCGTCCTGTTCCGGCCCCTCCACCGTCCCGCCCATGGACTGGATGTCGGTCATAGCCCGGCCCACGCAGTCGGGGGGGAGCTCCAGGGTAAAGCTGTAGTGGGGCTCCAGGAGGATGCTGTCCGCCTGCATCAGACCCTGGCGCACCGCCCGGTAGGTGGCCTGACGGAAGTCGCCCCCCTCGGTGTGCTTCACGTGGGCCCGGCCCGCCACAAGGGTGATTTTCATGTCGGTGATGGGCGACCCGGTGAGCACCCCCCGGTGGCGCTTCTCCATCAGGTGGGTGAAGATGAGCCGCTGCCAGTTCAGGTCCAGCTGGTCGGTGGAGCAGGCGGAGGCGATGCGCAGTCCGCTGCCCCGCTCCCCCGGTTCCAGCAGCAGATGGACCTCGGCGTAGTGCCGCAGGGGCTCGAAGTGGCCCACCCCCTCCACCGTGTTGGTGATGGTCTCCCGATAGACGATGCTCCCTGCCCCGAAGGAGACCTCCGCCCCAAACCGCTCCCGGATGAGGCGGGTGAGGACCTCCAGCTGGACCTCTCCCATGAGCTGTAGATGAATCTCCCCCAGCGCCTCGTTCCACACCACCCGGAGCTGGGGGTCTTCCTCCTCCAGCTGGCGGAAATTGCGGAGCATGGTGTGAACGTCGCAGGCGGGGGGGAGGATAACCTGATAGTTCAGCACCGGCTCCAGCTCCGGCTCCCGGGAGGGGGGCTCCGCCCCGAATACGTCGCCGGGCCGGGTCTTTGTCAGGCCGGTGAGGGCGCACACTGTCCCCGCCGGGGCTTCGTCTATGGTCTGGTATTTGGCCCCGGAGTATATCCTGATCTGATTGACCTTCTCCTCCCGCAGGAGGGTACGGACCTTGAGGGTTCCGCCGGTGACCTTCACATAGGTGAGCCGGTCGGTCCCGTCCCGGGCGATTTTGAAGACCTTGGCCCTGAAGTCCGGTGGGTAGGAGGGGGGCAGGGTGTACTGGGACAGCCCCTCCAGCAGCTCCTCCACCCCCTCCAGCTTCAGCGCCGAGCCGAAGAAGCAGGGGAACACCAGCCGCCGGGCGATGAGGCTGGCGGCGTCCGCACGGGTGATCTCTCCGCCCTCCAGATACCAGTCCATCAGCCCCTCGTCCAGGGAGGCCAGATCCTCCTGAATGGGGGCCAGTCCGGCGGAGAAGTCCAGACAGCCGCCGTCCAGCCTGCTCTGGAGCTGGGCCAGCAGGGCAGCCTTGTCCGCCCCCGCCAGGTCCATCTTGTTGATGAACAGGAAGGTGGGGACGCCGCGGCTCTCCAGCAGCCTCCACAGGGTTCGGGTGTGGCCCTGGATGCCGTCGGTACCGCTGATCACCAGCACAGCGCAGTCCAGCACCCCCAGCACCCGCTCCATCTCAGCGGAGAAGTCCACGTGCCCCGGGGTGTCCAGCAGGGTGAGTGCGGTCTCCCCCCAGGTGAGCTCCGCCTGCTTGGCGAAGATGGTAATGCCCCGCTCCCGCTCCTGAACGTCAGTGTCCAGAAAGGCGTCCTGATGGTCCACCCTTCCCAGCTTCCGCACCGCGCCGCTGAGATATAAAAGCCCCTCGGACAGGGTGGTCTTACCCGCGTCCACATGGGCCAGCAGGCCAGCGCAGATGTGCTTGTCCAGTCTTTTTTCAGAACTCGCCGCCATTTTACCGCCTCCTCTCCCAAAGGTTTTCAATCTCTGAAAGGGATTATAGCATAGGAAATTCCTTTCGTCGATAGTCCCAGACAAAGTCCTCTTGCAGCCGCAGGGAAAACGTAGTATGATGTACAAGACAACAAAACGTCCATTGGGCGAAAGGAGAAACACAATATGTGGTTTAATGAGGCAGTCATTTATCAAATCTACCCCCTGGGCCTGTGCGGTGCGCCGGTGGAAAACGACGGGAACACGGAGCCCCGCATCCTGCGCCTGCTGGACTGGGTGGACCATATCAAAAAAACGGGGGCGAATACTCTCCTGCTCAACCCGGTGTTCGACAGTGACCGCCACGGCTACGACACCCGGGACTACTTCCACACGGACCCCCGCCTGGGTACCGACGGCGACCTGGCGAAGGTGTGCCGGGCCTTCCACGACGCCGGTATCCGGGTCATGCTGGACGGGGTGTTCAACCACGTGGGCCGGGGCTTCTGGGCCTTCAAGGACGTGCAGGAGAAGAAGTGGGACAGCCCCTACAAGGACTGGTTCCACATCAGCTTCGACGGAAATACCGAGTACAACGACGGCTTCTGGTACGAGGGCTGGGAGGGCCACAACGAGCTGGTGAAGCTGAATCTGTTCAACCCGGCGGTGGTCCAGCACCAGTTCGACGCCATCCGCTCCTGGGTGGACCAGTTCGGCATCGACGGCCTGCGGCTGGACGTGGCCTACTGCCTGCCCCCGGAGTACCTGAAGCAGCTGAGAGGTTTCGTCAACACCCTCAAGCCCGACTTCGTGCTCATGGGCGAGACCCTCCACGGGGATTACAACCGCTGGATGGCCGACGACATGTGCCACTCGGTGACCAACTATGAGTGCTACAAGGGGCTGTGGTCCGCCTTCAACTCCATGAATATGTTTGAGATCGGCCACTCCCTGGCCCGGCAGTTCGGCCCGGAGCAGTGGACCCTGTACAAGGGTAAGCATCTGCTGTCCTTCCTGGACAACCACGACGTGGACCGCATCGCCTCCAAGCTCACCAACCCAGACCACCTGGCCCCCGCCTACGCGATGGCCTTCGGGATGCCTGGGGTGCCCGCCGTTTACTACGGCAGCGAGTGGGGCATGCGTGGGTCCAAGGGCCGGGGCAGCGACGCCGAGCTCCGTCCCGCCCTGGAAAAGCCGGAGTGGAACGACCTCACTGCCTGGATTTCCAAGCTGGCCGAGGCCAAGAAGGGCAGTAAGGCCCTGTGCTATGGGGCCTACCGCAACGTGGTGCTCACCAACAAGCAGATTATTTTCGAGCGCAAATGCGGCGAGGAGCGGGTCCTAGTAGCCATCAACGCCGACGGCTCCCCCTACACCGCCCACTTCGACGCCGGCTGCGGCCTGGCCTGGGACCTGATTTCCGGGGAACAGCACGACTTCGGCGGCGGCTCCGAGCTGCCCCCCTACAGCGCCTTCTTCTGGAAATGTGAGCGGTAAACATCGCGTAGGGCGGCCTGTGGCCGCCCGTATCGCAAACCGCAATTCGGCGGGCGTCCACAGGCCGCCCCTACAGGAGAGGTGTCACCATGAAGGACTATAAGCTGACCACGCTGGGGCGGGAGGTCTTTGCCGAAATGGCCCGGCTCAACAACACCGAGCCGGAGATGATCTACAAAACCTCTACCCACAGCGACCGGCGGTATATTTTCCACTACTTTGGCTACAAAACCCGTCCGCCCCTGACGGACATCCCTCCCCTGGCCAAGCTGCGGGAGCTGGACGAGGTGACCCTTTACGACTGCCAGGTGCGGGACATCTCCCCCCTGGCGGAGCTCACTGGCTTACGGCACCTTACCATCAGCGGCGGGCCGGAATTTCTCCCCTGCGACCTGACGCCGCTGAAAGAATTGCAGACCCTGAGCCTTCACACCACACCCCGCTGCAATATGCCAAAGCTGCCTGGCAAACTGTCCTCCCTCTCTGTGACCGGGATCGACGATCTGGAGTGTCTGAGGGGCATGGAGTCCCTTGAGTGGCTCAATCTCAATAATAACCCAGGCCTCAGCGACCTGTCCCCCCTGGCGTCGTGTCCCAATCTGACAGAGCTGTCCGTTGTGGATACCACCGTCTCCGACCTGTCCCCTCTGGCGGGGCACCCCAGCCTGAAGGAACTCACGTTAAGCTCCACCAAGGTGACCGACGTGTCCCCGCTGGCGGCCATCCCCACCCTGGAGATGATCTGGCTGTACGGCACGGCGGTGGAGGACGTGTCCTGTCTGGCCGCCCTGCCCAGGCTGAACGACCTGAACCTGCGCAAGACCCAGGTTGTGGATCTGTCCGCCTTCCGGGGCCGGGAGCACATTCTGGGCATCGAGCGGAAGAAGCTGGGGGTTAAAAAGGCGGGCAAGTCCGCCGTGGAGATCAAGACCGCCATTGAGGAGCTCCGGGAACGGCTGGAGAAGCTGGGCGTCACCCCTGGGCCTCCCCTGAAACGGACGGACATCACCGCCTTTCAGGAGAAAACCGGCGTGAAGCTGCCCAAGGAGTATGCGGCTTTTCTCACCCAAATCGGCGACGGCTTCCAGGTGGAGCTTGACTCTTTCTCCTACAAGTTCCCGCCCCTGTCGGAGGTACTTTACAACCCGGAGGGGATCAAAAAGCGGTTTTCCCACCGGGAGGCCTGGGTCTGGGAGGACGACGACTCAGCCACCAGCAGGAAAATTGCCGCCGCCACCACAAACGGGCAGCTGGAGCTGGTAGACCGGGGCTGCGGGCAGTCCTACCGGCTCATCGTTTGCGGCGGGGCCAAGGGCGAGGTGTGGGACATGTCCGACGTGGGGATCGCTCCCTACGGCAACGGCCTGGACTTTCTGGACTGGCTCCAGGATTTTTTAAATGAAAAAGCGGTCTGATCTGTGGAACAGAGAGAAAGAGGGATGTCCAATCGGACATCCCTCTATCGGTCGCTGACCAGCCAGCCCTCCCCCTGAAAAATCAGGTCGTCCAAATCAGGCCCGCGGGGCGCGGGACCCTTTGGCGGCATCGCCGGAGCCGCTTGATTGGTATCCATTTTTGTCCCTCCATGTACAAGTTTTTGACATACAAATCAATATATGCACCAAACGGCATAATATGTGTATGTCCTTGTACAGCTTTGGAGGAATCAATTTTCTTTCCCTGGATGTTACCGGTTCTTGAAGGAGACAACCTTCTTCTTGTTGACAAAAGCGCACATAGCGTCCTTCTGGTCCTCAGTGGCAAAGCACAGGCCGAATGCCTCCGCCTCGAATGCCGCGCCGGTGGTCATGTCGGTCTGCATCCCCCGGCGGATGGCCGCCTTGGACTGCCGGACGGCTATCTGGGCGTTGGCGGCGATGGCGTTGGCCAGTTCCAGAGCTCTGTCCATCAGCTCCTCGGCGGGGTAGATGTGGCTCACCAGACCGATGCGCTGGGCCTCCTCTGCCTTGATCACCTTGGCGGTGAGAATCAGCTCCATAGCATTGGACACGCCCACGATGCGGGCCAGCCGCTGTGTGCCGCCAAAGCCGGGGGTAATGCCCAGGCCCACCTCAGGCTGACCGAACTTGGCCTTCTCACTGGCAATGCGGATGTCGCAGGCCATAGACAGCTCACAGCCGCCCCCCAGGGCGAAGCCGTTAACGGCAGCAATGGTGGGCTTGGTCAGGTTCTCCAGCTTCAAGAAAACCCCGTTGCCGTAGGCCCCGAAGTCTTTGCCCTCCACAGCGGTGAAATTGGACATCTGACCTATATCTGCCCCAGCCACAAAGGACCGGCCCGCTCCGGTGACAATGGCCACAAGAATCTCAGGATCGGCCTCAACCTGGTCCAGCACGGTGTTCAGGTCCTCCAGCACCTGCTTGTCCAAGGCATTCAGCGCCTCGGGCCGATTCATGGTGACGATGCCAACCACACCTTTTTTCTCCAAAGTAACAAAAGCCATAGGAAAATTCCTCCTTGTTTTTTAAGTGGTGCCTCCATTATAGCGGATATCTTCGGAAAGGGCAAGGAAAAACAAGTAAACATTTTCTTGCCAATCATTACTTTCGAAGAAAAAACTAGATAGCGTCTACACAAGTTGAGAGAATGTGATATAAATAGAAGCTACAAGGATTTGTTTTTTCATTGAATCAAGACCTCTTTTCTATTGGAAATCGCTCCTAAGAGTACCACAAGCCGATAGAAAAAGCCTGAAAATTCTGTAAGAAATCTATTGCAAAATTATAAACAAAAGCTGCCAAGGAGGTGAAGAAAATATCCTATATCCATTTTACTGAGGAGCAGAAGCTCTGGACCAGCGAGGTGGATCTGGTGTAGTTCCTCCGCCATCAGGGAGAGAAGCTGATCCGTTCCGGGCCGGAGTACCGCCTGGCCAGCGATCACAGCGTCACCGTCCGTGGCAATGGTGGACCGTATATAAGTACATCAATGACGGGGTATTCCTGCGGGTGACAAAGTGGTGACTGTGCTGGATATGCTGGAAAAGAAGCTAGGAGCTTCAACTTCTGGCAGATATTCCAGACAATCACCGTGGACGGCAGCAGCGAGTTCCAGGATTGGGAAGGCATGACGCGGGCCGTGAGCGGCGGCGGGGATAAGACCCACATCTACTATTTCCATCCGTACAGCGCCTTTGAGCGAGGAAGCAACGAGAGCGGAATCCGTATGATTCGTCGGCGGGTGCCGAAGGGGATGGACTTCACCAGGATAGCAGAGGAAGATACGCTGGAAGTCCAGCGGTGGGTAAACGAGTACCCGTAAGACATCCTTGGGGAAAGGTGTGCCGGGCGGGTACTACTGGAGTTTGCCCAGGAGGCCGGTATTAAGAGGGTAGATTTGCTTTGTGAATAATATACAAAAAACTGCTTTAGATTTTTCTGCATTTATGGGTTGACTTTTTATTTTACTCTTGACAAATTATGCTTGTGTTAGTATAATGAGCTTCGTTGTCCGGACGATTAGCTCAGCTGGTAGAGCATCCGCTTGACGTGCGGGAGGTCACAGGTTCAAGTCCTGTATCGTCCACCATTAGCAAAAAGACCGCTACTCCTTGTGTCGCAAGGGATAGCGGCCTTTTTATTTTCTTGATTTTCTGCGGTTTGGTCGTTGTTTGGTCGTTATGCCTCACAGGTACGCCTTTAGCCTCCTGGAGCAATCCGGGTGGCGTAGGCGCTTCATAGCGGCATTGAGGGTCTTTTTATCGACGGTGAGATCGTGCCAGTATTTTCCCATAACCGCCCGTTGCTGTTCCTCTGGCAGTTCGGCCAGGATTGCGGCCACCCCTATTCGGACCTCCATACCGTCCATCTCCGCCGCCGCTGCCGGGTCGGGGATGAAGTCGGCAAGGGTGGCGTCCTCGCTGTCCTCCAGGGGTGCGTCAAGGCTGACAGCGTTTTGGAGCGGGTCAAACCAGCTTCTTTTGGAGTTGTACCCCGTGGCCGCCGAAAACTCCGCCCGCAGACGTTGAAACAGGTGTGTGGAGAATTTCGCCTTTGTCGGGTCGTAGGTATCCACGGCCCGCAGCACAGCGATAAAGCCAGCCTGCTCCAGGTCCTCCAGGGTCGTGCCACCAACCCCAGCCCAACGGGCAGCCTGTTTATAGACCATGCGCTGTACCTGGTGCCACAACTCCACGATCCTGTCACGGTCCCCGGCCTGAATCAGCGCCACCAGCTCCTCGTTGCTCACGATACCCCTCCTTCGAAATAGAAGGACAGGGTGGAAGCTCCCTGTCCCTTTTTGTTAAAAGTTCTTGATTGTGTTCTCAGTCAGCTTCTCCCACTGGCTGGAGATAGAAAGTACATATCTGGGTTCCCCCTTTCCGTGGGCCTGTCCAGTACAAATCCGGGCCGTGTCCTCCAGGTTCTTCCATGCGTCCATAATGTCGTTGGCCACCGCCTTTTGGCGTACTGCGATCAACTCCCGGCGGGTCTGGGTGTCCTTCGTGTCTTTCAGCAGCTTTTCGACGTGCTGAGCAATCAGCCGCCGCATGGTTGGGTTGTCCTCATATCGGTCCAGGAGCGCCCCCAGATCATCAACGGTCAGAATCCCGCTATTTAACAGCTCCAAACCGGCCCGGTCAATATCCTCCGGCCTGGCTTGGTTCACTTTGGCAAAAGCGCTCTTTAGGGCCTTGCTGATCTCCTCCATCTCCCGCTCGAAGTCCTCCCACGCAGCAGTCTCCGCTTTTTTAAAAGCGACCTTTGCCTGATTATAATCATACTCTGCTTTCATGCCGAAGGTATCGGCAAGGCTGGGGTTCCTCTGAACGTCCTCCATATCCCTCTTTTTGGATAACATCAGGTTGTATGCCTCTGTGTATCGGGTCCTGGCCTCCTTGAAAGCATAATCCAGCCGGTCAGCAAACATTTTGTATGTCATCGCCAGTGATAAAATGTAAAAAAACGCCGAGGAAAAAATGTAGTTTTGTGGCGGAGGAGGCGAAAAAAA
>JBCLQX010000047.1:0-17734 GCA_041223805.1 Oscillospiraceae bacterium 44-34 | reverse complement strand
GCCGAACTGGCTGTTTCCCTGGATAACTTTCAGCGTTTCAGCCCGCAAATCCTGATAGTCCCTCTGCTTCTGCTGGTATTCGCTTTGCAGACGCTTTACCTTGGCCCTGGCGAGGTCAGCCTCCCGGCCCCGCTGTTTCTCAAACCTGCAAATACATGTCAAGCCCCAAAATAAAAAAGTCGGAAAGATTTTAGTAAGGGCAAAAAGGGTATAACAAGACAAGCCGGTCAGCGAGGAATTTTTGCGAACCGGCTGAGCAAGACTAATATTTCCGGTTAAGCGGCGGTGCTTGTCCCTGCATCCAGCGCCATCAAATGCGCCTTTACCCTGGCGTAATAGATGCGCAGGAACTTGGCAGCACCAGCCACGGTATAGACATAAAAGTGCTTGCCCTCAGCCCGCTTTTTGTCCATGAACTGAAAAATGGGATTGTCCGGGTCGGAGTGCTGGAGGATCGTGCTGGCAACCATGAACAGGGTTTTTCGCAGATGCGGAGAGCCGCGCTTGGAGATGCGGCGGGACTTGGAATCGAATGTACCGGACTGGAAAGGCGGCGCATCCATGCCCGCAAAGGCCACCAGAGCGCCCTTGTGGGTAAACCGCCGCACATCGCCGATCTCTGCCATAAGCTGTGGTCCGGTGACCTCGCCTGCGCCCTGCATGGCCATGACCACATCGAATTCCGGCAGCAGGGAGGCCAGACGGAGCATCTCCCCGCGCAGGATATACAGCGCGTCATAGACGGCGTTCAGGCTGTCCACAGCCTGAACAATGAGCAGCTTGGTGCTGTCGTTTTTGGGAAATGTAGCCACGGAGTTTCTGGCAGCGGCATGGAGCCTTTCAGCGTCAGACTGAGAGAAGCGATAGCCGGATCTGGTACACCATTTGCGGTAAGCATCCAAGAAAGCGGCAAGGGAAACGCCTGCCACACAGTCCTTGTGCCAGAACCGTTTTACAAAATCCACCCACTTGAAATGCCCGTTGGAACGCTTGGGCTGGCTGTCAAAAAGGGTGTTGACACCGGGGAATGTCTGATCCAGCAGGGAGATCAGGCCGTTGCGGAGGACCACGCTGGATTTCTTGGTGCGCAGGTACAGGCGGTTCTGCATTTTCAGCATCTGCCGGGTCTCGTCCTCCGGCGAGTAGTCCCGCAGCTCCGCCCAGAAGGACAGTGCATAGTTGGCAATCTTCATGGAGTCCGCCTTGTCCGTCTTGACCTTGCGCAGAGAGTTGTCGCTAAAATCATGGATGAGCATGGCGTTGACTACACTGACAAAAAAGCCCGCCTCTTTCAACGCCAGAGCGATGGGACGCCAGTACATCCCCGTATGTTCCATGACGATGCGGATATTCCCGCCGACGCTCCGCAATGTCTTGACCAGGCTGGACAGTCCGGCAGCGTCATGCTCCACCAGGAACGGCATCAGCACAACCTCGCCGCCCGGTCTGCGCACAGCAACGGTGCTTTTCCCCTTGGATACGTCAATGCCGACAGCGGTGATTGGTTCATAGTTCATTTGTAAGCCTCCCAAATCAAAAATAGTTTCGACCGGCACCCGCCGCTGCCCACTACCATTCAGCTTGCTTTGTGACACGAGTGTGCGGTATTGCCCGCTTCTCAACCTGCGCAAATCGAACGCCGCAATGGGAGGGCCGGCTGACAGTTTGCGCAAACGAGCGTGACAGCTCAGGCAGTGCCTCGTCAGTCCGGTTCCCTCCCATTGTAGCTTGGGTGTGGGCCGCCGCATAGGGCGGTCTTCGCCCCCTGTTTCGGGGGTGTCACCATTGTAGCAAGCAGTGCCTGGGGCGGTGCCTTCTGGATTTGCGTCAGTTGGATGCGTATGATTTGATCTACAAGGTTATCCAGCTTCTCAACACTGAAAGAGGCTTGGCCGTCACATTTTCCGGGAACATTCGTCCTGTTGTAGCATTTATAACTGGATATGATGCTGGTGGCCTCTGTCCCGTCCTTCCTGCGATACCTGTGCCCGGAAGTCGTCAACATCAGACGGGCCCCACAGCAGCCGCAATAGACATTTCCCACCAAAAGAGACTGTCCCCTGGTGGTCAGCGGCACATCCCTCTGCTGGACTTTCCGGGCGCTCGCAATCTCCTGTGCCCGCAAAAACAATTCCTCGTCAATGATTTTCAAGTCGGGCAGCACTTCTGATTTGCTGTCGCCCCTGTGGATTACGCCGATGTAAATGGAGTTTCTAACGGCCCTGTTCACCATGCCTACGGTTATTTCGCCGCCGTCCTTCCTCCGTATGCCCTGCTCTCTGCAATAGCGGCAAAGTCGGAGCGCCCCGTACCCCTCATAGACATATTTCTGAAAAATCAGTTTGACGGTCTCCGCGTCCTCCGGGTCAATTACAAGGTCACGCACATCCTGATTCTTCTTGTTCATGCGGCCCGACTTTTCCGCACGGTAGCCTCGCTGTATCCCATCCGCATGACCATAAACACCAATACAGCCAAGGCCGCTATGCAGCCGCCCACACCGTACAAGCCGTAGGGCCAGCGGAACACAGCGGCAATACAGGCGAAGAAATTGCCGTCCGGAAATTCCGGGGCTGTACCGAAGACACCGCCCGCCGCCTGCCATACATCGTAATTGTAGAGGAATTGGGCGATATATCCGCCGCCGTAGAGCAGGGCACTTAAAGCGATGGGTAAAATGAGCAACAGTTTTATAATTGTTTTCTTCGTTATTGGAAATCCCTCCGAAAGTGCTTGCTATTGTATAGACAACGGCGTATAATAGTGAGGAAAGGGTGTGATGACTATGGCGAAAGACGCCAACGTTTTTGCGAGAGTGGATGCCTCCCTGAAGGAACAGGCGGAAGGCATTTTGTCTCAACTCGGTATGCCGATGTCCAGCGCAATCAATATTTTTCTGAACCAGATCGTACTCCGGCGCGGTCTTCCCTTTGAGGTGACGCTGCCCGTCAAAACGCCGGTTGCCGCAGGCAGTCTGACAAGCGACGAGTTTTACGCCGAGGTAAAGCGCGGATATGATGATTGTGCCGCTGGCCGGACACGTCCGGCAGAGGATGTGTTTCGGGATATTGAGGCTGAGTTCGGCCTATGATGAAATACCGGATCGAAATTGGTGCCCAGGCACAGTCAGATATTACCGACATCATGCGCTATATCGGACAAGTTCTTTTAGAACCCCGAACCGCGGGGAATCTATACCGTCTTCTGAAGGAAGAGATCCTCAGCTTAAAGCAGATGCCAGAGCGCTATCCGTATGAGGATGATGACCGGCTTCGTGCGCTTGGGATTCGGAAACTGCTGGTGAAGAACTACAAGGTACTCTACTTTGTGGATACCGAGCGGCAGTTGGTTCAGGTCGCCAGGGTGGTCTATGCCGGACGTGACATCTCAAGACTGTTGGATGAAACTGAGTTCGAGAATGTGTGAGTTCGCCAATTCAAAAATCCCCATCAAACAGCAAAGCCTTGACCTTTTCATAGTCAAGGCTCTCTATTTTTACCCTCTGACCACAAATCTGTTTCAGTGCGTCCACCTGAAAATCAAAGCAGAACAGCGTTCCCGTTTTCCCATGCAGCTCCAGCGCGGTATCAAACCGCTTGATGCGGGGCATATCACAGGTATAGGCGAACAGCACCGGAGAATCGCCGTCCATTGCGTCGTTCTCCACGCTCCAATCTGGGTAACAGGGAGACAAGTCCTGGGAGAGAATATCGTCCAGAACCGCCCGCTGTTCAGCGTCACAGAGCAGCCGCAAAATCAACTCTCCCTTGTGGTCGCTGGTCAGGTAGTAGAAGTGCTGGTAATTTCCATCCAGTACAAAATAGTCCCGCTGTCCGCTGCCGTCATTCATCAGCGGAATCATCCGCTCCATATCCTGGCCGAACACGATGGCGCTCAACACAGCGTTCTGGTACTGGCCCGGGAGCCGGCGTTGACAGAGTTCTGTCTGGAGCATGGCTTTGAGCCGCATTTCCGCTTTGTATTCCCACTTCATCGCAACCACTGTACACATTACCGAAGTATCGTGGGCGTATCGAAATCAGAGGACGTATAAAAGGCGTATTACTGCCGTATTATCGCCGCCTGAATACGCATCACCCCGCTTCCTGCCCCTCGGCCCGGTTCAGCAGTTCTTGAAGTTCCCGGCGGTCGGTGGTGATCAGCTCCTTCTCCATCTGGCTGCACTTGATTTCCACCGTCACATTGTTGTTATTGGTACTGATGAGGCCGCTGCCCCGCTCGAAGTGGGTGATCTCCATGACCTCCGCCTCGGAGAGATGGAGGATGGACTGGACCCGCTGAGCCTCTTCATCCTCCAGGTTGAGCAGTATTTTTGTCTTGGCATTTTTAATGATGCCCTTCCATCCCAGCCTTCAGCAGTTTCCCGCAGACTGCCGTGCACAGGTGGGTCTTACCGCTCCCACTGCACCCAGAAACCACCAGCCACCGTCCAGCCGGGTTGGCACTGTAATCCATTGCCAGCTTTTTCGCCGCCTTTTGCCATTGAATCGGCGTCTGGTAGGCTCCGAATGTGCACCGTTTCAGGAGCTCGCCAAGCCCGCTTTTCTCCATCCGAGCAATGCTCTTTCTGGTCGGCATACACTTACACTCGCCAATTACCCTGTAGCCGTCCTCCATGCGCATGACATAGCCCTTGTTCCGGCATTCCGGGCAATCCAGACCTGACAGGCTTCCTGGACGGCTGTTGTAAATATCCGCTTTCCGTTGCTCAAGATCACAAGTACATGATAACGCAAATGTCAAAGTGGGCTATTCGGGAGGAACTTATCACAACTAATTTTGCTGCTTTCGTGAAACTGCCAGAGAACGTGAAAAAAGAAAAGGAAATTTTTTCCGACACCGATATTGAAAAGCTGGAAGCTGACGGAAGCGAAACGGCAAAGATCATCCTCATGCTGATTTACACCGGAATGCGTATTGGGGAACTGTTTTCTTTGCCATTGGAAGATTACCATGAGACTTATGTTGTTGGAGGAGAAAAAACGGACGCCGGGCGGAACAGGGTAATCCCCATCCGTCCTGAAGGACGTGGGTACTTTTCCTATTTTGCAACGCAAGCAACCGGGGCACTTTTGCTGTCCGGATTCACCGGAGACAAGGTAGCGGCAAACTTTCGGCGCAGAAACTATTACCCTCTTTTGGACAAGCTGGGTATAGATCGAAAATCGCCACATACCACACGGCACACTTGCGCTAGTCGAGCCAGAAAAGCCGGAATGCCACCTGAGATACTACAAAAAATCCTTGGGCACGCAGACTACAATACTACCGCAAATATCTATGTCCACACCGATCTGGATGAGCTTATAAGGGCTGTAGAATCATCGTGAATTGTTAGTAATTTGCTAGTAACTAAAATTAACTCCACTCAATTTTGAACGAATAAGAAAAGAGAAAACGTTGAAATTTCAATCAATAATCAAATAAAGTTAATCGTAAAATTACCTATTTTCTCGTTTTCTCAGCGGCGGTCCTATGGCCTCCACATTCTCAGTCCGTTCAATTTCGAGCGGCCCGAACCCACAGGGTTGTTCCTGGAGGTGACCAAGAAGGCCGGAGGCTCCATCCCCGCCGGGGAGAGCTGGGGCTTTACTGTAACCTATACTACAGGCGCTCCAACCAGCTATACCGCAAATATGCCTGTCACAGAAACTGGAAACGGCCTAAAATTTACCTTAAAGGCTAATGAAACGATCCATATTAGCTTTGTTGCGGACGCCTCCTTCCGGTTTGAGGTAGTGGAGGACGACCCCACCTATCTGACCGATATCACCGGCACCGGCGGAACCGCCGATATGTCCGCCAAGAAATTCACCAGCAGCGGCGGAGCCTCTAAGGTGACCTTTACCAACGGCACTACTATTACCGAGAAGAAACCCGTCTACCTGAAGCTCAAGAAGATCGCTGCTGCGGACAAGCGGCCCCTGGCCGGCGCGGAGTTCTCTGTCTATGCGGATTCCTCTTGCAGCGGCACACCCCTGGCCGTAATGACCACCGGCGCTGACGGCACGGCCAGCACCTCCGTTCCTAATATCGTGGAGGACGGCAAGAGCGTGACCCTATATGTCAAGGAGACCAAAGCCCCGGCGGGCTGTACCCCGCTGGCCTCTCCCTTTACCGTAACCTGCAAAGCGCCAGAGAACAGCACGGCGGCGGGCGCGGTCCAGGTCGGCCCCGCGAGCGGCATTGAGAACGGCGGCATCCCTGAGCCGGGGAAGGCCCTTCTGTTCAAGAGGGACGCTCTGACCAACACCGGCGTCGGCCCCGCCACCTTCAAGTTCAGCTCCGTCACCAACGGCGTGTATGAGTTTGACACCGATGTAGCTGGCGTGTTGGAGAGCGTGCAGTGGTGGGACCCCACCGAGGCGTCCGGGAAGTACATCAAGCCCGGTGAGTACGCGGTGACAGAATTGGTCCCGCCCCCCAACTACGAGCCCACCACCGAGGTCCAGCAGATCAAGCTGGAGCTGGACGCCAACGGAAACCCCATCCCCGCTGGTCCTCTGGTCTTCAAAAATCTGGCGAAGGTCGGCTTGAAAATCGTGAAGTATGACCGGCAGAGCCATAGGCCCATGGCGAACGTCACCTTTGAGATTTTCCGGGACGGCGTTTCTCTGGGGCATTATGAGACAAACGCCAGCGGTGAGATTCTGCTGACCGGCATCGAGCCGGGCACCTATCGTGCAGTCGAGGTGGACACCGGGGACGACAGCCACATCAAGGACACCGCTCCCCAGGAGATCGAGCTGACCGCCGGCTGCGGCATCAAGGAGCTGTTCTTCTTTAATGACATCAAGCCCGGCATGAAGCTGGTGAAGGTGGACAGCGCTGACCCGACCAAGACCATTCCTGGTGTGAAGTTCAGCATCCGGGCCATCGACGGCAGCTACGGCCCCCAGGAGTTTGTCACGGACGGAAACGGCGAGATTGATTTGAGCAAGCTCCCCGTCGGCTCCTATGAGGTAACGGAGCTGGAGTGCCCCGGCTATGTGGTGGACAACGCCCAGCGCATCATCCATCTGTGGGCCAACGACACCGCCGAATTTGTGTTTACGAACACAAAAAAGCCCGGCCTGCGGCTGATTAAAACCAGCGCGGACGGGACTACCCTGGATGGTGTTACCTTTAAGATTACCCCCATTGGGGACGCCAGCCACTCTATTGACCGCACCACGGCAAACGGCGGCGAGATTCTGGTGGAGGGCCTGGAGCCAGGAATTTACTCCGTTGTAGAGACGGCTACCCTGCCCAATCACATTCTGGATACCACCGAGTACCATGTGGAGCTGTCCCCGGGCAAGACCGCCGAGATCCATCTGCAAAATGACAGGCGGCCCAGTTTGATTATCAGCAAACGGGACAAGGATACCGGCGATCCCATTCAAGGCGTGACCTTCACCCTGCGGGGCGCGGACGGCCCCACTATCACCACCAAGCCCACGGGGGCCGACGGAAAAATAGTTATCACCGACCTCCTGCCCGGCGTCTATACCGTCACCGAGCAGAGCGTCCCGGAGAATTACATCCTGGACACCACGCCTCAGACCGTGACCCTGTTCCCCAACAAGGAGGCCCAGGTGGAGTTCCAGAACTACCAGCGGCCCACCCTGAAAATCGTGAAGGTGGATATTGCGGGCAAGCACCTGACTGGCGCTATTTTTGAGGTCAAGACCAAGGCAGGTGTGAAGATCGGTGACTTCCCCGTAGGTGCGGACGGCACGATCACTGTGCCTCAGAAGCACCTCACCGAAGGATATTACATCATCACCGAAAAACAGGCCCCAGCGGGTTACATTCTGGACTCCACGCCCCATGAGGTCTACCTGCGCCCCGGCAAGACCACCGAAGTCAGCATCGAGAACGAGAAGAAGCCCGGCCTCACCATCTACAAGGTGGATTCTATCGTCGGAGACGGGATCAAGGGCGCTAAATTTGAGATCTGGGTCTCCAAGGACAAGAACCAGAACGGAACCTACCAGCAGTTGACCAACAGCTACTATTATTCCGATGAAAATGGCATCATCCATTTGGACAACCTGGACACAGGCTGGTACAAAATCATCGAGGTGGAGCCGCCGGCAGGGTTCATGCTCAAAGAGCCCTCCGAGCAGACCATCTATATCGAGCATGATACCTCCGTGGAAGTGACGTTCGAGAATATTCCAAAGTCAGCTCTGGTCATCCGGAAAATTGATTCGGATACCGGCGCGCCTCTGGCCAACGCCTAGTTCCGCGTCCGTTACCTGGGCGGGACCTCCGGCAGCGGCGGCACCATCATTGGGGAGTATCAGACTTCAAGCAACGGAAATATCGTGATTACCGGCCTGGATGCTGGAACTTATGTGGTGGAAGAAATTTCCGCCCCCCACGGCTACGTCATGGATACCGCACCGCAGACCGCTTACATCAGCGGCAAGGAGCAGGACTGCATCACCCTCACCTTCACCAACAGCAAGTACGGGTCCCTCCTGGTCAAGAAGGTGGACAGCATCACCGGCGAGCCGCTGAGTGACATTCAGTTCTTTATCACCACCAGCGACGGCGCTGTTGTGGGCAACGGAAACGGTTACTTCACCACCGACAGCGCCGGCACCATCCTGGTATCCGACATCATGCCGGGGACCACGCTGGTGGTCAAGGAGACCCGGACCAGACCCGGCTACATTTTGGACGATGTGCCCCAGACGGTCAAGATCGAGTCCAACGAGACAAAGACCCTGGAGTTCCGCAACCAGCCCACCGGCTCCCTGCTCATTCGGAAGGTGTGCAGTGTCAATCCCAGCGTCACGCTGGCAAACGCAGAGTTCAAGGTGGCCTACTCGGACGGCAGCCTCATTGGGGATTCCAACGGCGTTTACCGTTCGGACGAAAATGGCGAGGTGCGGATCGAGGGCCTGACGCCTGGAAAGAGCGTGGTCATCACGGAAACCAAGGCGCCGGCGGGATTCCTCATTGATACCCAGTCCCAGACTGTGGTGATCCAGGCGGGCAAGGCGGTCAATGCGACCATGAAAAATCAGCCCAAGGGCCAGCTCATTGTCCAGAAACGGGATTCTGCCACGAACAAGCCGCTGCCCGGCGCACAGTTCCGTATCACCACGGCCGCTGGCTGTGAAGTGGGCCTGGACGGCGTGATCGGCACATCCTCGCTGACCTCCAACGGCATTTTCACCACCGATTCCCAGGGCGAAATCCGGATCACCAATCTCGCGCCCGGCGCCTATGTATTGTCTGAAATCAAGGCCCCGGCGGGCTATGTCATGGATTCTCCCAGCACCAATGTGGTCATTGGGGCCAATGGGGACACCCAAACTGTGGTGGTGACCAACTCCAAGGCGGGCACATTGGTCATCGACAAACGGGATTCCGTCACCAACAAGCCGTTGGCCGGCGTTACCTTTAAGGTGACCACTGCCACCGGGGAGTTTGTCCCCGATGAAAACGGCCAGATCAGCAGCAACGGCATCTATATGACAGAGCGGGACGGCAAAATCACCATCAACGGTGTGGTCGGTGCGCTGGTGGTGACTGAAACCAAGACCATCCCCGGCTACACCATCGACCCGGCGGAGAAGACCCAGACGGTGGTAGTCAACCCCAACGACGTTCAAACCCTCCACTTCTACAACACCCCCGGCACCACCCTCATAATCCGAAAATACATTGAGGGGACAGATTTTGAGCCCCTTTCCGGCGTTGCCTTCAAGGTGATTGACGGCAGTGGCGCGGCGGTAGGCCCGGATGACGGAATCTATTTTACGGATAAGGCCGGCGAGATCGTCCTGTCCGATGTGGAGCCGGGTACGACTGTTATCGCCCGGGAAATCAAGACGGTGGACGGGTTCGTGCTGGACGGCACGCCTCAGAAAATTCTCATTAAGGACGGCGAGGTGCAAAGTCTCACCTTCTGGAACAAGCGGGACTGCTCCCTCACGATCCTGAAGCAGAGCACCGACAAGACCCCGCTGCCCGGCGCGGTGTTCCATGTGACCGATGAAGACGGCGCTGCCATCGGCACCAACAACGGTCGCTACACCAGCGACCGTAACGGTCTTATCACCATCACCGGCCTCCAGCCCGGTCAAATCGTGATCGTGACCGAGGAAAAAACTCCCAACGGGTATGTCAAGGACCCCACCCCCAAGACCATCAAGATCAAGCAGGGTGTCGCCAACAGCCTGATTTTTGAGAACGCCAAGACGGGCTGCCTCATTATCAATAAACGCAGTTCCGCGGATAAGAAGGTCCCCCTGGAGGGCGTCACCTTTAAGATCACCACCACCAACGGCAGCTTCCTCCCGGACGCGGATGGGAAGATCAGCTCCAACGGCTTGTATTATACGGATGAAAACGGGCAGATCATTCTCAACAGCGTGGTAGGCTCCCTGGTCGTAACGGAGATGCAGAGCATTGACGGCTACACCATCCATGAGGCCAACCGGACGCAGACCGTGGAGGTCGCCCCGGACGACACCCAGACCCTCTATTTTTACAACGACCCCCTGTGCAGTTTGACCCTCCGGAAAGTGGATTCCGTCACCGGAAAGCCCGTACCCAACACCGAATTTACGGTCAAGTACAGCGACGGCAACTACACCGCTGCCTATCAGGTGCTGGCATCCAATTTGCTCACCACCAGCAGCTACTCCTTCAGCCTGAACGCCATCCCCATGCAGACAGGCGAGTACGTCACAGATGTCTATTTTGACTTTGGAAAGGTTCCTGTGGACTTCCAGTCCACCAGCAACCCCACCTTGACCGTGCAGGTGCTGGGCACCATTGCCAACGGCTATCAGATCGTCAATCGGGCCGACGTGGGCGGCAAGTACCAAGGCACCTGGCAGACCGCTCAGGCCACCTGGGTCACCATCGTGCGCAAGCTGACAACCAATCCCACCCTGCCCAAGACGGGCTATTGATCCTTTTGCAAGGGGCGGTTCCAACCGGAACCGCCCCTCTATTTTAACATATAAGAGGTGATTTGACCATGAACATAGAACAAACCTTTACCGTCCTGCGCCGGGAGCAGCTGCTCATTGACCACGCGCCCCACAGCGTACAGTTCCAGGACCTGACCGACAGCCTGCTTCGGGTCTGTTCCGCCGCCGCCGTCATTCCGGCCTTGTCCGCGCTGGAGATCCGGCTGTACTCCACCCTGGCCTTGCTCCATGATGTGGGCAAGCGGGCCATCCCCCCGGAAATCCTCAATAAGCCCGGTTCGCTGACCAGGGAGGAATTTGAGTTGATGAAGTCCCACACTACCCAGGGCTGTGACTTGCTGGAGCGGGTGCCGGAGCTGCGGGAGTGCGAGGCGTTCCCCGCAATCTGTGATGTGTGCCGCCATCACCATGAGCGATGGGACGGCACCGGCTACCCGGACAGGCTGCAAGGTGAGGACATCACCCCCTGGGTGCAGGTGGTGGGGCTGGCGGACGCCTTTGACGCCCTGGTGCATCCCCGGGTCTATAAACCGGCCTATCCCCAGGAACAAGCCAAGGATATGATCGTGACTGGGGCCTGCGGCATCTTCGACCCGCTGCTCCTGGCCTGTTTTGCCCAGCATATCGGCGCGATTTGTCAGGCGGTCTATGCCTCCGCTGGCTGAGGATGCTTTTTCCACCGCTTGGGTGCAACGCTGTCATAGCTCAACTCTAACAGGGGCGTGATCTGATCGTCAGAAACAGAGCCGTCCAGAATAATGGAAATCCAGTGGTTTTTATTCATGTGATATGCCGGGAGAAAGCCTTTTGTGGAGAGCAGGGAACCGATCATGATAGTGCTGCACTTTATATCCATCACATCAAGAGGTTCGTTCCCTGCGAAACCCAGCTTTTCCGGGAGGACGCGCATCATGGCGGCATACCACTTTTTGCTGGCAGGATGGCGGAATATCGCGTTGCCCGGGCTGTCTGCCCAGAGGTATTCCGCCTCCGTCCCATAAGTATCCTGTATGTACTGCGTGATGCGCTCACGCTGAGAAGAATCGGGCATTTTATATCTCCCTTGGCTCTTTCAGCCGCTTCTCATACTCCTTCCGCTCCGCCTCGGTTGCCTCGCGGACAGCATACTTGCCGCAGTCAGGGCATTGCTCCGGCTGCCTGGTGCGGCTAAAAAGAAAATGGCAGTTATCACAGGCATAAATCATTTATACATCACCCGCGACATTATAGCAGAAACACGACTGATAAACAAGACGGGAGGTATCCAAAACTGAACAACCAAGAAAAAAGCAGTCTGTCCCAAGCGGCCAGTACTGCCCATACTATCCACGGGGCCATCAAAACCGGCAAGGCCATCTCCGCCGCCGCAAAGGGCGCGGCGGTGGGCGGGCCATACGGCGCAGCGGCGGGGGCTGCCAGGTATGCCGCGCAGCACGGCAAGAAGTTCCTCGCCGCCATCGCTGTTCTGCTCATGCTCCCGGTACTGTTCATCCTCATGCTGCCCTCCCTCATTTTCGGCGGCCTGACCAGCAGCGGCAGTTCCGGCCGGCCCATTCTCAACGACAATGTTGCCATCATTCAGAATACCAACGATATTGCTTTTGCTGTCAATGAGATTCTGGGTGAGGGCATTACCGACGCAGAGGCCCGGATTGCCCAGGACTTCGCCGCGACCGGCGGCGACAACTATGAGATCATCAACCCCTACGCCAGCGATATGACCAGCAACACCAACTCCTTTATCGCCCAATACTGCGCCGCCAAGGGGGAGAACTGGGACACCGTCTCCCTGGCGGATATGCAGACTGTTCTCCGGCAAGGCAAAAGCAGCCTTTACTCCTACACCCGCACCAGCGAGATCCGGACGGTGGAGGACGACGACCCGGACACCGAGGACGTAGTGGAGACAAGGGAGGAAACCTGGTACATCTACACCCTCTCTTACAACGGCGAGGGCTATTTTGCCGATACGGTGTTCCATTTGACAGACGATCAAAAGGCATTGGCGGGGGACTATGCCCAGAATCTCAGCCTGTTCCTGGGCGATGGGATGTTCCAGTACACAGAGTATGGCGGCACTACCATTGCCTCCCTGGGGAACGTCCGCTTTACCGATGGCGCTACGGAGGTCGTCTACTTCAACCAGCTGGACGAACGCTGGGCCAATAAGCCCTACGGCACAGACAACATCGGCGGCTACGGCTGCGGCCCCACCTCCATGTCCATCGTGGTGTCCTCTCTGACGGACGACATCGTTGACCCCGTGGAGATGGCGGAATGGGCCTATAAAAACGGTGGCTGGTGCAGCAAGAGCGGTTCCTACCACTCCCTGATCCCCAGCGCGGCTCAGGCATGGGGGCTGAACGTAGAAGGCTGCACCGCCTCGGAGCCTCAGCGCATCCTGGATGCCCTGAGCGACGGGAAGTTGGTGGTCGCCATTATGACCAAGGGGCACTTTACCTCCGGCGGGCACTTCATTGTCCTCCGGGGCATACAGGACGGGCAGATCATGGTGGCTGACCCAGCCAGCTACCGGCGGAGCGAGAAGTTGTGGGACCTGTTCATCATTCTCAATGAGGCCAGCAAACGAGCGGGAGCGGGAGGCCCGTTCTGGATCATAGGGTTATGAGGAGTTTCTTGTAAATTGGTGCATAAAGGCCAGCCCGTACATCGCAGATTACGTCTGGCATGTCGGACGATTTACTTGACTATTTCGGACGATTTGGGTATAATGTAGTAGAGAAGCACAGTCAAGTGGGAGGAGGTATTGATATGTCAATCACTGCGACGGAATTGAAGGCTAATCTGGGAAAATATCTGCTGCTTGCAGCATCGGAGGACATTTTTATTACTCGCAATGGGAAGGTCGTGGCCCGGCTTACTTCGCCATATCAGGATAAACTTGATGCGGTAGATGCCCTATTTGGCAGCATTCCTGCGACAATGACGCTGGAGGAGGCCCGGGAGGAGCGGCTGGGGAAGATATGAAAGTGTTAATTGATACCTGTGTGGCGATAGACTTTCTTCAAAAGCGGGAACCCTTTGCGGATGACGCACTCCGTATTTTTCGTGCGGCGGCCAGCGAATTGTTTGCCGGCTATATCACCGCCAAGTCCGCCACAGACATCTACTATATCAGTCACAGATGTACCCACAGCGATGAGGAATCCCGAAAAAACCTGCGTGCGTTGCTGACGATAGTTGGTATGCTGGACAGTGCGGCAATAGATGTCCTGCAATCACTGTCCTCAGATATTTCCGATTTTGAGGATGCTGTTATGGTCGAGACCGCGAAACGAGCCTCTGTTGACTGTATCGTGACGCGGAATCAAAAGGACTATGCCAAGTCTCCTGTTCCCGTCTTCGGCCCCGGCGAATTTCTGGAATACCTCATGTCCTCCGGCGAGGAACCTTTAGAATAGTATCACATCACAAAGAATGGAAACCGCAGTCTCATTTCTTGAGGCTGCGGTTTCCATTTTAGAATTCTTTGTTATAACCGCCACCAGTCAAAACGCGATGTCCTGCACCCGCTTCTGGCGTGATAGCAGGAATGACATTAAAATAGTCTCTTCACAGCATATCCGTAAGGTTTCTTCTGCCACCTTTATTATGTACAATTTTCAGTTCTTTTACAAGCCTTTTATAAGATGGGAGAATCAAAACATGAATTCATCCACGAAACAGCTATACCTGTTCCTGACCGCCTGCTCTGGCAACTGGAGAAACACCGTCCACATCTTCTGCCAGGAAGAAACGGACAACCCCGGCTACCTGCTGGCGGCCGACCGGGACGGCCAGCCGGTCATCCTGCCGGTTCAGCGGTTTTACGAGTTGACGGGGGAGTAGATTGACCCCGCTGAGTGCTGCGGCCAGATCACCGAAGCGGGCTTTAAGTCTCTGTACTCACAATATCTGCTCTGGCGTCTCCCTGCGGCAGAGGAACATCCACTGAGAAGGCTTTGTGAGAAAACCGAAGTTACATAACCGTATGGCTGTTTTCTCCTATTTCCGCAGGATCTTCTCCATCGGCTTCCCCTTCGCCAACTCGTCGATCAGCTTGTCCAGGCAGCGGATCTCCCGCATGAGCGGGTCTTCCACTTCCTCCACCCAGACGCCGCAGATCACGCCCTTGATCAGCGCCCGGTTCGGATTGGGCTGGGGCGCGTTGCGGAAAAAATCCCCATAGCAGAGGTCGGAAGGGCGGAATGCCTCCAGCTGCTCCGGGCTGTACCCCGTCAGCCAGCAGACGACTTCATCTACCTCGGCCTTTGTCCGGCCCTTCCGGGTGGCCTTATCCAGCAAAAGTCCGTACACTTTTCCAAAATCCATCTGAAAAACTTTGTCATTGGTCATTTCCTATACACTCCAGATCATGATACTATATTCTACCATACCTTATATCCTTTTGCAAAGAGCTGGCCTGAACCTTGTTCGGGCCAGCCCTTTTATTGTTTACAGAAAATTCACAGAATTTCGGGCCGGATTTTCCTTTGAGCGGTGCGTAATATAAATGACAAGTAAATACCAGAAACGACATGACAGGGCTGCCCCCTGTCATTTGTGCTTTTTCCCTGGGGAAAGTACGCAGATTTTCAGACTTCAATACAGAGGAGGAATTTCCATGAAGCGAATCAATATCAAATGTCCCTACTGCAACTCCCAGGTATTCCTGCGGCCGGCCTCCGCCGTCCACGGTCAGGAGTACCGCCAGCCAGGGGAGGAGGTGTATGTCTGCGCCAGATACCCAGACTGTGATTCCTACGTGAGCGCCCACCGGCGCACCCATCTCCCGATGGGGACTCTGGCGAACCGCCCCTTGCGCATCAAGCGCATGGAGGCCCACGAAGCCTTCAACCGCCTGTGGAAAAGCGGCATGATGTCCCGAACGGCGGCCTACCACTGGCTCCAGGTGCAGATGGGCCTGCCGCCGGAGGAGGCGCATATCGCCAAGTTCTCAGAATGGCGGTGTGAGCAGGTCATCCGGCTTTGCCGTCAATTCCTCTCACCGAATACCCGCGCAGCGTAACGATTCCACAAAATCTACGAATGAAAGAAGAGAATCCCATGAAATACGATTTTATCCTAACCAGTGAACAGCAGGCCCTTGTGGAAGAAAACATGGAGCTGGTCAGCCGGGTGCTCTCCCGTCATATCCGAACCAACGAGGGAGTATGCGGCCTGGGGCGGGACGATCTCAGCCAGGAGGGGGCTATCGCCCTCTGCAGGGCCGCGGCGACCTATGACGGCGCCTCCGCCCAGTTCAGCACCTATGCCGCCACGGTGATCCGTAACCACCTGCTGGACTGCTGCAAGGCCGCTAACACCCAGCAGAAGCATCTATGCAGTCTGCCGGTAGGGTCCGGCTTTGCGGATGATGAACACCCTCCCTCTATTCCGGAGCCCTCTGTGGAGGATAAGACAGACAGCCTGATCGACCAGATTGACACAGCCGCCCTGCTGGCTCGCTGCAAAAAGGAATACAGTGGAGTGGCCCAACTGGGTATTGAGGCTCTTGAACTGAAAATCAAAGGCTACAGCGGAGCGGATATTGCCCGGCTCTACCACACCGAACCCAACCATGTAGGGGCATGGATCTCCCGGGCGAAGGCCAAGCTGAAAAAGGATGCCGCCTTTATGGCGGAACTGTTGAAAAAAGCGGAGCTGATTCGTAAAAGAAATATAGACTGAAACATAGGAGGACAATTTTATGCGTACATACTATACCGCCGTAGGCAATTTCCGCCGCAAACGGGATCGTACGGGTCAGACTTACCCTGTCATCATGGTCAACCGCCAGGAGTACATGGTGGACAGGCAGGAAATGGCCCTGTGGACCTGCCTCAACTGGCGCATCACAAGCATGGAACAGGCCCGTGAGCATTATGAGAAGCTGGAGCCGTCGCTGTACCCCTACATCACCCGCACCTTTGAGAACTGCCTGAAGCGGCTGGAGGTCCGTGGGCTGGTTGTGTCCGGCAGCGGCGACGCCGACTTCGAGGCGCTGTATGACCTGCTGGGCGGGCTCTATGTCGTTCCCATCTCGGAGAGTATTCCGCTGCGGGCCGTGACCTTCTTGAAGATGGTTCTGCTGGATGGCGTTTCCGTATCCAAGGCCAAGCTGCTGTTCCGGCGGGATCTCCCCAATCAGCGGGAGGCGCAGGTCCTGGCCCTGTCCAAGCAGGCGCTGCTGTCCACCGCCGAGCTGATCAAGTGTGCTGAGGTGGGCGTCAGCGACCTGTCTACCGACCAAAAGGTCATGGCAGCGCTCTACAACGATGACTTTACCACCTGTGATAATATCCGCTGGGAAATGATGCAGGCGGAAAGCCGGGGGGATGTTACCCTGGCGGTTGCAAATCTTTATCTGCGCAAGCAGATCATTTTTGAGTGGCTGGGGTGATGACATTCCTGCATCCATATCATGCTGGCGGCATGAAGAAGGGCGGCGCTTCATTTGCTCATGTGAGATAAAGAAGTAAAAGAAGAATTTATTACGATATGCACATGAATGTTGCCGCTGTGGTTATGCCCGTCCGGATGGGTGCATACAAGGGCTTGGTGTCCGGGGAAATGCTCTTTACAAAACTGCTCGCCCAACTGCTGCGCCCGGTCTACGGTCAAGCCGTTGTCCTGTGCGTCACGGGGGTCAAAGGAAATAATATAGTGGTGGCTTTTCACGTCCTCCCGTTTTTGGGAAGCACTGATTAAAGCAGGTAAAAGCCAGGCAAACAGACGAAGGTAATAAAAACGACCAATAAAGGGCCATATTG
>JBCLQX010000046.1:0-19138 GCA_041223805.1 Oscillospiraceae bacterium 44-34 | reverse complement strand
CGTACATTTTATCCCTCATTAACTTTGCGGCCTGTCTGGTTATGAAGCCAGACAGGCCATTTTTCGACAAGCTGGGGCCAGATACGCCGTATCTGGCCCTTAAATCGCTTAATTTAATGACATTGAGGTGCAAGCTCGGAAAATTCTATCCAATTATCTTGTAATTCCTAACTTTGTGAAACACTACATCTGATCTTCAGAAAATATGTATAGGGGACTTGATTTTTTCTCGATTGTCTGCTATCCTAAAGTACGGTCGTCTAAACACACATCTCTGCATGCGGCGGTATCGAAGTGGTCACGACGGAACTGACTCGAAAACGAGTGACCACTTCGGAACGGCCTTTCAGAAAAACTTTGATTTCTCAAGGCTTTTGGGGTATCATTAAAATGAAAACTTTTGTAGTTCTCTCCATCAGTTCTCTCCTTTTTCCGGGGTACTTTTTGAGGGCTGATGTTGCGAAAAATACACGCAGCGGTATCGAAGTGGTCATAACGGGGCTGACTCGAAATCAGTTTGGGAGCAATCCCACGAGGGTTCGAATCCCTCCCGCTGCGCCAGAAAAAGAGGTCAAAAAAGATTTTTGGTGAAAAAACCGAGAGATCTCAAGACCTCAGAGGCCCTTGGATAATGAAAATCCAAGGGCCTCAAAATTTAGATTTATCCCCACCTCCTATTCACTCAGGCAGGACTTAAACCTGCGGCAAAACAGTTTCAAATAGGGCGCTACGATTTTGAGCATCTGTATTGAGGGTCGATCCGTCGTTCTAAAGGAATTGACAGGCCGGCGCTTTTTACTTTTCCAGGAAAACGCAATACTCCCAGCGCCTGTTTTCAAAACAGGCAAAATCAAAAAGGGCCCCAGACTTTTCAGCGCAAAAAGTTACCATTATATTAGGTAGTGTCTACTCGAGTTAAGCGCGTATGGCAGCCCAAATGGCGATACAACGAACATGTACCGCAGCGATAAAAGCATCGGAGGTCTTGGTATAGCCGGTGGCAATACCTCTCCAGAGTTTCAAGGATAGAAAGCAGTTTTCTACCAGGTGACGCAGTTTATAGAGGTATTTATCATAGTCGCGTTGTTCTTTACGGTTCTTCTTCGGAGGAATCACAGGTTCCATCCCCGCTGAAACCGCATAGGCTAGGATATCATCTGTGTCATAACCTCGGTCTGCCAGCAGAGTTTCTGCGGAAATGTCTTCTATCAGATGGACAGCTTCTTTGCAATCCGCTCGGGTACCTTCTGTAACAAGGATTCGGATCGGCATACCATGCGCATCCACGGCCAGATGTATTTTGGTGTTAAGCCCCCTTTTGTCTTGGACATATCCTGATTTCCGCCTTTCGCTCCCGCTGCGTGGGAATGCACCTTGATATGGCTGGCGTCGCTGTCTTGGCAAATGTGGTTCAAGCATCTCCCATACTTTATCGTTTATGCCGTGTCTATGATAGGATGCATTCATCTTTCTCTTCCCAATCTTTTAAGATAGTTCCATTCTATCACAACCCCTTCGGCACAACGGCAAATATTATCACTGAACAAGAATATAGGAAATCTGGTTATGATGGAAGAAAGCGGAAACCTTATCAGGGCAATGTTGTAAGGTTCGCATGAAGGAAGATGTTTTATGGCGAATATCGTATTTGGTCTGAGGTAAGTCACCAGAATAGACAGAGAGCTTCAGTGCGTGATTGAGATATTCATCTAGATACGAGAAGGATCCTGCTTCCGGGTACGCTTTACCGGACGCTGGCAGGTCAAGCCCCAGCGCCGCATATAATCTGACACACTGCCATCTGATATCTTCTTCCGATACCGTTTCCACACGTATGCGCACACTTTCTTCAGTGTCCACAAACTGCCGGGTATACCGAATTCCTCCGGCCGGCGTACCTGCTTGAGTTCTTCCTTATTTAATTTTCATAAATCAATGTACTCCATGCGCTCTATTTTACCACTTCCTACATCAAATTTCTATTATACTTTTCAGAAATAATAAAGGAAGTTCACTTTTAATTAAGATTACTCCAAAATATTGCATACCATTTCCGTTTCCGACCAATTTTCCTGCTTTATATATAGACTCAATCAATTCCGTGTTTTTGGGAAGACGGAAATGTACAAGTTCATTTGCCATTTTTTCGCTATCGTATCATTTATAATTGGCGCGGCGGTGAAAATAAATAAAAGAACAATCACCGCAGTTCAAACAATGATAGCAAGTATTTTTTCATTTGTGCGGTACCTGTTCAAACTCGATTTTGTTTATGCAAATATAACTGTTTCTAGCGGATACACGATACTGGCTCACGTTAAAGTCAGTCCCTCCGCCTCCATACGCAGGAGGTAGAAGGGGCGGACCCAATCCAGCTCTTTTTCCATGGTCTCCTCCAGGGCGGCCAGCCGCCGTTTGCCCAGCCGACGGTCCAGCAGGGCGAAGATACGGACGATGGGGGTTTCGCTGGTCAGGCTGGCCTCGATGCTCTGGTTGTCAAATTCCTGAAAGGCGGTGTAAAAGATTCTCTGGTCAAACAGACCCCTGTTCAAAATAATCTGTTTGATTACATTGGCGTCCTTTCCAAGACGATAGTAAATACTCCAGAATGAACCGTCGTACTCAAAATAGTTGCTTTTCAAGATCTCCTCGCCGTCCACCAGGATGGCCGCCCGGCCCTCCTGGTCGTGGCTCTCCCGGTAGGTGGTGGCAAAATACCGCACCCTCCCCCGCAGGGCGGGACAGAGGTAGTCCGTTTCCAGCTTTTTTCTGATACCGCTCCAGGTGGGCATAGACTGACCCTCCAAAAACTGACAAAACTTCCCATTGACTTATCTGGTAAATTATGGTAGTCTTGTCCCAGCTCAACCAATATGCTATCTCCCCGCATCTGGACGTCCTTCAAACGGAAGGGCGTCTTTTTTATGTACAGCCTCATTCGGCACAGCTGACACTGTACCGCCTCCCCCCAAAAGAAAAGACTTTCGTGCGCACACTGGAACCAATGAGGCTTAAATAAAGGGCCGTCCGCAGACGGCCCCTCAATCTTCGCTCTTACCGGCGTCCGCCGCCTCGGCGGCCTCCTTTTTTCTCAATGTACCGCAGTTCAGACAGCTTGCTGTCGGAGGACTGCATAAACTGCTTCAGCCGGTCCTCAAAATCGGTCGGCTCCTTAGGAGGCTGGTGAACAGTGCCCATGGGCCGGGGACTTCCGTTCTGGCGTGGGGGACGGCCGCCCCCCTGACGGGGAGCACCCTGTCTGGGGGCCCGCTGGGGCGGGGGCTCAACCTGCTTGATGGACAGATTGATCCGGTTGGACTGGTCAATTCCGATAATCTTTACCTTGACCTCCTGTCCCTCACGCAGATGCTCGCTCACCTCATTCACATAGGAATAGGCGATCTCTGAGATATGGACCAGGCCGGATCTCCCCTCCGGCAGGGACACGAACGCCCCGAATTTTGTGATTCCCGTCACCTTGCCATCTACGATGGCTCCTACACCTAACTCCATTGAACCGAATTATCCTCCCTTGTAAATTTACAAACACACGCTTGGATATCCCGCCGTATTCAGTTGGCTATGTCGATAAACACGGTTTCTCCCCGCTCCACATAGCCCCGGTCCCGGACCACCCGCTCCAGCATCTCAGGGTCGTCGCTGTTGGCGACGGCGTCGGCCAGCTTTTGGTTTTCCAACTGCTGGTCGGTCACCTGCCGGGCTAAATCGTCCCGCTGGTCCTGGACGCTCTGAATCTTCCCCCGCATGTCGATTAGAGAGATGGCCATGTAGATCAGCAGGGCCAGCACCACTAATTTTGTCATAAAACCGGCCCGTTTGAATACCATAGCTGTCATCCCCTCTCTCCCGAAGGCTGCGCCGGCGGGCGGCGACATCCAGCCGTCCCGCTGTGTCTCTCATTCTATACCATTTCGCCCCGGAAAGGAAGATGTTTTTTGCAATTTTTCTGATTTTTTTCATAACCGCCCGGGCCAGACCCAGCGGAAAGGTCAAAATACCCAAAAAGGCGGCGGCCAGATCAGCTCCCAGGTAACCCAGACGCAGCATCCAGGGGCTGACAGCCCCAAAATAGAGGGCTCCCCCCAGCAGACAGAACGCCGCTCCGTACAGCCGCACCTGCCCCCCCCAGGCGTCCTGGGACCAGAGAAACAGCGCCGCCGTGGCTCCGACCCAGAAGAGTAGATCCAGCAGGGACCCCAGCAGCGGGAACTTCACCCGCACCCGCAGGATACGGAACAGATCATAGACCACACCCATAGCCCCGCCCAGCAGAAGAGCCTGACACAGAGCCCGGCCCTGTTGGGCCAAATCCACCATCATCCGCCGAACAGACGGGAAAGCAGGCCGCCCCGGGAGCGGTTCTCCTCCCCATAGACCAGAGCATTTACCCGGCCCTCCACCTTCAGGTCCCCCCCATCCAGGGACAGCTTTTCAATGTGCAGGCCCTCCCCCTGAATCTCCAGCGGTCCCTGGGCGGTAGTTAAAAAAATCGTGTTCTCGTCAAAGCTCTCCACCTCCTCCACCCCGGAGATGACCAGCTGCTCCCGCTCCTCCAGAAGCACCCGGTGACCTGTCTCAGGACGGGCCCGGTCGTCCACAAATGCCATAGAAATTCCCCCTTTCTCTCTATCCTATGGATTGAGGGAGGTCTTTTATGACAAAATCGTCCAATTCGCACATGGAAACCCAAGCGGGTTCGTTGTACAATGAGGTATCTTATTCCATTCGGGAGGAATCCGACATGATTCAGGCAGTTTTTTTTGATATTGACGGGACGCTGGTAAGCTTTCAGACCCACCGCGTCTCCCCTACGGTTCTGGACGGCCTGCGCCAGCTGCAGGAAAAGGGCATCAAGCTGTTTATCGCCACCGGGCGGCAGTGGGAGGCCGCCGCTGCCGCTGTGGGCAGCTTTCCCTTCGACGGTTACATCACCGTCAACGGCCAGTACTGTTTCGCGGGGGACAAGGTTCTGCTCAGCAACCCCGTCCCCCGGGAAAACGTCGCTCAGCTGATCGGCCTGCTGGAGGAGACCGGGGCCCCCTGCATCTTTCTGGAGGGGCGGCGCAGCTATACCGTCAACCCCAGCCCCCGGCTGGATCTGTTCCCGGAGCAGCTGAATATTCCCATTCCCCCCGTCGTTCCTCTCCGGGAAATGCTGGACCACACCTTTTATCAGGCGGTGGCGTTTTTCACAAAGGAGGAACAGCAGGCCGCCGGCAGCCGCTTTTTCCCCGGCCTGGATGTCTTCCGCTGGCACCCCGCCTTTGTGGACATCGTTGCCCCGGGCGGAGGCAAGGACCGGGGGATGGACGCCGTATTGGAGCATTTCGGCATTTCTCTGGAGGAGACAATGGCCTTCGGCGACGGGGAAAACGACCTGCCCATGCTCCGCCACGCCCATATCGGGGTGGCCATGGGCAACGCCGACGACCTGGTCAAGGGTGAAGCCGACTATGTTACCGATTCGGTGGATGAAGACGGCATCCTCACCGCCCTGAAACATTTCGGGCTGCTGTAAAATATGAAAATTACGGAGGTATCATGATGTTTTGGAACCTGCGAATACGCCCCGGAGAGGATGAGCGAAAGGTATACGCCGAGGCGGCGGAATACGGGATCGTCTGCAAGCCCCAGGACCTGGAGGGGATCGTGGAACGCCTGGACAAATACATCAAAAAAACAAAGGTGCGGGGAGCGGGCCTGCCAAAATACATTGGGCGCAGTCACCTCATCTGGGGCGGCAGCGAAAAGTGGTATGAATGGAGCATAGGGCTTTCCTGCGCAAAAGAGGGACGTTTGAGCAATGAGCAGGGGCGGATGTGGTATTTTGAGCTGATGCCGAACCGGCACTATCATCTGGAGCAGGGTACGGCCGAAGAGGTCTATGAATTTCCTGAACGGAACGATATCCTGTATTACTTCGTTCTGGTGAAATATTACTGGTACTATAAAGAAGATGGCAAAATCGTGTATACCGGCACGGATGACGGACGAAAACAGCGGGAGGCGTTTTTTCAGGGACTGCTTGACTGCATTGGATTTCCGGTAGAGACTCTGTATACTTACCCGGAAGATTCCACCGCTCTTTTCTGCAAATAGAAGGATTCCCCCGGCAGAGGGAGCCTGTCTTTCTTACGCATAATTCACAAAATAGTATAGCTTTTTCTCCAAAAGTGGTGTACAATAGAGACAACCTATCCACCACAACTGAAGGAGGCCCCTATGAAACTAACCTTTTTCGGCGCTGCCCACGCGGTCACCGGCAGCTGCCACTGCCTTGAGGTCAACGGGAAAAAAATTCTTATCGACTGCGGGCTGCAGCAGGGCAGAGATGAGCATGACGGCAATGCCCTGGATTTCGCCCCCAACTACATCGACTATGTTCTCATCACCCACGCCCATATCGACCACTCCGGCCGACTGCCCCTGCTGGTAAAGGAGGGATTTAATGGCCGCATCCTCACCACCGGGCTCACCGCCCAGCTGATGAGCGTGATGCTCCGGGATTCCGCCCACATTCAGGAGGGGGACGCCCAGTGGCACAACCAGAAGGGCAAACGGGCCGGGCTGCCTCCGGTGGAGCCGCTGTATACCCTGATGGACGCGGAAGAGGCCATTCATATGCTGGAATCGGTGGAGTATGGCTGGCTCTTCGACCTGTGCGAGGGTGTCAAGGTCCGCTTCACCGACGCAGGCCATCTGCTGGGCTCCTCCATCCTGGAAATCTGGGCCACCGAGGACGGCGTCACCAAAAAGATTGTCTTCTCCGGCGACCTGGGCAACAACGCGCAGCCCATTATCCGGGACCCCTCCTTTGTGGATGCCGCCGACTATGTGGTGATGGAATCCACCTACGGTGATCGGAACCACGAGCCCCCGGAGAGCTACGCCGGCGCGCTGGCCGCTCTGATTGACGAGGTCTTCTCCAAGGGGGGCAATATCGTGATCCCCTCCTTCGCCGTGGGCCGCACCCAGGAGTTGCTCTACTACCTGCGTGAGATCAAGCGGGACGGTCTGGTCCAGTCTCTGCCCAGCTTTAAGGTCTATGTGGACTCCCCCCTGGCCTCTGAGGCCACCAAAATATACTCCGGCAACCTGAAAGGCTATCTGGACGACGAGGCTATCGCCGTCATTCAGGGCGGTGAGAACCTGTTCACCTTCCCTGGCCTCACTCTTACCCAGTCTACTGAGGAGTCCCGGGCCTTGAACGACGACCGGACACCCAAAATCATCATCTCCGCCTCCGGCATGTGCGACGCCGGACGTATCCGCCACCACCTGAAACACAACCTCTGGCGCCCGGAGTGCGCCGTGGTCTTTGTGGGCTACCAGGGGGAGGGTACCTTGGGCCGCCATCTGCTGGAGGGGGCCCGGTCCGTCAAGCTCTTTGGGGAGGACATCTCCGTTCGGGCCAAAATTGTCAACTTCAAGGGCCTGTCCTCCCACGCTGACCGGGACCATCTGCTGGAGTGGGTGGAGCACTTCTCCCCCCGGCCTCAGCAGGTCTTTGTGGTCCACGGAGACGAGGAAGTCACCGAGCTCTTCGCCCACGACCTGAACCAGCGAGGCATCCCCGCCCATGCCCCCCTCTATGAGGAGGTTTACGACCTGATGACCAACTGCATGCTGGCCAAGGGCGTAGTGCTAGAGGTCAAGAAGACAGCAGGCTCCGCCGCTACCCCCTCTGCAGCCTATCTGCGCCTTCAGAACGTGTCCAAGGACCTGGCCGACCTGGTCAACCGCAGCCGGGGCCGCCCCAACAAGGATCTGGCGAAGCTGGCCGAGCAGATCAGGCAGGTTATGGAGAAGTGGGGGTAACCGCTCCGCCGTTCCCGTCCCTCTGGGGGCGGGAACGCCAAATTATTATCAAGATCGGAGATCGTCCTATGGAAATCGACCGCAAGGAATTGAAACGTCAGGCCAAAGAGTGCATCGCCCTCACAGACCCGAAATTCTGGGTGGTGGCTCTGGCCTATATCGCCATGACCACCGGGGTGTCCTGGCTCATCTCCCTGATCTCACTGGTCCTCCCTTCCGGCTCCTCTTTCCCGGCAATTGCTTCCACACAGCTGTTTTTCACCCTGCTCCTGAATCTGTACACCGCCGTGGTCAACTTCGGCCTGTGCCTGTGGGCCCTGTGGACCTACCGGCAGTTGGACCCAGGGGTCAACTCCCTGATGCAGGGCTTCTCGGTGGCGGGACGGGTTCTGCTGATGAAGCTGGGGGTCTTTGTCCGGATTCTGGGCTGGTGCCTCCTGGGGACTATGGGCATATCCGGTCCGGTTTTTTTCTTTATGGCTCAGGACCTCTTCCTGGGCTTACTGGCGTTCTTTTTTGCTTACATCGCCCTGATTGTCCTGGCCGTCTTTCTTGCGCTCCGCTATGCCCTGGCCCCCTATCTCCTGGCCGACCGGCCGGACGACGGGCCCTCCGCCGCCATCTATCGCAGCGCAGGCTTAATGCGGGGCTGGAAATGGCAGCTGTTCAAGCTCAGATTCTCCTTCATCGGCTGGGAAGCCATCAATTACCTCCTCAGCGCTGCGGTGCTGATCGCCTTTCTCTACTACGCCGACCTGCTGACCGCAGACGCCATATCCGATCCCCTCTGGCGCGATCAGGCCATCGCTGTGGTTTACTCCTTGCCTTCAGTTATCCTGAGCACGCTGGTCACAATCCCGCTGTCTCTGTGGCTCCTGCCCTATCGTGAGACCGCCCTGGCCGGCTTTTACGACGCTCGGCTGATGGCTGCTTCCCAGACCACTGACCGGCCTGAAATGCCGCCGCTGTAAGGAGATGACGCCGATGGAAGACAGAGAGCAGTGGCTGAACTGGACCATTGAGCTCCAGGCCCTGGCCCAGGCCGGGCTTCACTACGGCCACGACAAATACGATTTTGAGCGCTACGCACGCATCCGGGACATCGCCGCCGAGATGGCCGCCCGGCAGTCCTGCCTGCCCCTTGAGACGGTGAAGGATCTGTTCTGTAATGAGACCGGCTATCAGACCCCCAAGCTGGACACCCGCGCCGCCATCTTCCAGGGAGACCAAATCCTTCTCGTCCAGGAGAGTGACGGCCGCTGGTCCCTCCCCGGGGGCTGGGTGGATGTCAACGTGTCCGTGGGAGAGAACGTTGTCAAGGAGGTCAAGGAGGAGGCCGGGCTGGACGTTGCCGCCGACCTGGTCATCGCCCTTCAGGACCGGAACCGGCGCAACCAGCCCCGCTATGCCTACAGCATCTGCAAGGTCTTTGTCCTGTGCTCCGTCCAGGGCGGCTCCTTTCAGCCCAATCTGGAGACACTGGACAGTCGCTATTTCGCCTTGGACCAACTGCCTGAGCTGGCGGAGGAGAAGACCACCGCAGAACAGATCAGGATGTGTTTTGACGCCTGCCGCGCCAAGCACTGGAAAACACTGCTGGATTGATTTTGGCCGGATCTCCCGTGGAAGATCCGGCCCCTCATATTTCCAAAAAAATCAGAAAGTCGTGGAACATTCGTTTGACAAAGCGATTTTTCTGTGCTATAATTTTAATCAACCTGACGGTTAACTGTTCGGGCGGCTGTCCGCCCGCTGAAAGGAGCCCTTCTTATGGCCAGTTTAACCCGCAAACAGCAGGAGGTCTATGACTTTATCCTCTCCTTTACCAACGAACACGGCTATCCGCCCTCCGTCCGGGAAATCGGCGCGGCGCTCGGCCTGAAATCCCCCTCCACGGTCCACTTTCACATGAAAGGGCTGGAGGAGGCCGGCGTTATCGTCAAAGCGGAGGGAAAAACCCGGGCGATCTCCCTGCCCGGCGCCACCCTGGGTCCGGTGGCCGAAGAGCCGGACCCCCACGCCAATCAGGTGCCTGTGGTGGGCAGCGTGGCAGCCGGTTCCCCCATTCTGGCCCAGGAGTGCATCGAGGAATACCTCACCTTCGACACTCAAGGGCTGTCCGGCGAGCATTTTGCCCTGAGAGTGCGGGGCGAATCCATGCTGGGGGCTGGCATTCTGCCCAACGATCTGGTGGTGGTACACCGACAGCAGGAGGCCCACATCGGCGACATTGTGGTCGCCCTCTTTGAGGACGAGGCCACGATAAAGACCTATCGCCGCAAGGACGGCCACATTTGGCTTATGCCGGAAAATCCCGAATATCAGCCCATCGACGGCACCTATGCCGAAATTATCGGAAAAGTGGTGGCCGTGGTGCGGCGATATTGACCACGGCCCTGAGCCCGCCAAGCGAAGCACAGACAGAAAGCGCCCCCGGCGGACAGTTTGTCCGCCGGGGGTGTCATATTTCGCTTTTACGCGCCTACAAGGCTCATACCCATGCCCCGAGAAATGTTCCAGCCTTGGGCAGCCTCAGCGGTGAGATTCTCATAGTCCTGCTCACGCAGGGCGGCGGCGGTGGTCAGCTTCCAGACCGGCTCGCCCTCTATATAATACATCACATGCCAGCCAAATTCGGTCTTGACCAAACCGGTATCCCCCATTCTGCGGGCGGGGTCGGTGGCCCAGTCACGGAATTCCTCCACATAGCTGGAGGTCTCGGTGATATGGGTATACAAGCCGCCGGTGCTCTTGGAGGCGGTGTCGTCCGTATTGTCGGTCACCAGCTGGGCAAAGGAATCCTCGGTGGCCTCGCCGGCCTTCCACTGATCCAGAAGGGACTGGGCCTTCTCCTCAGCAGCGTCATATTCCGCCTGAGTGGGGTCTGCGTTGCCGTCGCCAGCCCTAACCAAAAGGTGGCGCACGTCGTTGGTGTGATCCTGAACCAGGGCGCGGCCCTCAAACCGGACCACGTAATAGTAGAAGCTGGTGCCGGCATCCCGCTCGGAAAGGTTAATGTCTCCCTCCTTACGGGCGCTGTCTATGATCCACTCGCCATAGACGGAGGAACTGAGGCTGCTCCCGGTTGCGGCGCTGGAGAGGGAGGTACTGTAGATTTTGTCTCCATACTCCTCAGACAGCTCCTCCGGGTCCGCGCCCCCCTCCAGCTTGGACTTGACCTCCTCGGCCAGGGCCTTCTGCTCCGCCTTCAACGTCTCCAGCTGGGCGGACTTCTCCGCCTCGGTCAGCTCGATGGCATTGCCGTCGGCATCAGTGACGGGAACCTGAGCCCGGAAGGTAAACAGGGTGTAAGTTATGGTATCCAGCTCCTCGGTGTGCTCCTTGTAATAGGCCTGATAGTCAGAGTCGGAGTGTTCCATGGCCTCCAGCTTCGCATTGGCGTAGTCGCCGGCCAGAGATTCCTGCTTCACCAGAGTAATCAGCCGGTCATAGGTCATATAGGAGCCAAAATTTGCCTTGATGAAGCTGTCGCGGTTGGAATAGCGGCCAATCCAGAGCGTGTCCAGTTGGGCAATAAAGCTGTCCAGATCAGCCTGACCCTCAGCAGAGAGGGTGTAGCCCTCCTTCTGGGCCTGCTGGGCCAGTGCGGTGTCGCTGGTCAGGGTCTCCTCCGCCAGGCTCAGGAAGTAGTCGTGCCAGGATTGCCCGGCAGCCTCGTCATAGACCTGCTTCTTCGGGGAGACGCCAGTGTTGAACAAAAAGCTCTGGGCGTAGGCGGAGTATATATTGTTGTAGTAGTACTGTACGTCGGCGGCGCTGTACTTGGTTCCGTTGACCTCCAGGGCGGTGAGACCGCGCTGGAGCAGTCCGCTGTTCCAGATCATCAACGCGGCCGCCGCCGCCACCACCAGGACGGCCACCGCTGTATACACAGCCATGGACCGGCGGTCCTTCTGTTCGTCCATGCGGCGCTTTTCATCGCGCTCAGCCTTGGTCTGAGCCTTCTTTTCTGGGGATGCACTCACAGTTGCTTCAGTCCTCTCATTTCAATAATCATTTCTGCCCGCAGAAAGGGAAATCGGCTCCTAAGCGGGAGCCGGGCGGGCGTTTCCGAGATATTATACTAAAATCCGTCTCCAATTGCAAGAGGGCGCGGCGAGATTTACACTTTATTTATAAAATAAAAAGACCGCAGCTCCTCGCCGCGGTCCAGCCGCTGTGATATTCTGTTTTTTAACCCCGCTCTGGCCGTGTGGACCCGATTAAAACCTGCACAGATGGCAGGTGGGTCGCCTCCACGACGTTTATCTGCTTCCAACGTCCAGCTGACCTCATAGGGGGCCGGGAGGCCTGCAAGCCGCGCCGTGAGGTGGGCGTCCCGTTTTAGAAATGTGGGTTTAAAAGGACCCATCACGCACCGAGCAGGAATGCTTTGATCAAATCAGGATTCCTCTTCCTCGTCCTCGTCCTGGAAAAATCGCTCCATAAACAGCTCGTAGACCTGATCCAGCTCCTCGTCGGAGTCCAAGGTGGACAGCAGCTCCTCGCCGTCTTCCGTGATGGCCTTCATGATGACGAGACCGTACTCTTCGTCGTCAGCGTCCACATCCTTGGGCTCGCCGGTGGCCTCGTCCTCCTCCACAGCGGGAAACATGGCGTAGTAGGTGATTCCCTGGTACTCCAGGGTGTCTACCAGTTCCAGCTCAAAGTCGTTGCCGTCCTCATCTGTAACGGTGATAAAGTCCGGGCCGAAGTTCTCTTCCATGGCGGACATCCTCCTGTCTTTTGCTGTCCCTATTTTACCCCGGCGGCAGAAAAAATGCAAGAGGTCAGACAGGTAATTTTTAAGAAACTTTGAAAAATCCTGCTTTGCCGGGATTGTGGGTGGACAAACATGGAAAATCTGGTATAATACCTGTGTGAAGCCTGCCGCAGGCTCAAGGAAACACATCAGATCCGGGCGGACAGTTGTCCGCTCAGACCGTCGGGGCGGGAGATCCTTCCCCCTCAACCGACTGGAGGTATTACCGTGTCACAATACAATGAACACAGTTCTCTCTACGAGAACAGCGATTATCCCTCCCGCCGTCAGGCGCCGGACTCCTCCCACGCCTCCGGCGGCGGGAAACAGCCCGCCCGCAAGCGCAAGCGCCGGCGGAAGCGGAATCCCGTTCTGCGGGGCATCGGCATTTTTTTCAAGGTGCTGGGCACCCTGATCCTCATCGGCCTCTGCACCGGGGCGTTGCTGGCCTGCTTCGCCGCCGTCTATATCAACGAGGTCATCGTCCCTCAGGCCGATCTAAGCTTTGACGATTTCACCCTGGGGGAGAACAGCATTATGTACTACCTGGACAAGGAGACCGGGCAGTATAAGGAGATGACCACCCTGCTCAATGTGACCAGCTCCATCTGGGTGGACTATGAGGAGATGCCCGAGTACCTGAAGCAGGCCGCCGTGGCCATTGAGGACAGGCGCTTCTGGACCCACCCCGGCGTGGACTGGAAACGGACCGCCAAGGCGGTGCTGTCTATGTTCACCGGACAGGAAATCTCCGGCGGCTCCACCATCACCCAGCAGTTGATCAAAAACAAGACCGGCTACAACGAGACCACGGTAAAGCGGAAGATCACCGAGATCGTCCGGGCCTTCCGCTTCACACAGAACAACTCCAAGCAGGATACGCTGGAATATTATCTGAACATCATCCCCCTGGGCGCCGGCTGCGAGGGGGTAGGCGCCGCCTCGCTGGAGTACTTCGGAAAGCCGGTATCGGAGCTTACGTTGGCCGAGTGCGCCAGCCTAGTGGGGATTACCAACAACCCCTCCAAATACGGCCCTTACTCCTTCGCCCGCTCTCAGGGCGTGAACACTGAGGAGATCTGGGACGCCCGGCAGTGGAACAAGTACCGCCAGGAGGTCATCCTCAACCAGATGCTGGAGCAGGGCATGATCAGCCGGGAGGAGTATGACGCGGCCGTGGCCCAGGAGCTGGTCTTTGTCCAGGACGAGGGTCAAAAGCGTCAGGAGGACATTTACACATGGTATGAGGAGACCGTTATCTCCGACGTACGAGAGGCGCTTTATAAGCAGTGCGGCTGGTCTGAGCGGCAGACCAACCTGGCCCTCCAGAGGGGCGGCCTGCGCATTTACACCTGCTTTGACCCGGACATTCAAGGCGTTGTGGACGAGGTCTACACCAACCGGGAAAATCTGAATTACACCGCCAAGGACGGCTCTCAGATGCAGTCTGCTATCTGCGTCATCGACAATGAGACGGGCAACGTGGTAGCCATCGCCGGTCAGTTTGGCGAGAAGACCATCAACAAGGGCAGCAATTACGCCAACAACGGCCACCGGCAGCCCGGCTCCTCCTTCAAGCCCCTGGCCGTCTACTCTCCCGCCCTAGAGTTCAACAAGGTCAGCCCCTTCTCCGTGCTGGACGACTACCCCTACCAGGTTATGGGCGGCAAGGCCTGGCCCCTGAACTCGGGCTCGGCCAACTACAAGGGCCACATCACCCTGCGGGACGCTTTGAAGCTCTCCCTGAACACCGTGGCCGTCCGGCTGATGAACGACTATGTCACCCCCGAGGAGAGCTTCAAGTTTGTTCAGGACCGCTACCACATCGACCTGGAGGAGGGCCGGATGGTGGACAACGAGTGGAAGACCGACATCACCGTCTCGCTGGCCTTGGGCGGCCTCACCGATGGCACCAACGTTCGGGATATGGCCGAGGCCTACACCGTCTTCCCCAACAAAGGTTACTACCAGGGCTCCCGTACCTTCACCCGGATCACCCGCCTTGTGGACGGGCAGGAGGAGCTGCTGGTGGACAACATTCTACAGCCCGATCCGGTTATCAAGGAGACCACAGCCTGGTATATGAACGACATGCTTCAGGGCGTGTTCAAGGGCGGCACCGCCAACGGCCACGGCATCAAGGGCCAGCACGCCGCCGGCAAGACGGGCACCACCAGCGACAACAAGGACCGCTGGTTTGTGGGCTACACCCCCTATTACACCGCCGCCGTCTGGACCGGCTATGAGCGGGGCCAGAAGATGAACCTCCGGGACGTCAACCCCGCCCTCGTCCTGTGGCAGAAGGTCATGACGCCCATCCACGCCGATCTGCCCGACAAGAACTACGACGATCCCGGCGGACGGCGCACCATAAACTACTGCATGGACTCCGGCCTGCCGGCCACCGAGTGGTGCGCCATGGACCCCAGAGGAAGCCGGGTGGCCTCGGGCAGCATCTTCCCGGAGAGCTACCCCGAGGGGGGCATCTGTACCTTCCACACCGAGGAGACTGTCCTCACGGTCTGCCTCGACTGCCCTGTCCTTAAGGAGGACGGCTCCCCCACCGGCCTGTACTATCAGGCGGGCGAGTTCTGCCCCGAGGACCGGCAGCAGCAGATTTGTCTGCCCAGCTTCGGCCGGGAGCCGGTAGGGAACGCTGTGGCGGGCGACGCGCTGTGGGACTATGAGGCAGTCGCCGCTTACGGCCTCTGCACCCTCCACACCGAGGCCCCCCCGGAGGAGGACCCGGACAATCCCGATGATCCTGATGACCCCGGCGGCCCGGACAACCCTGACAATCCCCAGGACCCCAACAACCCGCAGGAGCCCGGTAACCCCCAGGACCCCAACAATCCGGACAACCCCGATAACCCGGGGGGCTCCGTCAATCCTCCCGATCCCAGCGGCGGCGGCCAGCCCAGCGGGCCGGACGTCCCTCTCGATCCCCTGGACCCCTCTGACAACATGGTTGGCTGACAGACCTTGCGGCGCCGCGGATTTGCTCTCCGCGGCGCTGCTGCTTTTCAGGCCGTCAAATTTGACAAAAAGTGCCCGCCCGTTCTCCCCAAACTTCCCCAATTAAGACGAAGACTTTTATGTTGCGGCCCAACAGACGATATGGTACAATGGACCACATCACAGAAACAAATGGCCGTGAAACACGGACACGCTTTCAACGCGGACGGGAGGAGCCTATGAGCGAACCGGCAAAATATTTTATTGTGGAGGCTAAGGCTATGCCGGAGGTTTTCCGCAAGGTGGCCGAGGCCAAGCGGCTTCTGGAGACAGGGGAGGAAAAGACCGTCAACGCAGCGGCTCAGGCGGTAGAGATCAGCCGCAGCGCCTTCTATAAGTATAAGGACGCGGTGCGGCCCTTCAACGACATGCTCCACGGCCGCATCGTCACCTTTCAGGCCCTGCTCAAGGACGAGCCGGGCGTCCTGTCCGGCACCCTGAATATCCTGGCGGGAACCGGGGTCAATATCCTCACCATCAATCAGAGCATCCCGGTGAACGGCTGCGCCGTGGTCACCATGACGGCGGAGACCTCGGCCCTTCAGGATTCCCTGGAGGGCATACTGGGCCAGGTGTCCGCCGAGCGGGGCGTGATCAAGTGCGAGATCCTGGCGGGGTAGCGGGGGACGGCCTCATCCGTCACGGCCTTTGGACGAGCCACCTTCCCCTAACTGGGAAGGCTTTGGCCTCTGCGGAGGACGTAAGAGCGGCAAGAGACGACAAATAATTTAGGACAAGGAGAAAAAAGAATGGTACACGTAGCGATCTTGGGTTTTGGAACGGTAGGCTCCGGCGTGGCGGAGGTCCTCACCACCAACGGCGGGCTGATCGACCACCGGGTGGACGACCTGGTGCGGCTGAAGTATATTCTGGACGTGCGGGACTTCCCGGACAGCCCCTATGCGGACCTGTTCGTGAAGGACTTCGCTGCCATTGAGAGCGACCCTCAGGTGGACATCATAGTGGAGACCATTGGCGGGGCTACCATCGCCCTGGACTTCACCACCCGGGCGCTGAGAGCGGGCAAGAGCGTGGTCACCTCCAACAAAGAGCTGGTGGCCACCCACGGCTATGAGCTGCTCCAGCTGGCCAAGGCCAACGGGTGCAGCTACCTCTTCGAGGCCAGCGTGGGCGGGGGCATCCCTATTCTGCGCCCCCTCACCTCCTGCCTGGCCGCCAACGAGCTGGAGCAGGTCACCGGCATCCTCAACGGCACCACCAACTATATCCTCACCCGGATGATCCGGGCAGGCCTCACCTTCGACCAGGCCCTGGCCGAGGCCCAGGCCAACGGCTACGCCGAGAAGGACCCCACCGCCGACGTAGACGGTCACGACGCCTGCCGGAAGATCTGCATCCTGGCCGCCCTGGCCTTCGGCCGGCATGTCTATCCTGACCAGGTGCCCACCCAGGGCATTCGGGGCGTTACGCTGGAGGATGTGGCCTACGCCGATTCCGTAGGATATAAAATCAAGCTGCTGGGCCGGGCCCTCCGCCAGCCCGGGGAGAAGGTCTGCGCCTTTGTCGCCCCCCATCTGGTGGCTGGGGAGAACCCCCTGTCCGGGGTAGAGGACGTGTTCAACGCCATCGCCGTCACCGGCAACGCCATCGGCGACGTGATGTTCTACGGCCAGGGTGCCGGCAAGCTGCCCACCGCCTCCGCCGTGGTGGCCGATGTCATCGACATCGCCAAGGACCTGAAAAAGGACCGGCACAATGGCTGGGAGGAGGGCTCCCCTGATATGATGTCCTCCACTGACACCATTATCTCCCCCTGGTATGTCCGGGGCCGGCTCTCCGCTGAGGAAGCCAAAAAGCGTTGTGGAGACATCCAACTGCTGGCCCGCGGCGGAGCCCCTGCCGGGGAGGCCGCCTTCCTCACTGTCCCCATGACTCAGCCGGAGATCCAGGAGAAACTGGCCGGCGCGGACGTAGCTTCCCTGTTCCGGGTACTGGACTGACAACGAACAGACGCATAAGATGAGTGTGTAGGGGCGGATATTATCCGCCCGAAGGATTCCGCTGTATGTTTGTAAGAACGGGCGGGTAATACCCGCCCCTACAGGAATATCGCACTCAGCCAACTGATTTTGACCTTTAGGGGGAATACCATACATGGCACTCATTGTACAAAAATTTGGCGGCAGCTCGGTGGCCGACGCCGATAAAATCCGGAATGTGGCCCGCATTGTCACCGAGACCTACCGCAAGGGCCACAGCGTGGTAGTGGTGCTGTCCGCCCAGGGGGACACCACCGACGACCTGATCGAGAAGGCCCGAGAGATTCACCCAGGCGCCTCCAAGCGTGAGATGGATATGCTGCTGGCCACCGGAGAACAGATCTCCATTTCTCTGTGCGCCATGGCCATCGAGCGCATGGGCTATCAGGCCATCTCACTTACCGGCTGGCAGGCCAGAATGCTCACCGATTCGGTCTACTCCGCCGCCCGTATCAAGCGGGTGCGCACCGAGCGCATCCAGAAGGAACTGGACAAGCGGAAAATCGTCATTGTAGCCGGTTTCCAGGGAATCAACAAATATGACGACGTCACCACCCTAGGCCGTGGGGGCTCCGACACCTCCGCTGTCGCCCTGGCCACCGCTCTCCACGCCGATCTGTGTCAGATCTACACCGACGTTGACGGCGTATACACCGCCGACCCCCGCCATGTGACAGGGGCCCAGAAGCTGGACGAAATTACCTACGATGAAATGCTGGAGCTGGCAAGCTTGGGCGCTCAAGTGCTTCATAACCGCTCAGTCGAGATGGCCAAGCGGTACAGCGTCAATCTGGAGGTACTGTCCAGCTTCAGCGGAAAACCTGGTACAAAAGTGAAGGAGGTTGTGAAGACAATGGAAAAAACACATGTGAGCGGTGTTGCCCAGGATAAGAATGTGGCCCGGGTCGCCTTGGTCGGACTTGCCGACCAGCCCGGCATCGCCTTTAAGATTTTCTCCCTGCTGGCTAAGAAGGGAATCAATGTGGACATTATCCTCCAGTCCATCGGACGGGACGCCAGTAAGGATATCAGCTTCACCGTGGCCCAGGGCGACGCTCAGGCCGCCCGTGAGGTGATGGAGGAGCACAGAGAATCCATCGGCTGCAAGTCTATCGAGGTCAGCACAGAGGTGGCCAAGGTATCTATCGTGGGGGCCGGCATGGCCAACAACGCTGGCGTGGCCTGCAAGATGTTTGAGGCTCTGTTCTCCGCCGGCATTAATATCAATATGATCTCCACCAGCGAAATCAAGGTGTCTGTCCTGGTGGACGAGCGGGACGCCGACCGGGCCGTCCAAGCCATCCACGACCGCTTTTTCAGCGAGTTCGGAAACGCATAAACGACAAACAGGCCGCCCCGCCGGGGCGGTCTCAGCTTGTCGAAAAATGGCCTGTCTGGCTTCATAACCAGACAGGCCGCAAAGTTAATGAGGGATAAAATGTACAAAGTGGCAGTGGAGGAGGGAACAAAGCGTTTTCTGGTTTTCCACGTTGCCAGCTTTTTGAGGTTCATGGCAGCAAAT
>JBCLQX010000045.1:0-20183 GCA_041223805.1 Oscillospiraceae bacterium 44-34 | reverse complement strand
AATGCTTGCATGGGTCACGAAATTGCGGAAAACAGCAGAAAACCGCCCGAAATGGGCGGTTTGGACGTAAAAAAGTGTTCTCTGGTAGACATTTGGTAGACCTACTAGAAACTTCCAGTTCCTCCAACCCGCTGTCCCCCAGGTCTTTGACGCCACAATTTGGTAGACATTTGGTAGACTGGGAGGAAATCCCAGAGAAAAAGGGCATAAAAACGGGCCGCCCATTCGGGCGGCCCATAGATTTCCTTATGCCGGACACTGACGGCCGGTGTGGTCAATGGTGTAATCACCGGACAGGATGATTTGGGAGATGGGGACGAAGGTATATCCCTCCTGGAGCAGGGTCTGGATGATGATGGGCAGGGCCTCCGGAGTGTGGAGCGCGGCGTTGTGGAACAGGACGATGGAGCCCGGCTGGACCTTGGAGGTCACCCGCTGGGTAATCTCCCCGGCGGATAAATCCTTCCAGTCCAGAGAATCACCTTCCCATATAGGTTCCAGACATATTTAGGTTGAAATAAGCAGGGATGAGCGCCAGCGAGACCGGCGCTCATCCTTGCTTTTGCAGAAACATGATTTCACTAAAAAGAATCAAAAGATAACGCTTTCAGTTTCAAAGCGAAAGTTATGTAGCAGAATTTCATTATATTTAGGATACTTCCAGATGGCATCCGATAAGATGTTCTTCAGGTCGGGTGAATCCGGATCTGTATAATCCAGAAGCAAGGCGTAGCAACTCTTCAAGTCTATTTTAGAGACTACTTCTTTGGCTTTCTCAGCCATATCAGCGGCTTCAGCTGTATCTTCAGCTTTTCTAGCCATATCTTGCGCAGTATCGAATAGAATGGTCGAAAGAGCCATAAAAACATGTGTGGCAAATAAGGCATCTAAGTTCGCTTTGCTGCGATTCACAATATATCGTTTTGGCCTTTTGCTAACACTCTTTTTGAATTTAAATTTTGTTCCTTTCAAGGAAAAAGTGTTGCTCAATCTTTGGATTTGCATCATACGCCTGAGTGGTCGACGTTCCCTTTCGATTTCTCTATCATATTCTTCAACGTTGGTTTCGTCTACAAATGGTCTCAATATTTCCTCTATGCCAGTAGAACTCCGGGAAAAAAGGTCTCTACGTGCTCCTGAACATACGAATGCTGTTAAAAAACAGGGCAAGAACTTACATACATAGTCATTGGTTAGATCAAGCATATCTACAACACAGTCGAAATCAGTTTTTGCTGTTGACATGATCCTATCCAACAGATCTATTTGTTTTGCAGTACATGTATCATTGAGGTAACTGCGGCTGACATTGTAATACTCCTGAGCTATATCAAAAGCACATTTAATAGCGTTTTGACAAATACCGTCTTTATCAGATTCAGGAACAGTATTAGCAGAATCTTTGAGCAAGGTATCAATCGCCGCTCTTGCAGCAACACCCGCAATCTTCTCAACAAATTCGGATCTGATCATAGTTTCATCTACTAAGTAACAGTTTGAATCATCTTTCACCCAGCTATCAGTGGAATATAAGTTCTTGTACTCAGAAAGAGAGGCAATGACGCTCACGTTTCGGGATGAATAATAACCATCTATGCCTTTTAGATAATCGGTAAATCTTTGAAGGCATTCCTCCAAAAATCGTGCATATTGATAACCGGGCGTAGTTGTCCGCCCATTACGATATCTGTTTTCCATGAATTTCCGTATCTTGGATATAGTGGCTTTTTCTTCAAGTTTTAGATCTGTCAGTCTGTCATTGTAATCGCCCATTTTCGAACCACTCCGTTCTCTGCTTGTATGCTTGTGCACAAAAAAGTTCGAGGTTTTCCTCTGATCGAATGATAACTGCGGGTTTTGAGCCGATTTGATGTGGTTATGAAATCATACCATTCTGCTTTATAATAAAGGTCACAGGATATGACATCCTTGTATGTCATGTGCTGACTATATTGTGGAGGAATCGTCATGTACAACCATTCATCAACATTAGCTCCAATGGCCGTCGCTTCTATGGCAAAGCAGTTTATCGCTCGCACCAGAGGCAGCTTCGGTATCCTGCGGCAGAACGAATCCAGCCCGCTGGATCTGTGTGCGGCTGCTGGTGCATACCCTATAAATTATCTCAGGGTATGCCTGACTGACCAGGACGGCAGAGAGTTCCGCTTCAACAAGGATGACTTTCCGAAGGATTACCAGCTCTTGTTGGATGATCATGGGAGAGCACCCGCTAAAGCGCGTCTTGCGCTTTTTAAGGGGCAGACGAATGTCATCGCCTTTTCTGGTGAGGGCCGATGTGTCCAAGGTTCCATCCTCGTCATAGCCAATACGAATGTGGGACCCATCGCAATCAATGCGCTCTTTAGCGAAGGAGAGGATGGATGCAAGGAGAGCAGCATCCTCTGGGACAGGGCCAGTGATCTGATCGAGCATTGGCTGATTCAAGATAGGATTCGATGAGGAGGTGGGTAATATAAAAGCAAGTGGTCTGCTTAGTAAGACATTCCCTGAAATTGTAGGGACATCCGGGGGTACCTTTGAGCAAACAGACCTATCTGTCCCGACTGAGCCTGAATGGTTCAGTCGGGGCGTGGAACGGGACGCTGACCTCCCGTTTAGCGATTTTGATTCTGGAAGGGGGACTGAACCGTTAGACAGTCAGCCATGGGAAGGTATGCCCCTCTCCATAGATGTACCTCAGTCCGAGCCATCATGGCTTGAACGGTCCCTGGAGCGGGATACGGAACTTCCGGTTGGTCAGCCATTGGAAAGTATACCCCTCTCCATAGATGTACTTCAGTCCGAGCCATCATGGCTTGAACAATCCCTGGAGCGGGATACGGAACTTCCGGTTGGTCAGCCATTGGAAAGTATACCCCTCTCCATAGATGTACTTCAGTCCGAGCCATCATGGCTTGAACAATCCCTGGAGCGGGATACTGAACTTCCGGTTGGTCAGCCATTGGAAAGTATACCTCTCTCTGTAAACGCACCTTGGTCTGAGCCATCATGGCTCGAACAGCCTATGGAGCGAGATACCGAGATTCCAGTGGGCAAACCAATCGAAGAAAAACTTTTTTGTAAACTGGTTGCCAAGAAATCACCCACACCCGATATTTCCAAGGGATTGGGTAAACGTCAGGAAAAGCGGGATATATCTCAACTGGAACAGTTCGTGGTGAACAGTCTTCCGCTGATGATGTATGAGGGAGAGTTGTGCCTATACAAGCCACCTTATTGGAGAAAACTAAATAGAATGGAGGCAGAGACAGAGATCCGGGCGTTTCTGGAGCAGGAATATTTGGCTGACTGTCTTACTGAAAGTGAGTACAGAAAAATCTATAACCTGCTGGTCATCAACTCTGACATTAAAGAAGAGGGGAGGCTCACTTCACCGAGCGGAAAAATCAATATGCTGGATGGCACCTATGACCTTCAAACCAGGGATCTTTTGCCACATAACGCTGAAGACCACTTTTTCAGCTGTATCAATGTACGTGGCCAAGAGATGAGTACATGCGACGGAGATACCTTTGAGACTTTTGTGCAGAACTGCTCAGACGGAGACCCTGTGATCCGCAGGCAACTGCTTCAACTTGTCGCACTTACTATACTTGGGAGGCCATACAAACATTTCTTCGTTCTTCTGGGAGAGAGCAACACCGGAAAGACCCAGTTTGGCCGCTTCTTGGAAGAATTGGTAGGACGTGACAACATAGAGACTGTACGAGGAGTGCATGACTTTGCTGATCGCTGGACAGTAGGTAGTCTGGAAGGCAAGCTGTTGGGTACCTGCCTGGACCTGCCTGATGGTCCTTTACCAGCAACTGCGGTAGGTATAATTAAACAGGTGGTCGGTGATGATCCCGTCAAAGGTGAGAGGAAATATCATGAGTCATCTACTTTCTACGAAAAGCCGCTTTTACTTTTTGCTGGTAATCACCCAATCCAGATTCCGCATATGGAGAAGGAACAGGCTCTCCTGAACCGTATGATCGTTATCCCATTTCGCAATCCGGTTCCAGAGTCCAGCATGAGGCAGGAGCTTTACAAGGATCTGCGGGAGGAGGCACCCTACATCGTAAAGGAGGCTTTGATTGAATATTATGAGTTGGAGCAGAATAATTTCCAGCTTGCAAGATCGGAATTGCCACCCGAGTCGATGCCATGTGATTCCAGGGCTGGGTATCGCTCTGTAGGGCAATTTCTGATACAAGACTGTGAGTTCCAGGAGGACGTGGAGACCTCTACACAGGCTCTTTATGATGCCTATACTTTTGAAAATCAAGGCTATCAACTGAGCTTTACTGACTTTTCACGTCTATTGCGTGAAAATCTTTCCAAATATCCAAATGTTAAATTTATCAAAAGGGTTGGCGGTAAGGATACCAGAGGCTATCTCGGAATCCGCCTGAAGCAAGGTAGCCAGGAGACCACGGGTCCGTTGGCATAACCAGTATCTTCAGCCGCATATCATTTCCATAAGGATTTGATAAAGGAGGGATGACCTTATGCGCATCCACCACACCCATCCCCCTGGCACAACGCCGGAGGCCAGGATGGAAACGCTGCGTCTGCTCTACCACAGGTGTCTGCGGGAGCTGTATGGAGACAGCCGGCTCCTGCGGCGCACCGTATCGGCTCAGCCGACCATCCACTGAAAACTGGCGTAAAGAAAGGAGGTGTCCGTCTTGGACGCGATCTACGCCCGTCAATCTGTGGACAAGGCGGACAGCCTCTCTATTCAGGGGCAGATCGACCTGTGCAGGAGGGAGACCGGAGAAGAGGTCAGTATCTACCAGGACAAAGGCTTTTCAGGCAAGAACACCAACCGTCCCGACTTTCAGCGGATGATGGAGGACGTAGAGAAGGGGGCGATACAGAAAATCGTTGTCTACCGGCTGGACAGGCTCTCCCGTTCCATCACCGACTTCGGAAAGCTGTGGGACACTCTGAAAAAGCACGGAGTGGAATTTGTCTCCATCAACGAGACCTTTGACACCTCCACCCCAATGGGCCGGGCCATGCTGAATATCATCATGGTCTTTGCCCAGCTGGAACGGGAGACCACCGCCGAGCGGGTACGGGACAACTACTACCAGCGGGCCAAGCTAGGCTCCTGGCCGGGCGGGCCCGCTCCCTATGGTTTTTCCATCGGACGTCTGCCTGGAGCGGACGGCCGTCTCGTTCCCACGCTGGTCCCCGATGAGAACATGGAGACCGTCGAACGTATTTTCACCGCCTATGCGGTCGCAGAAGCCTCCCTGGGCAGCGTGGCCCGCAGCCTGAACAGCCAGGGTATCCCGGCCCCTAAACGGGCCACATGGGACAACGTGACCCTCTCCCGGATCCTACATAGCCCGCTGTATGTCATGGCGGACGAGGATGTCTATCTTTATTATAAGGCAAAAGGGCTGCAATTTGCAAGTACCTTGGAAGATTTTGACGGACTCCATGCCGGAATGGTCATCGGAAAGCGGGATCGGAGCGCCGGGAAATATCAGGACTTGAAGGATCAGCATTTTTCCATGGCAAACCACTATGGTGTGATCTCATCTCAGCTCTGGCTGGACTGCCAGTACAAGCTGGACCAGAACCGGCAGCTGGGCACCAAGGGGAAGGGCAAGCACACCTGGCTGTCCGGCTTGATGAAGTGCGCCAAGTGCGGATACAGCGTCAAGGTCAATTGGGACGGAGCGAAATATTATCTGGTTTGCAGCGGACGCACCAACCTGAAGCTATGTGACAGCAGTATTCGGGTGGACTTGAGAGAACTGGAAGCATCCGTAGCTGCTCAACTGGAGCAACTGCTGAATGAGTGCCCCGATGTGGAAGCGGTACAGCAGACAGGACAGGAGCTTGCCGGTGAGCTGGCGGCCATCGACCAGAAGATCGAGCGGCTGATCTTAGCTCTTGCTGAAAGCACCGACCTGTCCATGCCCTACATCAATCGCACCATTGAGCGGCTGGAACAACAGCGCCAGGAGTTGCTGAATCGGCAGTCCAGGCGGCACACCAAAACGCCGACCATCAGACGCCTGAAATTTGAGCCGCTGGATTTTGAACAGAAAAAGGTGGTGGCCGCACAGTTTATCCGGGAAGTCCGGCTGGAGAATGACAGTGCGGAAGTAGTCTGGAACGTATGAACAGCAGAGCGGAGGCAATAGCTCCCGCTCTGCCGCTTCATGTTTTTGACTAATATTTTCTATTTTGATAGCGAAACGTGTAAGTATACTTTAATATTTAATTGACATAATAGAAGATAAGGACTATAATATTGATTGAGGTGAGTTCTATGGCAATTGCGACAAAAGAGCAGATTTTGAAGGTTCTCCGTTCTTTCAACCCCTGGTGGACAACCGGGAGCGTCCACCAGGACTTCACAAAAAAGTATCGCCGGTTCGCTTACCATGAGGCGATGAAGCGGTTGGATCGAACTGACCTGCGCCGTACTGTGGTGCTCACCGGCACCCGCCGGGTGGGCAAAACCACCATCCAATATCAGATGATCGACACCCTGCTGCGGCGTGGGATCCAGCCCCAGCGCATCGTATTCATCTCTATGGACCACCCTATGCTGAAGCTGAGCGGCTTCAACGATATCCTGGAGTGTTACCATGAAAATGTCTGGGCGGGACAGGACTGTTATTACTTCTTTGACGAAGTCCAGTACGCCAGTGACTGGGACAAGTGGATGAAGACGATCTACGACACTCAGCCTGAGACTCAGATGATTGCCACCGGCTCCGCCAGCCCGGCCCTGATCAAGGGCAGCACCGAGAGCGGAGCGGGACGCTGGAGCGTGATCCAGGTGCCCACCTTGTCTTTCTATGAGTACTGCGCCCTGACCGGCGTAGCGGTGCCGGAATTAGGGCCCGAGATACGGCCCACAGCCTTTTCCCATATGAGCCAGCAGGAACGCACAGGGGTCATGCTCAAACTGGGGGCGGTGCAGAACCACTTTAACCGATATCTGCAAGTGGGCGGCTTTCCGGAACTGGCCTTGGCCTCCAATGACCGGCTGGCCCAGCAGATCATGCGGGAGGATGTAGTGGATAAGGTACTCAAGCGAGACCTTCCCTCCCTGTACAATATCCGCAGCGCCACGGAGCTGGAACGCATCTTCCTGTATTTGTGCAATGTCTCCTCGGATATCGTCTCCTTCGCGGCTATTGCCAAAGAGCTGGACGGCGTGACCCGGCCTACCGTGGAGAACTATATCAAATACCTGGAGAGCGCCAACCTGATCTACCTCAGCTATCCAGTGGAGCTGGGCGGTCAGAAGATATTGAAGGCCCAGCCTAAGATCTATATCGCCGACGCCGCCATCCGAAACGCTGTACTGATGGACGAGGATGTGCTGACCGATCCCATCGAGCTGGGGAAGATGGTGGAGACCGCCGTCTATAAGCATGTGGCCGCCTTCTACTACCAGAGGGCCACAAGGGTAGGCTACTACCGGGGCGGCAAAAAGGGGAAGGAGATCGATGTGGTGGTAGACTACCCCAGCGTCAAAAATATTTTGATCGAAGTCAAATATCGGGAGCAAGCTCCTATCCCGAACGATTCCGCCATCTGTGAGCTGTGTGGTGAGGCCAGCGCCGCTATTGTAGTGACCAAGCGGGCAGACGACTATGGTGTCCACAACGCCCCTAACGGAAAAGAATTGATCCGCATCCCAGCCTTCGCTTTTTTATACCTGCTGGGGAATGCGGAACGGCATGGGTATCGGGGGCGGGAGTAGATGTCAAGGGCAGATGGGCGGATGGGCAGATAAAAATCCCTAAAAGAAGCATTCAAAGCACAGTGATTCTCACTTGTTTTGACGTATTTAAAGATAATTTTTATCTGCCCATCCGCCCATTTAGGGGATAAATTCATTAAGTGAATCCATGCTGATTCTCCAGGAGCGTCCTACACGCACTCCACGCAGTCTCCCTGAGTTCAGAAGCCGGTAAACTGTATTCTTCCCGACCCCCAGAATATCCATCACCTCCGCCGCTGTCAGCACGACGGGAACCTGTTCCTGCTTACACTCTTCAAGGTATTCGTGATAAATTTCGTTCTGCATGGCAGTCCCCTCCCAAAAGTAAATTAACGCCCTGTTTGCTTTCCATGTACCATTCAAACGTATATCATTCTCATAAGAAGACCGGAAACTGCCGAGGTTTAAGGGCCTTGGGCAGTTTCCGGTCTTTTCAATTTTATTGACGATAGGGAGGCAAATTTATGTTGAAAACACTGCTATTAGTCATCCGTGGGGTGATCCTGGAGCTTGTCGATCAGATGATCCGGACGATCTGTACGCCGAGGTGACGGACATGAGAAAAGACATCCAGGGCAGCATCATGGGTGTTCTGCTTGCCGCCGCTGCCGCACTGCTCTGTGCGGTGATCGACCATCTGACGAAGGAGGAACAGCCGCAATGAAAGATCCGATCACCTACTGTATCCGGTGCGGCAAGACCTTGCCCGAAAGTGAAGCGCACTACTCCAAGAATGACCCTGACCATGAAGAACCTATGTGCCATAACTGCTGTGAGCGTTATGAGAAAATGACTGAAAGTGAGGAGTAAAAATGTCCGCAAATGTTGAGACCATGTTTTATGTCCGTCAGAAGCCCTGGCACGGCCTGGGTACTGAGGTGCAGGAGGCTCCCACCTCTGCTGATGCCCTGATCTACGCCGGCCTGAATTGGGAGGTCATCCAGAAGGATGTCTACACCGAGAACGGCTCCCTGATTCCTGGCTACAAGGTCAATCTCCGCAGCACTGACAGCGCCGCCCTGGGTATCGTGTCCGACAGGTACAAGGTGGTCCAGAACGAGGACGCCTTTCAGTTCACCGACGATCTGCTGGGCGCAGGCGTGACCTATGAGACTGCCGGGGCCTTGCAGGGTGGCCGCAAGGTCTGGATGCTGGCCCGGATGCCCCACCGCTACATCATCGCCGGGGACGAGATCGCACCCTATCTGGTGGTGATGAACAGCCACGATGGCAGCTCCGGCATCAAGGTCGCCATGACCCCCATTCGAGTCGTGTGTCAGAACACCCTTAATCTGGCCCTCAACAGCGCAAAGCGTATCTGGACGACCAAACACACCGAGAACGTCATGAGCCGTGTCCATGAGGCCGAGGAGACCTTGGGCCTTGCCGAGAAGTACATGGGTGAGCTGGGCCGGAGCATTGATACCCTGTCCAAGATCAGGCTGACCGATAAGAAGGTCATGGAGTTCATGGCCGAGTTCTTCCCCGTCACCGCCGACCTGCCCGATGTGCAGCGCAAGAACAATCTGCGGCTGCTGGAGGACATGAAGCGGCGGTACTGGGAGGCCCCTGACCTCTCCAATGTGGGTAAGAACGGATATCGTTTCGTCAACGCTGTCAGCGACTTCGCTACCCATGCCGATCCCATCCGCAGGACGAAGAACTACGATGAGAACCTGTTCCTGCGCACCGTCGAGGGCAACCCCATGATCGACCGTGCTTACAAGCTGGCATTGGCGGCGGCGTAAAGGGGGTATCAAAATGTCTGCAAAAGTGTTGGTATCTACGGAGGATATGCCCTATGAGGAATGGTTGAAGTACCGTAAGCAGGGTATCGGCGGCTCGGACGCATCCGTGGTCTGCGGTATCAACCGTTACAAGTCCCCCGTGGAGCTGTGGCTGGATAAGACGGGCCAGCTCCCGCCCCAGGAGGCCGGAGAAGTTGCCTATTGGGGGACGCAGTTGGAGCCCTTCGTCCGGGCCGAGTTCACCAAGCGCACCGGGATCGAGGTCCGCCACAGGAGCGAACTGCTCCAGAGCGAGGAGCACCCCTTCATGCTGGCGAATCTGGATGGCGTCTGCGAAGTCCCGGATGTTGGAACGTGCGTCTTCGAGGCCAAGACTGCCTCCGCTTACAAGGCTGGGGAGTGGGAGGATACCATTCCCGACGAGTATATGCTCCAGGTGCAGCACTATATGGCGGTCACTGGCTATGCCGGAACCTACATCGCCGTGCTGATTGGCGGCAACACCTTCAAATGGCGGTTTGTGGAGCGTGACGAGGAATTGATCTCCATGCTCATTGAGCTGGAGGCCGATTTTTGGAGCCATGTGCAGGACGGTACGCCTCCGCCGCTGGATGGCTCCAACGCATCAAAAAAATTCCTGTCTGAGCGATTCCCCAGCAGTACGCCCCAATCTCACATCACCCTACCCGACACCGCAGCCGATCTGCTGGCCCAGTACGATGAAGCCTGTGCGCAGTTGGAGACCGTCACCGAGAAAAAGCAGAAGGCCGAAAATCTGCTGAAGGAGATGATGGGCGAGAATGAGGTGGGAACTGCCGGGGGCCGTGTCGTGACCTGGAAGAGCGTGGCCCAGGAGAGGCTGGACAGTAAGACCTTGAAGGCTGAGCATCCGGCCCTGTACAAGAAGTACACCAGCAAAACATCCTACCGCCGCTTCACTATCAAGGCAGCGAGCTAAATTTTGGAGGTCTACCATGGACAACACGAAACTCAAAGGCCGTATGAACGGCAAGGTACAGGAATTGCAGCAGCCCGCCGGAAATCAGGCCATCACCGCCGCCTCTGCGTCGGAAACCGCTCTGGCCCCGGTGGATTCCACCTATCTGGCCCTGACCAACAACGCCCTGGACATCATCCGGGCCAATTTGAAGAGCCAGCCCCTGACCCTCGACCTGTTCGATGTGGTCAAGTCCCCATCTGGTGGCTCCACGGTGTTTGAGGTTCCGGGTTTGGCGGGAAACGAGGCCGCAATGGAGCTGTCGGGCATCATTCTGGACTACACCACTCCCAGGGCCTATTGGGACACTCCTGACCCGGTGGAGGGTACGCCGCCTGTCTGCATGAGCCAGAACAGCATCATCTCCCACGATGGGAAGTCCTGCGCTCTCTGTCCCTTCAACGACTTCGGTTCCAAGGACGGAGACAGCAACGCCAAGGCGTGTAAGGAATCGGTACTGCTGTTCCTTCTGCGGCCCAACAGCATCATCCCTCTGTTGGTGCGTGTCCCTGTGACCAGCAAGCCCAGGTTCCTGAAATACTCCACCCGGCTCCTGAGTACCCTGACGCCGATCTCCAGCGTGGTCACGAAGATCACCTTGGAGAGGGCCACCAGCAAGCAGGGCAAGCCCTACGCCCTGTTCAACTTCCAGACGGCCGGCGCACTCAGCCCGGAGGAAGCGGCCCAGGCAAAGGCATTCGGCCAGCAGTTCATGGACATTGTGAACGCCGCCCAGATGGTGCCGGAGCTGGCACAGGCCAGCTAAGATACGCTATGATGGCCCGGTGTCCCTGCCATGCGGTGGGGACACCGGGCCATTTATTTTGTCCAAGAAGAAAGGAAGGATCTCATGAAATACAATAAACGGGCTGTCTGGAAACAGAATTTGGAAACCAGACGCTGGAAATTTTGGGGATGGATGATGGACCACTTCCCCAGGCTGTACAGCTGGTGTGACAAACATCTGCCCTTCAATACCTTGCCGTTCTGAAGGAGGAGATCAAGTATGAAGATTGGCGATTCTGTCTATACGCCCCGCTTCTGCACAGTTCGGATCAAAGCAATCTTTGAGAACGAGGCGGAGGCCCGTGCCGATGGATTCTGTGAGCCGACCTACTACAAGGGCGATCACGTTATCCTGGGAAAGTCCCTGGATATGTACCACATGGAATTTGCAGCTGTTCCCAAGGAATAGAGAAAGGATCATTGCTATGCGTGTCTTAGTAGTCGAACCTGAGCGGAGGCCGGAAGTGAAAGAAATCGACGATTCCTTGACGGCCATGCAGGGCATCGTGAGTGGGTCGATCCAACCCATCTACTTGGAGGACTCAGTCGTGCTGGTCTGTAATAACGAAGGCAAATTGCTGGACCTTCCGGCGAACCGTGGGCTGCGGGACAAGAACGGGCAGTTATGCGATATCGTGTGCGGTACGTTTTTCCTGTGCTGTGCTCCGGCAAACCGTGACCATTTTACCAGTCTGACTCCGGAGCAGGTCGAGCGGTATCGAAAGCGGTTCTATACCCCGGAGATGTTCTGGGGCATGGATGGCCGTATCGTCTGCTTGCCGCTGGAGGTCGATTGAGCAAACTTATCTATGAGGGAACCTCTTGCGCCGCAAGGGGTTCCCCTTCATTTTACTGATTGATCGGAGTGATAAATATGAGGGCCTTGCGTCCTATGACCCAGGAGGAACGGGAATTTGCGGAGCAGCACCATGATCTGGTGACTGACTTCCTCCGCTACAGACATCTCCCGGCGGATGATTTCTACGATATCGTGATTTTTGGCTACCTCTCCGCTGTGCAGCAATATTTCCGTGACCCTCCCGTCGGGGTAAAGTTTAAGGCGATGGCGTTCCGGGCCATGAAAGATTCCGTCCTCCGGGAGGGCGAGTATTATGCCTGTGCGAAGCGTTGCGGTGTCACTGTAGGGCTGGATGATGCCGGCAGTATGCTTACAGACCACAGGCAGGATACCGAGCGGCGAGTTGAGAGCAAGGCCCTTCTGGAACAGGCCGCAAGTGTAGCCACGCCAAGGGAAGCGAAAATTATTCGGCTTCTGGTAGATGGGTTTGCGCTCCATGAGGCCGCACGGTTTTTGAAGATACCGAGAGCCGCTGCCGTGAGTTGTATGGAGGACTTCTGCTGTCGGGCCAGAGTCGTCATCGGCTGAGAATGGAGGAGCCTTGTTGTGGATGAAATCATGGAAGCCCTATTCCACTGTGATCTGCCCTATAGCCAGAGCCAGGATTTTGAGAAACGGTATTCTGTGGCACTGGAGAACGTGACGCAAGCTGAGCGGTCGATACGAAAGGAACTACCGGCAGAGTATCAGGTGTTGGTGGAAGACTATCTGAAAAAAGCTCAGAGATATCAAATGCTGGACTGTCAGCTTGAATTTGAGAGAGGCTTTATGATGGGCTCTCAAATTATGTTGACAGTGCTGCTGAGGAAGGTCACTCCTTTTCCTTTGAGGAATAGGCCGTGTCCCATTGAGCTGTACCCTAACGACACAGGGGAAAAGGATCCCAATAGGGTCGGTTTCGGAGTTTTGGCATGTGCCATTCTGAAAACTGACCCTATTGGGAATTTTAGGAGGAAATATGTCTTGAAAATTGGATATGTCCGTGTGAGTACCCAGGAGCAAAACACCATTCGTCAGGAGATTCTAATGCGTGATCTCGGTGTAGATCAGCTGTATGTAGACCGGGCCAGCGGCAAAAACGCCAACCGGCCGGAGCTGTGGAAGATGCTCGCCTATGTACGCCAAGGTGATACCGTGATTGTGGAATCCATCAGCCGCTTTGCCCGGAATACCCGTGATCTCCTGGACCTGGTAGAACAGCTGACTGCCAAACAGGTGGAATTTATCTCCCAAAAGGAAGCCATCGACACCACTACCCCAACGGGGAAATTTATGCTGACCATCTTTGGGGCAGTGGCCGAGCTGGAACGGGAATATATTCTCCAGCGTCAGCGAGAGGGTATCGCCATTGCCAAGGAGCAGGGGAAGTACAAAGGCCGCAAACCGATCATGCCGCCGAACTTTGAGGCGGTAGTCCATCAGTGGCGTAGCGGAGAGATTACTGCGGTAGAGGCTATGCGGCGGCTGGATATGAAGTCCAGCACATTCTATCGAAAAGTAAAAAGATTCGCCGATTAAAGCGAATCTTTTTTTGTGTTCATTGCGATTAAAAATGTTTTTAGCAGCTGCTCCGCATATACCCGCTCGGAGTCGGTGCAGCTTTGGAGCAGAAGCGTCAGCGGCTCGCTGAATGCTTCCTCCGTTTTTCCGAATAGGATATAGTCCGTCTTTAGGCGCAGGATATGAGATATTTTACAAAGTGTGGGGATCGACATCCCTCTTGCTCCCAGCTCGATATCCGAACAAAATTTTGGGGTTACATCCAAAAGTTCAGCAAAATTCTCACGGGTATAGCCCAAATATTCTCGTTGACGACGTATCCTGGCACCAATCGTGACCCAATCCACAGCGTTTCCCTCCTTTGAGTTGTTAAAACTAGTGTAACGCTGTAAGTTTTTGCATGAATAAACTATTAGTGGGGAAATAAAAAACTAAAAGTTCTTTCTTGTTATAGCTGATAGTTGCAATTTCTGTATAGATATGCTATACTTTCTGCTGTAAGATCAGAGCAAGTATATGATGACCGTGGTATGAGCGATAAACATGAAATAATTTTTTGGAGGTAATTCAGAATGGGTGAATATGTCAAGAGTAAAAAGGATATGAAATTCCAGAGTCAGGATGCACTAAAAACAGTGCAGAGTGTAATAGACGATGCTGATCTGGCATTGCATGACACGTCAAGGAGGATAGGAGATTCTCCTATTGGTGAAGCTCTAGCTGGGGCTGTAGGAGTTGGTACCGGTGCTGCGATCGGCTTTGCAGGGCTATATTTGGGTGGTTCTGTTGTTGGCCTTAGCGCTGCTGGAATTACAAGCGGGTTGGCTGCGGCGGGTGGACTGATTGGCGGCGGCATGGTCGCTGGCATTGCTGTATTAGCGGCCCCTGCTGTCGCGCTAGGCGGAGTAGGTATGGGCGTTGCGTCGCATGTAAGGAACAAGAAACTCCGTGAGTCAAAAGAGCTCATCTACAAAAATGCGATTGCTAAGCAGACAGCAATTGTGAAAGCACTCAAGGAAGAAACAGATGCTGACAAGGAGAGGATAGAGTATTTGAACGGGTTAAACATCCTTCTGCAATCTGCCATCAAGGACTTGCAGCACGATCTGGGTATTTTGTAAGCATCTTTATAGGGAGGCTGCCGAATGAGTAGATTCCAATATTCCGAGCAAGAGAAGGATCTGAATAGAGTACTGAAGATGAATCAAGACAGATCACTTTCTCAAAAGAATGACCCTGATATGGCTGCCACAAGGCAGACAGCGGATGCCGCAATTGATTCGTCGTTGGAACTATTAAAATCTCTTGGAAAACAAGCTGATGTTGAAACATTGGCAAAAAAGATTGCTGATCAAAGGCAAGAACGACGGCTAGAACACCGTCCAGAGTTAGAAAGCTGGGATGAGATCGTACGTCAAGCAAATGAGCATTGTACTGAGCCGGTTGTATTAGAAGATATTATGTCGGAAAGTGAGATCAACGATTCCTTCCGCGAATTGGATGCAATCAACAAAGAATTTGCTCGCCAAACAAGCCTTATCAATAAAACAGATCTGCCATTTCTTGCAATTGCAATTGCTCTGCAAGTGACAAAGGCGTTACTATTCCTATATGTAGCAGGTAAAGTTGGTTATGGAGACAGCTTTGATCCAAGCAAGCGACTGAATCACAACGACAAATCCATCGAACGAACACACAGAGATGCAAATGACACATTCAGGGACAAAAAGCTTGCCAAAACCAACGGAAAAACCGGATATTGGATCAACATTTTGTATCAAACACCGCCATATGACATTACACGCGGGTCACCTGCTGCGGGTATTCAATTACATGGTGGCGAGCATCGGTTATATACGTTGGGCCATGACCCAATACTTGGGTGGCTCTTTGGAACGATGAATATCCTGACAGATATCATCACAACAAACGATTTTCAATCACGCCGGATTCAACGTAATCCGATGATAATTTTGCCAGGGAGTGTGCCGCTGGTCACAATGGTGCAGGAAAGCCGCGAAATAATAGAGGCAGATAGATTGAATTTGCCAGCAGCGATTTTTGCCCAGGCGCAACACCTGAAGTCAGATGAATTTACCAAAGCCGGACTTCCTGTACCAGTTCTTTCTGCAATCAATGAGCAATTTGCCAGCAAGCTATACAAAGAGCATTATGATGCGCTATGTTTTTCCCGTGATGCGAAGGTTGTAGGAGTTTCCTTTGCTATAACTGCCTTAATTGACATGATTATTGGCCTTACCCATGGTCTTTTCCGCGATGAAGGTGTACCGAAGGATATCTATGAAGTCAGGACGCGCAAAATTCTCTTGATCTCCAATTCTATTGCATCTGCCAGCACGATTATCAATGCCAGCATTACTTCGAATCCCAAAAACCTTGATATCGGTAGTTTGTTGAATACAGTTGCGCATCTGTTTCTGGATATCCGCTTCATTACACGTGTTAAGCAGGAATACATTGAAGCTCAAATTCAAAATAAGCTACAGGCAGAATTTGAGGAGATCGATCGAATTTATGGGGAGTTCTGTCCGTAACCCAAACAACTGCCCAGCAAAACGTTGGCAATATAATAACCGGCAGAACGGAGTTCTTACCCGTCCTGCCGGTTTTCTCAAATGCGGTATACATGGAGATATTACTGCGGGATAGCTTTGCAATCCCCTCTGTCCCAACGGCTTGAAGGGGTATGGGAAACATCCACGTCCCACTGGATGGGCTCCATGCCGATGGAGCGCACGGCGTTAATGGATTTGTCGTCGTAATCCCCGTAAGGCAGGCGGACCAGGGTGGGCCGCGTGCCGGTTACCTGTTCGATCTTATCGTTGCAGGCGTTGAGGTCAGCGATTACCTCGTCGGCGGAAAGCTGGGGGTAGTGGGCGTGGGTATTGGAGTGGTTCATCACGGCGTGGCCGGCATCGTGGAGGGCCTTGACCGATTCCGGATATTTATCCACCCATTCCCCCACCACAAAAAAGGTGGCGGGGACGTGGTACTGCTCCAGGATGTCAATCAGCTGCTGTGTGTCCTCGTTGCCCCATGCGGCGTCGAAGCTGATGGACACCAGCTTCTGGTCCCGCTGGACGCAGTAGATGGGCAGCTGACGGGCGGACGTGGACACTCCGATGGCGGCCGGATAGTTGACCACATAGAACATCAGCACCGCGGCGCAAAGACAGACGGCCGCTGTCCGCCACGTCTTCCCGATAAAAAAGATTTTGATCTGTTCCTGTTTTTTCATATTTTCACGCTCCTCTTCGCAAAATGCCGCCTCCCCGGCGGAGAGATTTGTGTTATGAAACTATATGAAAAAAATCGCAGGAACATGTGAACAGATCCATAAAAAGGGCGCAGTTTCCCCTCGGCTCTGTAAGATGTACGCGAACATGCAACTTTTCGGGAAATCCCGCCAGGGTTGAGGGGACGGTCCCGCCCTACGTCCCCGCCGCGCGGGCGGGACGGAAACCTCAACATAAAAAATGGAGGTAATATGATGAACCGTACACAAAACTACAATCTCTGCCAGTGGGAAGCTGCGGACAAGGTCCAGCGGACCGACTTCAACGAGGACAACCGAAAAATCGAGGCGGCCATTCTGGCGGCCCGGAAGGCCCCCTGCTGTGTCTACGGGACCTACGTGGGCAACGGCGGGACGGTCACGGTCGATGTGGGCTTCCGGCCCGGCTTTCTGGTCATCATCCCGGGTACGTATTCCGACACCGCGCTGACTGCCAACGGCGTATGTATCTTCGGCGGACCGGAGCGGCAGGTTCGGATGTCCAAGACCAGAAACGGCGCCGCCCAGTACGTTACATTCACCGAAAACGGCTTTCAGCTCACCGAGAACGACCCCAGGTCCGGCATGACCGCCACCGATGTGACCTTCCACTACTACGCCTTCTATTGATGGGGAAACCCCCGGACGATTTGGCTTGATAGTGATAAGGAACTAAATTCACTTACCACTGTTGGCTGACGGTTTCGGGGTGCATACGAAAGCCCGTCTGATTCCTAACAGGGATTCAGACGGGCTATTTTTTACAATGTGGAGGCATAAACCTATGGATAAGCTCATTTCTTGTAAGTTCAACATTGATACGGCCTGCGTCGAGTTACGCTTCGTGGACGGGAGCATGATTTCGATTGACTGTACTGCCGTAGAGGATGAGGTTGCGCACACCATCCGTCAGCGGTCGGAATTGGATTGGCTGGTCTATAATGACCCGCTTAGCTACGCCGACCTGATCCTTAATGGGGTTCCAAAGGAATACCTGAAAATGTAACAGATTATACACCGTTAGATTGAATAAAAACCGTCAGCACCAAAGCGTAAAGCACTTGGTGCTGACGGTTTTTATTTCCCTGTTGTTGCTTAGTCTTTCTGCGCCATATGTATAATTTGTGCTGTACATATTAAATTTTTCTGATATAATTGGCAGAAAGGAGACTATGTAATGAGTATATCCCTTGAGAGGGGCATGGACTTGTAATAGACTATCCCCTTCTAAACTAACTGAAATGTACCGAAATGATTTACACCCACCAATATTGCATAAACTACAGGAGGCACTATGGACGAAAATGAATATAAACCTGTTAATATTCAAGATTTTTTCCACGGTATTGATATTGAGAAATTGAAAGAATCTTTGACTATTCCGCTGCAAGCAAAACCACCCAAGATTGAAACCATGGACTTCTTGCTCAGCAGTCTCGATATCGGCAGGGATATTGCGTATCCTGATTTGTTTTTGCGCAATTATATTTACACAACAATAATTATACGGAAGCATTTGCAAGAAATTAACACCAGACAGCAGAATATCAGTAACCGCATGGAAAAAGTGAACGACAAGGGATCATATTTGTTCAAAAAATTACAATATTTCTATGGGCGAAACCAATCAGCTAAAGACGAAATTATAAAATTTATTTCTTATGGATTGAGTAATTATGTGGCAAACATCAAAAGTCCTTATGGCGATTTAATTGACAGAGATAAAGAAAAAAGCATGTGGCTACTAGGGCCAACCTATGATTACCAATATACTTCTCACTTTTATGATCCTGATTATGACTTTTCAACATATGCAAAATTTTATAGCATTCCTGGTGTGGGACCACTTGACTTTATGGAAAATATTGAGTACCATATCGCTCTAAAAAGGGATTGCCCTGATGATTATTATAGAGAAGTTATTAAAGTCGTCGATGATAATAACATGGTTTCTCAAATGAGTAGCCGTGTTAGTTTTAACTACCATATCCACGAAAGAAAAGAGATATTCGAAACACTGGCAACATTGTTTGAGGAAAAGCGGTATTTAGCCTTTATAGCTATGGCCTCCATTCAGCTTGAAGGTATATTTTATGAGTTGGTTTGTATAAAATTTGGAGCAAAAGAGCGCCAAGGCACTTTGGTAGAAAAAGTCGAAAAAGCATTTAAAAGCAGCCCGCATTTGATGCAAACACTATATCCATATTTCGCCTTTGACATTCCTGAATTAAGAAATGAGATTGCTCACAAGGGTATAGTGCGTGGGCGTGACTTGAAGTTGACAGCATATGAGTTAGTTTTGGATTTGAACTGCGTTTTGTCCCTTACCGAGCGAACTAGTACAGATAAATTCAATAATTTTCTTACAATCCATGACAAACTCAAGGAAGTAAAAAACACTGGAGATTTAACTGTATATAAGGTTGAGATTTGTAATTGCTTATTAGGTGAACTCTATATGAGCAATATGTTTCGTTACGAATTTTTTTGGGATTTATTGACCTATCCAGAAAACTATGATGATGAATTGGACTATTATCGCACCGAAGATTTGGAAGAAGGGGAATATTGTTTAAAAGATATTGTTCATCAAGTATCTAACTTAGCAAAAGATGGTATTTTCTGGTCGGTGGTGCTATCTGTCTGCGATGATATTTTATCTAAAGGAAACAGTTTTGATAAGGATCTTGTTCGTTTTATAGAAATGTTAAAGAACCGCTTTATCGGTATACTCAACGGCAATGCAAAGAAAGCCTGCTGTCAGGTGAATACTAAAATTGAGGCCATCAAGGAACAATTTCGTAATAGCGGGAAATGAGATGAGGGGCATGCATTGTAGCACAGTCTCATTCCGCTTAAACTCCTATTAACCGCTGATACATCTTCATCAGTTCCGCCACGCACTTGCTCTCGGTCATATCCTTGACGGAGAAACCATAGGCCAGCATCACCGCTTTGTCGTTCATCTGGTGGGCCTTGCGCAACTCCGGGGGCATAGTAGTCTCGTCATAAAGGTCAGCAAGGCTGCTGTCCGGGTAGAGGGCGCGAGCATCCAGAACGGCTTGGGCGGTCTGCTCGATTTTTGCTTTCTGGGCGTCGGTGGGCGTGGGCCAGGGGAAGTTGTTGTAAACTACATCCTTGGAATAGCGATAGTCGCTTTTATTACTTTCGAGAAAAAAGCTAGGAAAGATGGATCAAGAGTGCTAAAATAGAGAGTATGGAGTATATAGACT
>JBCLQX010000044.1:0-20584 GCA_041223805.1 Oscillospiraceae bacterium 44-34 | reverse complement strand
CTTTTTTTCGCCTCCTCCGCCACAAAACTACATTTTTTCCTCGGCGTTTTTTTACATTTTATCACTGGCGATGACAGGGGTAGTGCTGGACAACTGCTGTGGAAGTGGCGCAACTTTAATTGCAGCCAAACTGGAGGGCCGTCATTACATAGGTATGGATAACGGCCTTTGTGATAATAAAAAGAGCCGATATTTCGGTATGACTTGGGCTGATGTAGCAGCTCAAAGATTGGAGGAAGTTGCATAATGGATTATTGTTGTGTTGGCCGTTGCGGAGCTACGATTGTAGCTACTCAATACGGGGACGAATGTGATGTTCAATGCGAATGTGGATATTGGATGCAATGCGGAGCCGCTGATTATCCTGAATCCATATGTCAAAACTGTGAGAGAGGATTTGAAGATGAGAGTTACTTCTAATACCCTAAATTTAGTTCCGGCAATTCGTGAGATAGAGCATCAGATTTCTAAAATGGAAGGTGAGTTTGCTGCTCAGATTACACCGTATAAAAGAAGCCTCGAAGAGTTACGGAAAATTAATACCGCATGTGAAGCATGTGGCGGGGAGGGCAAGGTTTTAAGAAGCCGAGCCTGCGCTGAAGATGATAGGCCAGATCCCAATGATCCGACTGATTGGTGGAAGTGTGAGGTTTGTTGCGGGACAGGACTTGCGAGAATTCCTTCGGTGGCACCATCAAAGGATTAATTTATGTTCAAGGTAATTGTGGCTGGTGGTAGAGACTTCAATAATTATAAAGGGCTTGCCGCCAGTCTCGACTACCTTTTGAAAAACGTCATAGATGATATTGAAATCGTGTGTGGAATGGCTCGCGGAGCTGATCGTTTAGGAGAACAGTATGCAAAAGAACGTGGCTATCGCATTAGGTATATACCAGCGGATTGGGACACATTTGGTAAATCTGCTGGCTATAAACGCAATGTACAAATGGCGGAATACGCCGATGCGCTTGTAGCCTTTTGGGACGGTAATTCTCCTGGAACCAAGCACATGATAAAAGTCGCCAAAGAAAAGAAGCTTGATGTACGTGTAAAAAGGTACACCATGCACAAGAAGCCGTGAGAGAGGTGCATATGGCAATTGTTTTAGATGGCAAAAGAGTGGCTAATGAAATTAAGGAAAAGCTTGCATTGAAGACGGAAAGTGAGAAGAGTCAGCCTTGTTTGGCTGTCGTGTTGGTTGGTAACAATCCTGCCTCTCAGATTTATGTTAGAAACAAGAAAGCAGATTGTGAACAATGTGGATTCATCAGCAAAGAATACGTTTTTGATGAAGATACATCGGAAAGAAAGATTGTAGACTTAGTTTCTGCTCTTTCGTTCGATTCACACATTGATGGGATTTTGGTTCAAATGCCATTGCCTAAGCATATTGATCCAAAACGTGTAGTCAATGCAATTTCTCCTGGCAAAGATGTAGACTGTTTTACCCCACATAACATCGGCCTTTTGCTCCAAGGAAACCCACACTTTCTTCCGTGTACTCCTGGCGGTATTGTAGAGCTTTTGAAATACTATGGTATTTGTTTATCAGGCAAACATTGTGTAATTGTTGGAAGATCTAATATCGTAGGAAAACCGATGACCATGCTGGCTCTTCAAAATGATGCAACTGTTACAGTATGTCATTCACATACAAGGAAGCTAACTGACATCTGCAAAACTGCTGATATTTTAATCTCTGCCGTAGGTAAGGCTGGAATTATTAGGCCAAACGCAGTAAGAGAGGGTGCGGTTGTTATTGATGTGGGTATAAACAGAAATCTTAATGGGGAGCTGTGCGGAGACTGCGATCCTAACGTTTATAAAAAGACTTCTGCATATACCCCAGTTCCTGGTGGCGTTGGCCCGATGACAAGAGCAATGCTTATGCTGAATACAGCAAAGGCAGCTTGGGTGTAAATCAAATTATGAGGTGAAGCGTAATCAATCTTGAAGTAATGTTTTCGTCAAAATCAATGGAGTGGGCGACACCACAAAATTTCTTTGACAAATTAAATGATGAGTTTCACTTTACCCTTGACCCTTGCGCTGATGAGTTTAACCACAAGTGCGAAAAGTATTTCACAGAAAAAGATAATGGACTTGAACAGTGCTGGGGGGGGTATACCGTTTTCTGCAATCCTCCATATGGCAGAACGGTGAAAGACTGGGTAAAGAAATGTTCAGAGGAAGCAAAGAAGCCTGGAACAACAATTGTACTATTGATTCCAGCCAGAACCGACACCAGCTATTTTCACGACTACATATACCAAAAACCAAATGTGGAAATCCGGTTTATTCGTGGGCGTTTGAAATTTGGAGATGGAAAGAATTCTGCACCATTTCCAAGTATGGCGGTTATTTTCAGGAGTGAACCTATGGCAAAAATGACATTATCAAAAGCAATTGAGCATTGTCATGATATTGCTAAAAAGTTGGGATGCTGTGAGTGTGCTGAAGAGCATTTGCAACTGGCGGCGTGGTTGGAAGAGTTAAAACAATTTAGGGAAAAGGGGAGTGCGGATGAGTCCTCCAAGAGTTTGTCCTAAATGTGGATGCTCAGTTCATCCAAGAGTATGGTATGAAGAGGGCTACATTGTAGAGTACGTATTTAGATGCCAATGCGGGTATGGAGAACATTGGTCATATGGTACTTATTTTGATCTTGATGATAATTAAGAGGTGTTGAAGTGGCGACAAAGAAAAATATTGGGATGTGGGCTTGTGATAAGTGTGGCACACTTTACCCCAGTAAATACGCTGCTGATATCTGTTGCAAGCAGTATCATTGTAAGGTTTGTGGAGTAGAAACCCTAAGATACATGTTAAAATGTGAGTGCTGTCGGGAAAAAGCCCAATTTGATAAGGCTACTAAAATGTCGGTCGAAGAGTATGAGGCGGAGAATCCTGGAAACATGGTCTATTGGAATGACAACTACTATGGATCTGTAGATGATCTTCTGGAACATCTTGCGGATGAAGGAATGTCCGCTAAGGATTTACCAACCTACTGCTATGGTACAACCCGTGTTTATATGCGCCTTGAACCAGGTAGCATCTTGGAACAGTTAGAAGAAGAACTGGATTGTGAGGGTGTTCATTTCTGCGATGAAGCTTACAAAGAATTCAAGAAGTTTGCGGAAGAGTGGAATAAGAAATATGAAGAATACTGTTTCTATTGGGATAGCGAGACTGTAATTCTTATTCCAGACGAACTAAAAAAGGACTGGCCTAATGATTAAAACAGTTTACGGAAATATTCTTGACGCTACTGAAGACATTATTTGTCATCAAGTAAACTGTCAGGGAGTAATGGGAGCTGGTGTTGCTAAGGCATTATACCAGCGTTGGCCTACTGTGAAAAATGAATACCAATGGTTTTGTCAAACAGAATCTTTCGGTAGGCCACAAAACCTGTTAGGTAGGGTTCAAATGGTTGAAGTCGAACTTGGCAGGCATGTTGCGAACATCTTTGGGCAACTTGATTATGGCCGTAACCCGCATAAGAAGTATACAGATTATGTTGCTTTGACGAATGCTTTCAATACGATCCGCAAGAGATATGCTGGAAAGTCCTTGGCATTTCCATTTGGTTTTGGCTGTGGGTTAGCAAATGGAGATTGGGAAATCGTCTCACAAATGATAGAGACTTACTTCAAGGATATGGATGTGACAATCTATCAGCTTGCTCCAGCAGTAGCGTAATCAACATCTATGGAAGATTTAATACTTGGCAATTGTATAGAAAAAATAAAATCAATTCCATCTGAATCAATTGATTTGGTTGTTACCGATCCACCGTATACCATGACCAAAAGAGGGAAGTCATGTAGGCCAAATTGGATGAGGAATAACATGGGTGAAAATGTTTTCACTGGCACTATTCCAAACCCTAAAGAATGGATGGGAGAATGTTATAGGGTGCTAAAAGACGGTACGCACTTTTACACATTTTGCAACACAAATGACATTCTAAAGTACCTTACGGTGGCAAATGAAGTCGGCTTCAAGCTACATAATATTATTACTATGATAAAAGATACAGGTATGCCAAATAGATGGTATCTAAAAAACTGTGAACTGATTTTATTTTTTCGCAAAGGAAAAGCAAAACCCATAAACGATATGTCCAGTAGAGATTGGGTTCATGTAACAATGCCTAAACAAAAAACCGGAAAGTTCCATATCACACAAAAGCCTACTGAGCTAATAACTATGCTTATCACAAATTCGTCGCAAAAGGGTGAAGTAGTATTAGATCCATTTATGGGTAGTGGAACAACAGGTGTTGCTTGTAAAAATACTGAGAGAAATTTTATAGGCATTGAAATTGAACCAAAGTATTTTGAAATTGCAACATCCAGAATAAGTGGTGTTAATCCTTAGGCAGACACTATCGCTATGTAATATGGAGGAACAATGGAAAACAAAATTTTAAGAATTTGTGCTGACGTTATGGCAATTACAGATGAAGAAATCGCTGAGATAAGAAAAATCTATGAGGATCAGCTTTCATACAACAATCCTCTCAAACCTGTAACCAGCGGTTGGCAGCATGAACTTGGTATACATAACAAAAATGTGTTAGAAGCTCTCCTTAATCTCAAACAGGTGATTGAGGCGGGGCAGATATCCAGCGGCCACAGAAAGACGGTGAGATAAATACATGACACTTTATTTTAGAAATTCTCATGGTGAAATGCGTATGATTGCAGAATTTGAAAGCGGTATGACAGATAAGGAGTATATGGAAGCAACGGAGAAAGAAATCAAAAAATTCTGCGATGCACGTAATTTCAAAATCTACTATACACGGGTTTGGCACACTGAACACAACGGTCAGCAGATGACCAAATTTGATGTTGGTAGTCATACTGAGTTCTTCTACCTTGACCAGATCATTAACTTGAAAGGGTGTATGGTGTAATGCTTATAATTCCAGATATGAACGGCTGCACTATTGTTGCAGATAATAAATGCTGTGCATTCTCTGGATCTGTCGGAGCAATAGTCCAGCAGTTCTTTGTTCAAGAGATCGCATTAGAAAACAACTCTACCTTAATCGCACCCAGAATTAAAGAGGTAGAGCTTTTGATGAGTTCTACTATGGCAGTAGCTTTGCGTGAAGAGTTGAAAAGGTACAATATCAAAGTTACTGAGATTCTTCCGGCACCGCCTAAACAAGTATTCGGAGTAAAGACATGGATCGACTAATTGCAATTGGCGACATTCACGGCTGTTTTCACACCTTAAAAAATCTTTTGGCAAAGGTGAATTATGCAAGCACCACTGACATTCTGGTTTTCGTTGGTGATTACATAGATCGTGGCCCGTTTAGCTGTGAAGTTGTCGAGTTTATAAAGCACCTTCAGCACCAGGTTGGGAAGGATAGGTGTGTTTGCCTCAGAGGAAATCATGAACAAATGGCTATTGACGCTGGTGGAGCAGAAGATCCTCTTTGGATGCAGAACGGTGGATATGCAACGGTTTACAGTTATGAAAAGGCTGGCATTGACATTGCGAATAGTATTTCGTGGTTCAAAACCCTACCACTGGTTTATGATACGCCAGAAATCATCTTTTGTCATGCTGGACTTGCAAAGCCGCAGCTAAAGGACAATACAGAGTTCGATATTCTGTGGAGTCGAGAATGGTTAAAGGATACTGAACCCAGAGAAAAGCAGGTTGTGTTCGGTCATACTCCCAATAGGAAGGGATTGGCCTACGCTGTACCTACAGGAGATATCTGCATCGACTCAGCTTGTTACTATGGCGGATCGTTGTGCGCCCTGGTTATCAATGAAAACGGCACAAGTGAGTGCGTCTATGCTCCAAAGGCTGAGGAAGACAAGGAAGACTAATAGGAGGATCGCTGTTGAAATGTGAAATTATTCTGTTTTATAAAGACGAAGACGCTTTAGCTGACTATCTTCGCAGGTTTTACAATGTTAGGTTGGGAACAATCATAAAGCAAAAGAACCGATGGACTTTCTATGATGACGGATTTTCTATCCATTGTTTCAAGGGATTAAGCGAAAATATGAGAGGTTATAAAGCACATATTATCGGTGTCCAAGAAGATCTTACATGGAAAGAGAATTGGCCTGAGCTTCGTGATTGTATACTTCGACCTATGTTGATGTCTCCTATTGATATTCAAATCTTTGATGGAGTTAGCAGAGAAGAGGTAGAGCGGGTAGATAGAGAGGGGTAAACCTATGGACGATTGCCTAAAACCAACAATGCGTGGTGAGTTTACCACTGACAAAGACGGGAAAAAGCATTTTGTATATGGGAAAACCCGTTTGAATGTAACTGAACACTTCGCAGAAAAAGGAAAAACTTTCAGCGAAATCCTGGACGAAATAATCTTGAAACGAGCGCAGGAATTAAAAGAAAGCGCAGCTTAATAGTTGCTATAGCCCCACGTTTATGATATAATTACTACATCAGTAAGGGTATCATAATGTGGGGCTGCTTCTAAAAGGAGGTTAATTGTGAAGCAGTCATACAATGCTGCTCTCTATATGAGGCTAAGTAAAGACGATGAACAATTTGGCGATAGCGTAAGTATTGAAACCCAACGTAATATCCTCAGCCAATTTGTTATAGAACATGGCTTCCCTGTTGTCGGTGAATATGTAGATGACGGTTGGACAGGGACAAACTTTGATCGTCCAAATTTTGAGCGCATGATGAACGACATTAGTGATGGTAAGGTCAACTGTGTCATAGTCAAAGATCTATCCCGTTTTGGCCGTGAACATGTTCAGATGGACTTCTATTTGGAGTATGTGTTTCCTGAAAAGGGAGTGCGGTTTATCGCTGTCACTGATAACGAAGACTCAGAACGCGGCCTTTCAGATTTTGTTCCAATAAAAAACCTATTTAACGAGTGGTTTGCAAAAGACACCAGCCGTAAAATCAAAGCTGCATTTCGAGCAAAATACCTTGCAGGAGATCATGTTTTTACTCATGCACCCATTGGCTATAAGAAAGATCCTGATAACAAATGCCATTTGCTCATCGACGATGAAACACGCTGGATTGTTGAGAAGATCTACAACCTTGCATTAGCTGGGGATGGCCCATCTAAAATTCAGCGCATTTTGGTAAACGAAAAAATTCCTACTCCAGCATGGCTTAATTTTCAAAGATACGGCACCTGGGCACATATCTTTGAAGGAAAACCGAAAAACAAAAAGTATGACTGGGGACTTGGACAGGTAAAGAAAATCCTTAGCGATCAAGTATATCTCGGTCATAGCGTACACTACCAGCAAACAAAGGTTTCCTTCAAAAGCAAAAAACGCATCAAGACCAGTGCTGATAAGTGGCTCATTATCGAAAATACACATGAACCAATTGTGTCTGAAGAAGTGTTCCAGCAGGTACAAAAGCTTATCGAGCAACGTCGCCGGCCTCGCAAAAATGGTACGAATCAAATCTTTGCTGGACTCCTGCGTTGTGCGGATTGTGGATGTGGTTTATCGTATAATGTAAATCGGCAAAACAAGAAACCATATGCGTATTATCGGTGTCGTAAGAGCGTTGAGCATGTAAACCAATGTACCTCACACTATACCCGCTATGATGTACTGTATGCCTTTGTGCTTCAAAGTTTACAATCCTGGGTGGATATTGTTCAACGGGACGAACAGGTTGCCGCTACTCGTCTTATGCAGCAAAATGATACCAATGAGCAGGCAAACAAGAAGCGGGCCACCGATGGTTTACGAGCTACACAGCAACGGTTAAGCAAGTTAGATAATATGCTGTCGAAGCTCTATGAAGATCGTATTGCTGGAACTGTTAGTGAACGCAATTTCGCTATGCTTACACAGAAATACCAAGAAGAACAAGGCGAGCTTGAATCTAAAATTGCTGAGTTATCCAGTGAAATTGAAAGCGAAAAACAGCGAGCAGATAATATAGGCAAATGGATTAGGCTTATCAAAAGTGTGTCATCTTTCGATGAATTAACTACTGGACTTCTCAATAGTCTGATTGAGAAAATTGTAATCCATGAAGCAGTAAAGCACGAAGATGGCACAAAGGATCAGGACATTGAAATCTATTATCGTTATGTTGGTAAGATCGACTAACAAATATCTTTAACGTTGTGTTCCATCGAGGACATAGCCCTCCACGGTCTTGATCTCGCGGGCAATCACGGTGGTGCCGGGTTCGATGCCATCGAGAACGATCTCCCCCGCCTTGTCGGTGTAATAGGTTCCATCGTCCGGGCCAACAGCGGCCCCGGAGCCGTCCACCACCTTGAAGCACACGCCGGAAAGCGGTTCATTTTCAGTGCCCTCAATAAATTTTCGGATAATCAGGGTGGTGGCAGGCTCGTTGTCAAAAATCAGGCTGTTGGCAACGCCGGTACGGACAACGATATTTTTCGGGGTTTCGTCCTTGATATAGCCGGTGGGGGCCTTGCTCTCGGACACCACGATAGTGGCGTTGGGAGCCAGCCCGGAAACCGTTACCGTTCCGTCCGTCCCGGTGATATACCGGCCATTGTTGGGGCCGATAGCCCTGCCCTCACTGTCCCGAACCAGGAACTCCGCCCCTTTCAGCGGCTTCCTGGTCACAGCGTCCCGCTTCAAAATAGTGAGGGTACAGAGCGGGTCATCGTAGAAACGGAGGGTCTGCGTATCCCCGGCGTTGACCACAACGGTCTGCGGGGTAGGGTCCGCCTGATAATTGTCCGGGGCCTTGACCTCGGACACCACATAGGTTCCGGGGAGCAGCTTGGACAGCACGATCTGGCCGCCGCGGTCGGTGGTGTACAGGCCGTTGCTGCTGGTCAGGCCCTCATTGTCCGGGGTCAGCTCCCCGTTAGCGTTGGTGATTTTGAACTGAGCGCCGGAGAGGGGCAGCTTCGTTACACTGTTGTACTTCTCCACGATCAGTCCGCCCTTGGGGGTGTTGGTTATGATAACGGTCTGCGTATCGCCGTTGGCCCCAATGACCACGTTGGTGCTGGGGCTGTCCATGACATACCCTGCCGGGGCTTTTGTTTCAGTCAGTACATAGGCCCCCGGAGCGAGGTTGGTAATGCGGATTTCGCCGTTGCTGTCGGTGGTGAACAGACCGTTCTGCGTCAGGGTGCTGTCTCCAATTACGCCGTCCAGCCCCACTTCACACCCTGCGGCGGTAGCCAACCGAAACTCCGCGCCGGGGAGGGGCTGGCCTGTGAGACTGTCCCGCTTCTGGATAATCAGACTGCCTTTCGGCTGGTTCTTAAAGGTGAGGGTAACGGTGCGGCCCTCCTTGATCTGCACGGTCTGGCTCTGGGTGTCGATGATAAAACCGGCAGGGGCGCGGGTTTCCGTAACTACCACGCTCTTGCCGGGTTTTAGCCCGCTAATGCGGATTTCGCCGTTCTCGTCGGTGCGGTAAACGCCGTTGCTGTCACCGATTAAAGTACCATCTGCATACATGATTTTGAACTCGGCATCCTGGAGCGTAATGCTGGGATTGACGGAGCATACCTTTCTGATAAGCAAAATCCCGTCCGGGGAATTGTCAAAACGGACAGTAATGACACTCTGTTCCCCGCTGTCCGCCAGATACACCGTCTCGGAGGCGTTGATGATGGAGTACCCGTCCGCAGGGCTGACTTCCTCCACGACGTAAGTGCCGCTTTTCAGCCCTGTCCAAATGGCGGTGCCATTCTTCCCGGTCACTTTCTGCCCGATGACGGTGCCGCCCGTGCCGGAAGTGCCGCCCAAATACCGCAGTTGGAACGTACATCCCGGCAGGGCCTCATGGGTCACACTGTCGTATTTCTCCACAATAATTCCGTTCAGCGGCTCATTCTGGAAGGTCAGGGTTTTGCTCTCGCCGCCGTGGATAATAACGCGCTGGGTGGTGGGTTCCTTCATCTGAAAGCCGGGGGCGGGGGCCACTTCGGTCACGGTGTACTCGCCGGGGTACATCTTCTTGCCCTGCTCATGCACCTTGATCTGACCGTTGGTGTCGGTGAAAATATACCCGTAGTCAATGGAGCCGGGGGCCTCCGCAGCCTCGCCGTTGCTGGTGTAGGTGACGTGGAACTTGGCCCCCTCGATGGGAGCGCCCGCCACACTGTCCTCCTTGAAAATGGTCAGCTCCGGGGCCTTATGGTCCTTGAATGTGACGGTTTTCTCATCGCCGGGGTTCAGGCTGACCGTCTGCTCCCGGTCGGCGTTCCTGCTGGGGAGGTAGTAGGGCGCGGGCACGGACTTCTCCGTGATTTTGTAGGAGCCGGGGGCCAGCCGCAGGGAAACCGTTCCGTCCGCGCCGGTGGTCACATCGTTGCGGTAGTCGCCGTCAATGGCCTCGATGGTGAACACAGTGCCGGGGATAATATCATTTGTATCAGCATCAAGTTTGGCGATGGTCAGAAGGGGCTGCTTCAAATTATCGAAAATCAGCTCCCGTTCCTCGCCGGGGCCGAGGTAGATGGTCTGCATGGGTTCATCCCCCACCACATAGGGGTCCGGGACGGACTTCTCAATGATTTCATAACTGTCCACGGGGATATTGGTCAGGACGGCCTTTCCGTCCGGCCCGGTGGTCACGTCGTTGTGATAGCCGTAGTGGATGCCCTTGACCTCAAAGACGGTTCCGGGAATGACCTCCTTGGTCTGCGCGTCCCGCTTGAGGATGGACAGGCTGGGCAGCTTCTTATCCGCCGCCGTCACGGTGACAGTGCCGCCGCCGTTGATGGTGGCCTGATCCACATGGGCGATGACCGGCTCAGTCAGTGTGGCATAGGGGGCCGGGGCGCTCACCTCCACAAAAGCGTACATCCCCTCGGTCACGTCCGTTACGGTGATGGAGCCGTCCGCCTTGGTGGCCTCCGTGCCGATGATCTGGCCGTCCTTCACGATATTGAACACAGCGCCGGGGAGAGGGTTGCCGCTGTCATCCAGCTTGATAAGTTTTACCTTTACCTTGGCGTCATTTTCAAACACCAGGGCAATATCGGTCTTACCGTCCCAGCGGAAGGTCTGCTTGGTCTTATTTACATCGGGGCTTTTGGTGTAGCCCTCCGGGGGCGTGACTTCCTCGGCGGTGTAGCTGCCGAGGGGCATATCCTTCCAGGGTACGTCGGTCAGGTAGCCGCCGGTTCCGGTGACATATGTGCCGGTAAAATCATTGTCCACGCCCTCAATTTTAATAACCGCTCCGGCCAGCCCCTTGGTGGGATCGTCCGCGTCCACCTTGCGGATGCTGCCCTCGCCGGTAATGGTGGGGGTGTCCGCAAAGGTGACGGTCACGGTGTTGTTGCCATTGCTGGGCAGGACAACGTACTGCGGTCCAGCGTTGTCGATCTCGTAGCCCTCCGGGGCCTCCAGCTCGGTTACGGAGTAGGTCCCCGCATCCAGAGCGGTCAGGGTATATGTCCCGTCCTGCCCCGTCACAATCTCTTTGGAGAAGGCGCCATTTTCCGAACTCACTAAGAATCGCGCCCCGGCGAGGCCCTTGTTGGGGTTGGTACTGTCCACCTTTTTGACGGTAAGCTCATATTTTTGGCGGGTGATGTTCAGTTCGCCCACCATAACGGCCTGCACGTCATTTGCGGGGTGATAGTTGGAGCCGGGGCCGGTGTAGGCATACTCGTAGACGCTGCACTCACCCCATACGCCCTGTGCGCCCAAATCCAGAATATATTGGGCGCGGTCGCGGAACGATTTACCGTCCATGGTATCGTCAATACTGGTATAGCTGGTATGCTCCAGATTGTTGTAAACGCACAGCAGTTCCTCGGCGCAGGCCACCACGGGGTCAGACAGCAGACCGGCCTTGTAGCGCCAGACGACAGCCTGGGTCCAGGAGTTCATGGTCCAGGTGTAGTTGCTGTCCCACACGTCATCCACACCGAGGGCTTTGGCCTGATCGGTAAAGACGCCGGTGGAATGGGCGTAGAAGTAGGCCATCATGGTCGATACAGTGGGATCTGAAACGGACCGGGGATTATCCCAGGTGTGTCCCTCCAGCGACCAGCCCATACCCTTGCCCTTTTCCGCGCAGAAGCCAATCGTACTCTGTTTGTTGTAGTCAAAGGTCATCTGGTGGAGGTAGCACTCACCCAGGGCCGGGGAATCGTACTTGGTTCCGCTGTAAGCGCAGTCATCCATTTTGATGGTATCCGGCGCGGCGGCGCTGGCGGGAGCCGTCAGCATACTGAGAATGGAGACGACGGCCAGAAGCAATGCGGTAATTCGTTTTTTCATATAGCCTCCTCATCATGTGTTGGCATGAAAAGAGGCTATACCCCCCTAAAATATCGGGAAATACCGTCCTCCTTTCATGCGTGTGTTTGGGTGTTCCCGATCTCTATTTTTAGGGGAATAAAATAACCGCCCTGCGGAACAAGGCGGCTGCGGAGAAATGCGTCTCACGGTGAGACGCATTTCCGGGCACAGAAAAAGGCCCTCCAGCCGGGGGGCCTTTTCCGTCTGTACTTTTAGGGTTCGTAGGGATTGTGGGTGTTCGGCCTGCCGACAATCATAAAGCAGTAGGTCACGCCGCCGCTCTCGGTCACGCCCACGCCGATACTGTCACAGTCCGGCTTTATCATCGTCTCAAAGTGGCCGGGAGAATTAAGCCAGTTGTCGTGGGCGTGCTGGGCGGCGTCCTCCGTGGCGACGCCGGTGAATACCGTCAGGTTTATGCCGAAACCGTAGGGGTAGCCGCTGGCGATCACGGCCTCACATTCCTCTTTTGTGTGATGCCAGGTGTACCGCTGATCCGAGAGGGCTTGGGCGGCGGTCATCAGGGCCTCGCTGACCGGAAGCTCCGCCACGCCGTTGGCCTTGCGGGTCTGGTTGATAAGCCGTACCAGCTCCTGCCGTACATCCGGTTCCTCTGTGGGGCTGGGGCCATCCACGACGGCGGGGGCCGCTGGAGCGCCGGAGCCAACGGTGAGCGTCAGGGTTCCGCGCTCTCCGGCACAGTTGGCAGCGGTGATGTTTGCGGTTCCCTCCGATTTGGCGACAGCTACCCAAAAGCCTGTGATCTGCTCCACCGCTACTGTGTCCGGGTCGCTGGAGGTAACGGTGTACTCCGTCCCGCTGGGGCCGATCATGAGGCCGCTCCGTTCTCCGACTGCCAGGGTGTTGCCCTTGTAGCTGTTTACCCGGACAGCACTTGCCGGGGGATCTGCGGCTATGGCCGGAACGGTGAGCAGGGAGAGGGCCAGAATGGCGGCGGTGAGCCGGGTAGTCAATTTTGCTTTTTTCATGGTCGTTTTCCTCCTGTAATGTAGTTTTTATCTGGGTTTCCCTACTATTATTATACTACATTTGGAAGAAGCTGTCCAAAAATGGCGTATCAAGCCTCGACAGCCCGGACGCACCAGCGGTAGCTGGGCTGGTTCATCACACAGGTAAAAAGGGTGATGCAGTTGTCGCTGGTGGCCTCCAGCATGGTGTTGTCCATCACGTCAACCTTTGCCACACTGGTAACGGTATAGGTGCGGGTCCCCAGGGCGGTGGTAAGGGTGATGGTATTGCCCGTGTCAAGTGTATGGATTTTGCCAAAATGATTATTTACCCCCCGGTTGTGCCCAGCCAACGCAACATTTCCATTCCAGATGCTGGTGTTGGTGAAGTGGCCCGCGCCCTTTTTCAGAGCGGCGCTGTCCGTCCCCTGATAGATATTGACACTCAGGCCGATGGACGGGATTTCCAGTGTGCCCAAACTGCCGTTGCTGTAATAGAGGTCGGCGGTCACATCGGTAAAGGCGGTGACGGGGCCGCTGGTGGTGGGATAGGCCGGGTTGGTGGGCGCGGAGCTGTCAACCGCGCCGGGGAGGGCCGGTGCGCCGCCGCCTGTGCCGCCAGTCACGGTGAGGGTGTACTTCCCGCTCAGGGGGCCGTCCGCCGCAAGGTTCGGGGTCAGGTACTCCCCGGAGTTGGGCAAGTAGCTGGTGGGTGTCCCAAAACCGGGAGGAATGAGGGCGCTGCTCTTGCTCCTGTCCTTGTTGGCGGGTTCGGCCCCGGTCTGGATGATGTCCTCCGTACTGGTGGGTGTGCCAAAATCCCCGGTGGGCGGGTTGTCAAAGGTGTATTCCAACGCGGAGGCGGGCATGGAAAGCGCCGTCAGCACAAGGCAGACGGCCAGCAGGGTGGAAAGATACTTTTTCATTTAGACATACCCCCGTTTCTTATCTCGGATAAATTTGTAGCCCCGCCAGCCGCCGTAGCCGATGATGGCAAGGGCGGCGATCCCGGCCAGGGCTGTGACCACGATTTTCCCGGCGACGCTCCCGCCGCCCTCCTGGGCCGGTTCCGGGGGCTGGGTCTGCTGGGGTTTGCCGCCCTCCGGGGTGGCGGTGGGGTCCGGGTCTAAATGCGTCTCACCGTGAGACGCATTTTCCGCGGAAAACACGGCGGTATAGATCACGGTGTCCCGGCTGGTCTTGGTGACTTCGCCGCTGTACTCCACGGAGACGGTGTACCCGGTGACGCTGCGCCCGCTGGCGGTGCCGGTGTAGCTGGCGATGGCGTTGTAAAACTCCCCCGCCTCCTGCCAGTCTACGCCCGCCAGCGTCAGCGTCCGTCCGCTGTCTGTGATCGTCTTGGGGATGAGGGAGGCGTCGGCGTCGGACAGATTGGGGTAAGTGCGGGATGCCGATACTGTCCAGCTGTTGTTCTTATAGCCAGCGGCCTCCACGGTGATCTTGGTGTAGTCGGGCTTCAAAATGCCGGTGTAGCCGTCCTCGGTGGCGATCTCGCGCTCCGGCTCCAGCGTCTTGATAATCTCGGCCATATCCTTGGTGCTGCTGTCCAGGGTGACAACCTCGATGTAGTCCTTGCTATCCGTCTCGCTCAGATCGTTCTTCAGCACGTCCAGCAGTGTGTAGTGACGGCCCTCCCGGTCAAAGTCCCCGGTGGGGATGGCGGAGGGATCGTCGCGGGTGGAGAGGTAGTAAACCTTTTCCAGCCGGATCATGCCGTTTTCCTCGCTCGTCCGTACCTCTGCGGGGTAAAGGGCCGCGGGGGGCGGCGCTCCCTGGGCCGGTTCCGTGTCCCCGGCCTCTGCCGCCAGCGCCGTGCAGGGCAGGGCGGCGAGGGCCAGCAGGAGCGCGGAGGCCAGAGAAACCAGCCTGTGGTGTTTCTTCATGGAAAAACCTCCTGTTTCTTAATGTGGGTGTTCTCGTACATAGGCGGCAAAGCGCCGTTCCTGCGCTTCAAAATAGTCGCCGTCGATCTCATAGCCGGTGAAGTCCAGCCCCGCTTCATAGGCGGCGATCCGGCTGCTCCCGCTGCCTAAATGGGTGTCCAGGATTTTGTCGCCCGGTTTGGCGAACAGGGCGTATATCCAGGCATAGAGGGCGATGGGCTTCTGCGTGGGGTGGATGCGGTCCGGCTGTACCGGGGACAGTGCGATCCGCTTGCAGGTCAGGTCAAAATTCGTCCAGGCCAATTCAAAGGACGCAAAGGAGACTTCCGGGGAATACTTCTTGTCCCAGCACAGCCAGCAGTGGCTGTCGGCGGCGGGGAGCATACTGATAAAGTGGTTGGCCCCCCATATGACTTGATGCCTGGACACGCGCCGCAGCTCCCGGAAATACTCCGGGGGAGGCGGCTTGGCGTCCCAGAATACGGGTTTGTATTTGCGGGGCTTGCCCTTGCGCCGCCCCATATCGCCCCGGATGTTGAGGCCGTATGGGGGATCAACAACAGCGAGGTCAAAGGCGTTTTCCGGCAGCTCCCACAAAATATCTGTACAGTCCATGTGATACGCTATGTTAATGCGGCTGGTCCCCTCCTTTCTTGGTGAAATGAAAAATGCGTCTCACCGTGAAACGCATTTTTGCCGGTTCCGGGGCGCGGACGCGCCCGCCGCCCCCGCCAGCGATAACCGCCGGACTTTCCGGGAAACGCACCCGTCTCCCCATAGTAGCAAAAACCGGCGCAAGCCGGTTTTTGGGGTATGCCCCCCCTTGATTACTAAAAGCACCGGCGGACTTTGGCAGTCAAGGCCCGCGCCGACCGCCCCAGCGGGCGGCGCGGCTTGCCTTGGCCTTGACGGACAAAGGCCGGTGGTGTAAAATCCGCGGGGCTGGGGGCATACCCCGGATCGTGCCGCCTGATTACCGCCTGCCGTATTGCCGGTTATTGCTGCCCCGGCTGGCGGTATGCTCCTGCTGGCGGGGCTGGATGCCACGCTCCACGGTGTCGCCCATATTCCGGGCGGTCTGCCGCATGAAGTCCAGGGACTTGCCGCGGTCATCCGGCGAATAGTAGCTGTAAAACTGCTGTACGCCCGCCGCGTCCGGCACGGGGCAGTCCACCCCGAAACGGCGGCACACCATGAAGCCGACGCTCTCGGCGTTCAACTGGAACGCGCCCCGGTCATAGTCCCGGTTCATGCCCCGGTCATGGAGGCGGGCAAAGCTGATCTCGGTGGCGAGGGCGGCGAACACTTCCAGGGTGCTGTACCCCGTGTTGATCTCCAGAATACATTCGCGCTCATTGTAGCGCACGGGCACTTCCAGCCCTGTGTTTTCGATGAAGCCCACAGGGGCGGTATCCAACAGGGCGGCAAACGCCGCGTTCAGTCTCTCGCTGCCCTCGGTCAGCGGCTCAGGTTCTCTCATGGGCTTGCCGGTGGTCTGGCTTACATCGTAGTAGCTGCCCATAAGGTAGCCCCGGAAATTGGGGTTGCGGGACGGGACGAAAACCGCCGCGCCCTTGCTCATTTCCTCGTCCATCACATACCGGCCCTGTTTATGCCAAAAATCGGTGGTGCCGATCTTGGTGGGGTCTGCCATCTGCGATAGGGTCAGGGCGATATTCCCGGCGCTCAGGCCGATGTTGTCCGCCTGCAAAATAAGGAAGCGTGTGTAGAGATCGGGGTTGGCTGTAATGGCCATCAGCGCCCCGTCCCGTGTTTGGGACAACTGATTACGTTCGGCCCTGCGGTTCTCGGTGCGCTGCTGCTTGCTCTCAGCCTTGGAGTTAAGGATTTCACTTAAACTTGGCATAGATTCACCTTACCTTTCTGTTCGTTTTTTCCGGCCCAGGGCGGGACTGTGCCGCCAGCCGCTGTAACTGATCCAGCTTCTTCTTGGTGGGGGAGTCCGGTTCAACAGCCGCCGCAGTCGTCTGAGACGGTTTCAAGCCACTCCCGCGCTCTGGCGAGGATTTCTTTTGTGGAGCGCGGGACTTCGCTTTTTTTTGCGTATCCTCCTCCTGTTCCTTTTGGGGGATGGGGTAGCCCAGCTGCTGCATGATGGCATTGAGCAGGGCGGCGTAGTTCTCATTGGAAACGACATTGAGCATACCGTTGTCGTTCCCCTTTTTCTGCGCGAAAAAGTAGAGGACTCCAAACTCCTTGGCCAGCTTCTGGAATTTGGCCTTGTCCTCGGCCTTGATGGGGATGACCACGGCGGGGGCGGGGTCGCGGGCCAGCCGCTTGGCCGTAGTCTGGCCCACAACTTTCATGTCCTGTTTGGCAATCGCCAGCAGTAGGGCGGCGACATTCTTCACGCCCTCCAGGGTCAGCTTCGCCGCCGCCTCGGTCGCCTGTAAGCTCTCCCGCACTACAACGTCGGCAGCTTCAGCACTTACATCCATTTGCCTTTCTTCTCCTTTCTTACTTGCTCGTCCGTGCGATCCCGGACGGCCTCATGGCTGCTCCGTTCCTCCTGCCGCATGAGCTGCTCCTGATCCCTGATTTTCGGAATATCCTCCGTAATTTTTCGGCAGATCGTCAACTCGCGGCGGGTGGAGCGCAGCTTGTCATTGACAGTTTCCAGCTCGGCCTCCACGTCCCGGCCCTCGCGCCGCGCCCCGTACAACTCCCGGCGATAGTCCACCAGCAGGTCGATCTGGCCTTGCAGGGCGTCGCCCAGCATGGCAAGCTGGCTGTCCGTCTCTATGCGGTATTGCAGTAGAAAATGGAATTGCTTTTGATACCGCTGGAGCTTTGCCACTTCCCGGCGGACAGCCGGGGGCGGCGGGGTGCGCCGGGGGCGGCGGTAGCCGTTGAGTAAATATAAGTAGCGCAGATAGAGCGCACGAAAGCCGCGCACTTTCCGGCGCGGCTGACGGGGGACAGCGCCCCCTTGGACGGTATAGCGTTTTTTTACCTGGGGAATGGGGCGTACCAGCGGTATGGTCAGCGCAGACGGCGGCGGGGGCAGTTCACAGGGTTCGCCCCGCCGCGCCGCCGCCAGCCGTTCCCGGATGTGGGCCTCGGTGTAGCCATCGCCCAGGCTGTCCAGCCGGAACACATAGTCCCCGCCTGGGGGCTGGACGGCGGTATGCTTCACATTCGATCCATATTTAATGGTATAGCCCTGCCGCCGCAGGGCGGCGAGGAAGGAGTCAAAGGTAAAGCTCTCCCCAATGGCCGCGTCAATGTCCTGCATGACCCCGGCCATCACGATTTTTCGCCCTTGTTTTTCCGCTGTCCACTCGGTATAATGTTTTCCGTGGCCCTGCGGCTCAATGACCGACAGGCCGCGCTCCCGGCTTACCTCGTTGGACGTGCCGCGCAAATCCTCAAAATAGCTTTGGAAGTCGCTGCGGTATTTCTTCCCGTCCACAAAGGAAACGGAATTGAAAACGATGTGACAGTGGAGATGCGCCCGATCAACATGGGTCGCCACAACAACCTCGTACTTGTCTCCCAGCAGACGGCGGGCAAATTCCACCCCGGCGGCGTGGGCCTCATCCGGCGTTACCTCGCCGGGGGCGTAGGAATGGATGATATGGTAGCCCAAAACGCCGCCCTTTTTGTCCCAGCGCCTCTTGGTGGCGCGCATATCCGACAGGGCGGTGTCCGGGTAGCAGTTGATGCCTGTGACAAGCTGGTGCGTCTTGTCCGGGTTCTCCGCATAGGCCAGCGCGGCGGCGAGGCCGGTTTTTTCCTCGTTCAGCACATAGTCGATACAGTGATCCATACGTCCGTGCAGAGTGATGATTTTGTCGTAGGCCAATTACAGCGTCTCCTTTACCGTGCGCCACGCCTGCCGGACTAATGCGGCGGCCTCCGCAATCTCCGCTTTGCCGATGCCCTTGGTGGCGTTGGCCCAATACGCGATTTGGTTCACATTATTGCCGATGGCCGACAGCTCCCGGAGCAGGGCGGCATAGGTGTCGGGCGGGCGGGGGCGCAGTTGTACGCCAGCGGCAAGTGCGCGGAGAAACGGGTCAATGCCCAGCCCCGCAAGCTCGGCCTGCTTCTTCAGGTGCCGGTATTCCTGCTCGTTCATCCACACGCTCACATGGCGATTGCGTTTCCTCATGGCATCCTCCTTTCGGTGGGCAGTAAAAAATACGTCTCACCGTGAGACGCATTTCTGCAATATTAAATTGGCATTGAATGTGCTTTGTTCCTGTGCTATAATTTTTTTACAAATCCATAATTGAAAAGAAACGATATTATGAAATATGCCTTAAAATATGTAATAGATTTTATAGCGTTGGCTATCTTATATGCGTTCTACTTCTTCAAAAGATGGAAAAGCAAAGGTAGAGATACATTGTTTTTTAACACGCTCATGTATGTGTATCTATCTTTTGTGGTTTTTTTCACTTTGATGCCAATCATAGTGAAACTCCCCTTTATTTTCAATCACCCCTACACTCCTATGAATATGGTGCCATTTGTAGATGTGTTATCGGGCAGGGGAGATTTTCTCAGGCAGATAGTGTTAAATATCATTATGACTGTACCGTTTGGCTTTCTATACCCGCTTTCGCAAGGTCAAAAATCAGGTTTTTTCAAAACGATATTCTGTTGCTTTCTTTTGAGCCTTGGCATTGAGTTGCTGCAACCGCTGATTAGCGGTTCCCGTTCTTCGGACATTACGGACTTGATTACTAATGTAATTGGTGGAATGATAGGATATTGTTTTTATATCATTTTTAAGCCGATTACAAACTGGATTTCAGAACAGCTAACAAAGAATAGTTAACAATCTGAACATTTCTGTTTACAAAAGAGTCTCTTGAAAATCGCCTCCTTGATTGATGCCGGAAATACGTCTCACGGTGAGACGTATTTCGCTGGGGGGTTTAAGGGGGCTTCGCCCCTTAACAAGGGTCATTTGGTGTGCTACCAAATGACATACTTGCTCGGACAGCACCGCCTTTCGGCGGCGCTGTCCGCTGTGGGTGCTACCTTACAGCCGGTTTCTTCTTACGGGGCGTCCTCTTTCTGACGGCAGAGGCGATGCGCTCTTTCTGGAGAACACAGGCCAGCTCCAGCTCATTTCCGGGCTTATAGTGGATGCGTTCAATACGCCCGTGGTCGTTAATCAGACTGTGAAAGTGCCCAGAATATGCTGCATAGGGCAGTTCAAGCTCTGTGCCGTCCGCAAAGGTTAGTTCTACCATTTCAGCGTGAATAGCGTTCTGCTTCACACGCTCTACCTGCTCCCCATAGCGCAGGGGCTTAACTTGGCCCAGCACAAAAGCGCCCTCCCGTCCAGGTTCAACGATGACGCGGTACGCCTTGATATGCTCCGCGTCATAGTCGTAATGCGTCCAGGTGATGTGTGCTGTGCTTTCCTTGATAAACGCCTCCCGTTCTGGGACGCATAGTGTCCCGCAGGGACGGCTCAACCACA
>JBCLQX010000043.1:0-21121 GCA_041223805.1 Oscillospiraceae bacterium 44-34 | reverse complement strand
CCCTGCTTCTTCCGCTCGATCAGACCGACGCCCTTGCCGGTGTCCAGCTCGGCCAGCAGCCTCATGGCCTTGTCCCGCCCGCAGTTCAGATTGCTGCATACCTCGTCTACAGTGTAGTAAATGTAGACGCGCCCGGTATCGTCGTACCATTCGTTTTTGATGGACAGGCTCATACGGTCAAGCAGCATCCCATAGAGCAGCTTGGAGTCCGTGGAAAGGTGCTTAAAGCGGGGGTGGGTGATAAGCTGGCAGGGGATGCGGAAGTAGGTAAACTGCATCGCCTCGTCGCCGTAAAAATAGCTCGAAAATTTCATATCCGGCATGGCCGTTGCCTCCTTTTGGGCATGAAAAAAACACGATTGTCAAATCGTGTTTTTTTCTGGATGTTCGATTTTGTCACAAAGGAAAGAATTTAGGGTAACTGCACAATAAAATGTTGTTTTCAGTCTTGTCCTTTATCGGTAACGTCCTTATAGAGGTTATTTGGTACAACTATTAAAAGAGCATAGATAAAGTAAAAAGTACTCACTTCTTGAAGTGGGTACTTTTTTTATAGCTAGTTGATATTTATAGTAGATAAAAAAGAGAGGTGGTAATTACTAAAGCGTAGGGTGTTCTGGATGGCTCTGGAGGGGTTGGAAGGGACCGGAGGGGTAAGGGGTATGCTGAAGAAATGGAGAGGGCCAGAGGAGGCCAGAATGAGAAATAGAGGTGGTGACATGATGGAGGGGGGTTAAAGTTTATGGATTTTGCAAGGAATACAGTTAAGGGTTGCTGTGTTGAAAAAGTGGTATGCAGTAAGGAGGATTCAACAGTTAAATAAATTGGGAGTTAGAATGATAAAATAACAAGGGAAGGAAATTTGCCGCCAGCAGTAAAAAAATCAGGCAGTGCATTGACTTTTTTCGGTGGTGTGCATAGCTGAATTTTGGGGTAAGCATTGGGGGCAAAAAGGCTTGGATTTCAAGATTGAAAAAATTTAAAGATTGCTTGAACGCATAAAAGGGGAAGAGCGATATGGATACAGAAAGAGCAAAAATTGAACAGGGCAGTTTGGAATATAACAGATTGGTGGAGAAACTGAAACCCATCTATTACTCTGTTGAAACAGAAGCATACAATAGAATCCTCAATGCGCTTTGCACCAAAGATATAGACAGTATAGTCGATGTTTTATTATCTAATAATAAGGTCAGAAAAGAAGCAATAATCGAGATAATAAATGCACAGGGGGATTTGAGGGAGACACAGTATGAACTGGAGATAGAAAAAAAGAAAAACGAGAATTTACAAATCCAGCTTTCAGAGAGCCGCCAAAGGGAGCAGGACTTGTTAGCGGAAATCCGTAGGTGTATCAAGCCGCCAGCAAAAAAAGATAGTTTAACAGACGAAGCGGTATTAGCAGAATACAAAAAAACAAAATCATTGCGTGCTGTTGCGAAGGCTTTGGGGTGTTCGCACAATACGGTGAAGGCACGCCTTATAAAAATGGGGTGTATAGAAAAGTAGGTGGTCAAATTAAATTGCCCGGGGATGAGCCTATGGTTGTCTAACATTATTTGTAGCATAGGGGGAAAAGTGATACATAGACTGAATTGTAGTCTATAAAGAAGCATTTGGAGTTAATAGGAGATTTAGCGAAGGCGTTCCTTGCCCAAGGGTGCCTTTTGTGCAAGCACCACGAAGAACATAAAGAGTACCACCCCATACCCACTGGATGTGGTAGATAGTGACAAAATGACACAAAAAACAAGGGCACTGACTATTTTAGTTGGTGCCCTTGAAATATTCTATTGACGGAGTTAGTATCATGCGGTAAAATGAGAATACGAGGTAACGAGTAGTGCGGGCAGGGCTGGAGTACTGCAATACCCCAGCCCCTGTGCAGGATGTTCGGGCCATCCATACACAACTGTGTTAACAGCACCACATACTTAGTATAAATCATCACAGTTACATTTTCAAGATGTTTATACTGGTTGTGTAGAGCACATAGCGAAGATTTATTGTGCGTGTATGGGTAAGTTAAAATGCCTGTATACGCATTTACTTGGTTATCTCGGCAGTTGAAGCCATGAGGGGGACATACAGCCAGTATGTTGCCCCTTGTGGTGGACGCTGTTGAGATTAAGCGATACATTTGATTCAGCCACCGTGCAAAGAATCCGTGTATTGCAGACAAGGAGGAAAGAATAATGAAGCAAAGAATTCTAATTTGCGGCTTATCTCTGCTACTGACCTTTTCATTAGCAGGCTGTGGGGGTCAGCAAGCCCAGCAGGAGCCGCAGGACCCAGATCAAGGGAAAGTCCAACAGAGCGAACCCGCCAGCACTACGCCCCCAGTTGAATCAATGGAGGTAAACAATGAAAACGACACCGCTAAACCTTTAACAGAGTTGGAGGACATAGAACCAAAAGAAGCGGACGGGGCTGGTATATTAGAAGGTGCTGGAAATGCAGAAAGTGACTTAGAGGAAGTAGACCCCTTCACAGAGGTCAACGAGACAGTCTATGCAACGGGCACGGTGAATTTACGCAGTGGTCCGAGTACAGCGCATGACAAAGTGGGGTCCCTCAACAAAAGTGACAGCGTAACCCGTGTAGGCATTGGAACAGCAGACGCAGAAGGTTGGAGCCGCATCCAATTAAGTGATGGCAGTTTAGTTTATGTGTCGAACAAATATTTAAGCACCACGAAGCCAGTAGTTCAGCAACAGCAGACCAGCAAACCCAGTGGTGGACAACAGTCAAAACCAAGCGGCGGACAGCAACAGACAGGTGGAAATCAACAACAGAATCCCAGTTCTTACGGTGATGATTTGACTCCCGAACAGGCAGCCGAAGCACGTCGCAAAGCAGAAGAAGCCTTTCTTAACGGCGGAGGAACTTTAATTGGTTCCGAGGGAGAGGGTCAAATATCAGCTTCAGAAGAAGAATACATAGGTACTATATTAAATGGTGGTGGAGCGCAATACAATCCATAATCAATCATTACCTACACTTGATATAGGTATTGTGCAACAGCATCAAAGAGTGTATAATAAAGAAAAGCAACGGAGCCAATCCGTTGCTTTTCTTTGCTGAAAAATGTCCCAAATCCATCATTTAGTTTATCAGCTAAAACACTGCAAAGTTTTATTCATGTTCTGTTTATTTAGCTTACCTTTCAGTTGAATTTTAATTTAATTGAAAGGGGCAACAGTTATGGCTAACATGGCAAAATACGGTATAGCAATAGTTCAAAATCTATATCAAGATAGGAGTGGAGAAATACATAACGAATATCAAATTTACACTGAAGCTGGCTTCTGCATAGGTGTATTGCGACTTCCAAGTGATGGGCAATATGTATTTGATTCCAACTTTCTTATTGCCTTGATGAAAGGATTGGCAATCAGGTATGGATTTATTAAACCTAAAAAACGCAGTTAATAAAGTAAATAAGCAGATAGTCCAGATGTGAAAACATCTGGACTTTTTTATGTTTATTTTGAAATGATTAAAAATGTTGATACTTTATAGAAACAAGTTTGTAAAAATGGGAAACGTTCACCTGTTAATGTGTTTATTGGTAATTGATTAAATAATATGATACCTGCAATAGGCTAGTTAATAAAATAGGTTGGATAAATAAAATGACAACATAGAATGTACACTTGATAAGACAATTAAATTTCAAGGGGTATTCAAAAATTCGTGTAACAAAATTTCATAGGATTCATAATGATTTTGATTCATAGTGTGTTTATGGGTTGAAATTATAGGGTAAATAGGATGATGTGATGAAGGTGGAAAGGTAAGGAATATGAGAAAGTGGCATTTTTGAATGAGTGGATATAGCAGACGTATTGATTAACATTTGATTGATAATAAGTTAGGGAATTGACAAATGAATAGGCTATTATGATGTATCATTTATCAACTGATTGTGCGCAGTTGATAAGCATGACAGGGTTTATACAGTTCGGGCAGTTCAGGCATATACCCTAATTACAATGGTTAAACACCTTGCACTATGTCAATAGACGGAAATGGGCTGTCAGCGTTATAGTTTTATTGTGGTTAGGAGATAAGGCCACAATAAAATTACAGGAGGACTTAAAAATGTGTATGCGCTATATGATTAACCGTGAGGACTTAGGTAAGAGGGTTACAGGCTATATGTTCTATGACGCTGACAGCAAGGGGTTTACGGGGCTGACCGAGAAACAGATCAAAGACACCTTGAATAAGGGTGAGCGGCTGTATGGTCTGGCTCTGGACAGTGAGGGCAACATCATCATGGACAACGAGGGCTTCAAGACCAAAAATTATATGGTTCGCTCTGGCATTAACAGTCTGGCTCCGGCAGTTGAAACGGATATGCCGGCTAACATGATGTATGTGGTAGTCGGGATGAAAAAGGTACAGGGCGGAGAGAGTGTTTACGAGGTTATCAGTAGTCGCTATGCCCGGGTGGAAATGCCTGAAAGCAAAATCAAAATGCTGTTGGAGTTTGGCTGTGTTCAGGGCGGTGTTTACTTCGACAACAAGGGCAAGCTGATGATCTGCGAGGGGGTCAGGGTGGATGATGGAAAGGAGGTGGGCTAAATGCCCACTTCCTTTGAATTTATCGGTGGTTTCATGTGCTGTGGCTTGATAGTCGGATTGTACCAGCTCAGTAAAGCGATTGATATTCTCAGGGAATTTATCTCTATGCTGAAGGAGGAATTAAAAGACGAATGAAAGAAGGTAGCCAGCCTTTAAAACGGGTTGGCTACACCTATTTTTATACAGGATTTAGGCTAGTTGAAAATTAAGGAGCATTGAAATAGGCTAGTTGATATTAGTGGTATCCAGAATAAGGAGGATACCGCTAATGGACGTAAAAGAAACAGGACTGACCCCAACAGAAGCTAGTGCCTTGATTGGTTGTAAAGAATACACCATTAAGGAGTTGGCTAGGGGAAAGAAAATACCCCACTATAAAGTGGGAAACAGGTACAGGTTTACACGGTCAGCCTTGATAAAATGGATGGTTGACCAAGAGAAAGAAAATTATATCAATGGGGGTAAATAAAATGGCAAGTGTTAAAGATTTGGGCGGGGGAAAGTACAGAGTGTTTATCTGTAATGGCTTTAAGGCTGATGGTAAAGTCAACAGAACTTCCAAGGTCATTACGGCGAAGTCATTAAGGGACGCAGAAAAACAGGCCAATGTTCTGGAAGTAGACTTTAAGAGGGGCCAACAGGTGCAGCTGGCCCATGCTCCAACTTTTAATGATTTGGTGGAGAAGTGGCGGGAGATTAAAAAGCCTGATATGGAGTATAAAACCCAGGAACGGTATGAGGGGTTTTTAAATGGGTTTATGATCCCCTATTTTGGGAATAAGAAGGTCAAGGAGATTAAAGCTCTTGACATTGAAGCGTATTTAAATACGCTGAAAAAAGATGGGGTAAGGCTGGACGGTAAAAAAGGGGGCTATAGTGAGAAAACAATCCGCCATCATTTCATGTTTATCCAAACTCTATTTAATCTTGCGGTTAAATGGGATATAATTGAGTATAGCCCTTGTGTAAAAGTAGATACTCCAAAAGTGCATAAGCATGAAGCGAAATACTATGAAGATGAAGATATAGGGCGGCTCTTGCATTGTTTAGATGACGAATACAACCAGGCCATTACGGCGGCTGACGGAATAGAAGATTTAATCTCTTTTGAGAATTTGACTTCTCGACAGTGTACCGATATATTTAACGCCTACATGAGAAGGACATATATCATTGTGGCTTTGGCTAGTGCTTGCAGGCGTGGGGAGTTGATAGGTTTAAAGGTTGATGATATTGACTTTAATAATGATAGAATAATCATAAATCAAACAGGACATTATACGGTTGAAAATGGCCTGTATTTTGTGGACTATCTCAAAAATGGAAATCCGAGTAAAAATATAGATATGCCTGTTTCAGTGATGGAGCAGTTAAGGGAATATATACAGGCACGCAAGGCATTTATTGAACTGATGGACTGGGAGGACAGCGGCTATTTGTTTATCAGTTTGAAAACTGGTAAAGTGACTAGATCAGGTGGGCCAATGTTGCCGGACGTAATCAGTCAGTGGTTTACTAAGTTTCTGGAGAGGAATAATCTTCCGAAGCTTACATTGCATGAGGTACGTCACACCAGTATAAGCTACCTTATCAATAAAGGCGTTGATATTAAAAAGGTGGCAGACCGGGCAGGACACCAAAATACTAGGACAACAGAGGAAATCTATGGTCACATCTATGCCAAAACAAAACGAGCAACGGCTGATATATATGACGACCTATTTACTGGCAAGGATATCAATAGTAAGTGAAAATAAAAGGAAAAGAGTGGGGAATAAAAGTTCCTCACTTTTTTCCTCACTCGAAAAAGGGAGAAAGTGAAAAAGTGTATAAAATGATATACATTATGTATAAAAGAGACAGAACATAGTGAATAATGCTTGAATTCCAAAATATGGTAATAGCCCTCATAACCCGGAGGTTGCAGGTTCAAGTCCTGTCCCCGCAACCAGAAATCCTCTGATTTCGCTTGAAATCAGAGGATTTTCCTTTCTTTTCATCACTTTTTTCGGTAGTAAATTTTTGCTTTCAATTTTTGACCCATTTCTTGACCCGTACGGGGAAATGTCCGGAAAGGATTAGAGAGCACCGGAGAGGACGCTGGTCATAGTTTTTGCCGCCTCCCGTTGAGCCGCTGTGGTCACATGGGCGTAAGTATCCAGGGTGAACCCTGCGCTGTAGTGCCCCAGCATCCCGGAGACTGTCTTGATGTCCACCCCGTTTTGCAGGGCCACCGTGGCGAATGTATGTCTCAGGTCGTGAAATCTCACTTTCGGCAGCCCTGCCCGCTTCAGAACCCGGTGCAGCATCTGGATCACGCTGTCCGGCGAGATGGGGCCGCCTGTGGGTGAGGGGAACACGTACTCGCTGCCACCGCATTTTTTCCTCTGCTCTTTCAGGATTCCTACCGCATCCTCTCCCAGAGAGATGGTGCGGTAGGAATTTTTTGTTTTCAGTGGAGCTTCCACCACCTCGCCGTTGATTCGGGAGACCTGCCGCTGGACCCGGAGGGTGCCCTGCTCCAAATCGAGGTCTTCCCATTTTAATCCGAGGAGTTCTCCTCTTCGCAAGCCCGTAGCCAGTTCGATATAGTACATCTCGAATACGCCACTTTCCTTAGCTTCCCGCAGGAAGGAGGCCAGCTGCTCCGCTGGGAGCGTCTTCATTTCCCTGTGCTCCAGCTTTGGTAAGGCGCAGCTATCCGCAGGATTGACCGCTATCAGCTTTTGGCTTCTGGCAAAGTCCATGGCAGAGGAAATGACTTGGTGGATGTTCCTCACCGTCTTGGGACTCAGTCCTTTTGGCTGCCCTTTGGCCTCAATCCGGTCCACTCTACCTCTGGACAACAGCTTTTGGTAGAGTTTTTGCAGTTCCAGGGTGGTCAGCTTGTTTAACTGGATTTTGCCGATATTCGGCTTGATGTGGTTGTCGATGTACCCTCTGTATGTTTGGTGAGAGGTGGGGCGTACCTTGATTTTGGCGTAGTTCTCGAACCAGATATCCATCCACTGACCGACGGTGTACTGCGCCGCCTTGAGGGTATCCACTTCTGAGGTTTCCTGAATCGCCTGTTTGAGCTTCGCTTTTACCTCTGCCTGGGTCTTGCCCAGGACATTCTTGTAGACCGTTTTGCCAGTCTCCGGGTCCCGTCCGGCGGTGTAGCGGCCTTCCCAGCGACCGTCTGGCCTTTTGCGGATGCTGCCTTCACCGTTGGCTCTGCGTTTTGCCATGCGTATCGCCTCCATTCAGCGACACAACATACCACAGCCTTGGCCCAATAGCCAGGGGTTCGGGGCAGAGTTATCAGAAAGTTCAAATTCTCCTGTTGTCAGGGAAAATCGCTCATTCATTGTTTTTGGCGTAGCAAAATTTGCATGCTGGATCACTGCTCTCTCTTTGGTAACGCTGGTGCAACTCATAGACTGATGATCTCGTCGCTGACAGCGGCCCACAGACCTCCAACACGGCGTTTAGCGTACGAGGCGGGGACAGGACTCCTCCCCCACAAAACTGCACACAGCGGCTTACAGGCCGATACACAGGGGACTTAGTGGCGCAGGCTTCTTCCCTTCTTTTGTATTGACTTTGCTCTTTCGACTGTCATAAAAACCTAAAATTTCTCGTTGAGCCGCCGTTGACTCCGCCGAATTTGTTGACGCTGTAAGCATTGCGGATAACAAGACGTCAAATCGTGAAGCGTCCCCTTAAATTGACGTCATTGACGAACTGAACAAAAATCTTGAAAACATAGGAACTTCGTCCTAAAACCCCCGCTTTTCGTTCCCCCGGCCCGCACTGCGGGACGGTGTGAACCAGCGGGACGCCGCCAAGGCGGCACGCTTTTATCCTGCTATAATTTCGACCGGTGGGTTCAGTGGAAGATTCTCCACCAGTTATACACCGGCTGAATCAACAGTTTTGGTATCATCGCTGGGTACATCGATGATATACTTTCTCCGCAGACAGAGGTTTCCTTTTCTTATCCCTGCGACGTTAGCCCGCTCTATGCAGCATGGGGCCTCTATCTTATGAGGGTTCATTGTTGAGCCGGATGCGGGAGCGACAGCTTTCCGCTTATCTCGAAGCAAGATATGACTCATAAAAGTGCGAGGACTGTCTGCAAAATTTTTGGGGATGGTGTTTGCTATAAATATATGCTCCCGGAAAATGTAATTCTCCGAGAGCACATAGAAGAGGGGTATTCGAAAATTTGAGAAAGTCTATTAAACAGAAATTCCAACTGGAATATGTTATATATAGAATTATTTTGATTGTTTTTAACTATACGCTTTCATTCAGCGATTACACTTCTATCTTTGTAAGTGATTAGACTAACCACCACATAGACAATAGCGGCGGGAATAAGTCCAACCAAATCGTTCACCAAGTGGATCACACCGGTGAAATTTAGGACTAACAATGTTAATGCAACTCCCATGGAAGCCAATGCACCAATATCAGTCCCCTTTTTCATGAAGCGCCCGCCAAGGAAAGGAATCACACAAGCAGAAGTGGTGATGGAAAGCGCTTTAGACAGTAGCTTCTGGATATTGTTGAACTGGAACGAAAGCAGCAGCGCGCCAATTAAAACAACCACAGTCAGCACAGTGGAAATGGTCTTCATCCTCTTTTCATCGGTATTCAAGTTGTACTTGGGAGCGAGAGTGTTTGTATAGATATCGTGCATACCGTTAGCCATAATAGTCATGAGTTGGGTATCGGCGGTAGACATAACCGCAGCCACAACGGCCACCAGCAGTAATGCGGCAAGCCATTCAGGAAGGACCTGGAACATAACGGTGAACAGGACAGAGGAAGATTCCACCTCGGGAAATGCCGCACGTCCGTACATACCGATTACGACGGGAAGGAAAGTGAACAGGCCGGTGCCGACGGCACCAATAATAGCACCCCACAAAGCTATTTTTTCCGTCTTGGCGGAGGCGGCACGCTGCATGGCGGAGGCACTGATTAGACCATACATAGTGGTAGGGACAACCATCCACAGCAGAGTCTCAGTATCAAAAGGAACCGCTTTAAAGTAGTCAGCGTTGAGAGAGGAAATTGCGGCCGCACCATCAAAATTCAAAAACAGGGAGATGATAGCAGCACCCATGCCAATCACAATGATAATAACCTGCCAGACGTCGGTCATCATCACTCCCCACAGGCCAGCAGCAGTGCAGTAAATGCCAATAACCACAACCGCAATTGTGCTGCCGATGAGTGGATCGATACCGGCATAAACAAAGAGCTGCTTGCCAGCAATGACCTGAGCGGCAATGTTGGCGGTAGCGCCGAAAATGCCAGCGATAGCAACTATAAGGGTAATGATATGACCAAACCTGGTATACCGATCTCTAAAATAGGTGGAAATTGTCACATAGCCGTGCTTACGTACCCAGCGGGCGGTGACAAACGCAAACAAGGCGAAAGACAGTGCCGCACCTACACCATACCAGCCTGCGCCAACGCCGTAGGTTGCGCCGTTAGTGGCACCGCCTACTACAATACCGGTGCCGATATGGGAGCCAAGGAAAGAACCAGCCACCATAATCAGGGTTCCCTGTTTACCAGCCGTGAGAGAATCGGATAAAGTTCCGCTGTACTTTTTTCCTATTTGCCCAACTACCATCATGGCTATCATATAAATAGCAAATATTATAATAATTGTCATTTTGATGTCTCCTCTCTCATTTGTACCAATTACTTCAAGAACAGATATTGTCCTTTTATGACAAGCAAGACAAGCGGGCAACCCCACTCTGAACAGCGGCTTCCGCTACCGCCCTAGCTACCGCATCTTTTACCCGTATGTCAAAGGCCGGAGGTAAAATGTAGTCCGGAGCCAGTTCCTTCTCACTGACCAAGCTCGCCAAAGCGCGAGCCGCGGCAATTTTCATCTCATCATTGATGTCTGAGGCTTGCACATCTAAGGCTCCCCGGAAAATGCCTGGAAACGCCAGAACATTGTTTATCTGGTTTGGAAAGTCACTACGTCCTGTTCCCACCACCGCTGCTCCTGCGGCTTTGGCATCATCCGGCATAATTTCCGGAGTGGGATTGGCCATGGTAAACAGAATTGGTTTGTTGGCCATAGATCGCACCATATCCGGCGTCACTACCCCCGGTGCGGATACACCGACAAACACATCCGCACCGCACATCACATCGGCCAAAGCCCCCTTTTTGTGTTCCCGATTTGAAATGGCTGCCATTTCTCGCTTACTATCATCCAGCCCTGGCCGCCCCTCATAAATAGCGCCCTGCCGGTCACACAGAATCACATTGTTCACTCCCATAGACATCAGCAGCCGGATAATGGCCATACCTGCTGCTCCCGCACCGCTGGTGACCACTTGAATATTTTCCATCTGTTTTTCAGTCAATTTCAGAGCGTTAATTAGGGCGGCCAAGGTGACAACAGCTGTGCCATGCTGATCATCATGAAAAACAGGGATATCACAGCATCGCTTGAGTTTTTGTTCTATGTCAAAGCATCGAGGTGCCGAGATATCTTCCAGGTTGATACCACCAAAGCTGCCTGCCAGCATAGACACAATGTGAACAATGTCATCTACATCTTTGGTCCGGAGGCACAGGGGAATTGCGTCTACGTCGCCAAATGCCTTAAATAGAACACACTTTCCTTCCATAACCGGCATTCCGGCTTCCGGCCCGATATCTCCCAGCCCCAGCACCGCCGTGCCGTCTGTTACCACGGCTACCGTGTTCCAGCGTCTGGTCAGCATATAGCTTTGAGCGGGATCCTTTTGAATCTCCAAACATGGCTGCGCCACTCCCGGGGTATAAGCCAGGGACAAGTCGTCTGCGGTTTCTACTGGTACACGAGAATCTATGTCTATTTTACCGCGCCATTGCTGATGTAGCCGAAGAGATTCCACCGCATAGTCCATCGTTATATCGCCTCACTTTCGTTATCTAAATTTCAATCCAAAACCTTTCGTTCATCGTCCTTATACATACAGGCTACATGCCGAACACAATTGTCACAACCTCCATAACAAACCGCCAGACTGCTTTTATCCCCAGACAGCATAGACCCTTTCAAGCTCAAGACATGATTCCATGCCTGATAAACATTTTCCTCCTCTCCCAACAAAATAAAGGTCCGGCTGCCTTCGCCGCTTTCAATTCCACTGCCGGCGATTACAATGGCCTGTACACTGAACAAAATGTCAAAGGCTTTGATTTCGGTAATAATTGGACCAAAGATATTGTAAAGCCCAATTGCGGCACCCATGGATTGCTCCACTCCAGAGCGGCCGCTGTAGGCCATTGCCGCGCCCAAATCAGGAATCAACTTGTTCAGACCACATAGAATAATGGTTGGAATTCCCTGCATAAAAGCGCTGTGCAGCGCGTGTCCTCTGCTTCCCCCCCCCAACGCGGCAAAAGCCAAAGCTGCCCTGCCGTGGGAATCAATTGCATTGGCACCGGTTATAATAAGGTCGTTGCTATCCATCTGTTCCACAAGGGCTTGGATATTTTTATCCGCATTGACAGCTTGTCCAGCTTGAATCAGCAGGTTATGCGCGGTGGAAGTACTCCCCTGAGCCGATCGGGTCCCACCAGCATCAATACGCCCGGAAATCCGCATAGGGCCATAACCCAGTTCTTCAGACATAGCCGAGACCGTGGTTCCCCCGGCCAGTAGTACTCGGTGCCCTTGACTCAAGCAGTTTTGTATCTTCGGCACTCGAATCGCAGCTTGAGCAATCAGCCGTTTACTCTCATTGCCGGTCAATGTGACTTGCACCTTTTTGGGCATGTATTCTTCCTCCCAAACACCAAATTAAGCTTCTAACGCTAATTCTTTGGCCCGCATATGGAGCTTACTGTTCGATTGCTTCCATTTGGTTTGTCGCTGACACAGTAATTCGCTCAATGCATCCGCATCTTTTTGCTGTAATTGCAACATCCGGGCTGTCTCCTCAGGCGCCGTGGCACCCCGGCAGTTTCTCCGTTCCACACATATCCGAAAATCCTTGGCCTGTTCCACCTGCTCCGGGGTAAGGGGCAGTCCCATTCCATTGATGTCACGGCAATAGGCGTCCAGCAACTCCCAAGTCAAAGAATCCTGCCCAAGTCCCCGCTCAAACAGCTCGCTGACCGCACCACCCACTACCCTGTGGGCCTGCCGGAAAGAAAGACCGCCCTGACGAACCAAACTGTCCGCCAGCTCGGTGGCGTTTGAGAAGTTCCGAGCAAGTACCCCTTCCATCCGTTTCTGGTTGAAACGAAGAGAGCGAGTATATTCTTCACTGATGCGGCACATCCCTTCAGCAGTACGGACACACTCCAACACGTCTTCCCAAGCGGCAGTCATATCCCGGCTGGCCTGGAACTGAACGGAACAGGCGTCACAGATTCCTGCGTACCGGCCAGCAACCAGGCGAGCCTGAGAACGAACCGTAGCACAAATAACAGGATTGCGCTTTTGGGGCATGATGCTACTGGAATCAATCAAATCGTCCGATAAATCAGCAAAACCAGCTTCGTTAGTACACCAGAAAATGATATCTTCCGCCAAGCGTGCCAGTGTATTCAGGCTCATTACCGCAATATTGGAGGCTTCTAGCATATAATCCGCGCTTGACACCGCATCGGCGGTATGTTCCCATACTCCGTCAAAGCCCAGCAGTTCTCCGGTGCGTTCCCGGCTAATGGGATATTCAGTACCAGACATAGCGGCGGCACCTAAAGGATTCAGGTTAAAGCGATCCACGCATTCTACTATACGCTTTACATCCCGCAGCAACGGAGCGGACAACCCCAGCAGATGGAACCCCATTGTGACAGGCATGGCCTGCTGATGATAGGTATAGCCAGGGAATATCCAGTCAATCGTTTCCTCTGCCCGTCTTCGGAGTACAGATGACATATCAAGCAAAGCCTGGGCCAAAATAAACAACCGGTCCCGCAATTCCATCCGCCACATGGCCGCCTCCACGTCGTTGCGGCTTCGGGCAGCAGGAAGGTAGCTACAGATGTCCTCTCCGGCCTCTTTGCTGATTAAATGCTCCAAATTGATATACAGGTCCTCCAAGCTGGGATCTAATTCCGGCTGAGTATTTCCCCAGCCCTCCATGACGCGCAATAATTTGGAAGCCGCTTCCCTGGGGATAATTCCCTGTTCGCCCAACATAATCACATGGGCTTCCATCACAGTTACCAGATAGTCGAAAGACCCGTCAGACTTGGCCATTCGGGGGGCGTAGTAATATTTCACTACAACAGGGTTAATTTTTCCCTGCGTCTGTTCAAAAAAGCCCCCTTTGTTTTTACTGTTTTCCACAATAATCACTCCATTCCTTAGTGTTAGGATATTTGTCGTCATAGATCTCGGCAAATCAGGCATTGGATTAATTGCTCAATTTCAGTATCCGGCGACCCCTCCATGACCAGTTTCATCAGCCGCTCTGATCCATCTTGTCCCAAAAGGGGCTGGGTAAGTGACATAAACTTTTCCATTATATCATTTGAGGTCAGAGGATTGGCCAGCGAACCCTTGGGGTTCTTTACTGTGGCGGATGTGTACTCTCCATCTGTCCATTCTACAGTAACGCGAGCGCCGCTCAGGTGTTCTGTCTCCCTTAGAAGGTTAAACTCCTCGCTTTCCACCACAATCACTTTGTTGGCCAGCATTTGGATCATAGGGTCTTTTAGCGTCTCCATAGTATAGTCCGCACCCTGCCCTGTTCGGCCCAGCAGCCCCAATGCGATTCCGTATGGAATGCTGATTTGGGCGGATACCACAGAGTCCTCTGTATAGTTATGACCTGCCATAGACAAGGCGGAGTAATTTACCTCAACCAGCACACGTCTCACTTCCCCCGGCCCACGACTGGGGGCGCTCTGATGAATTTGGCGTGCAGCTGTAATGGGGGAATGCACTGATTTACAGGAGGCAAACCATTTGTATTCCACATCTTCAATGGCCATCCGGTTTCTTGGAGCCAGCGCACGTTCTATGTTCCATTCCTGAGCAAACAGCCGGTAAAAGCCTCCGTCCTCTGCCTCCAGCACATAATGAGGGCCTGTGATTCCCGCCTGAGCCAGATAAGCGGCAAGCAACCCATCTCGGGCGGCCTGACCAGGGTGAAGCCGTTTTGACATAGTTCCATCTACAGAGAAAGCCCAGGTTCCACCGGTCCGGCTTCCCGCAATGCCCAACGCATCGGCCAACTGTATCTCATTTAGCCCAAGCAGGCATCCCACTGCGGCTGCGCCGCCAAAGGCCCCGCATGTTGCTGTTCCATGCCAGCCTTGTTCCCGGTGGTTCATATAATCCATGCCCAAAGAAATTCGGGCCATTACTTCCACGCCGCTGACCACAGCATGCAATAACTGTCCCAAGTTTGCTTTCTCCAACTGAGCGGCGGCCATTGCCGCTGGTACACAGACGCAGCCAGTATGTAAGATTGCGTAGTGTACATCGTCCAATTCCCGCAGATGGCAAAGACTGCCGCACACCATAGTAGCCATTCCTGCGTCCAGTTTATCACCACTGCCCCATACCAAAACCTTGCCGCTACCCAGTCGCTTTGCCGTATCAAGAATCAGATTTGCTTCAGGTTGGGCACTGCCATAAATTCCGACTCCTAATGTGTCCAACAGGCACAGTCTGGCGGCATTTTCCACCTTTTCTCGCAAAGCCTGGCGATTTAGCTCAACAGCCAGCAAAGCGATTCGTTCTATTCCGGATAATTGTTTTTTCATTTTGCCTGACCCTGCTGCGTTTGAATACGCAGCCTCTCCTTTCAAAAAGTCTTCTTCTATGTTGATTTTATCGTAAAATCCCCCCAAAAAGTTTCGAAATGTTGTTCGATTTTCTCCGGTATATTGCCAAATTCAGCGCTTAGCGGTTTTTAGATCTTCAAACTTAAAAAATGCGAAAAATTCTTCTTGAATCTATTTTAGAACAGAGAAAAGTCAAGTTGATTTGTACTCTTTCACTCTGATATGATGGTTCTGTGCTATCCGACTGAAAGGCAGAAAACAGGCGCGCCTAATTTGGTGTTTGATATTATTTGCTTTTTTATTTCTATCTGTTGCTTATTTGAGAATTTGGCGAACTTGCTTTTTTTCAAAACTTCGTTATACTTTGAATATCAACATGACATATAAAGCAAAGCTGTATGAATTTGAGAGGAGAAGCCATGCAGATTCGTTTTTTTAGCCGCGAGGGCTGGCTTGAAAACAAATATCATTTTCACGATCAAATGGACATTGTCTTGACCATGTCTGATGGTGGATACTTCTATGTAAACAATAAAGTTTACCCCATTACTCGTGGGAGTTTGTTTGTTTTGAACTCAGATGATCTGCATCGAAGTTGTCCCCAATCTAACTCTCTATACCAGTTTTACTCCATTCGGTTTTATATTGAAGATGTCACCGCATTTTCTTGTCCGGAGTTCAATATTTTAGGATGCTTCCAAAATCATGAGCAGTTCAATCATTGTATCCAAATGAAAGGAGACCAATTGGATCATCTGTTGAGATTGATCAATAAAATAGAATATTACCTCAATGATGACTGCTCCGCATATGGAAAACAGGTATTTATAAAAACCATATTGGCTGAAATGCTGGTGTATATCAATTTCTTATACAATGTTCCTCCACGTCCCATGCCTCCAAGCCGTGAAAACGTTTCCAAATTGCAGCCTGTTATTTCCTATATTAATGAACATATTGAGGAAAATCTTTCTTTGGATATTTTGGCGAAACAGCTGTTTATCAGCAAGTATTACCTGAGCCATCATTTTAAGGATGTCATGGGTTTCACATTGAGTGAATACATCATCCAGCGCAGATTGTTCCATGCCAAGCTGTTACTTCGTCAGGGAAGCTCGGTTACGCTGGCTGGAGAGCGATCAGGCTTCAATAGTGCAGCCCACTTTGTGCGCACTTTCACTAAGCTTGTGGGTGTTTCCCCAAAACAATATGCCAAGCAATATCCCAAATTGAACACCTATGAATCTGATTGGATGTATTCGCCTTTTCCTGGAAATCAGGATAACATTTAAGAAGAAAGATGAGGGCAAATAATTTTAATGAGAATCATACAAAGCAATACCATTGCAGAAACCGTATCCCGGCTGTGCGTCAAAGCCAACACTCAACTGCCGGCCGACGTGGCCGCCGCCCTGGACCGTCGCCACCGGGAGGAGCCATGGCCCCTGGCCCGGGAGACCCTGGGCCTGCTCCAGGACAACCTGTCCCTGGCCAAGGAGCGGGACCTGCCCATCTGTCAGGACACCGGGATGGCCTGCGTCTTCGTGGAGCTGGGCCAGGACGTCCACATTGAGGGAAATTTTGAGGAGGCCATCCACCAGGGGGTCCAGCAGGGCTACGGCGAGGGCTTTCTGCGCAAGTCCATCGTGGGCGATCCCCTCCGGAGGGTCAACACAGAAGACAACACCCCGGCGGCTATTACCGTGCGTATTGTCCCCGGGGACAGGTGCGTCGTCACCGTGGCCCCTAAGGGCTTCGGCTCGGAGAACATGAGCCGGCTGGCCATGCTCAAGCCCGCCGACGGGGTGGAGGGGGTCAAGAAATTCGTCCTGGAAACCGTCCGTCTGGCCGGGCCCAACCCCTGCCCGCCCACCGTGCTAGGCATCGGGGTCGGCGGGTCCTTCGACAAGGTGGCCGTCCTGGCCAAGCACGCCCTGCTCCGGCCCCTGGACGAGCCCAACCCCGACCCCTTCTACGCCGCCCTGGAGGCGGAGCTGCTGGAGGAGATCAACAAGCTGGGTGTCGGCCCCCAGGGCTTCGGCGGAAAAACCACCTGCCTGGGGCTGGCCATTGAGACCGCCCCTACCCATGTGGCCGGCCTGCCCGTGGCGGTGAACGTGAGCTGTCATGTGACGCGCAGAGCGGCGGAGGTGCTGTGATGCAATATAAGCTGACTACTCCCGTGACCCGGGAGGATTTGGCCCCGCTGAAAGCGGGGGATACGGTGCTGCTATCCGGTGTGGTGTACACCGCCCGGGACGCCGCCCACAAGCGGATGATGGAATTATTGGACAAGGGACAGCCCCTGCCCTTCCCGGTGGAGGGCTCCGCCCTGTACTACGTGGGCCCCACCCCCGAGCGGCCCGGCCAGGTGATCGGCTCCGCCGGACCCACCACCAGCGGGCGGATGGACGCCTACTCCCCCAGGCTGCTGGACCTGGGCCAGTCTGTCATGATCGGCAAGGGGGCCCGGAACCAGGTCGTCAAGGAGGCGGTGGTCCGCAACGGCGCGGTCTACCTGGCCGCGCTGGGAGGCGCAGGGGCCCTGATGGCCGTCAGTGTGAAAAAGCTAGAGGTCATCTGCTGGGAGGACCTGGGCTGTGAGGCCGTCCGCCGCTTGGAGGTGGAGGACATGCCCCTCACCGTCATTCTGGACGCCCACGGGGGCGACCTGTATGAGAGCGGCCCAGCAAGCTATTTCAAACATCGTCCAGTTTGAAATTTTGATTTCACATGACTCTTGGTCTCCCATTTGAGCGGAGGGGTGCTAAGGCTTCATAGGGACAATGTGGGGCTTCTCTGGTGAGTTACCAAACCTCAGAAAACCGCTTGACAATCTGGCCGGCTGGAGTTTAGATAAGGGCAGAGAGAAAAATTTGCTACTCTGTATATGGGTGGCTTTTCGCCGCAGTCTCAGCCCACAATCATTTTTAGGCCTCTTCTTTGTTTTCTCCATATCAATCTTTGAGCCGCCCGATGCTTTCTGACCCATAACTTGACCCAGAACAGGAAAAAATCAATGGAGACAACGGAGCAAAGAGGTCAGGAAAGTATTTTGTTCCGGATGGAAGAGGCCCCGAAAGCGCCCGAAATATTCAAAGCAGACTTCGGAGCGCAGCTCATAACCCGGAGGTTGCAGGTTCAAGTCCTGTCCCCGCAACCAGAAATCCTCTGATTTCGCTTGAAATCAGAGGATTATTTTTGTTTTTCATCACTTTTTATGCTGGTTAATTTTTGCTCTCTGTTTTTGACCCATTTCTTGACCCATACGGGGAAACATCCAGAAAGGGCTAGAAAGCACCGGAGAGGACACTGCCCATGGTTTTCGCCGCTTCCCGCTGTGCCTGGGTAGTGACATGGGCGTAGGTGTCCAGGGTGAATCCCGCTGAGTAGTGGCCCAACATCCCGGAAACTGTCTTGATGTCCACCCCGTTTTGCAGGGCCACCGTGGCGAATGTATGTCTCAGGTCGTGAAATCTCACTTTTGGCAGTCCTGCCCGCTTCAGAACCCGGTGCAGCATCTGGATCACGCTGTCCGGCGAGATGGGGCCGCCTGTGGGTGAGGGGAACACGTACTCGCTGCCACCGCATTTTTTCCTCTGCTCTTTCAGGATTCCTACCGCATCCTCTCCCAGAGAGATGGTGCGGTAGGAGTTTTTCGTTTTCAGCGGGGCCTCTACCACTTCTCCGTTGATTCTGGAGACCTGCCGCTGAACCCGGAGGGTGCCCTGTTCCAAATCAAGGTCTTCCCATTTCAAGCCCAGCAGCTCTCCCCGTCGTAGGCCGGTAGCCAGCTCGATGTAATACATCTCAAATACGCCGCTCTCCTTGGCCTCCCGCAGGAAGGACGCCAACTGCTCCACTGGAAGGGTTTTCATTTCCCTGTGCTCCAGCTTTGGCAGGGCGCAGCCGTCTGCGGGATTGACGGCAATCAACTTCTGCGCCCTGGCAAAATCCATGGCAGAGGAAATGACCTGGTGAATGTTCCGCACTGTCTTGGGACTCAGCCCTTTTGGCTGCCCTTTTGCCTCGATCCGAGCCACTCTGCCCTTGGATAGCAGCTTTTTGTAGAGTTTTTGCAGCTCCAAAGTCGTTAGTTTCCCCAGTTGGATTTTGCCAATATTGGGCTTGATATGGTTGTCGATGTAGCCTCGGTAGGTCTGGTGGGAGGAGGGCCGCACCTTGATTTTAGCGTAATTCTCGAACCAGATGTCCATCCACTGACCGACGGTGTACTGCGCTGCCTTGAGGGTGTCCACCTCTGTGTTTTCCTGGATCGCCTGCTTCAGCTTTGCTTTTACCTCGGCCTGGGTCTTACCCAGGACGTTTTTGTAGACCGTCTTGCCAGTTTCCGGGTCTCTACCAGCGGTGTAGCGGCCTTCCCATCGACCGTCTGGCCTTTTGCGGATGCTACCTTCACCGTTTGCTCTGCGTTTTGCCATGCGTATCGCCTCCATTCAGCGACACAACATACCACAGCTTCGGTCCAATAGCCAGGGGTTCGGGGCAGAGTTATCAGAAAATTCAAACTCTCTTGCTATCAGGAAAAATCACCTATTCATTGTTTTCTGCGCAGCAAAATTTGCGTGCTGGATCACTGCTCTCTCTTTGGAGACGCTGGTGCAGTTCATAGACTGATTATTTCGTTGTTGACAGTGGTCCACAGAGTCCCAACACGGCGTTTGGCGTGCTGAGGTGGGGACGGCTGCCTCTCTCACAAAGCCGAACACAGCGGCTTACAGGCCGAAACACGGGGAGATTCAACAGTACAGGAAGTTGCCATTTCTCTGTATTGGGTTTGCTCTCTCGTCCCTCAAAAAGCTGAGAATTTTTCGTTGAGACACAGTTGACCCCGCTGAACATGTTGACGCTGTAAGCACCACCGGTATTCAGACGTCAAAGCAGGAGCCAGCCCCTATATATTGACGTCACTGACGGACTGAACAAAATTTCTGAAAACGTAGGAATTACGTGCCCAATCGTCTGTTTTCTGTTTCCCCGGCCCGCACTGCGGGACGGTGTGAACCGGCGGGGCGGCGTAAGACGCCACGCCTTTATCCTGCTTCCCCTTCGCCCCTTCGGTTCACCTTGCTGGTCGGTAGAATTGTTGAGACTGCTAGATGCCGCACACCGGCTACATGGCTCGTCATACTGTAACATAGGCTGAAGTTGTCGCGTGCCTCTTACAGCTATCCATCTAGCTTCCGAATCAAGTTCACCATCTCAATGGCACCCTGTGCGCAGTCGGCCCCCTTATTGCCAGCCTTTGTCCCGGCCCGCTCAATGGCCTGTTCAATGGTGTCGGTGGTCAAAACACCGAACATGACTGGGATGCCGCTCTCCAGCGATACCGCCGCGATTCCCTTGGACACCTCGGCACACACGTAGTCGTAGTGGCTTGTACTGCCCCGGATTACAGCACCCAGGGTGATCACTGCATCGTACTTCCCGCTTTTGGCCATCTTGGCGGCAATAATGGGAATCTCAAAGGCTCCGGGGACCCAGGCCAGCGAAATGTCCTCCCCCAACACGCCATGGCGTAGCAGAACATCTTCACAGCCGCTAATCAGCTTGGAGACGATGAACTCATTGAACCGCGCTGCTACAATGCCGATTTTGATGTTTTCAGATACCAGTTTACCCTCATAAATTTTCATCATCATTTCCTCCCATTTTTAATAGCTCAACAAATTGTCATCGCCAGTGATAAAATGTAAAAAAACGCCGAGGAAAAAATGTAGTTTTGTGGCGGAGGAGGCGAAAAAAA
>JBCLQX010000042.1:0-23083 GCA_041223805.1 Oscillospiraceae bacterium 44-34 | reverse complement strand
TGTTTCATACCCAGCGCCCCCTTTCCCTTATTTTATCACATCTTTTATCATTTGGGGGGATTAAATCAGCGTTTCCTATAATTTCATTGGCGAAATTGATTTTTCCCCGGAATATAGCCAGGTTAGCAGACAAACAACCGCATAACGCCACAGCATCATGCGGTTGCCTATCCTATTCATAAAATGTTCTTTATGCGTACTGTCCATTCGCACACTTTTTATTTTACCGAAAACAGATGGACTGTATTTCTTTGTTTAGGCGAAGCGGTTTTTGAAAATGCAACAAATATTTTGTAAAATTACCATGAAAAAAGAGACTGTCTGTGATATAATATTTAGCAAGTATTTCCACCTGATTATTTTTCGGATTTGATTATGCCTTTGGTTCTCTGAGTTCAAAAAATGAAAAGGAGACTTTTTATCATGACCTCCAATTTTTCGTTTTTGTCAAAATATTGGGAAGATCTTGCTCTGCTGGGAGCGGGCGCAGAGTCTCACCTGCACTCGGACCCCAATGTCTGCATCTATAAGCTGGGGCTTTTCGCGGAGCGGCTTGTCAGCGAGCTGTGCCGCTTTGAGAGAATCGCATTTCCTGAGAATATCAGGCAGGTGGATAAGATCCGCCGGCTGTCACGGGCGGGCCTGCTCCCGGGCAGTATTTATGACATCCTGACCGCTCTGCGGAAGGCCAGAAACGACGCGGTCCATGCGGGCCTGAATACAGAAGAGCGGGCCGGGATTCTTCTGCGCATGGCGCACAGTCTGGGCGTCTGGTTCATGGAGGTGTATGGAGACTGGACCTTCCATCCAGAGCCCTATCGCGAGCCGGAGGGCGGCTCCGAACCTTCCTTTGCTGATAGTCAGTCCGGGGAGCGGGAGGAAGCGTGCGATTTCCCGGGAGAAGAGACCGCGGAAGTTGAGACGGCCGTCTCCAATCAGCCCCGGGAGTTGTTCCGGAAGCAGGCCGAAACGGCGTCGGAAAATCTGGCGCTCTCCCTGCCAGAATCCGATTATCTGACGGCGGAACAGCTCCATATGGAGATCTCCATTCTGCCGGCGGTCAACTTCGCGCTGCAGCAGAACCATATCCCGGTTGTACGGGATATTACCATCAGCAATCCCTCTGATCAGGACCTGACAGATATTGATCTCCGGATTACATCCGATTTGGAGGCCCTTCTTCCCTACTCCAGACACCTGGAGGGGATTCCCGCCAAGGAGAGCTGTTCCCTCAAAAATATCAAGCTTACACTGGATCCGCAATGCCTGGCCGGGCTGACCGAGAAAATATCCGGCCTGATCAGGATCGCTCTTGTCTCAGACGAATTGCTGCTCTGTGAGGAGACATGGGAGCTGACTCTTCTGGCCTTTGATGAGTGGCCTGGCTACACGCTGTTCCCGGAGCTGCTGGCCGCGTTTGTGACGCCGAACCACCCTGAAATCATAAAGCTCAACGGCCGCGCCGCACAGTTTCTGGAAAAATGGACTGGGGATCCCTCCTTCGACGCCTATCAGTCCAGAGACCCCAACCGTGTCCTTCTTCAGGCGGCGGCTGTCTATGGCGCCCTTCAGGAGCAAAACATCATTTATTCCGTACCGCCCGCCAGCTTCCAGCGCTTTGGACAGCGGGTACGCCTGTGCGACGCAGTCCTGCAGCAAAAGATGGGGACCTGCCTGGATCTGACTCTGCTCTATGCGGCGTGCCTGGAGGCAATCGGCCTGCATCCCCTGCTGATTTTGCAGGAGGGGCACATCTTCGCCGGCGTTTGGTTGGAGGAGATGACATTCCCGGAGTCTGTGCAGGACGACGCCTCCCTCCTGACCAAGCGGCTGGCCGACGGAATCAACGAGCTGGTGGTGGTGGAGTGCACCGCACTTGTCGCCGGAAAAAACATGTCCTTTGACGACGCGCGCAGGGCGGCTGAACAAAATCTGGTAGGAGACGACCCAATCCAGTGTGTGATCGATGTGGCCCGCACCAGGTACAGCGGCATCTCTCCCTTGCCGCTCCGGATCCAATCGGAGGCTGGCTGGCAGATCCAGCGGGATCAGGTGGAGGAGCGGCAGCTGACGAATGCGCCGCGGGAGATGGGGGAGCGGGTAGACATACAGGAGGGTGAGGGGAGCGTTCCCGCCACAAAGAAACAGATCTGGGAGCGGAAGCTGCTGGACCTGGGCCTGCGCAATACGCTGATCAATATGCGTCTCACCAGAATGGTTCCCCTGCTGATCCCGTCCATCAATGATCTGGAGGATGCCCTGGCGGACGGAGGCGATTTCTCCGTCCTGCCCCGCCCCGCGGACTGGCAGCTGGCCAGGGACTCCATCAGTTTTGAGATCATGCACGAACTGGGGGATATGGGGAAGCTGATGGAATCTGAATTCCAGAACAAGCGGCTGCGCAGTATCCTGACAGAGGGCGAGTTGGCCCATAAAATTAAAGAGCTGTACCGCTCCTCCAAAACCGCCCTGGAGGAGAACGGCGCCAATGCACTCTACCTCGCCTTGGGACTGCTGCGCTGGTATGAGACGCCCCGCAGCGCCAAGCCCCGCTACGCGCCCTTGATTCTCCTGCCGGTGGAGCTGGTGCGCAGGGGGGCCAACCGGGGCTATGTGATCCGGCTCCGGGACGACGAGCCTCAGATGAATATCACGCTGCTGGAGAAGCTCAGCCAGGATTTCGGCATCCGGATCAGCGGTCTGGACCCTCTGCCCCAGGACGAACACGGGGTCAACACCCGGCAGGTATTCGCAGTGATGCGAAAGGCCGTCATGGCCCAGCAGCGCTGGGATGTGCTGGAATCCGCCTGCATGGGTATCTTCTCCTTCTCCCAGTTTGTTATGTGGAACGACATCCGGAACCGTTCCGGCGAGCTGGCCAAAAACAAGATCGTCCGCAGCCTGATGGAGGGCCGGCTCTGCTGGGACGCGCGGCCCATGGCACTGGAGGAAACCGTTCCGGAGGACGGCGTCCTTCTGCCCCTCAGCGCGGACGCGTCTCAGCTCTATGCCATTCGCGCGGCCGGGGAGGGGGAGAGCTTTGTACTCCACGGGCCGCCGGGGACCGGAAAATCTCAGACCATCACCGCCCTGATCGCAAACTCACTGGCAAAAGGGCAGTCCGTTCTCTTCGTGGCAGAGAAGATGGCCGCGCTGGAGGTTGTCCAAAAGCGTCTTGCCTCCATTGGAATTGGTCCTTTCTGTATGGAGCTCCACTCCAACAAATCCAAAAAGAAGGATGTGCTGGAGCAGCTGCGCCAGGCCATGGACGTGACCCGTGGACAAACCTGCGAGCAGTATCAACGCAAGGCGGAGCAGGCCGCCTCCCTCCGGAGAGAGCTGGGCCAGTATGCGCAGGCCCTTCACAACCCCCAGCCCTGCGGCGCGACGCTGTTCGAGCTGGTGGATCAGTATGAGAAAAATTGCGCCGCATCTGACCTGCGGCCCTTTGCACAGGAACTCCTGGAGCATGCGGGGCCGGCAGAACTGGAGCGGCAGCTTACCGCAGTGGAACGGATGATTGCCGCGGCGAAAGCGGTGGGCCACCCTGGAGGACATTCCCTTCGGCCTGTGCAGTGCGTACAGTATTCCCAAAAGCTGCGTATGGAGCTGCCGGAGGCCGTGTCTGCCTATGAGCAGGCTTTGGAGAAGCTGGAACCGGCGGTGGAGCTCTGCGCCGGCAGCATGGAGCAGCCGGTTCCGGAGACGCTGTCCCGGATCCGTAATTTGGCCGAGGTGGTCCGGGTGCTTCTGCCCTGGGTGGGGCTGCCTGCCTCTTGGGTGAAAGAAGCGGGGATATCCCAATATCTGACAGGTGTAGAAGAGATGGCGGAGCACTTCCTGAAGGCAAAGCGCCTGCGCAGTCAGCTTTCCCAGACCTGGAACGCCGGATTCTTTGAGCTGGACGGACAGGCCCTGCTGGAGGAGTACAACACGGTCAACGCCAAGTGGTTCCTGCCAAAGCTGCTGGGGATGAATGGGCTTGTGAAGCGCCTGGCGGCCTGCAGCGCGGCGCCTGTGTCAAAGGAACAGCTCCCGGAGGTCTTCGCCCGGCTGGCCGAATACCAGCGCGAGCAAAGGAGCGGGGACGCCCTGCTCCAGACCTATGGGAGCGGCCTGGACAATCTCTATACAGGGGCGGATACCGACTGGAACGGGGTGCTGCAAACCGCCCGGGAGGCACAGCGCGGCGCGGCGGAGCTGGAGGATCTGACGGGAAGCCATCAGCTCCGGATGCGGTGCGGTGGGCAAAAAGGGCTGAACGCACCGCTGTCGGCATTTTTAGATGCCTGCCAGACTGCGTATTCCGCCAGGGAGCGCCTGGACCAGCTCCTGTCTCTGGCGGACGTGGAGGAGGAGTCGTCGTGGATTAGGGGACAGCTGGAGCTGTGCCGGAACCTGACAGACCATGCGGGTGAGCTGAGAGAGTGGATCGCCTGGAACGCCGCCGCTGCGGAGGCCCGGGAGCTGGGTTTGGAGCCGGTGGTGGAGGCATATGTGGGGGGAATGCCCCATGAGCAGGTCAGGCCCGCCTATCTGAAAGCGATGGCAAAGGGACTGGCCGTCCGGTATATCGACCTGGAGCCGGTGCTGAGTGCATTCTCCGGCGGGGTATTCCGTGAAAAAATCGCACAGTTCAAGCGGTTGGATCAGGAGCTGACCGCGCTGACCCGGCAGGAGATCTTCTGCCGGCTGGCGGCCAGCGTGCCGGACTGTACCAGGGAGGCGGCCCAGAGCTCCGAGCTGGGAATTTTGCAGCGGGCCATCCGCAGCAACGGCCGGGGTATGAGCATCCGGCGGCTGTTTGAGCAGATTCCCAACCTGCTGCCCCGGCTGTGTCCCTGTATGCTCATGAGCCCCATCTCCGCCGCCCAGTACTTAGACCCCAAACGGGAGCCCTTCGACCTGGTTGTGTTCGACGAGGCATCCCAGCTCCCCACCAGCAAGGCGGTGGGCGCCCTGGCCCGGGGCCGCAACGGGGTGGTGGTAGGCGACCCGAAGCAGATGCCGCCCACCTCCTTCTTTGCTGCCAACACAGTGGATGAGGACAACCTGGATACAGAGGACCTGGAGAGCATTCTGGACGACTGCCTCGCACTGAATATGCCCCAGACCCACCTGCTCTGGCACTACCGCAGTCGGCACGAGAGTCTGATCGCCTTCAGCAACAGATGCTTCTATGAAAACAAGCTCTACACCTTCCCCTCGGTCAACGACCGGGAGTCCAAGGTCAGTCTGGTTCCGGTGGAGGGCACCTTCGACCGGGGCAAAACGCGGCAGAACCGTGCGGAGGCTGAGGCAGTTCTGGAGGAGCTGAAGCGCCGCTGCCACGATCCGGAGCTGTCCCAGTACAGCGTGGGCGTTGTCACATTCAATATCAGCCAGCAGAACCTGATCGACGACCTTCTGACGGAGGCCTGCGGGGCCGACCCCGGGCTGGAACAGTGGGCCTATGGGGCGGAAGAGCCGGTATTTATTAAAAATTTGGAAAATGTCCAGGGAGATGAGCGGGATGTGATCCTGTTTTCCGTGGGCTATGGGGCGGATCAGGCCGGGAAGGTCTCCATGAACTTCGGCCCGCTGAACCGGGCGGGGGGCTGGCGGCGGCTGAATGTGGCGGTCTCCCGGGCACGGCACGAGATGAAGGTGTTTTCCTCCCTGACAGCAGAGCAGATCGACCTCTCCCGCAGCAGCGCGGAGGGTGTGGCGGCTCTTCGGGCGTTTCTGGAGTATGCCCAGGGCGGACAGCTGGATCTGGACGAGAAGGCCCTCGGGCGGGTGCACGGCAAAAAAACAGGAATTGCGGATTCCATCTGTGCCGCGCTGGAGGAGCGGGGGTATCAGACCCAGTGCGCCGTTGGAAAATCGGAGTATAAAGTGGACATCGGCGTTGTTGATCCCGGTCGACCGGGCCGGTATCTGCTGGGCATTCTGCTGGACGGAGAAGGCTATGGCACGGCGAAGACAGTGCGGGATCGGGAACTTGCCCAGGTAGATGTGCTGCATGGCCTTGGATGGAATATTCTGCGCATTTGGACGATGGATTGGTGGGACAACAGGCAAAAAGAATTGGAGCGGGTATTGGCCTGTCTGGAAAACCTGAAAAGCCAGCCTGTCAAGCCGGCGGCTCTGCCGAAGGCAGCCGTTCCCGCTCAGCCGCCCGCCGAGGAGCGGAAGGTAGCTGGAAATGTAAAACGGATGGTGGAAAAATCTGTTTCCACTGCACCCAAAGCACTGGAGATACCGCTGTATGAACCTGCAGCGCTGAAAGAGGAGGTCGTCTCCGCAGAGGATTTTATTCAGCCGAGGTATACCAGACGAATCCAGGAAAAGATCTGCCGTGTCATTGAAAAGGAGGCACCGGTGTGTGAGCCGCTGCTGACCCGGCGCGTTATCCAGAGCTTCGGAATTGCAAGAGCCGGAAACCGGATCCAGAGCCGCATGACGCAGATCATGAGCAATACCGGACTGAACTGTACCAAATCGGACGGCCAGCTGGTTTTCTGGAAAACCGGACAGACCCCGGAGAGCTATACCGGATTCCGAGCAAGCGGCGAGGGAAAAGCAAAACGTGAGGCCCGGGATGTGCCGGTCCAGGAGGCAGCCAACGCCATCTGCCGTGTGCTGTATGAGCAGATTAGTCTGCTGGAGGAGGATCTGATCCGTGAGGCGGCCAGAACGATGGGATACAGCCGCCTGGGAAGCGTTGTGACGGAGCTGTTCCAAAAGGCAATCCTGTCTGCAAAGCGACAGGGGCGGATCGAGCTGGCGCCCAATGGGAATTGGATTTTGAAGCAGGCAAAGAGAGAAACGTGATTTAAGGAGAGGGTTGGATGAAATTTCTGCACTTGGCGGATCTGCATTTGGGGAAATCCATTCATGGCGTCTCTCTGCTGGAGAGTGGAGATCAGCCGGTCTGGGTCCAGCGCTTTTTGGAGATGGCGCAAGACATCTGTCCGAGCGCAGTGGTGATTGCGGGCGATGTGTATGACCGAGGCGCCCCTTCGGGGGACGCGGTTGCCCTTCTGGACCGAATGGTTACAGGTTTGTCAGAGCTGGAGATTCCGGTCCTGGTTGTTCCAGGAAACCACGACTCCGGCCAGCGGATGTCCTTTGCGGGCCGTTTGTTGGCAAAAGAGAATATTCACATTGCGGGTATTCTTACTAAAAAACTGACCCATGTGACCTTAACGGATCAGGACGGACCGGTTACATTTTGGCTGATGCCCTATATTTTCCCGGCGCTGGCAGCCCAGAAACTCGAGGACGAAGAAATCCGTGATTACGACACGGCAGTCCGGCGGCTGTTGGCGGAACAGGACATCGATTTTTCTGCGCGTAATGTTCTGGTCGCCCATCAGAATGTTACAGCGAATGGCTGGGAATCAGCCCGCGGCGGCTCTGAGTCCATGGTGGGCGGCGTGGGCCAGGTGGATTACACCGCTTTTGACGGATTTGACTACGTGGCTCTGGGGCATATCCATGCGGCCTACCCGGTGGGGCGAGAGACAGTGCGTTACGCCGGTTCTCCGCTGTGTTACCATTTCGACGAGACGAAGCAGCCTGCCAAGGGCCCCATTCTTGTGGAACTGGGGGCAAAGGGAACGAAGCCGGTGATAGAGACCAGGGTTATCCACCCGCTGCATCCCATGCGGGAACTGAAGGGAACCTATGCGGAGCTGCGGACTGCGGAACTCCGAAATGCCGCCAAAGGGGAGTACATCCGTGTTATCCTGACGGACCGGCGGCCCGAGCCGGAAATTTATGAGTTCTTCCAAAGCCTTTTTGAAAGCAGGGACAGCCTTCTCATGGAGCTGACATCTGAGTACCGCCAATTTAGCGCTATGGCCTCCCGCCCCACAGCTGGGACAGAGGAAAAGGCTGTGGAGGAACTGTTTATGGATTTCTACCGCGAACGCCGGGATGGCGTGGAGCCTGACGAATCGGAACAGTCTTTGCTGTGCTTTGCGGGCGAGCAGGTGCGCCATATGGATGGTGATCAGAACCGTGAAACGGAGCGGCAGATTACGGAACTTCTGAAATTCGCACAAGAACAGGGGAATGAAGCATGAGGCCGATTTTATTGGAAATGACCGCGTTTGGCTCCTATGCAGAGAAAACTGCCGTCGATTTTAAACGGTTCACTCACGGCCTATACCTGATCACAGGGGATACCGGCGCGGGGAAGACCACGATTTTTGACGCCATTATGTTTGCCCTCTATGGGGTTGCCAGCGGTCCTGACCGCAGGCCGGAAATGATGCATTGTGACTTTGTGCCCAAGTCGGTGGACACCGAGGTCACCTTGACATTCCTGCATAGAGATCACACCTATACAGTCACACGAACCATTCACTACCGGAAAAAGCGCGGAACGGCGGACCAATTCAGCGACGGAACCCCAGATGCAATTCTATGTGTGCGAGAGACGGATTGGGAGCCCCTGAAAGGTGCTTCAAAGGTGACGGACCGGTGCACAGAGTTGCTGGGCCTGAATGCGGAGCAGTTCCGGAAAATTGTCATGCTGGCCCAGGGAGAGTTCCGGAAATTCCTGTCTGCAAACGCAGAGGAAAAAAACGAGATTCTTGGAAAACTATTTGACAATTCCATCTATGTCCGTTATCAGGAGCTGCTTAAGGGAGCCAGAGACACACTGAAGGCAGAGCGTGACAGCCAGACAAGCCGGATCAAGAATGCTATGGAGGCGGTTTTTCAGATGCCGGAGGGGCTGGAGGCTGAGGAGAGGAATCTGTATCTTCCGGAACATCCAAGGCTGGCGGAGAATCTGGTGGAACTGGCAGAAAGAGAACAGCGCCGTCTGGCGGAGCTGGAGCGTGAGCGAGAAACGGTTCGCGGACAGGAGCGCACGCTGATCGAGCAGAGAGGCGCTGCGGACGGGCGGAACCGGCTGTTGGATGAACTGTCTGAGAAGCGGAGGCAGCTTGCGGACTTGGAGTCCAGGACAGAGGAGATGGCGCATTTACAGGCGGACTATGACGCTGCCGAAAAAGTGCTGCGCCGTATCCGGCCCAAGCGGGAGCTGCTGGCACGCATGGAACAAGAACTTCAAGATGCGAGGAGGGAAATGGAAGAACTCGGTGCAAGCCTACAGGAACAGGAGGAGGCGGTGAACGCGGCACAGGCGGCAGTGGATGCTGATCATGGGCTCGTATATGAAATAGAAAATCTGAAAACAGAACTTCAGCTTTTGGAAAAGACCCTGCCGCATTATGAGAAGTTAGACCGAAAGCGGAAAGAAAAGCAGGATACCGAGGCGACAGTCCAGTGCACGCAAGAGCAGCTCACCGCCGACCGGGAGGCGCGGAGCCGGGAGAGCGCCGCCTTGGCAGAGATGGAGGAAGAGCAGCGCGCCTATGCCGGCATCGACGCGCAGGTCGTCCGGCTGGAGCATGAATATACACAGGCACAGAATAACACGAAGGCACTGACCGACGAAAAGGGAATCCATAGCCGCATAGACGAAATTTTCCGGGACAAAAAGAAGCTGGAAAAGCAGGAGAGCATTCTGCAAACCCTGGCGGAGGCCGCTGCGGAGGCGGAAAGGAATCACCATAGGCTGTACCAGGCGTTTATCAGCGGACAGGCCGGCTTGATTGCCGAGGGGCTGAGAAAGGAACTGACAGAGCACAGCAGGGCGGCCTGCCCGGTCTGCCATACGGAATTTTGCGCAGAGCAGGTACACGAATTTGCCCCGCTGCTGGCGGAGACGCCGGTCCAGGCCGATGTGGATGCCGCGAAACAGGACTATGATGTGAAAGAAGAAAAACGCAGGAAGCAGGATCAAAAGACAACTGCCCTGCGCCTATCCATTGACAGTGAGATGGAGAGCGTTCTGCGGGATGCGGCGGCGCTATTCCCGGAATGTGAGGGTTGGGATATGCTGGCTGGAGAGGGCTGGCTGTCCGGCAAAATCGACGAGTTTCAGCGGATAGAGACGGACAGGAAAAACGCCCTGGAGGAGGGCTGGAAAAAGCAGGAACGCAACAATGAGTTGGCCGGTCAGCGGAAGCAGACCGAGGCGCGAATTGAGGAACTGGATCAGGCTGTTTCCCAAGGGGAAGAGGCTCTTACAGCGCATAGACTATTGGCAGGAAAACTGGATGCGGCTATTTCCGCGCTGCGGGACCAGTTGAAATACCCCGATCAGAAGACAGCGGATGAGCAGATTCAGCGCTGGAAGGACCGGCCGGATTTCCTAAACATACAAGTCAAGGACCATATAGAGGCGCAGCGAACGGCAATCAGCCAGCGGGATAAAATTCAGGGAACGCTGAATGGAAAGCAGAATGACCTGCCGGACCTGGAGCATTCCAGAGCGAAGGCGGAGGAGGCGCTGCAAGCGGCGTTAAGCGAAAACGGGTTTGCAGCGCTAGAGGAAGCGGATCAAGCGCTGGTTCCGCTGGGTACGAAAACTGGGGAGGATTGGCTGAAAGAGAAGCAGAACATTCTGACAGAGTACCGCCACTCTCTTGTGGATACCCAAAGCCGAATCCAGGAGTTGTCCCGCCAGACAGAGGGACTTGCCTATACGGAACTGACCGAGCTTCAGCAGAAGATTGACCAGACAGTAGAGGAGTATCAAGCCCTCGATACCACATATGTAAAATTGACCCAGCTGATGGAAAATCATCGCGGTGTGATAGAACGTGTTTCCCAGTCTAAAGCGGCGCTGGAAAAGACGAAAGCCGCTTGGAACCGGCTGGATTTGCTGGCAGATTTGGCGGTGGGAGTCAGCGGAGACGGCGGTAAGTTGAGTTTTGACCGGTACGTGATGGGCGCTGTGTTTCAGGAAATTCTGGAAATGGCAAATCGACGGCTGAACATTATGAGCGGAGGAAAGTACGAACTGATCCATCAGATCAGCGCTGACCGGAAAAACGCAAAAGCCGGACTGGAAGTGGAGGTTCTGGACATGGCAACAGGCAAGCAGCGAAATTCCCGCTCTCTATCCGGCGGAGAATCCTTTTTGGTATCGCTGTCTCTTGCGCTGGGGCTGTCTGATGTGGTGCAGACCCATGCGGGTGGACAGCGGCTGGACGCACTGTTTATTGACGAGGGCTTTGGTTCGCTGGATGGCAGCACATTGGATACCGCCCTGAATGTACTGAATCAGCTGACAGAGGGCAACTGCGTGGTTGGAATCATCTCTCATGTGAGCAGACTGGAGGAAAGTATCCCGCAGAAAATTCGGGTAAAAAATAGTGAACGGGGAAGTTCATTGAGCTATGAGTAAAGCGGTGTAAAATGCTTTGGGGCTGATAAAAGGATTTAATTCCTTGTTTTCTGCTATGCAATATCTCAGCTGCTTCCTGGAGTTATATTTTCTGTCTGTATCTACCGCCACTGAGTCCGGGTTACTGGAGGTGACGGTGTACTCCGTTCCACTGGGACCGATGATGAGACCGCTGCGCTCTCCGATCTCCAAAGTACTGCCCTTATAGCTGCTCACCCGGATGGGCGGGGCCTCCGCTGCGGTTGCGGGGATAGTGAGGGTTGTTGATAGGATGGCTGCCGTCAGTGTGGCGGTAATGCGCTTTTTCGTACTGGTCATACGTTTTTTCTCCTGATTTCAGTAGTTTGCGAAGCTTTCGCAAGCAACACAATATTGAATGAGGAGGCAAAAGTCGATAGGGACAAACGGAGAAATACAGAGGTGAAAAGCAAGCGAACTGCACAGCGCCTACAGCTCCTGTATTGTTTACAGCATAGCAAATTCTGAGCGGAGCGGGACTCTTATTTTACGTTACCCTAGGGTCGCGAAGGTGTGTCTCGGGTCGTGGAAGCGAATATGTTCCAGTCCAGCGTCCTTCAGGATTTTCTCGTGGAGCTTCACCACCGAGCCGGGATGGTACATCTCACCTGTGACTGGCGAGAGGAACATATACTGGTTGTTGGGATGCTTGCTGTGTTCCTGGATCAGCAGATCGACAGCGTCCTGCGGGCTACGTCCAGACAACTGTCTCCTGCTGTGCCTGGGCCAGTTTCTCCTTTACCTCAGCTTGTGTCTTGCAGAGGACGTTCTTGATGATCCGCTTGCCGGTCTTGGGATCGTAGCCAGCGGTGTAGCGTCCCTCCCGGCGACCGTGTCGCAGCGGGCTTTTCTCTTTGTTTAGGCGCAGCAGTTTTTGAAATTGCATAGTCAGGATCAGAAATGCCTGGGGTAATACTTTGACGCTATGTCCATTTGCGCCAGAGAGGACATATATAGCATTTACTTCAGGGGAGAAAGCCCCTGATTACTGAATGTCTTACAGAGCAAAACATCGCCGCAGCAGACTCTGCGACGGTGCGCAAACACCGGAGGCAGCGTATCGTGCCGCTCCTTACAGGGTTTGGAGAGCGGCCAGCCACCAACACAGCTCATTGCTTGCCGCTTCTACCGTTATCAGCTCTTGTCACCGACACGAAAATTTGGAGAACATTCCGTTTCTAAATGAGTTGGGATAAATTCAAGATGATATTTTAGTTTTTCCACATAAATCCGCCAACGTAAACTGTGCCAGATAATCAGAGATAACCTTATCCAGTCCCTGCCACAGCGGGAGCGTCCGGCAGCCATTGCTCCGGGGACAGGCATCCTGTCCCGGTTCCAGACAGGCGACGGGGGTCAGCGGCCCCTCCATCAGTTCAAGGACGGCCTTTATACTATACTCCTCCGGAGCGCAGTTCAGCCGGTAGCCGCCGCCCTTTCCCCGCATGGCCGCAAGCAGACCGCCCTTTACCAGTTCCTTTACCACGATTTCCAGGTACTTCTCCGAAATCTCCTGGCGTATGGATACTTCCTTCAATGGCACAAATCTGTCACCCTGATGCTCCGCAAGGTCCACTAGGAACCGCAGGGCATATCTGCCTTTTGTGGAAATCATCATAAAAATCCCCTCCAGTTTTTCCTATCATACCACAAGGTTGATAGGATTTCAAGGAATAGTTTTATTCCTATTGACAAAGTAGGTTAATAGGAATATAATGGCATCAATTTATAAAGAGGGGGATTTTCCCATGAGTTATAAGTTTGAGACCTTGCAGCTCCATGTAGGTCAGGAGCAGCCCGATCCTGCAACGGACGCCCGAGCGGTGCCCATCTACCAGACTACCAGCTATGTCTTCCGAAACTCCGCCCACGCCGCCGCTCGGTTCGGGCTGGCGGACGCCGGAAATATCTATGGGCGGCTGACCAACTCCACCCAGGACGTGCTGGAGAAGCGCCTCGCGGCGCTGGAGGGCGGCGTGGCAGCGCTGGCGCTGGCGTCCGGCGCCGCGGCAATCACCTACACCATCCAGGCCCTGGCCCAGGCGGGGGATCACATTGTGGCGCAGAAGACCATCTACGGCGGTAGCTACAACCTGCTGGCCCACACCCTGGCCCAGTTTGGAGTGGTAACCACCTTTGTGGACGCTCACAACCTGACAGAGTTGGAGAAGGCCATTCAGGACAACACCAAGGCGGTCTATCTGGAGACCCTGGGCAACCCCAACAGCGATATCCCCGATATCGACGCCATTGCGGAGATTGCCCACCGGCACGGCTTGCCTCTGGTCATCGACAACACCTTCGGCACGCCCTACCTCATCCAGCCCATCGATCACAGGGCAGACATCGTGGTTCATTCCGCCACCAAGTTTATCGGCGGACATGGCACCACTTTGGGCGGTATCATTGTGGACAGCGGCAGATTTGACTGGAAGGCCAGCGGCAAGTATAAGCCCATCGCCGAGCCCAACCCCAGCTATCACGGGATCAGTTTTGCAGATGCCGTTGGCCCCGCTGCCTTCGTCACCTACATCCGGGCTATCCTCCTGCGGGACACCGGAGCCACCATTTCCCCCTTCAATGCTTTTCTGCTTCTCCAGGGGGTGGAGACCCTGTCCCTGCGCCTGGAGCGCCACGCCGAGAACACCAAAAAGGTGGTGGAGTTCCTCTCCAACCACCCCCAGGTGGAGAAGGTCAACCACCCCTCTCTGCCCGGCCACCCTGACCACGCCCTCTACGAGAAGTATTTCCCTAACGGCGGCGCGTCCATCTTCACCTTTGAGATCAAAGGTGGGCAGGAGGAGGCCCACAAATTCATCGACAGCCTGGAAATCTTCTCCCTGCTGGCCAATGTGGCGGATGTGAAGTCGCTGGTGATCCATCCGGCCACCACCACCCACTCCCAGCTCTCTCCCGAGGAGTTGCTGGATCAGGGCATCAAGCCCAACACTATCCGCCTGTCCATCGGCATCGAACATATTGACGACATTATCGCCGACCTGGAAAAGGGCTTCTCCGCTGTGGCGAGAGGGTAACGGAGGGGGAATCTGTGGTGAACTCCGAATCTTTGCGCCGGCGCGCCCCCGTGCGCTGGCTGACTGTGACCGCCGTGTTTATGGCGATGAATATCGCCCTCAGTTCCTTTGGGATGCCGGTGCCGGGCGGGCACCTCTATCTGAACGATATTGTCATCTGTACCGCCGCCAGCTGATGAAAGCTTACGGTGCGGAGCTGGTGCTCACTGAGGGGGCCAAAGGGATGAAAGGGGCTATTGCCAAAGCGGACGTGCTGGACACGGCTGTTTACGATGAAATCATTCCCGCGTCCAACGAGAACGCCTTTGCCGCCGGACGGCTGATGGGTCACGGGGGGCATTTCCTCCGGGGCCGCGCTCCACGCAGCGATTGAACTGGCAAATCGGCCCGAAAATGCGGGGAAAACCATCGTTGCCCTGCTCCCGGACACCGGCGGCCGTTATCTGTCCACACCGCTTTTCGCGGACTAAAGGGGAACACGCCGGTGGAAGTACCGGCGTGTCCGGAGTTCAGAAAGGATCATACTTATGATTTACGCGGACAACGCGGCCACTACAAAAATGAGCAGGGCCGCCATTAATGCCGTGCTGCACTGCATGGAAGAGACCTGGGGCAATCCCTCCAGCCTGTACGGACTGGGCCAGCGGGCCAAGGAGGCTTTAGAAGACGCCCGGGAGCGCCTCGCCGCCTGCATCGGGGCTTCTCCCAAGGAAATCACCTTCACCTCCGGGGGCAGCGAGGCGGACAATCAGGCCATCCGCTCCGCCGCCCTGCTGGGTGCCCGGAAGGGGAAGCGCCACATCATCTCTACCACCTTTGAGCACCACGCCGTTTTGCACACGCTGAAAAAGCTGGAGGGCGAGGGCTTCGAGGTAGAACTGCTTCCCGTGGGAGAGCTGGGAACCGTCACCGCCCAACAGGTGTCGGAGGCCATCCGGGAGGACACGGCCCTGGTGACTATCATGTATGCCAACAACGAGATCGGCTCCGTACTGCCTGTTTCCGAAATCGGCGCAGTCTGTCGGGAACGGGGCGTCCTTTTCCATACGGACGCGGTGCAAGCGGCGGGACACCTGCCTATCGACGTGAAGGCGCAGAATATTGATCTGCTGTCCCTCTCCGCCCATAAGTTCCACGGCCCCAAGGGAATTGGCGTACTGTATGCACGGCGGGGCATTTCCCTGACCAACCTCATTGAGGGTGGGGCCCAGGAGCGGGGGAAACGGGCGGGGACGGAGAATGTCCCGGCCATCGTGGGCATGGCGGCGGCGCTGGAGGAAGCCTGCGCCCATATGGAGGAGAATACCGCGAAGGTGTCTGCCCTGCGGGACAAGCTGATTGCGGGACTGTCCCAAATTCCCCACGCCGCCCTCAACGGGGACCCTGTGAACCGGCTCCCCGGCAGCGTGAACTTCTGCTTTGAGGGTATTGAGGGGGAAAGCCTGCTTCTGCTGCTGGATGATCGGGGCATCTGCGCTTCCTCCGGGTCCGCCTGCACCTCCGGGTCCCTGGACCCCAGCCATGTTTTACTGGCTATTGGACGGCCCCACGAGGTGGCCCACGGCTCCCTGCGGCTGTCTCTCTGCGAGGAAAACACCGAGGCTGAGGTAGACGCGATTTTGAAGGCGGTCCCGGAAATCGTGGGCTATCTCCGCAATATGTCCCCACTGTGGAAGGATAAGGTCAGCGGGAAGAAAGAATTTGCTTTGTGAGGAGGGCTTGGACATGGCGCTTTATAGTGAAAAGGTGATGGATCACTTCCGCAATCCCCGGAACGTGGGAGTGATTGAGGATGCGGACGGGGTTGGCGAGGTGGGCAACGCCGTCTGCGGTGATATTATGAAAATCTACCTCAAAATCGAGGACGGCATCGTGTCGGATGTGAAGTTTGAGACCTTCGGCTGCGGCTCCGCCATCGCGTCCAGCTCCATGGCAACCGAGCTGATTAAAGGAAAGCCCCTTTCGGAGGCACTGAAACTCACCAACAAGGCTGTCACTGAGGCCCTGGACGGCCTGCCCGCCCACAAGCTGCACTGCTCTGTTCTGGCGGAGGAGGCCGTCCGGGCGGCGGTGAGGGATTACTATGACCGGCAGGGCATTGCCTACGACCCGAAGGATTTCCCGGACTGCGGCTCCTGTGAGGGCTGTCATGGGTAGGAAAGCATTGATTGCTATGAGCGGCGGCGTGGATTCCTCCGTCGCCGCTTTTTTGATGAAGCAGGCGGGCTATGACTGCGTCGGCGTTACCATGAAGCTGTTTCAAAACGAGGATGCCGGCGTCAGCAGAACAAGAACCTGCTGTTCCTTGGATGATGTGGAGGATGCCCGAAGTGTGGCCCGGCGCTTGGGTATCCTTTATTATGTGTTCAACTTTTCCGAAGAGTTCAAAAGCCAGGTGATTGGCCGGTTCATTGCCGCATATGAAAGCGGAACGACCCCCAATCCCTGTATTGACTGCAACCGATATCTAAAATTTGACCGACTCTTTCAGCGGGCCAGGGAATTAGGGTGCGAGGCCGTTGTTACCGGGCACTATGCCAGAATTGAGATGCAGGACGGCCGGTATGTTCTGAAAAAGGCCGTGGACAGGAGTAAGGATCAGAGTTATGTGCTTTACTCGCTGACCCAGGAGCAGTTAACTCACGTCCGTTTCCCGCTGGGTGAATTGAGCAAATCGGAGGTTCGGAGTATTGCAGAGGCTCATGGCTTCTGCAATGCTGAAAAGCCAGACAGTCAGGACATCTGCTTTGTCCCGGATGGGGATTATGCCGCCTTTCTGGAGAGGTATACAGGAAAATTCTATCCGTCTGGCGACGTTCTTGATTTGTCCGGGCAAGTGATCGGACAGCACCGGGGTGCTGTTCGATATACGATAGGCCAGAGGAAAGGACTGGGCCTTGCCTTGAACGAGCCAGTCTATGTCTGCTGCAAGGATATGGCAGCAAACACCGTGACAGTTGGCCCGGGGCGGGCATTGCTCAGCCGGGAATTATGGGCGGATGATATGAATTGGATTTCGATTGACTGTCTGTCCAAGCCAATGCGGGCCTATGCAAAAATTCGTTACCAGCAAACCGAACAGCCGGCTACGGTATATCCTGATGAGAGAGGGAAAATCCGGATTTTATTTGATAAGCCTCAGAGGGCTGTCACCGCAGGGCAGGCGGTTGTGCTATATAATGGCGATACAGTCGTTGGGGGTGCGAAGATCTGCAAACTTATTGCCTCGTATCGATGAAGCAGACTGGAGTATCTCTGCAATTTTAGATAGCTGATTTACCCGAAGGCTTTCAACCGGCTCAAATTATTGTTGACTTAAAATGTTATAGAGTACCTGGATCATTGTCAGCATCGTTTCTGCCGCTCGGTTCTGCTGCTGCCCAGTGGCGTGGGTGTAGGTGCGGAGGGTGAAGGCGTCGTCGTAGTGGCCCATCATTCCTCTACCACAACCTCCAGAGCCCAAAACCGACAGTCTATTTTTCGTTCACAGAAAAATTTTTTGCTATAGAGAAAATCACCCACCAGAACCGAGCCTGGCGGGTGACTATATCGGAAGATTTGAAGTTGTCCAACTGTGAACTGTCTATTCTTTGTTTAGACGAAGCAGTTTGCAGATCTCTGATAGAATGAAGTTGCGATACACCATTCCGAAAGGAGACAGCAAACCATGTCAGAGAAGATTGTACAACTGAACGAGGAAGTAATCAAGGGACAAATCAAAGAACTGGTTCGGCGCAGTGTCGAGGAATCCCTCGATTAACTGCGCTGCAATTGTGCAATCCGCTGTGGTACCAGAAGTGACAAAGAATCGCACCGGCATGCCATGCGCAGCCACGGCCAGATGTATCTTGGAGTTGAGCCCCCTTTTGTACGCTCCATTGCCTGATTTCCACCTCGAGCGCCAGCGGCGTCAGGATGTGCTTTGACATGACGGGCGTCGATCATCAGCCACTCAAAGTCGGTGTCATCCACCAGCGCTTCCAGAATCTTTTCCCAGATTCCCTTGTCGCGCTTCCGGCAGAACCGGCGGTGTACATTCTTCCAACTGCCATACGTTTCTGGCAAATCCCGTCAAGGCGCCCCAGTGCGTAAGATCCAAAATACACCGTTGATAAACTGCCGCGTATCTCGGGCATAGAAAGTGCTGGACATGGCAGAGCGTGGAGAATTGTCCGATAAAGAAATACGGGAGCGGTTTTGTGCGTTTTAGCAAGATAGTATAATGTCGGTTTAGAAAAAGGCCAAGTCATATTTCTCCACATCTATCAGTGCGGAGCCGCCTGCCTCAAAGGTGATGGCGTCGGCGGACTGGCGGGTATAGATGACCGCGCTGGCCGCCTGTTCGCCGTCGTTGACAAAGACCTCCACGCTGAAGCGGTCCAGAATGATTCTCAGCTTGATCTCCCCGTCCCGGGGCCACACCAGGAAGGAGCGGGTGTGGACAATGTCGTGGGGCAGTCCGCTGCGGATGCGGTCCAGTTTCAGTGTGCCCTGGTCGGGGCGGTAACGGATGATGGTCTCATGCTGTCCGTCCTTGGCCACCCGGATACGGAACCAGTGGTAGAGGTCGGGGCCAGTGGGGCGGATCGTGACCGTCATATCCAGCACCCGGCCCTGGATCCCTGGCAGATTAATCTCCCCGCTGACAGGGATATTTCGATGGGCGACTCGTTGTCTCCGATATGCTTCCAGCTCCCGGACCGGATTTTGAATCAGCCGCCCGTTTTTAACTGACAGTTCTCTGGGCAGGGTCATCTGCCCAAACCACCGGCAGTTGTAAGGCTTGGCGTTCACCGTATCCCAGTTCTGCATCCAGGCAATCATAATCCGCCGGCCATCGGGAGTTTCCACTGTCTGTGGAGCGTAGAAGTCCAGGCCGTAGTCAATTGCCTGTACATTCTGTCGGGCAAAGCCGCTGCCCGGACTATACTCCCCGATCAAGCACACGGTTCCGTTACCCGCGTGGAATTCCAGCCCTATGGGAGACATTTCCTGGGGACTGGTGATGAGCACCTGCTTACCGTCCAAAGGGAAAAAGTCAGGACACTCCCACATCTTTCCATACTGGTTGTAGCTTGCGTCCAGCGTACGGACAAACTCCCACTCGGAATTCTCGATCCACCGGTAAAGCAAAATAGCGCCGCTGCCATCAGCGGTGCGGTTGCCCACGACGGCATAGAAGGTCCCGTCCGGGTCTCGCCACACCTTTGGGTCACGGAAGTCGGTGGTGCTGCCTCCCTGGGGCAGGCTTTCACCGTCCAGAACGGGGTTATCCCTCAGCTTCTCATAGTTCAGCCCGTCTCCAATTGCCAGACACTGGGTCTGAATGTCCCGGAGGTAGCCGTCAGCGTTGTGGCCCCGCCGCACGCCGGTGTACATCAGCAGCTGCCGCCCATCGGGCAGCTCCACCGCTCCGCCGGAGAAGCATCCGGCGCTGTCGTAGTCCTGATCCGGGGCCAAGGCAATGGGCAGCCGCTCCCAGCGGAGAAAGTCACGGGTTTTCAGATGCCCCCAGTGCATGGGGCCCCACTCGTTGGAATAAGGGTGATACTGGTAGAACAGGTGGCATTCGCCCTGATAGAAGGAGAAGCCGTTGGGGTCATTCATCCAGCCGATGGCAGGGGTAACGTGAAAGACGGGGCGTTCACTGTCCGGGATATGGGGGCCGTATTGGGCCTCAAACGCTCGGGCTTTCTGCAACGCTTCACTGATCATAACGGTTCCTCCGGCTCCTGTTTGATAAGGGGCAGGGGTATAACGCCCTGCCCTGTGTCTGCTTCTTGATGCTTATGGAAATCAGCACTCCAGCTTTTCCAGGGTACATGTCTTGGCGATAGACTTGCGGATCTCCGCCCGCAGGGGCAGCACGGAGGTAGGGGAGACGGACAGCTCGTCGATGCCGATGGCCAGGAAGGTCTCCAGCAGGCTGAGGTCCGCCCCCAGCTCGCCGCAGATGCCGATCCAGATGCCCGCCTTGTGGGCGGCGTCTGTGGCCATTTTCAGGGCCCGGAGGACGGCGGGGTGGTGGGGGTCGAAGAACTTGCCCAGGTCGTTGGCCTGACGGTCGCAGGCCAGGGTGTACTGGGTCAGGTCGTTGGTCCCCACCGAGAAAAAGTCCACCTCTTTTGCAAGCTCCTCCGCCACCAGGACGGAAGCGGGGGTCTCGATCATAATACCGATCTCGGTGTCCTTCCGGTAGGGGACGCCCTCCTTGTCCAGCTCGGCCATCACCTTCTGGCAGGCCCGCTTGCACTCCTTTACCTCCCAGACGGAGGTAATCATGGGGAACATGATGGCCACCTTGCCGTAGGCGGAGGCACGGTACAGGGCCCGCAGCTGGGTGCGGAAGACCTCGGGCCGGTTGAGGCAGATCCGGATGGCCCGGACGCCCAGGGCGGGGTTCTCCTCCTTGTGCATCTCAAAGTAGTCCACCTGCTTGTCGGCGCCGATGTCCAGGGTGCGTATGACCACCCGCTTGCCGCCCATGGCTGCGGCGACATCCTTGTAGGCCTGGAACTGCTCCTCCTCGGTGGGGTAGTCGCTGGCCGCCAGATACAAAAACTCAGAGCGGAACAGGCCGATGCCCTGGCCGTCGTTGGACAGCACCGCAGTCACATCCTCTGGGGAGCCGATGTTGCAGTAGACCATCATCTCCCGGCCGTCCAGGGTCACGTCCTTCTGGCCTTTCATGGTCTCCATTAGCTCTTTCAGTTCCTGCTGCTTGGTCTGCTTGGATTGGAAAGCTGCCAGGGTAATTTCGTCCGGCTCGATGGCCACCTGTCCGGTCTCACCGTCGATGTAGACCTGCCGTCCGCTGAACTCCGCTTTCAGAGCCTCGCCCAGGCCGCAGATGGCGGGGATGCCCATGGTCCGGGCCAGGATGGCGGTGTGGCTGTTGCCCGAGCCGCCTTGGGTGATGAAGCCCAAAATCTTGGACTTGTCCAGCTGGAGGGTCTCGGAGGGGGCCAGGTCGTCGGCGGCCAGGATGACGGGAACCTCAGAGTTGATGCCTCCCTCGGTCACCCCCATCAGGTTGTTGAGGATGCGCCGGGTCACGTCCTTGATGTCGGCGGCCCGGGCCTGCATGTAGGCGTCGTCCATGGCGGCCAGCATAGCGGAGAACTCCTCCCCGGCGATCTCCACCGCTTTCTCGGCGGTGCAGCGCTTCTCCTCCAGGGCGTTCATCATGCACTCCACATAGTCGTCGTCCTCCACGAACATGGCGTGGGTCTCAAAGAGGATGGCGGTTTCGTCCCCGGCCTCGGCCCGGGCCTTGTCTGCCAGGGCGTTGAGCTGGGCGGCAGATTTTTCCTGGGCGGCGGCGATGCGGGCCTTTTCGGCCTCAATATCAGCGGCGGGAGCGTCGGTGATGGTGGCGCTGGGACGCTGGAAGAAGCAGATGGGGCCGCTGGCTACACCTTTGGAGACGCCTTTTCCTTGTATGACAATCATTACAGATTCTCCTCGAAGAACTTCTTCATGGCGGTGATGGCCTCCTCCTCAGCGGGGCCCTCGGCGGTCACTGTGACATGGTCGCCCTGCTTGACGCCCAGACCCATCAGCTTCATCAGCTGGGAGGCTTTTACGGTGTTCCCGTCCTTGGTGACGGTAACGGCGGTGTCGCTGTAAGCCTTGGCGGCTTTGGCCAGCAGGCCGGCGGGGCGGGCGTGGATGCCCAGGGGATCGGTGATGGTGTACGCGAAGTTTTTCATGGGGATACTTCCTTTCTGTTAAAATTCAATTTCCATGCCGTCATAGGCCGCAACAATATTTCGTTCGGCACCCCATGCGGCTAATTGGTCGTGGGTCATCTCTCCGTTATGGCTGAAGTGGTTGATTACCTTGACAGTGTGTTCGTCTGAGCAGCCCAGCTCTGCCAGCCTTTGAAACATAGCTTCATCGTCAGGCAGGCCCATGTGATAGCCCGGAATGGTCTTTTTGCCCATCGTGGCGTCCAGACTGATCAGGTCGTAGCGTTCCGCTGTGATAAGATTCCATGCTTCAGGACTCAGGTTGATGCCGGTATCATGACCATAAAAGACTGTTTTACCGTCCTTTTTGCAGATGTAAACCAGACACTCCTCACGCTTGTCGTGGTCGGCAGGGACGGCGATAATCTCCCAGCCGTTTGTCTGGATGCGGTCGCCGCCGTGAGTAATATGAAAGTTCACCACGCCGTCGATGGGGTGGGGCTTGAAGCGGTCAATGAGGATGTGGGCGTCAAAAGCGTCCTTGACCGCCTGGCTGCCGTAGACCTCCAGAGTACCCGCCGCACCGTGGCCGAAGTGCTCATGCCGGTGGATTAAATCGGTGGGAAACCAATGGTCCATGTGGCTGTGGGTCACCAGCAGGGTGTGGACCTTTGCCAGCTCCAGCCTGTATTGCAGGGCGTGGCAGTAGGTGTCCGGGGGAAAATCAATCAGCAGTTCGCCGTCCAGGATTGCCTGGGTGCGGGTGCGCAGGTTTTTACCGCCCTGTGTCCGGGCGTGGGTGCAGATGGGGCAGGAACAGAACAGGGCGGGCCAACCCTCGGCCGCGGCAGTGCCCAAGTAGCGTATTTTCATTGAGATTCCTCCTTTTCGGGATTTTTCCTATCTCTCAGCAGCCAGGCAAAGCCGTTGGGCCACAGCTCAATGGAGCGGATATCGTCATAGTGGGTCTCATACATCAGCTCGGTATAGCGTCCGTCACGGCCGGCGCCGGCCCGGACAAACTGGTTGCTGAAGTTGAACAGGCAGATCAGCTCCCGCCCATCCTTCCGGCGGCACAGGGCCAG